>JAYTTF010000169.1:0-57582 GCA_043745195.1 Bryobacterales bacterium | reverse complement strand
GTCAGTGAGCAGGACGGCTTGTTTTGCGTAGAAGCCGAATTTAGTGGAATTTGCAGCGGAGCGTGCTTTGCCTTGGGCGGTGACGGGTCCGGTGGAATGTTGGGCGTTGGCGATGTTTGCGATGATTTGGGAAGCGGATGCCATGGGATTGTCCTCGGTTGGATTGTTCCATGGGGTGGCTAGCGTGACGGGATGTGGGGAGATGGAAGTGGTTGAGGGGTAGCGAGTTAAGATTTTGGATTGATGTGTGATTGGCCAACTGGTAGGCTATGAGAATAGCCCGAAATGGAGTCTCCGCATGAATGTAACATTACTTTCACATCCAGAGAGAGCAATTGAGGCTGCTATCAGTGCAGGTGTGATTCGCTCGGTAGAAGAATTGATTGATGCGGCGATTTCTCGCTTACCGCAAAGGGTTGAATCTGGTTCAGTGGCTACGCGAGCGAAGAACCTTGTGGAACTCTTTGAACCCGTCCGGGGTTTGTTTGAGGATGGGGAGCTGGATTTTAGCCGCAACCGTTCTACGGGTCGGCCAGTAGATTTGACGAGTTGCAAATGAATTTGAACGAGCGTATTACCATTGACCCGTCGATTTGCCATGGAAAACCTACCATCCGTGGGTTGCGCTATCCAGTGGAGACAATGCTGGAATTGCTGAGTTCCGGTATGACTATTGAGGAAATCCTTAAAGATTATGAAGATCTGGAGCGTGAGGATTTACTTGCGGTGTTGGCCTACGCCGCACAGTTGAGCCGGATCAAGCGCATTGAGCCGAATGCCGCGTGAAGTTCTTAGTTGACGCTCAGCTACCGAGACAAGTGTCCCAGCTTTTGATGCGGTCAGGGCATGAGGCATTGCATACGCTCGACCTTCCGCTGGCCAATCGAACTTCAGATGAAGTCATAAGCGAACTTTCGGTTAGGGACCATTGGGTAGTTGTGACGAAGGATTCGGATTTCGTTGACTCGTTCCTGTTGAGAAAGGAACCATGGAAGTTGTTGCTGGTTTCAACAGGGAATATCCAGAACATAGAACTGATCGCAATATTCGTCGCCAACATCCGAAAGATTTCCGCAAGTTTCGAGGATTTCGATTTCATCGAAATCAATCGATTCGGAATTGTTTATCACGTTTGATGGGACGTCGATCCCAGACCGGTCTGCCTTCCACCGGGATCTGTTCGCCGTGTGCGGCTAAGCTTTCAAAATAGACTTCGATTGCTTCTTTTACGTTGATTTCGGCCTCCTCAAGGGTTTCGCCTTGTGTGTGGCAGCCAGGCAGAACGGGACTGTGGCCACATAGCCGCCAGTAGAATCTTCTCCGTAGAAAACTGAAAAAGAGAGTGTCTTAGTGAGCATATTTTTCACTTTCAGATTGTCTATGGAGGTCATCATTTTCCAGCATAGTCGATTGGGCCTGCGGATGTGATTCATGTTGCTTGATCATTTTTCATGACCACGCCATTCTCTAACAGCGGCAGTAAAGTCATCGACGGATTCATTCTCCGGCCAAAAATCTCCAAGGAGTTCGCGGACATCAGTCGCTGGCTTGACCCCTTGTTCCAACATGAGTTCACCGATGGAAGCATGACCCTGGCGGAGAAAGCGCTGGCTTGTGGGCTGTTCAGTTTTTGTCATCGTCAACCTTAATTTCGAGCGTAGCTGAAGGCACCGCCGAAGGTGTGATCAATCGTACATGCTCGCTTAAGTAGCGACCCGCAAAATGAATTTGAACGTGCGCAAAACCATCGACCCGCCGATTTGCGAATTCAACTACTCGGCTTGTCCTTCCCCCAATTCGCCTGTACCCTAAAATGAGTAGTAGGAATTAAGGAGCGACATTTGACAATCACCCTTGACCTTCAACCCGAAGTTGAGAAAAGTCTTCTAGCCCAAGCCCGGTCACGAGGAGTGTCGGTGGCAGATTTTGTAAAAGAAATTGTTGATCGAGAGGCAAACGTTCCCAAGTCCGATGAAGCGGGCCAGACCGGGCAAGCTCTTGTAGATGTGTGTTCCCTTGTTCGGGGTCTGGCTGATGATCTCGACTTTACGCGCAATCCTTCCCCTGGCCGCACCGTGGACTTTTCGTGAGTGGTTTTCTTCTGGATACGAACGTTCCATCAGAATTGGTCCGTTCCCTTCCTGATCCCAAAGTAAGAGATTGGGTTCTGGCCCAGAAGAAAAGTGAGCTTTTTCTAAGTGTTGTTAGCGTCGGTGAACTGCGCAAGGGATTTACGATCATGCCTGATAGCAAAAGGCGCACTCAGTTGGAGACGTGGCTGGAAAAGGATCTGCTGCCTTTATTCGATGGCCGCATCTTGCCGGTCACACAAGCCGTTGCTGAACGTGGGGAGTGCTTGAGGGAAATCGGCAACTAATGGGAAGGCCAATCAATGCGCCGGACGGTATGATCGCGGCAACTGCGCTGCATCATGAATTGGTGATCGTGACGCGGAATGTGAGGGACTTTGAAGGTCTTGGATAGAGATCATCAATCCTTGGGGCGCTAACTGACCGTTTCCGCTGGGCATTGAATCTGGAAAAATCGGATAGACTCTAACGAATTCTGCTCTTGTCTATATTCAAGCGGACTCAACTAACCTCCCCTCATTCAAGATGAACTGCTGATAGTAAACCGGTAACTTAAATTGCTTTCGAAGACTGCATAGATAAGCATCCGATTCGTTGTCGAGAGGTGGCTCACCGACGATGATCAAGCGCTCGGCTGCCTGCGCTTTCGGCCAATAGGAGTATTCGAGCAACTGCGACAAGGCTTCCCGGATGCATGCACGAGCCGATCCAAAAGACTTTATCTCATAAAACCAATACTGACCATCGCGGAGAACGACCAGGTCAATTCTAGTTCCAGAGCCAGTACCCTGCTCGGTCCCAACTTCAATTTCGCCTGGACCCATTCTCAGGCAGTTGTATAGTGCCAGTTGGAGATCATTGTGCCGCTGTAATACATTAAGTTGTTGGGCGGGAATGGACGCGGTAGTTAAGGAAGGCTTCAGGCTGCAACCTGGTGTGAAATGGAAGCGCTCAGCGGAATCCACGGTTGGAAATGTAACTTTTCCTTCAACGAACTTGTAGAGGTACAGCAATCGGTCAAAGTCGTCAAGAATCAAATCCAAATCGTAGTGATCCAATCGCTGGCACTTTCCAAAACAGATAAAGAAGCCACTCGCGATTCTGCCTTCGGGAATTCGCCCTGGAGCATAATTGGTGCTGCGTTCGCGCTCTTTTGAAGCTTTCTTGGGAAACCAATGCCACATTTGGAAATCAGAAAACTCGTCAGGGTGTATCCTGAAAAACTCGTTGAATTTATAGACCTTCGGTCGGAACAGTTTCAAGAGATCACTGGCCGGCACCGAGCGACTAGGCTCTATTGAGAATGCTACTGCGTGTCTCAGGCATTCCAGTTCGATACCGATATTGAATTGGAGCTCCTTTTGTCCGCCCGTGTGGAAAGCATACTTATCCTCACCTTCATCCTTAATTGTCGTAGGACCAAATATTTCGAGTTTCGGTTTTTTTTCAAATTCTCCCGCTCTTTGCGCAATTGCTGGAGCTCTCCAATTGGACGACCTTTTGCCAGCTTGTTAATCTTCTCCGCAATTCCACGAATTGTTGTCGCGTTTGCATTCGGATTATTCAAAATAGCCTCCATTACCAAGACTTGGATGTTATCATACATTGACTCTTGATGACTGAGTATGAGGAGTGGGAACTGATCGTGGCGTAAAATTCCCTAAGACCACTGACCTCTGTGCTCCTGTAGCTGATGGCAGATTGCCTGGACGGCTGGCCCAGGTTTCGTTGGCCAGGAGGGCGAAGGCGATAGCTTCCTTTGCATCGGTTGGGACACCGAATTCATCCGACTTCACCACTGCGGTACCTGGGAGCAGTGCGGCCAGGTGGTTCATCAAATGTGGATTGTGGACTCCGCCGCCGGCGGCTATTAGTTCGTCTACAGGGCCGTTGGCGAAGCGGTGGATTGCATCGGCTATGGTTGAAGCGGTTAGGATTGTTGCTGTGGCGAGAAGATTTACTATGCTATCGCCGGTGGCTATTAGTTGGGCAATGAACTGGTGCCCATACTGCTCGCGTCCTGCTGACTTGGGGCCGGGCTTTTTGTACCACTTGTCACGGAGTAGGCGATCTAAAAGCTGCTTATTCACTGTGCCTTTGCGGAACAGGCGGCCATCCTTATCGTAATCCTGCTTGCCGTTGGTGGCGAGCTTTGCTAACTGGTCGATGACCATATTCCCTGGGCCTGTGTCGAAAGCGAGGACGTCGGCGGGGGTGCAGGCGGGGGGGAGAATGGTGATGTTGGCGATGCCGCCGATGTTCAGCGCTACTCGGCGGAGCTTTTTGTCTCGGAACAACAGGTAATCGACGAACGGCACTAGAGGGGCTCCCTGCCCTCCTGCTGCGACGTCTCGCGTGCGGAAATTGGAGACTACGGGAATGCCTGTGCGTTCGGCAATCACGGCGGGTTCGCCGATTTGCAGTGTGTTGCCGCGCTCGTGGAAAATGGTCTGGCCGTGGCAGCCGATTAACTGGATGGACTTCACAGGCGTCCGCAGTGCGAGCACTGCTGCTGCGTATCGCTCACCCAGCTCAAAGTTCAATCGGGAAATGGCGCTGGTGTGCGTTGTGCAGTTGGACACGGCCAGGATGCGGGCTTTGAGGGCCTTGGGATATGGCGTGGTTGTGAATTCTACCAGCTCCCATTTGGTGCCTTTGGTGTCGATTACGGCGACGTCGATACCGTCGAGCGAGGTGCCACTCATGATGCCGGCGATCCTCATGACTTCAACTCCTTCTGCAAATCGGCCAACAATTGCAGGGCTTCAATGGGGCGGATGCTATCGAGGTCCAGCGCGCGGATGCGTTCGGCAATGCCACCGCCGACAGGTTCGAATAGGCGAATCTGCATGGGCTGATGGTTGGGTTCCGGAGTGAGTTCTTCACTGACGATGGACTCTGTTTTTTCATGCAGGGCCAGCACTTCACGAGCCCGTTCAATGACGGATATGGGCAGTGCTGCGAGCCGGGCGACTTCGATTCCATAGCTTTTATCGGCGGCACCGGCGAGCACTTTGCGCAGGAACAGAATGCCGTCGCCAGATTCCTTGACGGAGACGTGCAGGTTGCAGACTCCCTTTAATTGACCGGCGAGGATGGTGAGTTCATGGTAATGGGTGGCGAACAAGGTGCGTGCTCCGATGTGGTTGTGAATGTGTTCGACGACGGCCCAAGCTAGGGCAAGGCCATCGTACGTGGAAGTGCCGCGGCCGATTTCGTCCAGAATGATGAGGCTGTTTTTGGTTGCGGTGTTGAGGATGACGGCGGTTTCTGTCATTTCAACCATAAATGTGGACCGGCCACGGGCGAGGTTGTCGGCTGCGCCGATGCGCGTGAAGACTCGATCAATGATGGGCAGTGTTGCCGATGACGCTGGGACGAATGAGCCCATTTGCGCGAGGATTGAAATGAGCGCGGTTTGCCGCAGGTACGTGGATTTACCGCCCATGTTGGGGCCGGTGATGAGGGCAAGGTGAAGGTGCGCGGGGTCAAGCGAAACGTCGTTGGGGATGAAGCGGGTGGCGTCGCGAATGGCCAGCTTTTCGATGACGGGGTGACGGCCTTCGTGGATGCGGAGTTCGCCGCCTTCGGTGAGTACGGGGCGGGTGTAGCGATTGAGCACGGCGACTTCAGCCAGGGCGGAGGTGAGATCGAGATCGGCAACGGTGATGGCGGCTTGGCGGATGGCGCCGGCGTGGGTGGCGACGAGGTTGCGGATTTGGTTGAAGATGTCTTTTTCAAGCGTTAGAATGCGATCTTCTGCGGCGAGTACTTTGCCTTCCAGTTCCTTCAATTCGGGCGTTGTGAAACGTTCGGCATTGACTAGAGTCTGTTTGCGATCGTAATCGGAAGGGGCCAGGTGGAGGTTCGATTTAGTGATTTCGATGTAGTAGCCGAACACATTATTGAAGCGCACCTTGAGAGATTGGATGCCGGTGCGGTCGCGCTCACGTGCTTCGATGGCGGCTATGTAGCCTTTGCTGTTGCGGCTGATGTCGCGGAGTTCGTCGAGTTCGGGGTTGACACCGGCGCGGATGGTGCCGCCGTCGACGATTGCGGCGGGTGGTTCGTCGGCGATGCCTTCTAGGATTGCATTGCGAACTTGACCTAAATCGTCGAAGCGTTCTTCCTGAAGAAGGCGGTTCAGTTCGGGAAGTTTTTCGAGGGAGCGGCCAAGGGCGAGGAGTTCGCGAGGGGTGACGGAGCCGAGAGTTACTTTGGCTAGCAGGCGTTCCAGGTCGAGAATGCGGTCCAGGATTTTCCGAACTTCGGCGCGGAGGATGGTATCTTTTGTGAACCTTTCAATGTTGTCCAGGCGGCCGTTGATTTCGGCAATTTCGACGGAGGGGCGAAGGAGGCGACGGCGAAGGAGGCGAGCGCCCATGCCGGTGCAGGTGAGATCGATGACGGATGCCAGGGTGGAATCGGTTTGTTCGGCGGAGAAGAGAGGGTCAACCAGTTCCAGGTTTCGGACGGTGACGGAATCGAGCACCATGGCCTGGTTGCGATCGAAGAACCCGGGACGATCAAGATGATCGAGCGAGGAGCGCTGGGTATCGCGCAGATAGTGCAGGACGGCGCCAGCGGCGGAGACGGCGAGGGGGCGATGATCGAGACCGCAGCCATCGAGGCTGAGGAGTTTGAAATGCTCTTTGAGGATGCGATCGGCAAGATCGAGGGCGAAGGTCCAGGCTTCCACTTCGGTGCGCAGACGGCTGGGATCTGGATTGAAGCCGGGGGCGGCGATGACTTCGCGAACGTTGAGGGCGTCGAGCGCGGGGGCCACTTCGGCGAGGCTTAATTCGGTGGCACGGAATTCGCCGGTGGAGACATCGACGTAGGCCATGCCGGCTTTGTCGCCGCTGCGATGGACTGCTGCGAGGTAATTATTTTCGCGCGAGCGGAGCATGTGCGAATCGGTAGCGGTGCCGGGGGTTAGGATGCGAGTGACTTCGCGGCGGACCAGTTTTACGGCTTTGGATGGGGCTTCCATCTGTTCGCAAATGGCGACGCGATAGCCTTTTTGAATGAGGCGGGCGAGGTAGCCATCGGCGGCATGATAGGGGACGCCGCACATGGGGATGGGTTCGCCTTTGTCTTTGTTGCGGGCGGTGAGAGTGATTTCCAGTTCGCGCGATGCAACGATGGCATCGTCGAAGAACATTTCATAGAAGTCACCAAGGCGGAAGAATAGCAATGCGCCGGGGACCTGCTGTTTGATGGATTGGTATTGCCGCATCACCGGCGTGGAGGAATCCTGCACTAGGCGTAGATTCCCCGTAGGCGAATGGCGAAGGCAACGCGATCGAGAGCCAGCATGTAGGCAGCGATTCGATTGTTCACCTTGTGGGTTTGCGCGTAGTGAACTACGTCCCAAAAACTTTCGTTCATGATTTCTTCCAGGCGTTTGTTCACCAGTTGTTCATTCCAGAAATAGCCTTGGCGATCCTGCACCCATTCAAAGTAAGACACCGTTACGCCGCCGGCGTTGGCCAAAATATCGGGGATGACGAAGATGCCGCGATCTTCAAGGATTTTGTCGGCAACGGAAGTGGTTGGGCCGTTGGCACCTTCGCAGAGAATTTTGCAATTGATCTTGCCGGCTGTTTCTGAAGTGATGACGTTTTCGCGGGCGGCTGGAATTAGGACGTCGCACTTGAGGAAAAGAGCGTCCAAGGAGGCCATGGTTTCCCCTTCGGGAAAATTGCGGATGGACCCATGCTGTTTCTTCCAAGCCATTAGGGCTTCAATGTCGAGCCCTTTGGGGTTATGAACGGCACCATCGTGCTCGATAATACATGTGACGCGAATACCTTGTTTGGCCATTAGCTTTGCGGCCATACCGCCGACGTTGCCGAAGCCTTGGATGATTACGTCCACTTGAGTTGGGGCAATTGTGAAGTGCTTCAAGGCTTGCAGGGTGACGAGCAAGCAGCCACGACCGGTGGCTTCGGTTCTGCCGCGCGAGCCGCCGAGGTTGATGGGTTTGCCGGTTACCACGCCGGTGGTGGTTTCGCGCTTGTGCATGGAATAGGTATCCATGATCCAGGCCATGGTTCTTTCGTTAGTATTGACGTCGGGGGCGGGGACGTCCTTTTCAGGGCCGATGATGTCGATGATTTCGGAAGTGTAGCGGCGAGTGAGCCGTTCCAATTCTCCGTCGGACATGATGTTGGGGTCGCAGATGACACCGCCTTTGGCTCCGCCGAAGGGGAGATTGGTGACGGCGCATTTCCATGTCATCCAACTGGCGAGGGCGCGGACTTCGTCGAGGTTGACGTCGGGCGCATAACGGATGCCACCTTTACCTGGACCGCGGGCAACGGAATGCTGGACGCGATAGCCAGTGAACACTTCGATGCGGCCATCGTCAAGCAGCACCGGAATATGAACTGTGAGTTCCTTGGATGGAGACTTTAGAATTTTCTTAATTCCCCTGTCCAAGCCAAGGCGATTGGCGGCTTCTTCAATACGGGCATCGGCATTCAACCAGGGGTTGAATTCCTTTTCCAATTCCGGCGTGAGTTTTTCCGTGGACATTACGCCCATTATCTCACCGGCCAAAGAGTTATTGAATGGGAATTAGACTATCCTGGCCAATTTCAGTTCCGATGCGGATGCTGAGTTTGGCCAGACGGGTTGGCGAGTTGGCTGGAATTCGGAAGTTCACTTGGTAGAGGCCGAGGTTACCAGGAGCGTACCCGGCAAAGAGGACTTCGCAGTTGGTGTCGCTGACGCCGATTGCTACTGGTGCGATGGTGACGCTGGGGGGAACAGGGGCGAGGCGGCCGGTGGGGACGGCGGGCCGAAGGGCACCGCCTCCGGTGAAATAGAGTGACACTACTTCGCTGCGGCGGGCAGGGCTGATGGCGGAGACCAGACTTCCATCGATGTGAACTACTGCTGCAAGGTAGGCGTTGCTTGCGTTGTCGAGGAATTCAAAAATCCCAGGTTGTGCAGGGAATACGGGGACACCCGGGATGCGCAATGCGCCGGAGCCATTGGCGACTTCCACCGTTGTTGTACCTGGCCGGACTTCAAAAGGAACCTGGAAGCTGATTTGTTCCTGGCCTTGGACATTGGCAACTCCTAAGAGAGGGGCAAGGACATCGCCCACTTTCACGGAGGTGCCGCTTTCCGAAGTTTTTCCACCACTTAGAACTATGCCGGAAACGGAAGAAAGATTACGTCCAAACAAAGTGGCGATGCTGCCAGGGACAAGTCCGGGGATGAAGCTGGCGGCATTGACGATCCCTTCGGAGGAAAACGAAGGAGTGGAGGCCGCGGTGACGGCAAGAGTTACGTTGATGGTTTGGGCGGCGGAGGGGTCGGAAACCGGGGCAACCGTAATGGTGCCGGTGAGGGTCCCGAGGGCGAGCCCTGCGGGGTTGATGGAAATGATGAGAGTTGCTGGAGTGGTGGTGCGGTTGGGAGTGGCTTGAAGCCACCTTGCTCCGCCGGTATTGACCGAGAAGGCCGTTGGTTGGGGAGTGGAAATGGCGACTGTTTGTGAAGAAGGTGCTGGTCCGCCTAAGAAGTAGGCAAAGGTTACTTGACTGAGGCTAACGGCAATGGGGGAAGGCTGGGAGACTGTGAGGGTAACTGGCAGGAGTTGGGAGGATCCCAAACCGCCTATGGTGACTGATCCGGTGTAGCTGCCGGTGGCGAGGCCTGCGGGATTTGCGGCCAGGGTAATGTTGGTGGGGGTTGTGCCTCCGGGTGGAGTAACCGATAGCCACGGAGTTGTGGTGTTGGCGGAGAAAGCTCCTGGGGTGGTCGCGGAAACTGTAACGGTTTGGGTTGGCGGAGGGGTCCCAGTGGATTGCACGGAAAAGCTGATTTGTCCGGGATTCAAAGTGAATATCTGACCGGATCCAACGGTGAGGGTTACGGCAACTGTTTGTGATGGACCGGTGGCGGGAGTGATTGTGATGGTACCGGTGTAGCGTCCGGCTGCCATCCCTTGCGGGTTGGTGGTAACGGTCAAAGTTGCGGGAGTATTGTTGCCTGATGAGGTGACAAAGAGCCATGCACTGCTTCCGGCATTGGCTGTAAAAGCTGTGGATGGAGTGCCAGTAAGTGCAATTGTTTGAGGTTGTGGCACAGGATCATTCAATTGATAGTTGAAGGCCAATTGAGTGGGTGAGATAGACAATGGCTGGACGGCGGAGACGGCCAAATTCACCGGGATGGTTTGTGGACTGTTAGGGGAACCTGGGGCGGTGATGGTGACCAAGCCGGTATAGTTTCCTACTGCAAGTCCGGCGGCAGAAACGCCGACAGTGAGAGTGGAGGGGGTGACGGTGCTGGAGGGGATAACAGTGAGCCAAGAAAAGGTGCCGGTGCTGACAGTGAAACTTACTGGGGAGGCGGCGGAGACAGAAACAGTTTGTGCGGGGGGTGGCGTGGCTCCAACACCGGCAGTGAAAGCCAATTGAGAAGGTGTGGCGGCAATGGCCGCCGGCGGAGAAATGATCAGGCTTACGGGAAGAGTTTGGGGGCTATTGAGGATCCCCTGACCGGATATGACCAGGGCTCCGTTGTAGGTTCCAGACCCGAGCGAGCCAGGGTTGGCGGAGACCGTCAGGTGGACTGGGGCTCCACTGGTGATGGTGCCACTGGAGGGGGTAATAGAGAGCCACGGGGCGGAAGTGATTGCTATGGAATAGGTGGTGCCAATGGTGGAGGAAATGGTGACCGATTGGCTGGGAGGAGCGGGTCCACCGGGAGTGGCGTTGAACGTCAACTGCGCGAAACTTGCTGAGAGGGTTGGCGCTGAGGTGACTGTAAGTGTTACTTGAACTATTATGGGCGAATTCGATATGCCGATGGAGCTTATTGTTACTGAGCCATTGTATGTTCCCGGATTCAAGCCAGTGGGGGATACAGAAACGAAGATCACCGCAGGAGCATTGGTGCTTACAGGGGTAGCGCTTAACCAAGTGGCGGAGGAATCTATTTGGAGAGACGACGAACCGGCGGTGCTTGTGATGCTGAGGGTCTTTGAGGCTGGGAACGCATTGCCTGCCTGATAGGTAAACGTCAACTGTGACGGCGAGGCGGAAAGTGCCGGGGCGGCGGAAACCGTCAGGGCAACCGGTATGGTGATGGAGGGGTTTGAGGCGTTGGGTGATGCAATCAGGATGGCACCGTTGTAGATTCCTGCGGCCAGACCAATCGGATTTACAGAAATGTTCAAAGTGGCTGGAACTGCGGTGCTATTGGAATTCACGTATAGCCAGTTGCTACCGGCGCTTGGCTGGGCGGTGAATGCTACTTGTGCGCCGCTGGAAGTAAGAAACAAAATTTGGCTGGGGGGAGTTGCGGCTCCCACTTGGTAAGAAAAGGATAGGCTGGGGAGGCTGAGGGTCAACAGTGGGGCGGGCTGACTCACTGTGAGAAAAAGTTGTCGGCTATGAGTGAGACCTTGGCCGTCTCTTACGGTGACCTGAAAGTTGTAGGTACCTTCCTGGGTGGGAATGCCGCGGATGACACCCAAGGAAGAATCGATGGAGACTCCGGGAGCGATGGGATTTTGGCTGGTTGTCCAGACGTAGGGAGGAGTGCCCCCGGAGACGGCTAGAGTCTGTGAAAAAGTGCTGCCGATGGTTGCCTGATTCAGTGCGGTTGTTGTGATTTGAACGGGGGCTAGAATGCGAATGGAGAAGGCCCGGGAGACACTATCGGAACCTACATTTGTTACTTGAATTGTGAAGTTAAAAACACCTGAACGAATGGGAGTTCCGGCGATTGTTGTAGTGTCCACATTCGGTCCAGGAGCGGCCATCATTTGGAGCCCGTCCGGGAGAACACCGCTTATCAGGCTCCAGGTTCTACCGTTTTGAACTACGCCTCCGGTTGCTAACAACGTTGTGGTGTAAGGGGTGCCGAACATGCCGTCGGGAAGAGTGCTGGTGATGATGCGCAGGGGCGTTTCAACGGTGATGCTGAAGGTGGCCGATGCTTGTCTGCCAGTGCAGCATACTGACCCGTAGTTGCCGGAGTCCTGCAGCAGAAAAGTGGGACTGAATGAGCCTAGCGTGGTGGGAACTCCCGATACGATTCCGGAACTGCTTAGGGTAAGTCCAGGCGGCATGCTGCTTGGGTTGACTACTGACCATAAATAAGGAAGCGTTCCTCCGGTTGCAGGCAGAGTCACGGAGTAGTTCTTGCCAACTACCGCTGTGGGGAGCGGCTCCTGGTTCAGGATGCCAATTTGGACGGGCTGGACCAATTCAAGAACAAAGGTTTCCGTTGCGGTAGCGCTCACTGAATCGGTCACTTTTATAGTTACAGAGGTAGCGCCAATGGAGGTGGTTGAACCGGAGATCACACCATTGGTTGAGCCAAGCGTTAAGCCTTGCATGAGAGCGCCTGCGCTGATGGACCAGGTGAACGGAGCGGTGCCTCCGGTTGCCTGCATGGTTTGGGAATAGGGGACTTGCGCGATGCCGCGAAGCAGAGCGGTGGTGGTGATTTTTAGATTGGTTTGGGAGATGGAGGGGCTACGGCGCGCCGAAGTGGGCGGAGGGGAGGTTACAGTCGCTGGAGCCAGTTCCTGGGAGTTGCCTGTAAGTGGCGTTTGCCCAAATAGCAGGGTCCCGAAGAAAAGAGGCAGACTGAAAACGCAATAACCAAGGACGTTATCGGGCATTCCCAGAGCTTCATGATACTACAGGTGGCGGGAGTTTGGAATGATAATTAATTTGCTATCAATGCTTTACGGATTTTTCCTAGGCTGAGATAAAATCGCAATCTATGACCTATCGCGTTTTCATTTCATCCACGGGCGAGGACTTACAGGGTCCTCATCGCGATGCCGCGCGAAAAGCTGTGGATCAAGCGGACGTTTTCAAAGCTGTGATGATGGAAGATTTCGTAGCAAGTGGGCAGGCACCACATCCGCTTTGTATGGAGAAAGTGCAGACTTGCGATGTGCTTGTGGTGATTGTGGCACGAAGGTATGGTTGGGTCCCCAATGGTCAACAAAAAAGTATCACCTGGTTAGAATGTGAGCAGGCAGAGAAGCAAGGCTGCGAAGTTCTGGCCATCCTGCTGGACAAGGATGCGAATTGGCCGCTTGAGTTGGAAGAAGAGTACCGGGCCACAAAGGCGCTGAAGAGCAGGAACTTGACGCCGGAATTGATGGCTGAAATTCAGCGCGATGTAGATGGGCTGAAAGCGTTCAAGAAGTGGCTTAACGAAAAGACCCGGCGCACTTTTCATGACGCAAAGGACATTCGGGCTGAAGTGGGTGCGGCCTTGAGCGACTGGCTGAGACGAAAGCAGCCGGGGCAGAAAGCGATTGAACCATCGATGGCTTGCGATCCAACTATTTATTTGAAATGGCTACGCGAGCAGACCAGCACTATCGACATTCGCGGGTTCGGTGTTGGATCTGGAAAAGTTCATCACTTCCCGATTGAAGAACTGTATATTCCGCTTACCACGGCATCGGGAATGGGTCGCGAACCGATGGATCTGCGGCAGGCACTTGAACATTCACGATTGGTGATTGTGGGGGATCCGGGGTCTGGCAAAAGCACGTTTCTGCGTCGGATTACCCATCAAATGGCGGGCGGCGAAAAGTTTCCAATGTTGATTGAGGTGGATGACCTGATTGAATTCATGGAGCGCTGCCCTACATACGCTGGTCCGCATGCGGCGCAGTGGTTGCCTCTTTACATGAAGGCTAAGAGTGATGAAATGAGTTGGGGATTGAGTGAGGCATTCTTCCAGCAACAACTGACGGGTGGGACAGGCCTGGTGCTGTTGGATGGTCTGGATGAGGCACCAGATCCGGCCCGTCGGGAGCGGGTGGCGCGGTTGGTAGAAAACGCCACGGGGGTTTATAAGAAATGCCAGTTCGTAGTGACCACGCGTCCTAAGGCCTATCAGGGGTTGGCGCTGCTGCAGCATTTCCATGAAGTGACTATTGACCCGCTGGAACCGGCAGCCATTGAAACATTTCTGGACCATTGGTGTCAGGCACTTTATCCGGAGACTGGGCAACTTGCGCGGGACCATCGGAAGGAATTGGGGGACGCCTTGCAGCATGTGCCGGAGATTCGGCGCATGGCACGGAATCCGGTGATGCTGACGGCGCTGGCAGTGGTGCACTATAACCAGGCGCATTTGCCGGAACAGCGTTCCGAATTGTATGAATGCATTTTGAAGTGGCTTGCGCGCGCGCGTCGTGATCGGCAGGGGCGGGAAAAGCCGGAGCGGTGTCTGGTGCTGCTGCGGCAACTGGCGCTGAAGATGCAGGATCATCCCAATGGCCGCAGGCGGAGCGTGGGGATTGGCTGGGCGGCGGAGCAGTTGGCACCAGAAATGGACAAGGCCAAGGCGATGGAGTTTTTGGAAGAGGAGACAACGGATAGCGGCATTATTGTAAGCCGTGGCGGGGAGGTTGAATTTTGGCATTTAACGTTCCAGGAATATTTGGCGGCGGTAGCGATTAACGCGCTACGGGAGGTGGATCAGTTCCAACTTCTGTTGGGGAAGGAAGGGAAGATATTCAGGTCGGAGTGGCGGGAAGTTACGCTGCTGTTGGCTGGGGTGTTGGGTAAGCAGGGTGCAGATAAGGTAGATGGGCTGGTGTCGGAGATTCTGCAGAATACGGAGGAAGAACTGCCAAAACAAGCGCGGGCTGCTGGGTTGATTGGCTCAATGGTGTTGGATCTTGCGCCAATCGGATACTTGCCCAAAGATCCCAGGTATGCAAGTTTGCTGGAAAAAGTGAAGGCTATTTTTGAGAAAGGGAAGACGCGTCACATTGACGTGGAAACGCGGGTGGCGGCGGCCGAGGCGTTTGATCAGGCGAACCAGTCGCGCTTGCGCACGCCTAATGATGTTGACTATTGGGTTAAGGTACCAGGGGGTAATTTCAGCATTGGAAGGTTTCCTGTAACGGTTTGGGAATACCGGAAGTATTTGGATGCAAAGCCAGAGGCGAAGCAACCGGACAACTGGGACGACCAACTGCTGCATCTTAGTCAGCCGGTGACCGATGTGTCGTGGCATGATGCTCAGCGATATTGCAAGTGGGCTGATTGTAAACTGCCGACTGAAGAACAGTGGAAACTGGCGGCTTACGGGGACAAGAGTCGTGAATACCCTTGGGGGAAGGAATCCCCTGACGTTCATCGAGCCAATTTCAATCGCTCAGGGAAAGGCCCAACACCGGTGGGAATGTTTCCTGATGGCAACACTCCGGAGGAAGCCTCAGACATGGCGGGGAATGTTTGGGAATGGACTCTTATTAGCGAAGGGGCGACTAAAATCGTGCGGGGTGCGTCCTACGGCCTTGATGCAACGGGCCTGCGCGCCGCCGACCGTAACTGGTACGAACCCGGCCACAGCGGCGACTACCTGGGGTTCCGGTGTCTCAGGGATAAATTTCCTTAATTCTGGGTGGGTCAGCGCTCGTGACTTTCTGCGATGCGGACCAGGGCGCGGATATTTTCTGCATCCTGCTTGGATTGTGCGGTTAACTCTTTCAGTTGACGTTCGCGGCTTTGAGCCGTTGTGCGCAACTTGATAGCGCTTGCGTGTAGCGATGCAACGGGCACGGTCAGGGCTTCGATTCGTTGGTCAATCGTCATGTATTGAGTATAGAAGAAACGGCAAACCCAATTGTGCATGGGGGCGCCAAAAGGGGACACGGTACCCAGGCCGCTCGCTTAGGGCGATTGATGGTTTCATTCAGTGTTCTGTTGCTTGGGCCAGGGAACCATGTCCCCGTTTGGCTTTTCAGCAATCGTAGTAGAGGTGGAATTCGTAGGGGTGGGGGCGAAGACGGACGGCTTCGGCTTCGTTCTTCCGTTTGTAGGCAATGTAATTGTCGATGAAGTCGGCGGTGAAGACGTCACCTTTCAATAGAAAATCGTTATCCTCTTCAAGGCAGGTTAGCGCTTCGTCTAAACTGGCGGGCATGGAGGGGACGTTTTTCATTTCCTCTGGCGACAGGTCGTAAATATCCTTATCCAACGGCTCGCCGGGATCGATTTTGCGGAGCACTCCGTCCAGACCGGCCATCAGCATGGCGGCAAAAGCCAGATAGGGATTGGCGGCGGTATCGGGGGGGCGGAACTCGACGCGTTTTGTTTTGGGGCTGGAAGAGTACATGGGGATGCGGCATGCGGCGGAACGGTTGCGGCGGCTGTAGGCTAGATTTACGGGAGCCTCGTAGCCGGGAACCAAACGCTTATAGCTGTTGGTTGTGGGGGCAATCAGGGCCGATAGTGCGCGGGCATGCTTCAGCAATCCGCCGATGTACCACAGCGCCATTTGGCTTAGGCCCGCATAGCCATCTCCGGCGAACAGCGGCTTGCCGTCCTTCCACAAACTTTGGTGGCAGTGCATTCCTGAGCCGTTGTCCTGAAACAGGGGCTTGGGCATGAAGGTTGCGGTTTTTCCGTATTGATGGGCCACGTTGCGCACAATATATTTGTAGAGCATCATGTTGTCGGCAGACTTCACAAGCGTATTGAACTTCTGATCAATTTCGCATTGACCGGCGGTGGCCACTTCGTGATGATGGCATTCAATAACCAGACCGGAGCGCTCCATTACGGCAACCATTTCAGAGCGCAGATCCTGATAGTGGTCGGTGGGCGGTACTGGGAAATACCCTTCTTTATAGCGTGGACGGTAACCGTTATTTTCGCCTTGCTTGCCGGAATTCCAGCGGCCTTCCTGGGCGTCAATGTGATAGTAGCTTTCGTGCTGATTGGTATCGAACCGCACGTTGTCGAAAATGAAAAACTCAGCTTCCGCGCCGAAGAAGCAGGTGTCGGCGGTGCCG
This sequence comes from Bryobacterales bacterium, assembly GCA_043745195.1. Lineage (GTDB taxonomy): Bacteria > Acidobacteriota > Terriglobia > Bryobacterales > Bryobacteraceae > JANXSF01. The sequence goes on along the minus strand of JAYTTF010000169.1, from coordinate 40,683 downwards.
GTGGTCCTCAGGTAGGCTTCGGCTTTTTGGGCGATGAAGCGGGGGTCGCGTTCGTACTTCACACGGGTGATGGGGTCGATGACGTTGGCTGTCATCACCAGGGTGGGAATTTCGTAGAAGGGATCCATCATGGCCGTGGAAGGATCGGGGATCAGCAGCATGTCGCTTTCGTTGATGGCGTTCCATCCACGGATACTGGATCCGTCAATACCCATTCCATCCTCAAAGGTGCTGGATTCCAGCATGTGGATGGGATAGGAAATGTGCTGCTGCAATCCTGGGATATCGGTAAAGCGGATATCCATCTGTTCCGCATGATTGTCTTTGGCGAACTGCAATACTTCTTTGGGACTCATTGATTCTCCGGCTAGTAGAAACGGCGCAATCTGATAGTATCCAATGCTTTCTGTTAGGGTCAAATAGGATAAGTTTATGGAGCAGATTAGCTTAGGGCTTGAACGCCGCCAGTTTTCGGTTAGCGAGTTGACCTATGCCATTGCGAACACGTTGCAATCGGCTTATAGCAGCATATGGGTTTCTGGAGAAATATCGGGGTTGAAGATGGCGGGGAGCGGTCATTGCTATTTCACATTGAAGGATGACGAAGCTCAAATTCGCTGTGCGGTGTGGCGCAACGCTTATCGTCTGCTGCGGGCGAAACCGCAGGATGGAATGCTGGTGCTGGCCCGTGGCAGGGTGGAAGTTTATCCGCCGCGAGGGGAATATCAACTGATTGTGGAGGCAGTGGAGCCGCTGGGGTTAGGGGCGCTGCAATATGCTTTTGATCAATTGCGTAAGAAACTGGCGGGCGAGGGATTGTTTGACGTGGCGACAAAGCGGCCTCTGCCTGCCCTGCCCCGCAGGATTGGCATTGTGACATCGCCGACGGGTTCGGTGATTCGCGACATGCTGCATGTGTTCGCACGGCGCTTTCCGGGTTTGCATATTCGGATTTATCCGGCTTTGGTGCAAGGGCAAGGGTCAGTTGAACAGGTTGTGGATGGGATTGAATACTTCAGCGCTACAACTTGGGCGGACCTGGTGATTGTGGCGCGCGGCGGCGGGTCTCTGGAAGATTTGTGGACCTTTAATGAAGAAGCGGTGGCGCGGGCGATTGCCAATTGTTCCGTGCCGGTGATATCCGCTATTGGACACGAAACGGATTTCACCATCGCCGATTTTGTGGCGGATTTGAGGGCGCCCACTCCATCGGCTGCGGCTGAACTGGCGGTGCCGACAAAAGATGGGCTGCTGGAACAGACCAGCGCAATTGGTCGGCGATTGCAACAGGCGATACGGTTCCGGTTATCGCAATCTTCGCGAAGGCTGGAAGTGCAAGGTGTGGACCGTGCGCGGATGCTGCTGGAACGGCGAGTACACAGGTATGCGCAGCGCACTGACGAACTGGATGCAAGGGCGTTGCGGAAATTGGAAGGCAGCGTGGCTAATGCGCATCGGCAGTGGTCGATGGTGGATGGCAAGCTGAGGAAGCGGGATCTGCGGTTGAAAATTGCCGGGGCGAAGCAGCGGCTTGCGGCATTGACGAATCGCCAACAGAGTGCGGTGGATAGGCGCTTGGCTGTGGCGCGGACGCAGTTGAATCCGATGGCTGCGGAATTGGCTCAATTGAGTCCGTTGAAGATTTTGGAGCGTGGGTACTCAATTGTTGAGACAACAGAAGGCAGAGTAGTGATGGATCCCACGGTGGTTGAGAAAGAGCAGTTTCTGACGGTTCGTTTAGCGAAAGGGCGGCTGGCGGTTAGAGCGGTTTGAAACGCTATTGGACTGCGGATGCAAGCTGGGTCGTTTCCTCTGCTGCGAGGCGGCGAAGGCTGGCTTCCAGGTCGCTGTCCCTGACGAATTTTAGGGTCTGAGTGGCGCGACGATTGACTCCATCGGGTCCTAAAACGACTAGAACGTTCTCCTGCCGCCAGGACGTGGTGGCTGAAACACGAATTACCCAAGTCCCATTTTCCGGCCACACTTTGGGGACGGCTGTTGCGAAATGTGGCGAAGTGAGAACAGTCGTACGATCGGGGGAAAACTCGATATCATTCCGCTGACCTGTCAGCTGCAGCAGTTGGATAGGCACTGACTTTCTCTGGCCATTTACAAGGCCCTCAGCAGTGGCGGTCACTTCCGCTGCTACGGCAGAGCAGCCATAGATCTGGACGGTAAACGCGGCTGAATGCGCACGGGGATCGGAGTGGGCCTGCGGTTGCCCAATGGAAATGAAGAACCAGCCCCCAGCTGAGGCAAAGGGAGCTGTTAATAGAATTGTGGCGATGAGTAGTTGCTTCATGGAACACCTTCCTGTGTGGATTTTAGTCCTGTGCCATGCGGGAGTCAAGGGTTACCGGCCCGGATGGCCCGGATTGCTGTTCCACATCACGATACAAGTAGGAAAGCATTGGTGGTGCGATTACTGTTGTGGCAACGCACACGGCCACCAAAATGGCGTAGAGTGGTTGCGTTAGAACTCCCATGGACAGGCCCAATTGGGCAACCACCATTCCAACTTCGCCGCGAGGCATCATGCCGACGCCGATGCGAATGCGGTCTTTCATGCCGGCACCTAGAGCGCCCAAACCGCAACCAAAGAGTTTCGACAGAATAGCGACAACCAGCAGAGCCAGGGTAAGTGCCACCATTCCCGGCTGGCCAAACCCATCCAGTTGCAAGTGCAGTCCAATGCCGGCGAGAAAGAAGGGGAGCAATAGTTCGGTGGCACCGCTGGTCAAGTCGTGCAGGCGCTGTCCGGCACTTTCGGAAAATGCCATGCCGGCGAGGAAGGCACCGACAATGGCGGCCACACCGACAAAAATCGCGGCGAGTGAAAGCGCGAATAGCAGGACCATGGCTATCGAAAATTCCGATTCCACGGCTCGCATATTTTGAATTGTTGGGGCAATGCGGCTTACTGCTCTGCTTCCATAGAGTCCAATTAAGGCGACAAAAGCCAGGGTCATTACTGCTGTGAGGGCAATGCTGCCCAAGTCGACGCCTCCTTTGGCCATGCCAGTGATCACGGCCAGCACAAGCAGGCCGAGCACATCGTCGATGACCGCAGCGGCTAGAATGATTTGGCTTGACCGGTGCCACAGGACGCCGCGAGCGGACAGGACTTGAGCGGTGATGCCAACGCTGGTTGCCACCAATGCCGCACCAATGAAAATACCCTGGATGCGTGGCATACCAAAGGCTGTCATGACGGCCCAGCCGAACAGGAAGGGCAGCAGGACTCCTCCCAGTGCAACTAAAGACGCGGTCCATCCAACGGCGAACAATTCCGTTGGCTTCACTTCCAGGCCAACGCGGAACAACAGGAACATGACGCCGAGTTCGGAAAGGCTGTTTAGAAATGGTTCTGGAGCAATCCAGTTGAGAAGGGCTGGTCCAATGATGAGGCCGGCGAGTATTTCACCGACCATGCCGGGAATGGAGATCCGTTCAAACAACTCCGCCATCAATTTCGCAGAGCCAAAGACTAAGAACAGGGCAAATGCGTGGTGGCTGGTTTCGGTGAGCAGAAGTTGGTCCACGCTATGAGTATAGTAGTGAAGCCTATGGTTGTGAACTCGTCCTTACTTAATACATCGGTTTTATCGATTCTTTTCATCCAAAACATCTATTAGACATACCCGCATGGAGATCATAAGCTGGTTGAAGAGAACGCGGTGATTGGTTAGGGCAACCAGTCCCTTCACCCCGGAGGGATGGCCAACGCCGCGTTAAATGGCAGTCGACCTTCTCCCCAGACCACCGCGAGGCAAAGTCTTAACAGATTTTGCCCGCGGTACTTTTTATTGGAGACAAACGTGGACAGATTGATTAAAGGTCTTAAGAAATTTCAGGAAGAAGTGTTTCCACTAAAGAAGGATTTGTTTGAGCGTTTGGCCGGTGGACAGAAGCCAAGTACGTTATTCATCACATGCGCCGATTCACGGGTAGTACCTGATTTATTCACGCAATCTGAGCCAGGTGAGATTTTTGTTATCCGCAACGCAGGCAATATTGTGCCAGCCTTCGGTCGAATGATGGGTGGTGTGACGGCGACCATCGAGTTTGCCATAGCGGTTTTGGGGGTGAAACACGTCGTAATTTGCGGACATACGGATTGCGGGGCGATGAAAGGTCTTCTGCACCCTGAAACTTTGACTGAATTACCAGCTGTTGCATCGTGGCTGGGACAAGCGGAAGCGACTCGGCGAGTGGTGATGGACAACTACAAGAATGAGCCGGAAGCAACACTCATAAATGCTTTGATTCGGGAAAATATCCTGGTCCAACTCCAGAACTTGCAGACCCATCCCGTGGTGCTGTCGGCACTTTCGCGAGGTGAACTGAAATTGTACGGTTGGATTTACAATATCGGCACGGGGGAAGTGGATTCGTTCGATGCAGATAAGCAAAGCTTCATTCGCATAGACGGAAGTTATTCCCCGCACGCCACCCCTGTTGAACGATTGAAGCACGAAGGGTGGTAACCTTACGCTCTGTCGGTACATCAACCGGCCAGAGCAGAATGTGAAATTTGGGGCTATCCTGGTTGAATGGAAAGAGCTGAAGACGCGTGGAGATTAGGCACATGCCCAAACTGGCATGGCAATGAATCCATCCAGGTAAGTTGTACCCTTTAGTGCGGAAATTACTGATTGTATTGGCCGCCAGCCTGGAAGTAGCGTTGGGGCAAAATGCGATAACAACTGACCACAATCTGAACGGCTGGTACATATATGTTGGCGACCATCCAGTGAAAGGGAACTTCGGAGTTCATCTGGAAGGGCAGTTGCGGCGGCATAACCTGATCACGAGAGGCCAGCAATTCCAGTTGAGACCTGCTGTTAACTATCAGGTTAAACCAGGGGTAATGATTTCCTCGGGTTATGCTTTTACAGCAACCTATCGTTATGGGGGTTTGCCTGTTGATTATCCCTTTAATGAGCATCGCTTGTATCAGCAACTGTCCCTTAAAAAGAAGTTGAGAAAGACCACCGTTGAAAACCGATTTCGATTGGAACAAAGATGGCTTGAACGCAAGAACGGCGGGGAAATTTCGTGGAGATATCAGGACCGGTTTCGATACTTCCTCAAGGGTTCCATTCCAATTACAGGCAAGTGGTACCTGGCATCCTACAACGAGATATTCATTAATGGACGTAGGGCCACAGGGGCGAAACTTTTCGACCAAAACCGAGCTTATGTCGCCCTTGGTGCGACAGTAAACAAGACGACCCGGGTGGAAGTGGGCTATATGCAGCAGACACTATCCAGGTTCAATGGCCGAGCTTTCGAATATAATCACACATTTCAATTGTCACTATTTTCCACCGCTAGTTACCGATAAAAGCGTACAGCGAAATAAACTGACATCTTCCGATGTGAAGAAATAAGAACAACTTGTCTGGTTATGAGCCCGATTCAAAAAATCAATTTCCATACTCTCGGTGTATGAACATACACTGTCCTTGAAGAGAAAAGTATTCACCAAGTTCGTGCTTACTGGACCTAAATTTTGAAAAAGAGAGCACTAACATGCGAATTCCGTTTTTACTTGTGGCCCTTGGGATGATAGTTTGGGCAGACGATGAATCCACTCAAGCAACTGCCCCGACGCAGGCTCCTAAAGAAGCGCCAAAGCCAGCTGAGCCAGCGGCACCAGTTCCCTGGTCTATTGGTGACTTCAAGTTCAGCGGATTGATTGATGGCTACTACGGCCATAATTTCAACAATCCAGCGAGCGGCTTCAACACGCTTCGCAATTTCGATGTTCGTTCGCGTTCGTTCGCTTTGAACATGGTTGAATTGTCAGCTTACCGCGATCCGGATCCGATCGGTTTCCGGTTGGACCTGGGCTTTGGAAGGGCCTGGGAAATTTTTCACGCCACTGATCCAGGCCGCCCTGACATTGTCCGCTATTTTCCGCAAGCATACATCAGCGTAAAGCCGAAAACCTGGGGTGGATTTCAATTTGATTTTGGAAAGTTCTACACTTCCGTAGGAGCTGAACTCACCGAAAATACCGTTACTTGGAATTATGGCCGTGGCTATCTTTACACGAATGGCCCGTACTATCACTTCGGTGCGAGGATGAGCAAGCCACTCACCAAGAGCTTCACAGCAGGTTTCCAACTTGTAAATGGTTGGAACAATGTCGAGGACAATAACTCCGGCAAGACAATGGGATTCACAACGGCCTGGACAGGTAAGAAGGTCTCATGGCTAACCAATACCTACGTTGGTCCGGAAAAGAATGGCACCAATAAAGGCTGGCGCAATATTTATGACACGGTGCTTAACTTGACGCCGAATGACAAAGTTGCAGCCTATTTGAACTACTACCATGGAAGGGAAAACCAAGCCAATGGCAATCTTGCTGCTGATTGGGACGCTTTCGGCGCTTCCATAAGATTCCAAACTTCAGCACACACAGCACTAGCATTCCGTGGAGAAGCCTATGCAGATCACGATGGATTCATCAGTGGTCAAAGTCAGACCTTGAAGAGCTTCACGGCAACCTATGAATACAAATGGGCGCAGGGTCTATTGACAAGAATTGACTACCGGCGTGATATGTCCGACAAGCCCTACTTTGAACGCGGCGCTCAAGGAAGCCCCCTGAATATACCTGGCCTGCCGTTCACGATTGGTCCATGGAGAAACCAAAGTACCCTAACTATCGGTTTTGTAGCATTCTTTGGTCCCAAATAGGGCAGTACTTTTCGCTACTTTCGTTCCTTAACTAACGTGCCTGCGGCTTGTTGAAAGCTTCAGGCACGTTCATTTTTGGAGCCTGCCATAAACGCCAATAGATTATTTCAATCAACACCATAGAAAGGATCGTCTTCCATCAAGCTCACAGAAGTTGCATGATGGTCTTGTTCCAAATCCCTGTTGAACTAACTGGCAATCCTATCTCTGTCGATTGGTGAGCTAAGTCCTTAGGAGACCAATGAAGATTTCATCTATAGCCGCGCTGAGCTTATTGCTTCCAGTTGGATTGCTAGCGCAAACACCTGCGGCACCACCACCAATGTCGAACGCTGCTCTAGAAGCGGCGGTGAAAGCGGCCCAGACTTCCGGCGACAATGCCTGGATGCTTGTAAGCTGCGCTTTAGTTTTGATGATGACCGGACCTGGCCTCGCCCTGTTTTATGGCGGGCTGGTTCGCAAGAAGAACGTGCTTGGCACGATGATGCAGAGTTTCATTCTGATGGCCGTGGCAACGCTGATGTGGGCGATTATTGGCTATAGCCTGTCGTTTAGCGAAGGCAACCCGTTCATCGGTGGTTTCAGCTATTTATTCCTGGAAGGTGTAGGTGCTGCTCCCAACTCCGATTACGGCGCCACGGTGCCTCACCTCACTTACATGGCCTTTCAATTGATGTTCGCCATCATCACCCCAGCGCTGATCTCAGGTGCGTTTGCCGAGCGGATGAAATTTAGCGCCATGCTGCTGTTCACCATGCTTTGGTCGCTGCTGGTTTACTATCCGATGGCTCATATGGTTTGGGGTAAGGGCGGATTCCTGAACGCTTTCCTTGGAGGCAAAGTGCCCACGCTCGATTTCGCAGGAGGAACAGTGGTGCATATCACCTCCGGTGTTTCAGCATTGGTCTGCGCTCTCTATTTGGGCAAGCGGGCTGGATATCCCGGCGAGCCGATGAGGCCGCACAGTCTGGTTCTAAGCTTTATCGGTGCATGCCTGCTGTGGGTAGGCTGGTTTGGTTTCAATGCCGGTAGCGCAGTTGGTGCAGGCGCGTTGGCTACTAGCGCTTTTGTGGCCACGCACTTTGGAGCAGCGGGGGCGACGATAGGCTGGCTGATAGCTGAGAAGCTTCTGCAAGGAAAACCGAGCGTGCTGGGTGGAATATCGGGTGCAGTTGCGGGCTTAGTTGTTATTACTCCGGCCAGCGGGTTTGTAAAGCCAATGCCTGCCATCATCATGGGGTTGATTGGAGGTATGGTCTGTTTCTTTATGGTTTACAAAGTAAAGAGCATGTTCGGCTACGATGATTCCCTGGACGCTTTTGGTGTTCATGGAGCCGGCGGCACGCTGGGAGCAATCCTTACCGGTGTATTTGCTACGAATGCGGTGAACGATGCATTAAAGGATGCTTCAGGCAAAGTACTACCGCTGGGTTTAGTGGATGGAAACGGTCAGCAGATTGTCAATCAACTGATTGGAATCGGCATTGCCTGGGGACTGGCAATTGTTGGTACTCTGATAATTCTGAAAATTTGTGAAATGACAGTTGGTCTGCGCGTTTCGCCCGATGAAGAACAGGAAGGCCTTGATTTGAGCCAACATGGTGAAGAAGGCTACAATTTTGAATCGTAGGAAAGGAATCTCTTAAATGAAAAAAATTGAAGCTGTCATACAACCCTTCAAACTGGAAGAGGTGAAGGAAGCTCTTAAGGGCATTGGCGTGGACGGAATGACCGTTTCCGAAGTCAGGGGTCATGGCCGTCAAAAAGGCCACAAAGAGATCTATCGTGGACAGGAATACCAAGTTGACCTTTTACCAAAGGTTAAACTGGAATTGGTAATTCCTGCCGCAAGGTTGGAAGAGGTTTTGAAAACTTTGATCTCTGCCGCAAAAACGGGAAAGATTGGAGATGGGAAAATTTTCGTCTACGATGTCAAAGACGCAATCCGAATCCGTAACGATGAACGCGGCGAATCAGCTTTATAACGCTGCTTTTGAAGACTTACGAAAAAAGTACTTTTCCGACGGGAATGCCCTGCCGGTGCTTGAAGTTCGAACACGAGTTGTCGACACAATTGTCGAAAAAGCGTTTCGAGAAACTTTGAGTCCGGTATGGCCAACCGGTCTTGCTGCGCTAGCAGTTGGCGGCTACGGAAGAAAAGAGCTGTTTCCGTATTCTGACATTGATCTGCTGTTGTTGATGGAGGAGCCTCCTGATTCTAAAGAACGGAAGGAGGCACTTTCCCTGTTCCTAAAAACAATTTGGGACGCAGGGTTGCGCCTTAGCCATTCCGTGCGAAGTGTTGCCGAATGCACAGAGCTACATGATCAAAATCACGAGCTGAACATCAGCATCCTTGACCAGCGTTTTCTTGCAGGGGATTCAGGGCTCTACGCAAACTTAACATCCAAATTGCCCAAGTTTTTGGCGTCCGAACGGCAGAGCCTTATCCGCCTTCTTGGTATGGCGACTCGCACTCGCCATGACAAATTTCACGACACAGTTTATCATCTGGAGCCGAACATCAAGGAAGGCCCGGGAGGACTTCGCGATCTACACGTCATCTGGTGGCTGCACAAACTGCGTGATCCGCAAAAGAACAATTTTGATTATCTTGCCGAGCTAACGCAAGCCCAGGAATTTCTGCACAACTTGCGATGCTTTCTACATTTCAATGCAGTCCGCGATCATAATCTTTTGACTTTTGATGCACAGGAAGAATATGTTGAACAGCCCTTCATCAACAGCCCGACAGTGGCAGGTTGGATGCGTGATTACTTTCTTCATGCGCGAAGAATCCATCGAACCGCGTTACAGGTCCTGGAGACTTGCGAAACTCCTGCCAGTGGCCTTCTAAGCCAATTTCGAGAGTGGCGATCCCGGCTTTCGAATTCGGAAATGAGCGTGAGTCGCGACCGGCTTCTACTGCGGAGCCCACAGCAGTTGGAGACAGATCCTGAACTTGCGTTGCGCCTGATCCGCTTCGTCGCGCGTCACGGCTTGACACTAGCCGCCGACACAGAGAGACGTTTAAAAGACGCATTGCCGGCTATTGAGGCCTACTTCAAACAGCCCCACCAACTTTGGAATTACTTGCAGGAAATTCTGTCTCAGCCGCATGCAATGATTGCTTTGCGTGCGATGCATGACACCGGTCTGTTCGTTGCGCTCATACCCGAATGGCGGCTGATAGACGGCATGGTGATGCGCGATTTCTACCATCGCTACACGGTGGATGAACATACGCTGATCACTATTGAGAATCTTCTGCAATTGAAGAAGGCGCAAACGGGAACACGTCTCCACTTCTCTGAGCTACTGGGAGAAATTGAATCTCTTCCATTGCTTATCTTCGCCCTGGTTCTGCATGACCTTGGTAAAGGTGCCGAGGGCGATAATCATTCCCTGGAGGGCGTGCGGTTAGGCAGAGTCATTCTTAACCGTATTGGAATGCCGATGGAGCAGCAGGAATTGGTGCTGTATTTAGTGGAGCGGCATCTGGAACTGAGTTCCGTGATGAATTCACGTGATCTGAGTGATCCTGCAACGGCACTGCATATTGCCCAGCGAACTGGCACCATTGAGCAGTTGCGTTATCTGGCCTTGCTGACTTATTCCGACATCAGTGGTGTGAATCCGACGGCCATGACTCCCTGGCGTTTAGACCAGTTGTGGCGAGTCTACATTATTGGACATCGCGAGTTGACGCGTGAATTGGATACCGACCGCATCACTTCAGCCGAGGGAGTTGCCGCTTCGGTAGCAGCCTTCATGGAAGGTCTACCAGTCCGTTATTTGCGAACCCATAGCCGCGACCAGATTGAAGATCATTCGCATCTTTCAGAGAAGAGCAGTGCAAGCGGCGTGGGAGTGGATATTGAGAAAGACGGAGGCGTTTGGCGGCTGTCGCTAATCACTCGCGACCGACCGAATCTGTTCTCCGCCATTGCTGGAACTTTGTCCGCTTTCGGATTGAATATTGTAAAGGCCGAAGCCTTCAGCAACAAGCGGGGAGAGATAGTAGATGCCTTTACGTTTTCTGATCCGGGACGAAACCTGGAACTGAACCCCACGGAAACAGACCGCTTGAAACTGACGCTGGAGCGTGTGGCTCAGGGCAAGACCGATGTACGCACATTGCTGGCAGGACGCCGCAAAGCCTCACCGCCAAGCACCAGAGAACGTTTGCGCCCTAGTGTAGAGTTCGACAATGAAGCATCGGGCCACGCCACTTTGATCGAGATCGTAGCGGAAGATAAGCCGGGTTTGTTGTATGAACTAGCAAATGTGTTTTCCGAAACGGGCTGCAATATAGAAGTTGTGCTGATTGACACGGAAGCCCACAAGGCCCTGGATGTTTTCTATATAACGCGAGGCGGAGCGAAGCTGGAAGATTCCGAGTTAGGGGCCATGGAAGAACGGCTATTGGCCGTCTGCAGCGCGTAGAAAGCGGCTATGCTACGTGCACAGGCTCTGCATACAAAAGATCACCAGTGACGCCGTCAAAATACTGAATCACCACATGGGGTTTTTGATAGGCAACCCAGCGGGTGCTTCCATCGGCCTTTGGATTCATGAACACGTTGTTCACTTGGGCAACGGCATAGATGGGTCGCCATCGCAGCCGGGCGGGAACATCGTTACGGATATAGCTGGACCAGCGGATTTCACACATTCTTCCACGGGAATTAAACATGCCGTTGGAAGGTCTGCTGCCTTCACTAATTGCCGGGTGGTTTTGTGAGTTGTGTGGGCCAGCGGCAAACTCCCATACCCGTGGAGTTACCTTCACTGCGAAACTATTGTGGAGATCACCGGTCATCACCAAGACCGGTTTATTCAGGCCTTCCCAAAATTTCAGCAGTTCTTCCCGTTCCGAAAGAAACGCTGTCCAGGCATCGTCCTTACCGGCAATGGGATCCGTGGAACCGGGCGAGCCCACGTGAGGGATCATCAAATTTACAGTAGAAGCAAGGAAGAAAAAGTCGGCATCGCTTTTCGCCATCGATTCTTTCAACCACAGGTGCTGAGTCTTACCAAGCATCAACGGACCTGGAAATTCCGGGTGCACCATATCGTGCATATCACGTTCACCACGGGTATCGAGGAGATAGATTTCCGCGTTGCCAACGCGAAAACTGCCGTAGTTGTGACGCCCAATCGAATAGGAACACTTTCCTGATAGCGAAAATGCGGGTTTTACTCGAACACGGTGTTGATCCAGAACTGAGGCAATTTCGTAGACTCCAGCGTTTGGATCCCCCTTCGGAGGATTCTTCCCAGGAGGCGCTCCGGCATTTTGTCCACCCCAATGCACGTGCAAGTTCGAGGCTTCGGCAAGATTGATCTTTTGAAAATTCGCTGCTAGGTCAGTGAGGATATCGCCGACAACGGTAGCCTCTCCAAAATGGAGCCCTTGCTTAGAAGCCAGCGGATTGCTGCCGGCAATATAGTCATACCAACCTTGTAGCGCAATATCCCGGAAAACGGCTTCCTGCGTTTTGACGCCGGCGGTGCCAGTGCCATAAACGTCGTTTAAGATTTCATGATCATCAGGGGTGAAATATCCAGGAACCTCGCGATGCCATGCAGCCAAGGGTTTCCCTCGCTCCAAATAAAGCTTGAAGTTTTCCCAAACACCGGTAATGCTGGGAGCGATCTTCGCCAGCCGCGGTGTTTGATCCGGGCCTAAACCGCATTGTTCTCGCCACTGCGGCACGGTGTAATCGCGCTTTTCCTCATAGACCCAATCGCCGTTCATGATGGAGAAAAGAACCTTTTTCCCATGCTGTTGCCGCATGGTTTTATAGGCGGGAAGCGTAGACCCCAATGCGCCACCGGATTTCTGATTCGCGCAGGAACCAAACTGAAAGCTGAAGTTAAACAGGCCCTTGGGGTTTGTTTCAGCATCGCGATAACTTTCAGCGGACGGCAAGGTTAGAAACGTTCCGGCCCGCTCAGCCGCAGCGGTTCCTTCGATGCGGTAGAAATATCGAGTTCCCGGTTGTAGGCCATCAATTCGAGTCCAAGCAGCGTTGTCGTGCTCCATCACAGTGGTCACAGCCGGGGAAACTTGGTCCATTGCATCAGCCGCTGTGCCATATCGAATTTGAAAAGAACCAGCACGCGCGGTGCGGGCCCACACGGAAACTTCGTTCATTCCAACGTGACCCAGAAATGGCCCATGGGTGATGGCAGCTTCGTTGATCTGCGCTGCGCGTACCTGCAACCCCGCACTTCCCAGCAATGTCGCCTTGGCCAACTGCCTACGGTTCACTTTTATCATGTTCAATAGTATGCCAAAGTGGCTGGCTAGACAGCTTGTTTCTTGGCCCACTGGATGGGCTTGATGTCTTCAATCACGAAAACAAACGAAGCTGCCCCTAGAACAACCACGACAGCAACCACCACAAATGCGTAGTAGAAAGAGCCTGTTTTTTCCAAAATTACGCCAGTAAGCCAAGGCGCTATGACACCTGCAAGATTGCCGAAGGCGTTCTGCATACCGGTCCATTTTCCAGCAGCAACGGGCCCTGCCATTGTTTGGGTAATCGCCCAATGATTCGCGGTGGTGAAACCTAAGAAGAAGCAAGCCACGAAGAACAATCCGAGTGAAACGGTATCACTTTCTGCCATGCTGGCTGGAAGCATCAAGGTATTCATTAACATTCCGGTGGCGATGAAACTCTTGCGTACCTTGGTTGGACTCCCGCCTTGCGATATAAGCCGGTCGGCCCACCAACCGGCCAGGACTGCGGCAACTCCGATCATCAAAAAGGGAATGGAACCCAGCACCGCCATCCGCTCTGTTGAAAAATGCCGTGCCTTAATCAGGTAGGAAGGAAACCAGGTGACCATGAAATACCATGTGTAGTTCAGCGCGAATAACCCGAAAAACGTACCCCAGACGGAACGTACTTTCAGCAATTCCAACATGGAGGGCGTGTAGGCCGGAGGCAGGTTGATGTTCGTTTCAACAGCTTTTTTCTTCGGTGCCCACATAAACCACAGCGGCAACCACAAGAGTGCACCGAACCCCAAAATGATGAACAGAAATCGCCATCCGTATTTGGCAACAACCAATCCGCCAACTAGAGTTCCTAGCGCCGGCCCCAATTTCGAGCCTGCGTCAATCAAAGCGTTTGCAATGCCTCGCTGACTCTCCGCGTAGTCGCTGGCGATGATTTTCGAAAAAGCGGGGTAGGCCACCGATTCGCCGAAACCTAACAGGAGGCGAAATCCCATGAGGCTATAAAAACCGCCGACGAAGCCGGTTGCTGCTGTTGCGAGTGACCAAATCAGGAATCCAGCTCCGAACACAAGGTGAACTTCAAAGCGATCAATCAGCCAACCAGAGAGCAATTGACAAGCTGCGTAGGTGTAAAAAAATCCAGATAAAAGCAAGCCCATCTGAGATGGCGATAAGAAAAGTTCTTTAGAGATTTGTTCGGCGGAAACAGAGAGGTTCGACCGGTCAATGTAGTTGATAAACACCGATGCAACCAACAAAGCCAGCAGCCGCCATTGCTCAAACGTGGGCGCTGTGGGTGCGGCGGCAACAGTGTTCTTAATTTTGTCCATTGGGGCGTATTGTGACACACTTGGCCCCCCGGACGGTTGCCTAATTCCTTACGACTTTAAATTGAGCATCCCAGTACTATCGGCAAATTGTTCTACTTCAACCCCAACGCCATTCATCAATTGGACAAACAGGTTTGCAACAGGAGTCTTCGCCTCTGATGCTACATGCCTGCCACCGCGGATTCCACCAGCATGGCCGGCAACCAAGAGCGGCAAGTCGAAGTTGGAGTGCGCATTTCCATCGCTAAGCGCTCCACCATAAAGAATTGCGGAATGGTCCAGCAGTGATCCATCCCCATCGGGAGTAGCTTTTAACTTCTCCACGAACTTTGCAAACAATTCAACGTGAAAGCAGTTGATTTTGGTCACTTTCTCAATAAAATCAGGGTGTCCGCGATGGTGTGTTAAAGGGTGGTGCGGATCCGGCACACCGATTTCCGGATAGGTACGGACACTGCCTTCGCGGCCAAGCATCATGGTGGAAACACGGGTGAGGTCCGATTGGAAGGCGATCACCTGCAAGTCGAACATCAGCTTGACATAGTCGGTATATTCAAAGGGAATTCCTGAGGGCTTTTCTGATGGAGGTGTCAAAGGATCTTTTTCAGCAACGGCAATTCGCATTTCCACTTCTCGAATTCCTGTAAGATACTCGTCCATCTTTCGGCGATCATCGGCACCCAAGCCAGACAACAAGCGTTGTGTGTTTTCTCTGGTCTGATCCAGAATACTCTTGCGGTACATGGCGCGGCGGGCGCGAACATCGGCAGGAAGACTGGGGTCCACTGTTCCAAATAAACGCTCAAATACTGAGCGCGGATTAACCTCCACGGCCAGAGGTGTTTCAGGATTCTTCCAGGACAAGCTATTGGTGTAAGCGCAACTGGAACCGGTATCGCAATTGCCCACCATGCGGGCATCTTCGCATCCTAACTGGAGCGAGGCGACACGTGTTTCGGATGCGATTTTTTGGGCGGCAATCTGATCGAACGTAACGCCGGCGCGGACATCGGAACCGGCTGTGTACTTTGGTTCGGCGCCGGAAAGAAAGCTTCCAGAAGCCTTCGCATGCCCTCCACCTTTGGCCTTGTTGGCGATGTTATTCGCCAAACCGGAGAGAAGTGTTATGTCCTGGCGAAATGGCTCGAGCGGCTTCAGGATACGAGTAAATTTGAAATTGTCACCAGCCTCTGCCGGCTTCCAATCCTTCATCACAATACCGTTGGGCACATATACAACAGCAACGCGGCGCACCTGCTTGGCGGTTTTCGAGGGAGCAGCAAGGGCGGGGCGCATTGCGTCCAACAGAGGAAGGGCGATGGCTGAACCAACACCGCGCAGCAACACACGTCGATTAATATGGGTACCTGTCAGAAAATTCATTTGGCTATTTCTCCTCTTCTGTTTTGGAACGGTAGGCTGTTGACGATTCCTAAAACCAATTGCGAAAATTTGTAGTCCCCTGAATGGAGCTTTGCGGTAACGCTGGCCAGGGCTGGCCGATCATGCCGTTCAACTCCTCGGCCCAATGCATAGATCATTAGTTTTTCCGTCAACCCATCGACGAATGCTGCTCGATCTGCCTTCAATAAACCCTTCAATTCAGTCGGCGTTTTGAAAGTGCGCCCATCGGGAAGCGTTCCCGTAGCGTCCACTGGGAACTTGCCATCAGCAGTTCGCCATTCTCCGATTGCATTAAAATTTTCAAGGCCAAAACCCAGCGGGTCCATGCGAGAGTGGCACGATGCGCACGCGGGATTCTTGCGATGTTCTTCCATCTGCTGCCGCAATGTGCCAGATCCTGCCTTGGTTTCTTCGAGAGGAGGCACGCCGGGAGGCGGAGGGGGCGGGGGAGCGTTGAGTAGATTTTCCAGAATCCATTTCCCGCGCAGAACAGGCGAAGTCCGCGTGGAATAGGAAGACACCGTAAGCACGCTGGCATGGGCCAGGACGCCTCCGCCGCGCTCCACTGCTGTCATATTAACCCTTCGAAACTCGGGGCCGCTGATGCCGGGTATGCCGTAGAAACGTGCCAGCCTTTCGTTGAGGAAGGTATACTTGGCATCCAGGAAATCGAGCACACTGCCGTCCTGGCGCACAATGTTGTCGATGAACAATTCCGTTTCGCGCCGCATGGCTTGACGCAGGCTTTCTTCAAACATGGGGAAGCGTTCCATGTCGGGACGCATTACGTCAATATTTTTGAATTGCAGCCACTGACCAGCAAAATTTTCAACAAGAGCGAAAGATTTCGGATCGCGCAGCATCCGCTTTACTTGAGCATCCAGGACCGCAGGTTGCCGAAGGGTTCCCTGCCCTGCCACTCGAAGCAACTCGGCGTCCGGAGTGCTGCTCCACAAAAAGTAAGAGAGGCGTGACGCCAATTCGTAGCCGCTGACTGGTGCCGAAGTGCTTCCAGCCGGGATCACCGGACTGCGTTCTATCCGGTAAAGGAAATGCGGAGAAACCAATACGGCTTGCAAAGCAGTTGCAATGCCTTCTTCAAACGAATCACCTTGTTTTTTCGCAAGCGAAACGAAACTGGTGAACTGGTCTAGTTCTTCTGAAGTGGCGGGATGGCGAAATGCATGACCGGTAAAATTTTTCAAAATCACTCGAGCACAGGCGTCCAAATGCTTACCGGTCGGATGTCCGCAAATGTAGACTTTCTTCAAACTAGCAGGGGAAGCCGCAACTACTTGATTGAATGGCCCTCCGACATCAATCGATTCAAACCGATTGTCAACGCGCTTTTCCAGGCCATCCGTTTTAACCTTGGTTCCAAGCTTACGCATTATTTCAATATCTTTTTCGGTGAGCTTCCCCCGGACATTGAACAGCGCTTCTTCTGGACGAGTGGATGGTGAGGGGCCCTTATAGCTGGGCGGCAGCCCGTGATAGGGCTTCAGATAGGTGGTGGAAAGCAGATGATCCCCAGCAGTTACGCGAGTACGAACCTCCACAATCTGGCCCTCCAAATCGGTGGCATCCACTTCAAATTCTTTGACCATTTTGCCGTCAATGAAAAGCGCTGGATGTGCCGGTTCGGATTGATTGGGCCGATGCCCGTTGAGCACAATCCGGAAATTGTATTCCGCATCTACTGGAAAACGATGCATGAAGTGCGCCGAGTGTACCGTGCTTAGTCCTGTTTCATCGTAATGAAACAGATCATTGGGAAGAGCGTTTTGCCCTCGGGTGAGGTTAATGCGAACTGGAGCAGAATAATGCACTGCCGAAGGCTTGCGAAGTTCCGCGCCGAACAGAGCCGTTCGAACGGAACGTTCTGCGGCGTCAATATAGTTTTCAAGAAGAGCGGGTGTAAGGTTCAATGCATCACTGATGTTGTCGAAGCCATAGGCTGCGGTGTCGGCGGGAAAACTATCGGCCGGGTGGATATCGACACCAAGAAGATCGCGAATCGTATTATTGTACTCGGGACGATTCAAACGCCGGGCACGGACTCGGCCCGCATCGGGCTTCACCGAACGATCCTGACGGGCAAACTCCGACTCGAGCCATTTGGTAACTGCGGCCGTATCCGCAACTGGAGGACGAGGTACACCAGGTGGCGGCATCTGCCCGGTTTTAAGCTTTTCCACTACCTTTTCCCAAGTGCTGCGCTCGTCATCAAAGGTCTTGGCGGTTTGATGCGATCTTAGGTCGACGTCACCCGATTTCATGGTGGCATTGTGGCAGTTGGCACAGTTTTTCTGAACGAATGAAAAAACTTCTGGTAATTCTGCGAACATGCAGCAAGAGGTTAAGACGAGTCTGGCGAGGTCTCGAAACATAAAGGAACGATAGAGTAGACTCCGCAAATTGCCGGAATGTAACGTTCCTATTTTACCGCAGTGACCATGCTTGCTTATCGGCCCATGCTGCGCATGTCCCGAAGGGCACTGAGAACCCCTGGTACCAGTGCAACGATGAACAAAACAGGCAGGATGAAAAGCACAATTGGGAAGGTCATTTTAAGTGCCACTTTCCCTGCTGCGGTTTCAGCACGTAGACGGCGGCGCATACGCAAGGCATCTGCGTAAACTTTAAGCGCTTGGGAAAGGCTGGTACCGAACTTTTCCGATTGCAGAATCATAGCCGCTAGCGACTTGATATCTTCAATACCAGTGCGCTTCACCAATTGATTAAAGGCCTTGCTGCGCTCCTGCCCGGCTTTCACTTGCATCACGACGGTGTAGAACTCGCTGGCGAGTTCCGGATAAATATACTGCATCTCCTCGCTGACTCGCGTCATGGCCTGATCTAGTGCCAAGCCGGTTCCCAGTACAATTCCCAGCAGATCGATGGTATCGGGCAAAGCCAGTTGCAAACGTTCCTTGTAGCGCTTTTCCAGCCGATGCAAAATCTGTTGAGGCAACAAGTACCCAAGGAGCATTGCAGCGGCCAGTCCGCCCATTTTGTTGGACCAATCATTATCCCGTTGCAGATAAAGCATGCCGCCAACAAGGGTGCAAAAGAACCCGACTTGAAACAGCACATAATATGCCAAAGCATTTTTTGTGCGCACGCCGGAAGTGGTGAGGGAGCGTTCCGTTTCGCGAAGGTAATCTTCGCCACCGATGGAGCTAACTAAATACAGGAAGTTATTGAAGAAGCCGCCTCCCGCACGGCGTTTGCTAACCCTGGTTCCAGAAACCATGGCATGGGCCTGCAGCTCTTCAAGCCGAGTGCCCAGCGGATCTTCATGGGGTTCCATCAACCTGATGCCACTCCAGAGAAGAACGGCCAAGGCAGCGAAAATTGCGAAAAAGTAGATAATAACCATAAAAATGAGCCCCTATACTTTTGGGCTGGCGATTTTACGAATCACAAAAATACCGAACAACTCCGAACAAATACCGTAAGTGAAGAAGAAGTTGCCGGTCTCATCGTACATCAGGATGCGAATATACTCAGGCTTCAGAAACCAAAACCCGAAGAAGACTACTATCGGTAAAGAGCATAGTAGAGCAGCAGAAGCGCGTTGCTGGGTTGTGGCCGCTTTCATCTTTTCGACTAGATTCAAACGTTCCCGAATCAGCTGCGACATGTTCTCCAAAACAGACACCATGTTGGCACCCGTTTGCCGTTGCAGAATCAAACCGGTGATGAAGAATTTCAAATCAATCAAAGGAACGCGATCACCAAGGTTGTGCAATGAGTCATCAATCGTGGAACCAAGGGACAGTTCCTCCATCAACTTCTTAAACTCCATGCGAATCGGATCGGGCATTTCACCGGCAATGCTTTCCAGGCCGGAATGCATGTTGTGCCCCGCTTTCATGGAGCGATTGAACAGATCGATGCCATCGGGCAATTGTTGTTCAAATTTCTCAAGCCGGACTTTTCGTTTGTGATTGATCCAAAGAATGGGAAGACTGCAGGCAAGTACCGCAATCACGATTCTAAGGATCATATTATCCAAACCAACAAGGCCTAGCAGGAAAAACATGACCAACAGAATTGCTATGCAAAGTCCAAGAACATCGGCAGCACGATAGCGCAGGTTTGCCTGATTGATAAACATTTGCAAGCGGCGCGCAGGTCCCAACCACTTCGCGAAATCTTCCAGGAATTCAAACACACCTTTCTTTTCAGTGCGCATCAAATCGGATCTATTGGAAGTATCGCGAAGACTGTTTCGGGAGCGAATTTCCCGCATACGGTCGGCAAGGCTGGACGCCATTTTCTGTTCGGGAATGCTCCAAATATAGTAACCAGCCGCATAGAAAGCAGCGCCGAAAATCAGGAAAGCGACAATGAAGAATAGGATGAATCCAGGCATCTAAGCCCTCACCTCAACCATTTCGTTGAAAATTGCGTCGTCCAGTTTGTACCCGTAAGTACGAATTCGGTCTGCATAAAAAGGCCTGTTGCCAGTGGCTCGGAATCGCCCTAACACCCGGCCATCGGCAGTAATGCCTTCGCGATCAAATACGAACAGATCCTGCATATCCACCTGATCGCCATCCAAGCCAACCACTTCGCTAATGGAAAGCAGTTTACGGGAACCATCATTCAGCCGAGCGCAGTGAACAACAATATTAATGGCGCTGGCGAGCATTTGGCGGATCACTTTATCGGGGATGTTTTGGGAGGCCATCATCACCATGGTTTCCAAACGCGTGAATGCGTCGCGGCCCGTATTGGCGTGGGTGGTAGTCATAGATCCATCGTGACCGGTGTTCATGGCCTGCATCATATCCATGGCTTCAGCGCCGCGGCATTCGCCAATGATGATGCGGTCTGGACGCATACGCAGAGCATTGATCACAAGGTCACGTTGGGTGATTGCACCAGCACCTTCAATATTAATGGGGCGCGTTTCCAACCTCACCACGTGTTCCTGAACCAATTGCAATTCGGCAGTATCTTCGATGGTAACTACGCGTTCCGATTCAGGGATAAATCGGGAAAGCGTATTCAGTGCTGTGGTTTTTCCTGAACCAGAACCACCGGAAATCACAATATTCAAGCGCGCTTGGCAAGCACCTTTCAGATACTCAACCATGCCCGGAGTGAAAGTTTCCAGACGAATCAGATCATCCACCGTCATCAGTTTCTTACCGAACCGGCGGACGGACATCACTGGACCGATGAGGGAAATGGGTGGGATCACAGCGCAAATACGCGAACCATCGGGGAGACGGGCATCGACGATCGGGGAGGAATCGTCAATACGGCGGCCGATGTTGGACACAATGCGATCAATTATTAAACGAAGATGCGTAGCATCCTTGAAACGGATGTTGGTTTCCACCAATTTGCCCATGCGTTCCACATAGACGGAATCGTAACCGTTCACCAGAATGTCGGAAATTGTTGCATCTTTCAGCAGAGCTTCAAGCGGCCCAAGCCCGAAGATTTCATCAATGATTTCGTCAATCAACTTCTCGCGCTCGGCGAGAGTCATCGGAATATGTTCTTCACGGACCAGCCGTTCAATAGTGCCGGCGATTTGATCGCGAATCCCTTCCTTGTTCATCGACCGCAATTGGTCGGGAGTTAAGGAGTTCAGCAATTTTCCATGGATCTTGGTCTTGATGCCGTACCAACGGTCGGCACCACCAGTCGCGGGTCTGGGGATTGTGCGGCTGCCCATGAATTAGGCCGATTTCTGCATGGCTGCTTTGCCACCGGTTGCTTTATCTACAAACGCCCTAATGGTCTTGTCCATTTCAGGGAACAACTGCCGGTCAGCTACAAGAGGGCGCGATTTATTGATGCTTTGGCCCACGGCTGGTGAATTGGGAATGCCGTAGAACACTGCCTGATTGAGTGTTTGCTGTATCTGTTCGAGAGTGGCCACATGGGGGCCGGACATTTTGTTGTAGCGGTTCACCACAACCTTAATCTGATCGGCGGTGAAGCCCAACCGCATCAAGTAGGAAATGTAGCGTTGCGCATTGCGCACGGCCGAAAATTCTTGTGTGATCACCAGGAATACTGTTGAGGAAACCTGCAATGCGCCTTGCACCAATTCGTCGGTTAAATCATTGCCGGCGTCGAACACAACGGCATTATATTTTTCCACCAGGAACGTTGCGAATTCCCGCAGAGTGGGTTCGTTGAAATACCCCCTGCCGGTTTCCAATGAATCGGGCGGACCGACCACGAAAAACCCTATCGGATCACGCGCCACGAATCCTTCAAATAACGCCTGATCCATGCGGTTCAAATTTTCCGCCACTTCAAGCAGCGTATACTGCGGCTGAAGTCCAAGTTGCATGCAGACGTCGTTGGCATGCCAATCCACATCAACCAAAACCGTATTCTGTTTGCGCTGCGCCAGAACACTGGCGAAGTTGACAGCGAGTGAAGTTGTACCAACGCCGCCTTTGGTTCCAATGAAAGTGTAGACGCGAGCCAGTTGGCTGGCGGTGGATCCGGCATGGCGACGCGG
The DNA here is from genome assembly GCA_043745195.1 of Bryobacterales bacterium. GTDB lineage: Bacteria > Acidobacteriota > Terriglobia > Bryobacterales > Bryobacteraceae > JANXSF01. The sequence continues at coordinate 18,488 of JAYTTF010000169.1, read as the reverse complement.
AGCACGTTCCAACCTGGAAATCGCATCGCGAAGATCAGCGCGTTTCACTGGCATCAAAATGTAATCGTTTGCGCCGGACCGCATGGTCAACAGAATCGAATCGCCGTCGGTTGAATAGTCGGCCGCAATAATGTAGATATCAGGAACTGCCTGACGAAGCTTTTCCAGTGCCTTGATACCAGAGATGGGATCAGCGGAAATATCCACAATCAGAGCCGCATCGGGATGGCGTTCCAGATCCTGCAAAACACGGATGTAGAGGTTCAGCGAAACTTCGGGATACTCATTTACAACCCGGCCATTGGGCATATTCAATAACAGGTCACGTACCAATTCACGCAACGATTCATCAGCGGATGCTACTAGTAATGAGAGAGACATTCGGCTCGCAATCTCCTATGGCAGGCACGTACCCAGTTCGGGGTCGCAGCCGGCACTTTCAATGGGCAAAGTTGTCGCAAAATCGGGCATCACCACAGGGGGGAGCCCAAGAGAGGTCATAAAGGTCCGGTATTGATATCCGGTCACCCGCACGGTAACCACGTCGGGGATGCAATCGGTGGAACATTCCGAACCGGTGCAGGTGAAGTCGCTAAGGGTGCCCGTGTCTGGATCTTTTCCATAATAATTAATGACGATTTCCGCGGTACCACCTTGGAATTCCGTCTGGTCAACATTCACAGGGACGTGGGTTCGCATGTAATTGCGTACGTTTTCGCCGTTGCCCTGGAAGCAGTGAGTGACGGCGTAGCGAGTGCCATCCCGCGTCCATTCAATGGCGGAATGCCAAATCCATAACAATTGCGCGGTGAAGATGATGGCAAAGGTGGTGGGCAGAATAAGTCCGGCATTGGTGATTACCCACTCAACCAGCGCCTGGCCACCTTGCCGTTGCCTTCTTCGTGATGAGACTGTACGCATTATGTCCCTCCGAATGGTACGCGCACTTTGGGGCGCAGCAAAAATGTTTCTGAGGGGACAAAGGGAATGTTGGATCTTACAGAATATCCGTCGGGGATGGAGACAACAATATAATCGGGGCCGCGTGCACCTGCGGTGGCATCGCAGCCGGAATTATTGCAATCACATACGGTAATCGCCTGGCTGTCGGGATCTACCTTTTCTACGCGAACGGTGACCAGATCTGCTGTTAGAGCAGGGAGAATCAACGCAGCAGATTCATCAATAGAAGCGCGTAGCCCAAGGTTCTTCGCGGTTGCAATTGTGGCGTCGGCATCGTCGCAAAAATTAACACCCTGAGCAGTTCCAGCGTAGCGGGCGATAGTGTACATCATCTTATGCAGCTCGTAGTAGACGATTCCGATTCGCGCCAAATCGATCATGCCCCAGAGGAGCATAAACATGATGGGCAGAAATAGAACGGCTTCAAGGATAGCCGCACCGCTGAAAGTTCGCTTGGATCTCCGGATCATTGGTGCAGGACCACCTTGCCTGGTCCAGAGGTCAGTTGGCATCCTGCAAAGCTCCCTGCACGCAGAGGCATTTTGCTACCCAGATACATTGCACTGAACCGGCCACGCGTATCAGCGGGATTCAAAGTTACATCGTTAGCAATCGGTTCCAACAAAAATTGACGGAAGCCTTGCACATTCATGGTTGCTGTTGCCGACAAGGCGTCCACAATGGCTACAGTGATAATGCGGCGGGTGTTCCCAGTGTAGTTGGAATAATCATCCAAATCGGTTAGATCGGTATCTACAGAGTTGACGGTTGAAAGCCCATCTGCTTCCGCTATGCTTTGGCAAACGGTGGGCAAGTTCTGGTCGAAGCGGTTAGCCAAGCCGCAAACAAAGCCCTGAACATAAGAATTCACAGCAGCGTTGCAATTGCCACCCGGGGTAGTGTTCACCCAAACTAATTCGTCGGCCGCTACGCGCAAACAGGCAGTAGCTTGCGTGGTACTGGGGGCCAAACCTTGCATTCCCGCACGGAATAATTGCGTGGTTTCATCGGCAAAAGTATTGGCCGATTCGTTCAGACGATTCAGCAGCACGTATTGGGCGGTGATTGCATCGTTGGCGAGAACAGTGGGGGCGGCACCACCTTGACATAAATGATAGAGAGTGTAGCGCGTACCCAGAGTGAAGCCGAAGTCAGTGGTGTCATCTGTACTAATTGCGGCCAAAGCTACGGGTTCAATGCCACAGGCAGTGCAAACCGGAGAACTCACGCCGGCAACGGATTGGGCTATCAGGTTTACTCTACGATCTTGTGCAGAAGGCAGAAAACTCCAGAACAGCAATTGCGACTCACCCTTCACCTGCACCTTAACGTATTTTGCGGTTGACCCATCAGCCTCTCCACCGGTGGCACCTTCTAAACCAAGGGCCGAAGCGATGGTATCGAAATAGCTTTTAGTAGGCGCTTCGCTGTTAGTAATGCCATTGTCCTGGCCAATCTGGTATCCGCCAAAATCGTACTTGTTTCCAAAGTTGCTGGCGTTTTCGTAAGTAACTTTGCCGGCAGCGTCGGCGGTATTTAGGGCAGCAGTGGTGCCGATCAGTTTGGAAGCTTCCGCCATGGCAATTGCATTGGCGGCGGATTGCAGCTCGGCTCTGCTGGAGTAAAGACGGCCAAGGTCAACAGCAAAGCCCATCAGCCCAAACAGCACGCCAACAAGGATTACGACAAGCTGCAAGGATACTGACCCCGTTTGACGGGGGATCCTTGCCGATACGGGCCGGCAGCTATTTCTTAACTGTTGGTTCCTGTTGGCCACGTTGTCCTATAAACTCCGGCTTTGCTTTGGATACCTTCACTCTTTTTGCCTTCTTGCCCGTTGGCACCGAAGGATCGACAATTTCTTCTTTCTTACCTTTATTCTTTTTGGCGTCTTCCAGTGCTTTTTCCACTTTCGAAGGCATTAGATAAGGCTCCATTACTGGAGGCAATTCCGCTTTGTCCCCCACTGGAAGCGGCTTCACAAAGCGCGGGGTTACCACAACCAGCAGTTCATCGGAGGACTTGCGCGTAGAACGGCTGCGGAACAGATTACCAAGCACAGGCACATCTCCCAGCCATTTTACGCGATTCAGGGAAGTGATCAGGCGGTTGTCGATTAAGCCTGCAATGGCGAAGCTTTCCCCATCTTTCAGAATTGCTTCGGTTTCGGCATACCGCGTGGCAATTGCAGGAATCAGGAAGCCTTGCAGGGTAACTGCATTCGCGTAATCAAGCGATGTCACCGATGGTCGAACGTGCAAATGAATCGCTCCAGAAGGGGTGACAGTTGGAGTGAAATCCAACTGAACGCCGAATTTCTTGAACTGAACCGTTACCACTGGAGCAGTAGCGCCACCCGTTGAAGTGGCGGTCAAAGTGGGAAACGGAAACTCGCCCCCAGCAAGGAAGCTAGCCTCTTTCCCTTCCAGTGCAAGCAAATTCGGTTCGGCCAACACCTGCAGCAGATTCTTACTCTGCATGGCGCGGATCGTTGCACCAATATTCAGGTCAGGCCGAAATACGAATAGATTTAGCAAGTCGGAGAAGTTTAGCGTGGAATTGGAAAATTCCTGATTCTGAAACTGCAGTTGAGAAAAGCGTGGAGTAGCGAATTGTTGGGTTGAGATTTCCCCCAGCGATTTGGGATTCCTGCTGACAAAGTTAAATCCAACTTCTGAGAGAGCGGTACGGTCCAAGGCAGCAAATTTAACTTCCAACAGGATTTGCCGTGGCTCCGGTGGGGGTGGGACCTTGATCAAGTTTGTAACTTTCTTGGAGTAAGTAGTAGCCAGCGCTTCGGCACGTTTTGAATCTTCGGCGTTCTTGGCATTACCGGTTAAAACAACCTGTTCAGGCGTACCACTAATCTGGATTGCTCCATCCATAATGCTTTGGCGGATCTGTTTTTGAATGCTGTCGAAATCCTCTTTGTCACTGGCAACCGTGATGTTGTAGCGGCGTGGAATGGATCCCTCTTCCCAAACAATCACAGTGGCTTTACCCACACCTTTGCCGTTCACCATCACTTCCCGAGGAGAGACAGCCACAACATCAGCAATCCTCGGCTCGCTGGCGGCGACAGTTTTGATATCAGAGTCAAATTGCAACAACTCGCCGCGACCAACTGTGATGGTTAGATCGCGGGCAGGTGCCGATTGTGCCTCGCTCCGGTTCACCAGGAGCAGAGCCGCAAAGGCAGTAACCAAAATTCTAGTATTCATGTGGGAATGGTTCACGGCTTATTCTCTAGTCGTGGAATGCTTCTTGGACGTGCTTGTCGCCATGGAACACATCGACGATAGCGCGAGGTTTGGGAGGTTCGGGCTTCACAGGCTTAGGGGGAGCAGTTGAAACAGCTTTGGGCATGGACTCACAGCCGACGATTTTACACCATTCGGCATCGTTCTTTAAATTGGCATTACCGGGCAAACGACCGCGTCCACCTCTTTTTGACAGGGCCAAGCGGTCATAAATATTCGGGTCTAGATTTTCAGCCGTCACCGATTCAATTTCCACTGAACGCGAATCGTCCTGCGGGTTACGTAAAGCCAAACTGATCTTTCCCTGATTGCGAGCCAGTTCCAACTTTCGGGCTTCTTCGGGGCTCACAAGCAAGACAGCCGAGCGCTGTTGTGTGTTGGACGCAGCGGCCGGCGAGGCACTGGCTGCCGTTGTCGCAGCAGCAGGTTTATCGGAAGCAGCAGGTGAAGCAGGAACTTCCATCATGCGGCCAACAGACAAAACTACGACGTCTTCCACGATGGTTGTGCTAACCGCTTCAGCCAAGGAACCGGACTTGGTAAAGATCACGTCCACATGGGAGCGAGGCTGAATTAAACCACCAGCACCGGTGGAATCGGACACCGGGACACTAACTGCTCTTTTGCCTTTTTCAATCATTGCAGCGAACCCTTCAGCGGTGTTGACACCGGAAAGCCGAGTTGCGATTAAAGTTTCATTGGCGGTGATGGGAAACATGGAAACCCGATCAAGTGCCTGGTTTTCAATCAAGATTGCACCAGCGGGAACAGACTTTTCCACCAGCGAAATCAGTTTAATCCGTTCTTTGGTGATGCGAGTACCTGCGGCAAAATTGCCGTTGGCCGCATACACCTTCACCATTTTTTCGCCTTTTGGCGCCACTGTGCTGCGATATAAAACCCAGGTCAGCAGAGATGCAGCTAGAGCCGCTCCGCCAAAGATCATGATGAGCTTGTTTCGGTCCATTAATTGTCCTAACTAAACTGCGTTTCCCAGGAATTTGAACTCACCAGCAAGACGTTGCTGCAACGTGAATCGAGAAAATACCAAGAAAGCTATTAACACACTATACAACTAGAAGTTCCGTCGAAGTAACACCGACACAGAGTCTTCATGAAGTTTTTGCCATCCACGCCTTTCTAAAGCTGGGATCAATGAATATTCTTTAGGCAGTAGCGCGTGGCTAAAGCCATAGTTATCCAGGATTTGAGGCCATCCTGGGCGAGCTTCCACCAGCCGAATATACTCTTTCATGAAAGCCAAGCCATAAAAATCACTTCTTCCATCAAAATAAACTTTGCGCTGGCCTTTGAAATGGTAAATCAAGTACCCCCCGTACTTATCTGGGGCCAGAATGCGAGACTCTGCTGGGAGCTTGGCGATTTCAGCCGCAGCCTCTACCGGGAACTGATCCCTTGGGAATCCGATCCGTTGCGATACCGCCGGAGCGTGCAGAAATACCCAAACCACAGCAAAGCAAAAGGGAATCCAGATCCAGCCTTGTAGTTGCTGGTCGATAATCCTTAGACGCGAACCATATGCAAGAAATTTCGAGATGTTTGAACTGACCCTTAGCCGGAGTCTGGGAATTTGAGTCAACCATTCGGTGATTGCTCCGTTTGCTAGCGGGAGCCCGAGCAGGGCAAGAATCGGTAACCCTCTGGCGGAGCGCAGGGACCCGGCAATGAGGATCATCGTCAACAGGAATGCTGAAAATCGCCCAGTGGACAAAGCCGCAATGGCTCCTGCCATGGCAATCAGCACTGCTGCCACAATCTGCCAGGCACCTTCGGAGTGAAAGTTGAAACTCTGGAATTCGGCAATGCGAGCCAACAATTCAAAATTTCCGAGGTAGGCCGCAATGTGCAAATGAACACCAATTCCCATGGGGTTCAGCAAAGTGGCCAACAGGGCAAACGGTGTGGCCTGCAGGCACCAGCGAGCCTTGGCCATGGAATCTGCAGCGTCCACATTGTATAGCAGGCTTGCCATGAAATAGGAGAAGCAATAAAGAACGGGAAGAACCACGGCTAATGGAAAGCTGGCGTGGAGGTTGGTCCAGGCAGCTACTCCGACTATTATTGCCAAGGCATGTTTCAGCTTGAACTGGGCAGGGGCGCTTTCCAGCCAGCTAACAGCCGCCAGAATCAGCACCCAACTGAACAAATGCGGCCTTGCCAGCCAATGCAGGTTGACGGTGGACAACATTGGCGCTGCAAGCAAACAGGTGAAAAGAAAATTGCCGCCCACGTTCCAAGTCAAACGAACCCAAAGGTAGGTGCAAAGGCTGATCAAGATCAGGTACAGCAGAACAACGCCACGCAGCCCATCTTGTTGATGTGCAAACCCCATTAAGACGTCAGCACCCCATTCCCAGGCATACCAACGCTCGCCAGCCTTTGAGAACGAGTACGGATCAACCGACGGAAGTTTGTGATCGCGCAGAATGGTTTCGCCATTGCGAATGTGCCACCCGCTATCGGAATCACGAAACAATTGTGTCGGGGCGTCGTACAGCAGCAAAGCGTAGAAGAGGGTGACTATCGATAGGAAAACGGCGAGGCTCGGGATGAGCCTCGCCTGGATTGCGGGGACGGTTATAGAAAAAATGACATTTGCTCCTCCAGCGGAGAAGTCATGTGTGGCCAGAAAATCGACCGGCTTACTGGCCGGATGCGCCGATTGACGTCAAGCCCTGTGTGATGGAAGAATACAGGCTGACGATTGCTGTCGATAACTGGTTCACAGTAGTGATCAGGGCTAGGCCGACTGCGGCGACGATCAACGCGTATTCAACAAGATCCTGGCCTTCCTCCTGCTTCCATAAACGAATTAAAAATTGTTTGATCATAAATCTCCTCGGTTTCAAATTTGCCAACAAGTCAGCTCTTTGAGCGCGACTTATACTATCTCAGTCTTGAGCAGCCCCCGCAAGGGTCTCGCCCATCGATTTCGAATCTATTTGCTTATCCTTCCCAGAATCACCCAGGAAAGCATTCTTCATATGAATTGCCAAGCGCTTCAACATGGGCTTGGGTCGCGATTGCATAGGTACTTCAAAGCTTGTGCCTTGGCCTTCCAAGTCGCCAACCAGCCTTAGATTGTTCCAAATTTGCGGAAGATCGCGACGATACTGTAACGCTTTATCCAGCTCTGAGCGCGCTTCTTCATAATTTCCTTGCTCTATCATCTCGACGGCCCGGTTGTTGTACGCGGTTGCCATGTCGCCAGTGGAGCGGAATTGCGCCAGCGATTCCTCGCGGTTCTGCATCACTGTTGCCAGGTTATTTTTGGCCTTTGTGGAGTTCGGATTCAGTTGCAGCGCACGCCGTATTTCCAATTCGGCCTCGGTTTTCTTCCCTTGCAAATAAAGATTGTAGCCGAGATTGTTGTATAGGGAATCCTTCTGAGGTGCTAAGAAGATAGCGTACCGATGGGCCTTTTCAGCCTGATCCAACTCTCCTATATCATCCAAGACTATGCCCAGCCAGGAATATAAATCCGGGTTCTGCGAAGGATGGCGATCCAGAAACGATTGCAACTTTTCAGCCGCTTCTTCACTCATATCGTATTTTCGAAGAGCTTGTGCCAACCTGAATTGCATGGTCTCCGATATGGGAAACCGTTCGGAAGCCAATCGGTAATGCTCTATCGCAACTTCCGTAAAGCCTTTCGTTTCGTAGTGTTCGGCCAGCCTCAACCTTACTTCTGAATTGGTTGGATCTGCCGTCATCTGCTCCCGCAAACTCTGTGCGATGGAATCCCCATCGGCGGCCATTTGAGCATTGCGAACTTGTTTTTGCATCACAGTATGCATGGCTGTGGCCTGTTCCCACTGCTTTTTCTGTGACTTAGAAGCAGGTTTCGGAGTTGCCGCCGCCACCGGAACAACAGCCTTCCTGGCCCCCATCGATTCACACCCAGTGGTTGAAAGTCCGACAAAAATGATTCCTGTTACGGCTAAAATTCGAGTGCCACTCATCAGCGTTCCAGCTCCAATTGATCACCAACAAGCGTTCCAGTTGATGCCACAGTACCTGCGGGCAGTTCCAAAACAGAGTGGGCCCGCCAACAAATGGCGATTCGGCGAGGCTTCATGTTTTCCCGTATCTTCAATATCTTCTTACTCTTATTCAGGAACAGCACATCAATATCAAATTTCATACCGAAACAGTGAACGGCCTCCGTTGGTACAATCCACAAACCTTCACCAGGGGGAAGTGAGGTGTGCTTCAGAAGACCCGTCCTACGAGTCTCACTGGTATTGGCAACTGCGGCGTCTGTCGCCAGAATCGTTTCTCGTGTTACATTGCGTACTAGCAGCTTGACCACTCCATTAACACTCTGCAATCGTAAAGGTTTCGGTGCCCTGGTAAAGAATCCAAGATCCGGGCAACTTTCGGCTGCGTCAAGGGTTTAAAGTAGCTGATCTGATATGAGTTTGCAAACCGTAATGAAAAACTTTCTGAAACTCCTCGTTGTTTTGCTAGCGCTTCCAGCGCAATTTACGCTGGCACAAGACATCAACTCTTCCACATTCGGAGAAGTGTATGCGCTGAGCGGCACCCCCAGCGATTTGATTCTCGATGAAAATCGAAAGCTACTCTACCTGGTCAACAACGCTGCGAATCGGCTTGACGTTTTCGATATTGGTGGCCGCAAGATTATTAAACAGATCCCAACGGGCACCGCCCCTTCAGCAGCGGCGCAGTCGATGGACGGGCAATTTATTTACGTTACAAATACCGCAAGCAGCACGCTCAGCGTGATTGACGCCAACACTTTGGCGATTTTTCAAACAGTAACTCTTCCAGCCAGACCAGAAGGTGTAGAGGTGGGATCCGATGGGCGCGTACTAATCACAACCCAAGGAAGCGGGCTGAATAATTCCTTAAACACTCTGCTTTTGTTCGATCGAAAACAAGAATTAGGCCAGCAGTTGACAGTGGTTTCTATGCCACCTACCCCAACCACCCCTGCTCCCCTGCCCCAGTTATTTGTGGGCAGACCCACAGTTGCTTATCCGGGCAGATTGGTTCGCACCTCGGACGGAGCGTTTTTAATTGGAATTGCAACCACCAACCAGAACGCCAACAACGCTACAACAACTCTGTTCGTCTACGAGGCTGCTAGCGGCACAATACTTCGCAATAGAAACACCCACGGACAATCCTCCACTCTTTCTCTGTCTCCAGACGGCAGCCGGTTTATGGCCGGATTCACCCTTTACGACACAGCCACACTTGCTGTGATGGCGCAATTGAGCTCCGCTAACCTGCCCTTCTATAACGGTGGAACTGCACTTGCCACCTTCAACGTGCAACGAAACTTCGGAGGCAGTGCCTTTTCAAAGGAAGGCGAGACAGTCTTCATTACTGCGAATACGAATACAGGGACCAGCACTCGTGTGATTGCGAATCTGCTTTACGTATCCAGTTCCGCAAACCTTGGTGTGCGGTTGGGTTTGAAGTTGAAGGAGTCCATTACCGGACGCATCGTTTCCACTTCTGACGGTCAGGATGGATATGCACTTTCTGAAACCGGCGTGATGCACCTGCCGTTTGGCAAAATTTTCGACTATCCGATTATCCAGCCGGAAACCACGCAAGTATTCTTGACTCAAGATAATTGCAACCGCGGTGTTTCCAAGGCACAAGTGCGTGTCTCCAATTTAGGGAAAGGCCGACTAACGTATACAGTTTCCAACACCTCAACTGCTGTAGTAGCCGATGTGACAACTGGCAATGTACCTTCCACCATAACCTTCACCATGGATTCCGGACGAGCGGGCGTCGTTCGTCTGCCAGGCACGAACCTGTTCACCAACGCTGGAGGCGGTGGAGGTACACCGTTTGCCGTCACCATCAGTTCGGCCGAGGCAGTGAACATACCAAACGTGGTGAAGGTTTACATGAATTTTCGCCAGAACGACATGCGCGGCGTCATTATTCCCATTCCTACCGCACTGAACAATGGGCAGAGCCTCTGGGATTCCATACTGGACGAAACTCGCGGCCGCCTGTATGTTTCCAACCCCGGGTTCAATCGTATCGAAGTAATCGATACGAAGAATCAAGTGGCGTTGAACCCCATTGAAGTGGGCCAGCTTCCACACGCTATGGCGATGACTCCTGATGGTTCCACGCTCTACGTCGGCAATTTCGGCGGTGAATCGATCAGCGTTGTAGATCTGGAAACCTTGAAAGTCACCGGCGGAATTTCCTTCCCCCCAATTCCCAGATCGTCACAGCAACAGAATCAACCTATGTCGCCAGTGGCTCTTGCTTATAGTGTAAGTGGCTTGCAATTCATGATGTCCAACGGTGCTAATGCCACATTCTGGAAAGCTTCCAACGGAGTGGCCACTCCGCGTGCCGCCAACAACGTCACGCCAACCAGTCTTACTTTGCCGGTGTCCATGTCCGCTTCACCAAGCGGTGAATCCGTGCTGTTGCTCAGCGGCAACAATAACGCCAGCACCTATCTTTACGACGCGCTGGCTGATACCTACACAGCAGCGAAACAGGTTTATGAACAAGCTCCAGTGAGTTACTTCGGCCCCGCAGGAGCCGCACCGCGCGGCTCCTATTTCCTGGCCAATGGGCTGATTCTTAGCTCTTCCCTGGCGATTCTCGGTGGGACAGAACGGCCCGGGGCGACGCAGACTACATTCATCCAAATCGGTAACTTTGGATTTCCTCAGCAGCAGATCGTTTCTAACGGTCAGCGAAACGTCGCGGCAATTGTTGCGGTGGATGAAAATAGCTATATCCGCATGACCACCCCTGTGCGTCAGAACATCAATTCCGCGACTAAAGACGATGCGCGAACCATTATCGAATCGGTGAACATTGTAACGGGGGGACTCAGCGAAGTTGCCATTGGACCTGATAGTCCGCAACAAAGCGTGTTCGGTAACACTCGCATAAACATTCCATCCAGACAATTGAATTTGGATTCCGTCAACACTGCTTACGCTGTCACGATGTCGGGTGTTAGTATATTGCCAGTTGATCTCAAGGGGCCACAGACGCGGCCGCTGGTTCCCACCGGCGCAAAAGGAATCATCAATGCCAACGACAATACCAATACTTTGCGGGCGGGCAGTTTCATTACTATTTCCGGAGACGATCTGGGCGCAAGTTCGGTGGCCACTTCACTAACGCCGCCAACCGTATTGGGCGGGACATGCGTAACATTGAACGATCAGCCGTTGCCCCTGCTAACGGTTTCCCCAACGCAGATCACGGCGCAAATTCCAGAAAACGCTTTGCCTGGAACAGCTGTATTGCAAGTACGTTCGCTGGCCCGATCCGAAAAGAGCGACCCGATTTTAATCACTATTAAGAAGTGAGTAGTTTGGACTACATAAAATTATGATCAGAGTGTTTATTCAAAAACATGTTCCACTCCTGCTGCTGTTGGCAGTTTGCGCATGGCCGCAAACGGTTAACACTGGTGGTACGTTCGGCAGCATCATTTCCTTGAACGGCTCCCCGTCAGACCTGCTGATCGACGAAGTCCGGCAGCGAATCTATTTGGTGAACTCCAATGCGAATCGAATCGACATGCTGGATATGGGCTCCAAGCGTCTGGTCAAATCAGTAAACACTGGTGCCTACCCACTTTCCATCGCAATCTCTCCTGACAACGCATTCCTTTACGTAACCTGCACCCAAAGCGCTTCAATCACCGTGATTGATTTGGGGAACGACTCCGCCCGCCAAAGCGTAAGCTTGCCAGCCAAGCCGGAAGGCATTGCCGTTGGTTCCGATGGGCGCGTGCTGATCACAACGCAGGGCACAGGCACAAACAACACAAGCAACACGCTGCTACTGTACGACCCTAAACAAGAACGTGGCCGTGAAGTGGTTCCCATCGCTTCACCTCCACCCATCAACACTCCGAATCCTTTGGCTGCAATTTTCGCAGGAAAGCCTGCAACACCCTTCCCTGGGCAGTTAATCCCCACACCAAACAAGGATTTCATCATCGGCATGGTGGCCATCAACCAAAATGTGAACGGTGCACAAACCACATTATTCGTTTACGAAGTTTCCAGTGGAATCGTGTTGAAAAATCGTACGGTCACCGGCCAGTCCACGATTCTTTCCATGGCCCTGGACGGCACGCGCTTCATGGCTGGTTCCACACTTTACGACAGCAACTCGCTGGCAGTCATAGGACAGATGAGCGCATCGAACCTTCCGTTCTTCACTGGAAATGGGTTCAGCCCAGGCTTCAACGTTCAGCGCAATTTCGGCGGCAGCACTTTCTCTTCCGACGGCGAAACACTCTATTCAGCGTTCAACACGGCGGCCACCGCAGCGCGGCCCGTGGCCAATGTGCTTTACATTGGAAACTCGAAGAATCTTGGCGTTTCACTGGGTATTAAGTTGAAAGAGTCGATTCTTGGGAAACTGGCCTCCAGTGCTGATGGAAAAGATATCTATGCCATCTCCGAATCTGGATTGACGTATTTACCAATCTCCACTCTTTACGAATACCCGATCATCGCCCCGGAAACAACGCAAGTGTTTCTGGCAAATGACGAATGCAACAAAGGTGTAGCGCGCACATCCTTGGCCATCAAGAATCTTGGGAAAGGCAACCTCAGCTATAGCATTCCGAATATTACAGCGGCATTGGTGACTGAGATTGAAAACGGTAGGGCACCTTCCAGCATTTCTTTTGTGATGGAGCCGGGCCGCAGCGGCATTGTACGGCAAGCTGGGACAAATCTATTTAACGCTGGGGGCGGAACCACTGGCACTCCAATTAACGTAACGCTGCAATCGCCTGAAGCTATCAATTTTCCGAGCATCATTCGGGTCTACATGAACTTCCGCAACCGTGATCAGCGGGGCATTGTTTATCCGGTACCCAACGTTCCCACCAATAACAATCAGGGCCTGATCGACATGGTTCTGGATCAGCCCCGCAACCGCATCTACATTTCCAACGCCGGCTTCAACCGCATTGAAGTGTTCGACACCAAAAGGCTCAAATTCATGGATCCCATCCCGGTGGGCCAACTGCCACGTGCCATGGCTATGACTCCCGATGGAGCAACCTTGTACGTCGGCAATTCCGGCGGCGAATCCATCAGCATTATTGATTTAGATTCCCTTCAGGGAGTCGGCAACGTTGAATTCCCTCCCATCCCACGAATTGGCGGACAAGCAGCTATTACGCCAATAGCCATGGCATTTGGCTTGAGCGGATTGCAGTTCATGATGTCCAACGGCACCTTCTGGCGGCTGGTTGGAAATACGGCTACTCCGCGTCCTTTGAATACCGTAACTCCTACTGCAATTGGCGGTCCCATCTCCATGGTGTCCTCCGCTGGTGGTGAATACATCCTCACCGTAGCCGGCAATGGTACCGCTTATCTCTACGATGCTCTGGCAGATACCTACGTGATTTCGCGCAGTCTTTACGATCAAACTCCTGTCAGCTACTTTGGCCCAGCCGCAGGGTCAAAAACAGGCAACTACTTTTTGGCGAACGGCTTCATTTTAAGCCCATCTTTAGCTATTATCGGCGGATTTGAGCGGCCTGGTGTTACGCAGTTTGGTCCTCCAGCAGCCCCTGGACAGCCTCCTACCCAAACAATCGTCTCCAATGGAGACCGCAACATTGCCGCGCTTTATCCGCTGAATGATACCAGTTTCATCCGTATGACTACTCCAGTTCGGCAGAACATTAACGCTGCCACTCGCGACGATACCCGAATGACGATGGAAATTGTAAACACAGTTACTGGTGAAGAATCCCTGGTGGGTGTTGCTCCTGAAAATCCAGTAAACAACGTGTTCGGGGCAACCCGAGTGAACGTGCCTTCCCGTCAGTTGGTAGTGGATTCTGCAGGCGTTGCTTATGCAATTACAGTTTCCGGCCTGACGGTGATTCCGCTTCAATTAAGCGGTACTCCAATCCGTCCCGCGATTACCGCCGGTTCTCGCGGTGTAGTGAATTCAACAGACGGCACACCGAACGTGAGCGTTGGAGCATTCATCACCATCAACGGTGCCAACCTTGGTGCGGCTTCCACGGCTGACAAGGGCACAACGCCGCGAGTGTTAGGCGGTTCCTGTGTAACCGTGAACGATCTTCCCTTGGAACTGCTCTCCGTTTCGGCCACCCAAATTTCCGCAAGAATTCCTGATAACGTTATACCCGGAACAGCGATTCTACAAGTGAAATCGTTGGCCGTGGCTGAGCAAAGTGATCCGGTGGTGATCTCCATCCGCAAGTAGTTGCGTTACACTAGTAGAGGAACAGCGCCTCCTGCGCATTCCTCTTTTTCCCATGAAAGTCGGATTTGTCAGCCTGGGGTGTCCCAAAAACCTCGTAGATACAGAAGTCATGATGGGCACGCTCACTGCAGCGGGCCATCAGTTGACGCACCAGCCAGAGGATGCCGACGTAATTGTCGTCAACACCTGCAGCTTTATTGACCTTGCCAAGCAGGAATCTGTCGATACTATTATGGAAATGGCAGCGTTCAAAAAGACTGGCCGAGCCCAACGTCTAATCGTTGCCGGCTGCCTGGTGGAACGCTATCGAGACGATATTCAAAAGCAGATGCCGGAAGTGGATGCCGTAATTGGCACTAATGAACTGGAAAAAATCAATGCCCTGTGCGAAGGGTTAACTCCCAAAGCAACGTCCTTTGAACCGTATCTGTATCACGATCTAACTCCGCGCGTGCTGGCCACTCCTCGCCACTTCGCTTATATGAAAATTGCCGAGGGTTGTGATCATCCCTGCACCTTCTGCGTAATCCCTCAATATCGAGGTGCGTTCAGAAGCCGCCGGTTTGAATCGGTGATTAGCGAAGCTACAAATCTGTTCTCGCAAGGAGTACGTGAGATAAACCTGATCGGACAGGACACAACTTGCTATGGAGAGGATTTTGGGCTTCGCGATGGTTTAGCCGTCCTTCTTGCCCGTTTGGCGCAAATAGAAACAGAGCATAAGAAATGGGTTCGTTTTCTTTATTGCTACCCCAACAAAGTAACCCAGAAGTTGTTGGACACCATCGCTGAACACGATGATCTTGTGAAGTACATCGACATGCCCTTGCAGCACGCCAGTTCCAACGTGTTGAAGCGTATGAAGCGCGGTTCCAACGGAGATTTCTTTCTTAAGCTGTTGGAACGGATCCGTAAAACCATTCCCGGCGTTGCCATCCGCACAAGTATGATTGTGGGATTCCCTGGCGAGACGGATGCTGACTTTGAGGAACTTTGCCAATTTGTGGAAGCGGCACAGTTGGACCGGCTTGGCGTGTTTTCCTATTCCGATGAAGATTCCAGCAAAAGCTATTTATTGGATGGCAAAGTGGATGCGCGAACCATTTACAATCGCAAGCGGAAGCTGATGTCTATCCAGCGCAAAATCAGCGCCAAACGCAATCGTAAAATGATTGGGCAGGAAGTGGATGTATTGATTGAAGGACCCTCCAAAGAAAGCGATCTTTTGTGGGAAGCGCGCATGTCCACGCAGGCTCCGGAAATTGATGGCGTTTGCTATATTAGTGACCCAGGCGAAGGGCCAATCGCTTCCGGTCAAATGCGCCGCATGCGAATCACCGAAGCACACGATTACGATCTGGTGGGCGCGCTGGTGGATGAATCGCACCATATCCCATTGACACCTGCAGCAATGTTCCCCATTTTGACTGGCCACAAGACCCCCAATCATTTGCCACACCGGTAAATGCAATTTCGTGGAAAATATTCCGATGCAGCTATACTAAATAAATATTCGCTTTAGCACCCGCTTAGTAACCAAGGAGAACCAACCAAAAGAACATGTCCCTATCCAAAGGAAAACAGAACCACCTCAAGGCTCTTTCCAACAAAGCCGGCGTCATCGCCGCAGCAGCCATGGACCAGCGTGGCAGCCTGCAAAAATCCATTGCAGCAGCCAAGGGCATTGACCCTAAGGCTGTTACCCAACAACAGATGGAAGAATTCAAGATTGCCGTGGCGAAGGTGCTGACGCCCCACGCTAGCGCAATCCTTCTCGACCCTGAATTCGGCATTCCCGCCGCTAAGGCACGTTCCAAGAACGCCGGACTGCTGATGGCCTACGAAGCTTCCGGCTACGACAACACGCAGCCTGGACGGCTGCCCGATTTGCTTCCCCACGTCTCCGTGAAGCGAATTGTGGATATGGGTGCCAATGCGGTCAAAATCCTGATCTACTACTCGCCCTTTGACGATCCGAAAGTGAACGACATCAAGCATGCCTTTTGCGAACGGATCGGGTCCGAGTGCGAAGACAATGAAATTCCATTCTTCCTGGAATTCATTGGCTACGACCCTAAAGGCGGCGACGAAAAGGGTTTGGAATACGCGAAAGCGAAGCCCAAAATTGTTATCGCCAGCATGAAGGAATTTTCGAAGAAGCAGTATAAAGTGGACATGCTGAAGGTAGAAGTGCCCGTGAACGCGGAATTCGTAAAGGGTTCCAGTGTGTTCAAGGGTGAAGCAGCCTACACCCGCAAGCAGGCTCTTGAATATTACCGCAAGGCATCCGATGTGGCCACCAAGCCATTCATCTACCTAAGTGCTGGTGTGGACAATGATCAATTTGTGGAGTCTCTGAATATGGCCTCTGAAGCCGGCACCGAATATAGCGGTGTGCTTTGTGGCCGCGCCACGTGGAAGAAAGGCATCCCCGTTTACGCCACCAAAGGTGTGAAGGCACTGGAAGATTGGTTGAACACTGAGGGTGTGAAAAATATCAACTGCGTCAACGACGCAATTAAATCCGCCAAATCCTGGCGGAAAAAGTTGAAAGGCTAGCAGTAAGGATCAGGGCAGGAACCCGCATTCCTGCCCTTCTTCCTTAGCGTTATTTGCTGGCAGCAGTCTTTTCAGGCGCGTCGTAGTAGCTGATAAATCCCACTAGCATTTCTTCCGTAGTCCCTTCTCCCCAACGAATTTCTTTCAATGGCTTACTTGGATTCTTCGGATTCGATTCCGAGTTATTGTAGAACCCAACCACTTCCACTTTCGTCCCTGCAGGAAGAAACATCGGTTCCTTGAAAACATAGTTCGTCTGCCAATTGAAATCGTAAGGCTTGGCCCAAACCAGCGGCTTACGAGTTCCGTCGGGGAACACTGCTGTCATGGTCATTTCATTTCCAAGCAGATGCATGTGGGGAAGCACGCTGGTTGCAATTACGTCTTTGCGAAATGTGTAGGAGGCACGTTCGGCATGGCGGCTTTCGCCCGCCGGAATCTTAATAAAAGGATTTGCGATGGGGACGCTCTTCGCGATATGAGCCACCGGCCCCTTGTTCAGGTAGACACCGATTGTGCTCAAATCCGACTCTGAAAGGCCGTTCTTGTGATAGTGAACTTCCATCACAACATCGGTCCCTTTTGGGAACAACGCGCCAGTATCTTCAGGGCGCAGTTGCGCGGCGAGACCAGGTGCCCATCCGCCAATGCCGATGCGCTTGTAGGCAGCGGTCATGCCAAGGGAACAATCGAAGCCCGGCTTGGGGTCGGCGGCGTCCAGTTTACGGGCCTCTCCGGTAGGGTCAGCAAATGTTCGGACGTGATGGACAATCTTACGGTTCCCTGGACGCACTTCCACACCTCGAATAAACTTGTCTTCAGTCAAGCCGGAGGGCATCACAAAACAGCGGTACTCATCCACGCCGTTGCCGGAAAGCGAAAAGGCTTCAGGCATCTTGTAAATCAAATCAGGTTCGCCAAATGCCCAATTATCGTTGAACACTAGTTTTGCGGGCATGTCCTTGGGGTTGCCCATTGGCGCACCGGCATCCACCCAACGCGCCAGAGTTTCAACGTCAGCCTCACTCAAACGACGTTCGTCTTTGAACTCACCATGGCCCGGCACCGCCGACCAAGGAGGCATAATCTTTGCTTGCGTCACACGCTTGATCTCAGCTTTAAACGCACTCACTTCTTTGAAATTGGTTAACGAAAACGGGCCGATCTGGCCAGGCCTGTGGCAGCCTTCGCAATTCTTTTGAATTATGCCGGCAACGTCTTTGCTGTAGGTGGGCGCGGACACGTCCTTCGACGCGGCAAAAACATAAGAAGCAAATAGTATGGGGATCAATAAGCGCATAGATTTCCTCACTTCAATTCTACCAGTTGCAATTTCCACTAACAGATTCAGAATTGTCCAATACAAGATGATCCTGAAACCGGAGTTAATTCCAATACAAGATGATCCTGAAAAAGGTGAAACTGGAGTAGGCGAACTGCGGCCGA
>JAYTTF010000168.1:0-129525 GCA_043745195.1 Bryobacterales bacterium | reverse complement strand
GAAATATCCCAACCCATCACGTCTTCCGTATTTGGATAGAACACGGATCGTGTGGAAAGGATGCGAGGACCCGAACAGTTAACCTGGTCCCCGGCAATCAAAGCCGCGCCTGCACCATCCCCAAACAATCCGCAGGAGATGAGGTTGGCAATGGACAAATCGTCATGCTGCAGGGTTAAGGAACAAAGTTCCACAGAAAGCACCGCCGCAACCTGATCAGGAAACGCGCGAACGTAGTCAGCAGCGCGTGCCACTGCGGCGGCCCCTGCAACGCAGCCCAGGCCGAAAATTGGAACACGCTTAATGTTCAGCGGCAGGCCCATGCGATTGATCAGGCGAGCATCAATCGAAGGGCTGGCTATGCCAGTGACAGAGACGAAGAAAATGGCTCCAAGTTGTTCTTTGCCAACTCCGGATCGTTCCAAAGCAAGGTTCAAGGCCTGCTCGCCAAGATCCACGGCAGCATCAATCCAGCGGTTATTGGCCTGACCCCAAGTGGTAATCCCATAGTATTCTTCCATGGGCAAAGCCAAGTGGCGGGTTTCAACGCCCACACGATTATGAAGCCGTTCAATGAAAAGGGGGTTTTCCAGCTTTGCACCCCAGAATTCCTTCAGTGCGTATAGCAAAACTCGCTGGTCATATTTGTGTTTGGGAAGCGCGCTTGACGCGCCGGCGATTATCATTGTTTAGTCTTAGTGTACAGGGTGAGGCGAGTTGCCGAAACGAATTTTTCATCACTTTGCAGCGCGTGTATTGATGAATTCGTATTTCCTCTGAGGCACGAGTTGCTTGGATTGAGTGTTAGGAGAACAATCGAAGTGCACTTAAGAAATTTCGTCCGCAGTTGGTCGCAAGCCATGAGAAGATTTGATCCAAGAGCAAGATCCTGGAGTAGCTGCATTGTCATTAAGGATTGGCTCAATTGAAAGTGTAGAAGAGTTGGGTGGAATTTTGAGTTTGGCTCCCCACAAACCATGGTTTCCAACGACCTCTCCGGCTTGAATCGGCCGCCGTTGAGCCGTCAAGTGTTTTCAGACAGTTTGCAACGGGATTCGAAAATCTCGATCAGCCGTTGCTTGCTTAGCCCAACCGAAGCGACGGCGAGAACCACGTCCACAAGTTCTTCTTCCAAGAACGCCGGCTCCCAGTCGTTCATCAGAAGGAACGTGATCGCAGCGTTTGCACCGACGCGTTTGTTGCCATCGATGAAAGGATGGTTTTGGCAGAGGTGAAAGAGGTACGCTGCTGCATTGCCGGAATCGACTTGTGCAGGAACTCACCGTCGAATGTTGCTTGTGGTGTAGCCACGGAAGATTCGAGTGCATCAGCATCACGGAGCCCGGCAGATCCGCCGTATCGTTCGATTTGTTGCTGATGGATTTCCAGCACTTCATCCAGCGATAGGAACTCAGGTTCCATGATGTTGGCGATGGCGACTATTCGGCCAGTTTCCGGAACGCCTTCTCATAACGCTTGTGCGCCAATTCCTGGGCTTCTTCGAACTTCTTCCTGCGGGCGGAGGGTCTAGCTGGGGTAACAATCAGCCGCAAACCATCGGTGCTGACCTCAAGCGGGGTTTCAGGATTGATCTTGAGAAGGTCGAGGATTGGGCGATCAATCACCAATGCCAGACTGTTGCCGTGTTTCGTTAGCTTCTTGACCATACGTGACTCCGTACTTACAATGTATCACCAACCAGGAACGGAGGATGGCGTGAGAATCGAAGGCCGTCAACGGAGAATGCGAGTTGGAAGTTCGGATCAGTGGGGGCCCAAGAATTGGCTTCCCAGTCTGGACGCAATTAGAACTTTGTGGTTTAAATTGCGTGCTACTGTTTTCGATTTGGAGTGCGAGTAAAGTTTAATGAATGCAAGCGTCGACCATAATGCCATCAGACATCGTTAGGAACCTCTATGAGGAATTGGTGGTACGCCGAAAAGCATGCCGATGCTGCTCAGGTTTGACAAACCCATCGGATTGCAACCAGGCTCGAATTGATGGCGATCAGATCGGACCATGGACGCAATGGCAGGGGAATCTCAACTCAGATTTGGCGGTCATCGGGCAAGACTGGGGTGACACGGCCTACTTCATGAAAAACTCCGGGCATGAAAAGGTTGGCAACACAACAAATGAAACGCTACGGCAACTTCTGTCTTTAGCTGGAGTAGATATCAAGCCGCCATCAACTTCAGATTCTGGTGGCGGGGAGGTCTTCTTTACCAATGCCGTCCTTTGCTTGAAGGAAGGGGGATTACAAGGAAAAGTCGATTCGGCGTGGTTCATCAACTGCGGGAAATTATTTCTACGGCCGACCCTCGATCTTGTCGCTCCTGCTGTGATAGTTACTCTTGGACATCTCGCGTACAAAACTGTTTGCCAAATCTATGGTCTGCGCCCAAAGAAGTTCCGCAATGCCGTCGAGTCGGATGGCACCAGGCTGGATTCGGGGGCAACGCTTGTTCCTGTTTACCACTGTGGATCGCGTGTCCTGAATACCCATCGGCCTTTTTTGATGCAGAGGCACGATTGGGAGCGGGTGGGACGTCTGCTGTCCCCCTTACTAAACCGTCGGAAAGACAAACGTTGATGGGGGAGGTTGGATCCGTTCGGTGCAAAATGCTTAGGCTCCCCAGCCAGGTCTGGATACGTCTCGAACTGGCCAAAGGACGTAATTTCAGGATGCGTCATCCGGCCGCAAAGGGGCGGATAGCCTACCGTTCGCGACAAGGCAGGTTGTGCTCCTGAAATACCTCCGCCGTCGTCGCGCGTTTGATAAAGTTGATATAGGTATAGGAGAGAAACTTGCTTCGCGATTTTTCCATCCGCAATTTCCGGGGGTTCAGGGAACTACATATCCCCGCTCTGGGGCGCGTAAACTTGATAGTCGGCAAGAACAGTGTGGGCAAGTCATCGCTGCTTGAAGCGGTCCGGATTTACGCTTCGAATGGAGTGCCTGAGGTTCTTTGGGATGCTGTTACATCAAGGGACGAACATAAGCAAAACAAACGCGCGGGTCAAGCGATCTTAGGCTTGTTTCATGATGGCGCGGACATCCAAGAGGGGATCGAGATTGGCCCGAAGGGAGAAGGAATTGTCATCAGGGTGCAGTTCAGACGAGCGAGTCCAGCCGAGGATGGCACCGTGCAGTACACGCTGCTGGAGAGCCCCGTGGAGGACGAACTTGTCGATGCTCGAATTGATCTGGTTGTGAAATCCGAATCTGGGCAGACCAGTTTTCCCCTGATACGTGAATTCGATTCGTACCTGCGACGATCTGTCGGAATCGGACGAAATCGGCTTGAAGTGTCGCCCCGTATTCGCAACGTTTTCGTTGCTGCCAACGGACTCACGGCGGAGCGTCAAGCCGAGTTGTGGGACGAGGTAACCCTCAGTTCGCTGGAAGAAGATGTCATCAATTCTCTGAGGCTGATTGCGCCTACACTGGATCGCGTTTCTCTGATCGGTACCAAAGACGATAGAGGGCGATCTCCTTTCGTTAAGCTGAGTACCGGGGAGAGCGCCATCCCGCTTAAGCGCCTCGGTGATGGTGTCACTCGCGTGTTCGGCTTGGCGCTGGCATTGGTCAACTCGAAGGGTGGACTTCTCCTGATCGATGAAATCGAGAATGGCATACACTACTCTGTGCAAGAGAGCCTCTGGCGATTCATTCTAGATGTGTCGAGGCGGTTGAACGTACAGGTATTTGCTACCTCTCATAGCTGGGACTGCCTAAAGGCGTTTCAAAAAGCCAGTTTGGCGTGCCCGTCCGAAGAGGGCATCCTAACCAGACTTGAAATGACGGACGGGGCAATTCGAGCTTCGCAATTCGACGAGCCTGAGTTGGCAATTGCGACAAGAGAGAACATCGAGATACGTTAACATGGCAAACGATTCCGTTCTATTGGTAGAGGGGCAGGACGACAAGCATGTCGCCACTAATCTGCTTTTCGCACACCAGCTTCATACGCGATTCGTCGTCAAGGACAAGGACGGCATTGACAACCTAACTGGTTCTCTCCCGATGGAACTCCGCGCAAGTGAGCTAAAACGAATAGGCATTGTCGTTGACGCGGACACCGCTCTTGTCGAGCGGTGGACAAGACTACGTTCCGTACTGACAAAGGCTGGTTACGCCGATCTTCCAATCGCTCCTCTCGCTCACGGAACCGTAGTACGACAGGGCGGTCGGCCGACCGTCGGAATATGGCTGATGCCAAACAATCGTGATGACGGCATGATTGAGGACTTTGTAGCGCTTCTTGTGCCCCCAGAAGATCCGTTACTTCCGCGCGCCAGAGCTGCGGTCGATGCAATTCCTGGAGAGGACCGTCGGTTTGTCGAAATCCATCGGGCGAAAGCTGTGATTCACACTTGGTTGGCATGGCAAAGCGAACCCGGCGTTCGTATGGGAGCTGCCGTAACACGCAAGTACCTCGAGCCTCAGACACCCACAGCACTAGCCTTCGTTGCTTGGCTCAACCAGCTTCTCCTTGAGTAAATGGTGCAATCATGTTTCGAGCGCTGGCGTCGAGTCGCCGAAATTTTGAACTTGGACGTGAAATAGTGGTGTCAAGTACCTCAATCAGGAATCTTACCTGAAAAAAACACTTAACCATTGCGGCTACTTTGCAGTCCAAATGTTTTCAATGTATTAAAATTTGGCTCCCCAGCCAGGATTCGAACCAGCCTAATACTGGGGAAACCTGCCAGATCGGTCCGATAAGCCGCTCCATGTAAAACAATCTCGGAGATCTAATCCGCCCCACGATTCTCCCCCCCATCACCATCAAAAGATAAAAACATTCCCCCCCGCAATCAACACTTTCCACCAACCCATAGTTCGGAATCCACCCTCCATCCTGTACTCTGTAACCAAGGAGACCAACTCTTTGGTTGAACATCAGCAAGTTACTTCCAATTTCGGCTTACACTAGAAGAGATGTCGAATCAATACACGAAATACCCCGATATGGTCATCGATCCCTCGAAGACTTATTCGGCCACATTTGAAACTTCACGCGGCGATATTGTCTGCGAACTCTATGCAGCCGACGCACCCAAAACGGTGAACAATTTTGTCTTCCTTGCCAAAGATGGCTTCTACGATGGCGTTGTCTTCCATCGCGTAATTGCCGACTTCATGATCCAGGGCGGCGATCCCACAGGCACTGGCACCGGAGGTCCTGGCTATAAATTTGGAGATGAATGCAAACAGCACTTGTCCCACACCCCTGGCACGCTTTCCATGGCCAATGCCGGACCCGGCACCAACGGCAGCCAGTTCTTTATCACTCACGTCGCTACTCCGCATCTCAACGGAAAGCACACCGTGTTTGGCAAAGTGAAATCCGGGAAAGATGTGGTGGACGCCATCAAACAAGGCGACATCATCAAGACCGTCAAGATTTCTGAGTAGCTGGCACCACCGCGTAAACACATTGGGAGATACCGAGGAAAAGCAGTAACACCTCGCTATCTCCCAAATTGTTTTCGAACAGCCCGGAAACAAGAATGCTTAAAATCACAGCAATAATTGCCTGCAATGCAAATCGGGCATCCCCAGCACCATGCGGCAGGAATCGTAAACCTCTCCACGCATCGCGCAGAATCCAAGCCACCATCCACAACAGCATCAACAAAGTTGGAATCCCGCGTTCCGCCGCAGTTTGAAAATAGATGTTGTGCAGGTGTTCGTAATACCCATCGGGTAGCGTGCCAAGCCATCGCGGAACAAATTCCTTGTTGCGGTACTTCACCATCTGCGGGCCAATCCCAAATATTGGATGGGCCTTCACAATCTCCCAACCAATTGCCCAAGTGGCTTTGCGATGCGAATTGGAATCCAATTCCCGCGGCTGTACAATGCTCACCACGCGCTGCTGCACGTTTTCCGGACTCACAAAATACACCGCGCCCGCAAGGAAAGGAAGCGCCAAAATCATCCGTTTGTCCTTCTGCCACAGCAGGTAGACCACGCCCATCAAAGTACCGATCCACATAGCCCGCGTTTGCCCCAACACCAAAGCCACCGCAAGAAGCACAGCAACCGGAGCCGCCCATCGACAATCTGCTTTTGCATAAACCGCAAAACACACAAAGGCAATCAGGATCAAAAGGGCAATCATCATGTGGCCGCTGAACGTCATCCAATGGCTCATGAATCCGGTGATGCGAAACGCAATGTAGCTGCTTGCAAAATCAATTCCATGTTGATGGGCATAATCCCACTTGCGCCAATACTGCACCAACGACCAACCTGCCGAAAGAGTAGCGGCCCCGATGATCGTCAAAAACAAATTCCGCACTTCCATCACAGACCGGAAAGTATTCACCACGCAAAGAACAATAAGAAACACGAAGAACTTCTTGTACTGCGGCATGCCAAGCATTGGAGTGCCCGAAGCGAAACCTGCAATCACAGTGCCCACAATGTACAAACTAAGCGGCAGTATGTAGGCAGGCAGGCTCAATTTCCGGCGCTGCAACAGCAACGCCAGCAATGCTGCACCCAGTAAGATTTGCGATGCTGCGATGGATACCACGCTTGTTGCAATGGACAAGAAAGTTGCCCAAAATGCAGTTTTGACTAAAATAGAATCGCGATCCATCATCGTTTTAGACTTCTGAGTATGCCACAATTGGGGCGTTCAACCATGGAAATCTATCTACTCCGCCACGGCATCGCGGAAGATCAATCACCCACGCAACAGGACGCTCATCGTGCCCTTACAAGCGAAGGCGCAGCCCGGTTGCGGGAAGTCCTTACAACGGTTGCCAAAGCCGGCAATGCACCGCAATTGATTCTCACTAGCCCCTATGTCCGGGCTCGGCAAACAGCGGAAATTGCCCGCGAAATTCTAAAGATAAAACAGGACATGGTGGAAACTCACGCCTTGACACCAATGGCGCAACCGCGCGAAGCATGGGAAGAAATCCGCGCACTTCGTTCAGAATCTTCCATTCTTCTAGCAAGTCACGAACCGCTGATGGGACAGTTCCTCGGATTCCTTCTTGGGGTACCCGGACTTCAAGTGGAATTCAAGAAAGGAGCAATTGCAAAAGTAGATGTAAACAGCTTTGGCCCCACTCCGCGCGGAGTGCTGAAGTGGTTTCTGACCGCCAAATTGGGGCGTGCGTAGCAATGACAAAAAGTGTGGAGTACCTCACATTTTTCGTAGTGGCGTCGATTCTTGGCATGGTAGTTTATCTTTGCCTGACGTTCCGGCCATAGAAATTGGAAAGCGCTGCCTCACGAATTCCAGAGCTTGCTCGCGCGATGCAACCCCGCCTTCTAACTGCGCATCTTCCACTGCCGACAGAATCTCTCGAAACTGCTGGCCTTGCGGATAACCCAGCGCGATTAAATCCTCACCAGTGATCAAGCGTGCCGGCCGCAATTCTTCAGGCTTCATCTGCGCCAACTTCTGGCGGACGAATTCGTAATTCTCCAAACGCCGATTACTCGATAAACAATCGAGCCGATGCAAAGCCAAGTGCTCCTCAAAATGTGGCTGCCGAAGGAAACGTTTCAAGGTACTCTCCTTCATTCTCGTCACGTCGATGAAGCGCAAATGGTTCAACACCAGATCGTGAATCCGCTCCACCTCTTGCCCTGCCAGCCGCAAGCGGCTAAGGATTGTGCGGCTCATCAAAGCGCCCAATTCCGCATGTCCACTGAATCGAATACGATCCCTAAAAGTGAACGTCGGCGGCTTGGCAACATCGTGTAGCAGCACTGCCCAAGCCAGAGTCGTGGTTGGATTTTCCAGACCTTCCAACATCAGCAGAGTATGCTGCCAAACATCGCCTTCAGGATGATATTCTGCCGGTTGCTCCACTCCCTGCATAGCCTTCACTTCTGGCAGTAGACTCTCCAGCAACCGCGTTTCGCTCAGCAGTTCGAAGCCTCGGCGTGCACCACCTTCGGTAAGAATCCGGTTCAGTTCCTCACGAATTCGCTCAGCAGAAATGTCTAAGATCCGCGCATGCAGTTTTCGGATTGCCGACAGCGTTTGCGGCTCTATGACATAACCGAAGCGGGCCGCAAACCGCACCGCACGCAGCATCCTTAAATAGTCTTCCGCAAAGCGAGTTTCAGGTTCTCCTATGGCCCGCAGAATTCCGGCGCGCAAATCATCTTGCCCTCCGCAGAAATCCAGAACCTGGTTAGTTGCAATGTCGAAGAAAAGGGAATTAATCGTAAAGTCACGACGCAAAGCATCCTGACGAGGATCCGTTTCGTAGGTCACTGTTTCCGGTCGGCGGCCATCGGAATAGGCACCGTCAGAACGAAACGTAGCCACCTCCACCGATTGCCCTTCGTGCTTAACCAATATGACGCCGAAGTGCGCACCTATCAGTTCAGATCCAGGAAACAGTGCCGCCACTTGGTCTGGTCTGGCGCTGGTTGCCACGTCGTAATCTTTAGGTTCAAGACCCAACAGCAAATCACGCACACAGCCACCAACAAGATAGGAAGTGAATCCGTGGGATGTGAGGATTCCAGCAATCTGGCAAGCAAACGCAGAGCCGGATGGAAGCTGCATTACCCTTTAGAAGTTTTACTCTTCTTGCCTGTTTTGGGAGCAGGGGTTTCTGCTGCGGGTTCATCGGGAACGGCTAGCGTAAGTTCGTCGATGATGGCTGCATCATCCACCTCAATTTCGTCGGCATCATCGTCGTCATCCGAATCTGTATCGGCATCGGCATCAACGCCGCCCTTGCCCAGCAATTCTTCCAGCAGTGCAGCCTTCTTCAATTCTTTCTTAGTAGGAGGTGCAATTTCGTGTCGGAAATCATGATCGTTATAGCAGGAACAGCAACGCATTTTTACCGGTTGCTCCTCCACTAAAGACACAATGTTGTGGTTGGTGATGCGCTTGCACTTTATGCAGTAATCATCCAACGTGTCGCCTAAACGATACTCACGCATAGTAGTTCTCAAGTGTATCAAATCACGGCAAACAATAGCCCGGCTGTTGCTGCGGCCATCATGATCCACAGCGGGTCAATTTTGAATCGGATGAAAAGGAACAAGCTTGAAGCCGCGATTAAGGCGGTAAACCAGGAATGAATTACACCGCGCGCCAGTGAAACGGAGGTGGCCAAAATCAGCCCGGCAGCGGCCAACACAACAAGCCTTACAACTCTTTCCATTTTCGGATGATTCACCGCAGCACCCAATAGGCGCAACAATCCTATTATCAAAAAGGCCGGAGTAACAACGGCGCACCAGGCAGCAATGGCACCTGCCGTTCCGGCAATCATGTAGCCGACACTCACCAGATACAGACCATTGGCACCAGGGCTGATACGACCCGCTGCCACCGCAGTATTCAGTTGACGATCGGTCAGGATTTGCCGTTCCATCACCATGTCCTGCCGGACGATTGGAAGCGAGGTCAACCCGCTGAACGACGTCAGCGTGGCCTTCAACAATAATAAATAAAGCAGCAGAACATTCATGTTTTTGTAAATGCTCCATACAAAGCTGCTAAGCCGAGAATGGCCAATGGCGGCAACAATCCAGTTGCAGTGGCGGCGGCACTCAGGCCAATTACAACGATAACCAAAACGCGCTCCCCAGCATTCCAGGAAGGACGTGCCAGTTGATAGACGTTGAACGCAATCAGCCCAATTACGGCAGCAATCAAGGCTTCTATCATGGACTTCAGCAACGGATACTTATCCCCATCAGCAGCAATCCTGGTAAACAGAACCACAACCACCGCACTCGGAATACTGCTGGCAGCAACCGCAAGAATTGCCCCAGGCCAACCGCGCATCAGGAATGCAACCGCAGCACTGAAGGCAAGCACATTGGTACCGGGAGTTATGCGGGAAAGCGCAAAGCACGTTGCGTATTGTTCACTTGTGATTGCTGAGCGCTTTTCCACCAACTCATGATGGAGCAGCGCGATGGTAGGTGCCCCGCCGCCGAATGTCAGATTACCGGCACGCAGAAAAATCTTAGTTAATTCGGCAAGTCTCATGGCGGGCACCTTGCAAGTCTACTATCATCGTAACGTGAACCATAGCACCTAAAAAGATGCTACGGTGAAAAGAACTTTCATGCTTAACATTACTCAGGATATTTGTTCGTTAACCAGCTTCCGGCGCAACTCGGCAGAAGTAGTAAAGCAATTAAAGAAGAACAAGAGACCTGTCGTATTAACGGTGAAAGGCAAGGCCGAGGTCATAGTGCAAGACGCTGAGTCCTATCAACGCCTGCTCGATATTGCGGCGCAGGCCGATGTTCATGAGGCGCTACGACAAGGCCTTGAGGATGTAGCCAAAGGCAGAACCCGCCCAGCCCGCGAAGTATTCGAGGAAATGCGCAAATCTCATGGTATTCCGCGTTGAAGTAACTGCACGCGGAAGCCATGATCTGAGTTGCTTATATGATCGGATCTCTGTTGCCAGTTCGCCGCAAGCGATGAACTGGTTCAACGGACTTGAGGATGCGATACTCAGTCTCGAACGTTTGCCCCGACGTTGTCCATTGTGCTTCGAGAGCAAGAAACAAAAGAGATCACTTCGGCACCTACTCTACGGCAACAAGCCCGATGTCTATCGGATCATTTTCGAAATCAATGAACGCCTGAAAATTGTGAACGTACTTTCAATTCGACATGCCGCTATGGACGAATTTTATGCCTCCGTTCATTTTGAGTAACAGCCCTTCCACATGCATGGCGGTATCATCTTAACGTGAACATTCGCGGCAAATGGGTTTTGATTGGCGTTACGATTATTCTTGTAGCAATTGCGATTGGGGCACTGAGTTCCCAATGGCCAAGTTGGAATAAACCGACCCCTACGAAATCGCAGCCTTCGCCCATCGTGGTCGAGTCGCTTCTATCCGGCACTGAGATTAGTCTGCAAGGAACTGTCGAAGCCCAGCAAACAGTTAACGTTTCCTCCAAAGTCACAGGGATTCTTGGCGAAGTGTTCTTTGAGCCAGGGCAGGAAGTGTACGAAGGACAGCTTATTGCCCACATTCAAAATCGAAAATTGGAGGCAGAACTGGGTCGTTCCAAAGAAGATTTGGAGACCATTGAAACCAGAGTCAGCAACGCGGAAAGCTCCATGCTCTCTGCTCGATTGGAAGCCTCACGCGCCAGAGCTGAAGCATCGCGGGTGAACGATGAACTTTCGCGCCTGCAGAAAATTTACGATCGTCAAGTAATGTTGAATAACCAGGGCGCCACGCCACGTAACAAATTCGAACAAGCTAAAAAGGAATTTGAAAACGCAAAAGCCGATGTCAGTGGTTCTGCGGGGAAAGCCGATGTTGCCGAACAACGCGTGGGCCAACTGTTGCGGGACATTGACCAAGCCAAGAAATTGTTGGAGGAGAAGCGCGCAGCCCTGGAAGAATCGGAAGCCGATTTCAAGGCCGCCGATATTGTTTCCCCTGTAGACGGAATCTTTCTGGGTTCCAACGTGGACAAAGGCGAAGAGGTTTCGCGCGACATGGAAGATCTTTTTCAAATTGCTGTCGATTTGTCAAAAATGCAAATTGTCGTTGAAGCAACCCCACAACAACTGGCGAAAATGAAACCCGGACTGCCTGCACAAGTATTCATGGCCGAGGCTGGTAACGAAGCATTGCCGGGCGAAATTGCGTCCATTAAGGTCACTCAAGTTCTGGTGGTTTTCCTAAGTCCCACCGCTGCCATCAAGCCAGGCCTTACAGCGCAAGTTCGCATCAAGTTACCATAGAGTTGATGGATTCCCTGAAAGCTAGCCTTCTTGAACTAATCACCCAGACTTCTTCCAACCTGCCGCCTGATGTGCGCAAAGCGCTTGGGATAAGCCTGGAAATCGAAACGCCTGGAACGCAGAGTTCACAAGCGTTGAACATCATTGCCACCAATATCGACATGGCGGAACAGGATGCTGGACCCATTTGCCAGGATACCGGCATGCCAACATTTGAGGTTCATACTCCGGTTGGCGTAAATCAGATCCTGATTAAGAAGGCCATTAAGGAAGCTGTTGCTGAAGCTACGAAGCTGGGCAAGTTGCGCCCGAATTCTGTGGATTCCATTACCGGCGAAAACAGCGGCAACAACTTAGGCGAAGAAACTCCAGTGATCCACTTTGAGCAGTGGGAGCAGGACGAAATCGAAGTAAAGCTGATCCTGAAAGGCGGAGGGTGCGAGAACAAGAACATCCAGTATTCCCTGCCCTGCGATCTGGAACATTTGGGCAAGGCGGGCCGCGATTTGGAGGGCGTCCGAAAATGTCTGCTCCATGCCGTTTGGCAGGCGCAAGGACAAGGTTGCGCTCCAGGTGCGCTGGGGGTTTGCATTGGTTCCGATCGAGGTCACGGCTATGTGCTGGCCAAGGGTCAACTGTTCCGAACTTTAGACGATGTGAATCCGAATCCAATATTGGCCAAGTTGGAAGCCGAGGTTATGGAAGAGGCCAACAAGATTGGCGTTGGCGCAATGGGTTTCGGCGGTAAGGCTTCACTGATTGGTTGCAAGGTGACTGCGGCAAATCGTTTGCCTGCCAGCTTCTTTGTCAGCGTGGCTTACGATTGCTGGGCGTTTCGCCGTCTGGGAGTTCGGCTGGATGCAAGCTCCGGCAAGATTTCCGATTGGCTTTACCGCGACCCAACAGAGCCTGTGATCAAGATGGCTAAATCCGAAGGCTTTCAATTAACGGGCAAGGAAGTTGTACTAACGCCTCCTCTGACGGAACAGCAAATGCGATCGTTGAAAGTTGGCGATGTGGTTCGAATCACCGGCGATTTGTATACGGGCCGCGATGCGGTGCATGCCCACCTTATGAAGAATCCGCCGCCTGTAGATTTGAATGGCCAGATTCTTTACCATTGCGGTCCGGTGATGCTGAAGCAGGACGGGGAGTGGGTGGTGAAAGCTGCCGGCCCAACCACAAGCATTCGCGAAGAACCGTATCAAGCGGAAGTGTTGCGGCGCTACGGAGTGAAGGCTGTAATCGGCAAAGGCGGCATGGGCGCAAAAACCTTGGCGGCTATGAAAGAATGCGGGGCGGTATACTTAAACGGCATTGGCGGAGCAGCGCAATTCTATGCCCGAACGCTGGATAAAGTTTACGGGGTCCATTGGATGGAGTTCGGCGTACCTGAAGCAATGTGGCATTTGCATGCTACCGATTTTGTGGCCATCGTAACCATGGATGCGCACGGCAACAGCCTGCATGCCGACGTGGAAAAGGAAACTGGAAAAGAGTTAGCTGCGCTGAAAGGTTAGGCAAGCCGCAGCATTAAGTCGCGGAGTTGAGCGATGCTCATTTGCTCGGCGCGCAACCCCGATTCCGGTTGGGCTTCGATTTTCTCTTTGCCGTAATAGGGAG
This sequence comes from Bryobacterales bacterium, assembly GCA_043745195.1. Taxonomy (GTDB): domain Bacteria; phylum Acidobacteriota; class Terriglobia; order Bryobacterales; family Bryobacteraceae; genus JANXSF01. The sequence goes on along the minus strand of JAYTTF010000168.1, from coordinate 116,172 downwards.
CCAAATTGTTGCGCAGGGTTTTCCGCTTTTGTCCGAAGCAGCGCGCGGCAAAGGCAAGGAACTCTTGCTGATCTTCACCTTGGCAAACCTTCATATGAACCACGGCAGAATCCACTTTCGGCGGTGGAGTGAAGGAACCGGGGGGCACTTTGAACATCAACTTTGCTTCAGCATGCAGTTGCGTGCGCACGGAAAGAAAGCCATAATCGCGCGAACCTGGAGGGGCCACCATGCGTTCGGCCACTTCCTTTTGCACCAGCACTGTGGCTTCTGTCAGCACATGGCGAGCGGCAAAAATACAGTCTAGAATCGGTGAAGTAATGTAGTAGGGAAGATTACCGGCCAGCACTGCCGGACCCCATTGGGCCAGATCGGTTTTCAGTACGTCGCCGTGGTGGATGGTAAGGTTAGGGTGATCGGGAAATCGGTCATGGAGATGATCGATCATCAGCGGGTCGATTTCCACCACAACCACATGGTCAGCCCGATCCAACAGCAGAGCGGTTAAAGCTCCTTGCCCTGGTCCAATTTCAATAATCAGCGGATGCCGTTCTTGGCGGCATACAGCTTTAGTGATGCGCTCCAGAATGGGAGTGCTACGTAGAAAATGTTGCCCTAGCTTCTGCCCCAGAGCTAACCCTTTACTTCCATGCTTTTGTTGGGAATGGTTAGCCGCACTTTGCCGTGGGTTGGCGATCCGAAGAAGTTTGCTGGTTTGAATTTGGTGACCAGCAAATTGGTCTCAATGGACCGGCGCAGCACCTGATCCCGCAGAAAGACTTCGTCTTCCGATGGAACCGAATAGCTGATCATCCTTCCTTGTTCGTCAATTGCAACATCCACCACCAGGACGGCATCTAACTTACTGGCACCGGCAACACCCAATGGCCACAATTCGGACGCCTGAGCTTCTTCATAAAACGTAGTGGGCTGGTCGTAAATAGGACGGTAACTGGAAACCAAAGTTGGGTATAGCAACCCAAACATCAAGGCCGCCGCGCTCAATCCGCCGGTAAAGGGAATTACCAATGGGCGCATTAAATTGCCGTACCAAAGTGACATTGAATTACCCCAAGTTTCGAGGGTGCTCGAAAAACTTTTGTGAGTAACAGCGCGCGAACGTTCCTTTGAGGCAAGCACCCGCAGGTTCGTTTTTAAAAGTTCCGGCATTTGCTGCTTAGGCAATTCCCTCAGCATTTTGCTGATCTGTTCGTTGCCGCCGGGTTGGAAATCCTGAATATTTCTCATGATCTTTCTATCCTTCAGCCGATAACCGTTTCCGCAGCCAAATACTTTTGAAGGGCGTCAGCGGATTCCTGTTCCAATAAAATCTTTCGCAACTGATCGCGGCCACGCAGGATTCTGGTTTTCACTGTTCCTAGTGATACCTGCATGATGCCGGCAATTTCGTCGTAACTTAAATCTTCAATATCGCGCAGCACAACCGCTGCTTTGAAAATGGGCTTCAACTTGCCCAATGCATCTTCAATTCGTAACTTCTGTTCGTGACTCAGAGTAATGTCGAACGGGTTACGGCCGGGGTCAGCCAATTGCTCGGAATAGCATTGGGTGTCTTCCTCCTCACCGTCCAGCCCAACCTCTTGCCTTTTGTGCCGACTAAACCAACGCCGGTGATTATGAGCCTCGTTCACCGCTATGCGGTAGATCCAGGTTTTCAAGCTGCAATCGCCCCGAAACTTTCCCATGTTGCGGAAAATCTTCAGGAAGACTTCTTGTACAACATCGTTGGCTTCCCCAGGATCGGAGAGCAGCCGGTAGACGATGCTATACACGGGTTGCGAATATAGACCGATTAAGGTTTCGTACGCTTGTTCTTCACCAGCTTGCAAGCCGATGAGAAGCAATTGATCGCGCAAAGCCAAGTCCGTTACATCCCCGCGAACGCGACCTGTTTCCAGGTGTAGGCCAATTGAAGTGTCCGCCACGACGATACCCTCGATTCACCGTAACATTTTCTGCCCCAGACTTCCATGGATCATTTGGGCAGGCTTATTAGTATGGACACCACCCAGGCGGGAATAGTTCCATCTGGGAGTTGTTTTTGTAGATTGGGTTCGTTCTGCAATTTTTGAATTTCATCGCTGCCAGCAGACTTGGTTTGTGAAGCACGCTGCGCAACGGTGTTGTCTTCCTGATAGAAGTGTACGGGATGCGTGGAAGGCGGCGGATTGGAGAAATCGCGTAGGTTATTGATTTATTGGTAAAAAATAGTTCCTGGAGTGCGGTGTTCGCAAGTTTCATCGTGAAGTAAAGGCCCAATGGGCGTCACGAATCTCTTCCGATTTGACAAGCAAGTTACTTTTTTTGCCACTGGGATGGACCACCCATGCTGTGCCCAACAAATGCCATATCATCCACGGCATTGGAGATGATTCGAGCAGCACTGGGGCGCGGTGTTTGTAAGCTTTTTAGTGTCGTGGATGGCCCGGCTTTCCACCATTTTTTCGTCTTTGGACTTCGGCTTGACCAAGAGCCTTGAGAGTTTCGATCTCTTCCACCTTCAATTCCCTAGATCGGTTCAGTCCGTAGATCGGATCAGTAAGGATATCTTCTTCCGTTGGCGCGTGTTTGTAACGGTCAACGGCTGCATCGGCCCAGTCTTTCCGTCGTCTTACTGGGTACTCATTGGGACTGAAGTCGATCATTGTTGGAATCGCCTTTGCCGCCTCTTCCCTCACCATTTGGTTGGGTGAATCCAGCGCGGAGTACCAAAGTTTCACATAGTTGGGTTTGTCCAATGCGGCGTAGATGAGCTTGGCAACGTAGTGCGACCCCTCTTGATTGTCAAACAGCCTCAGGAGTGCATCTAAGCCTTCTTGCTTACCCGATTCGGCAATGAGAACGGCGATTCTATAAATGGCGTCCTTGTTCGAAACGGGTTCCTTCATTAGCATTTTCGCACGCTGTTCAAGAATCGGAATAACCCAAGATTGCCTTCGAATCATAATTGCGACTTCACCGCTTGGTTCGGTCGTGTTTCCCTTGAACTGGCTATACCCTAAAGGAAGTCCCTCGTCGAGGTAATCCGAGAGATACTGGCGTTGCACCGATTCAGGGCAGTCTGCAACCCGGAGCTGTCCTTGTGATTGGCAACTGACCGAGGAGGGAATGATCATTAGGACCCAAAGTAGACGTAATTTATCTAAGAGCATTGAGAAAATCCTTTAAGGCCATAAATAGTTGACCGGTAGCACTTGGATTGATTATCGACACTGCTCCAGTTATATTTCCGCAGAGCACGTTTAGGCCTGTGGGGCCAATGTCAGCGGCGTGCTGAAAAAACCGGCTATCGTCTGACCATTGTATGGATGGAGTTAAATTGGTTCCCACCTGTGGAAGTGCCTGAGGGTGGAATAACATTGCGCTATCGTGACAAATAACTCCATCGCTGAAGGGATTTATGTCACGGCAACCATTGATGAGAGGTGGTCCATCCGGGTTTGGGATCAGGCTCACGCGAACAGGACTACTACAAGATCGACCAGCAGCGGCAAACCACTGTCCACCAACAGCGGCAAAGTTCCAATTGGCTTGCAGATCCTGCAGAAAAGTAGACATCTGGAATGGATCTTGACGCATATAACTAGCCATTTCGTCTTCTTGAATTGGGCATTTTAGGATACTGTCTTCTGGCAAAATCGGATATCCCAAATGTGGACTGCCGAGTGTTGCCAGTCCCACAACCAATCTCTTATTGGGTGTTGGATCGATTAAGCGAAGCCAACCTCCTCTTAGCATTGACCTGATAACAATGCCACCCATGCTGTGCCCAACAAATGCCACCCTTTGACCCGGCATGGTGTTAAGGAGAACATGACTTGCAAGCTGCACCCCGCCAGCCGCAATGCTGGAACAACCAAGAAAGTTGAAGGTGGCATCGACTACATGGTCAGAATTGAGAGTAGACGCAAGATTAAAACGAATGTCTTGCATGCCAGATGAAGTGTCCCCAATGCCATGAATGATAAAGATTTTTATCGGTAGCAGCTGTGGCTTGGTCAGAGTTCCCTTCTTGTTACTATCCTTCTTGTTTGCTACTTGGGGATTAAAAAAAAAGTTGAGGCCGCCTGCACCAGAAGAAGTCACCTGCACATCGTAAGTTCCAAATGTCGAGGAAGTTGGCGTGAGAAGCGCGTTAATCTGATCATCTTTCCAAATGGCGTAGGGGCAACTTGGATTCACCACAGAACCTGCTAATGGCAAGCAAACAGTGAAATTCGGCGTGCTAACACACGGAGAGTTTGGATTCCCATCAGATGGGCAAACAGTGAGTGTTTTCACGGCAGGGCCAAAGTTGGATCCAAAGACGGAAATATAGAATGGGCCGCCCGAGTATTCTGGGTCGAATTGGGTAAGGGTGGATATGAACGGAGAGCCATCGTACACTGTTAAAAAATTGCTCTTTGTAACAACCACGCCATTAATCGCGCAAACCATAGCCTTTTCGCCACCAGAAACTGACGACGGAATGGTGAATTTTACGTCATAACTACTGGAATTTCCAGGGGTAAATGAACTGGGGTAGTCCAGCGTTCCATTGATTCCTGGGCCACTCGTTACACCACTGGTTATGTAAATTGCGCACTTGGTTGCAAGCCTCCCGTTACCAGGATTACCATTTATTTTTACAACGAATGGGCCAGTCACCGTTGGTTGGTTGTTGTTTGGTATCAGAAAGTTTTCTGAAGGAGGACTTTGCATTGTTTCAGTGTCCGGATCACCTGAGGCCGCTGGCCCGATTGTGTAGACATAATAACGTGAAGGAACCCCACTTACGAATGAGTTGAGAGTGGCGTACAGAGTTCTTGTTGGACCGGGTAATACAGTAGAAACAGATAGGGCGGCCGTTGGCAAGGTGGTTAAATAATCGGACGCGCCTTGCGAGGAACCAAGCAAGAGTTGATATTGAAAGGCACCCACGCCGGAATCCCATTGGAAAGTAACAGCACCAGATGTAAGAGTGGACCCAGGCGAGGGGCTAATCATTTTGGCGGCGGTTGGCGCGTTTACAATTAGAAGTGCAGCTGCTGTTCGCGTGGTGACGCCATCTGTCGCTCTTATGGTAATCGGGTAGTTGCCGATAGGTGTGGAGGATGTTGCGATGGTAACCCCGGCGACGCCTGAATTGGTAATGGTCCCGGGATTGAATGATGCATTCGCACCGCTGGGTAAACCAGTGGCAGAAAGCGAGATTGAGCCAGAAAAACTTTGATTGGTATTGATTAGAACGGTATACCCGGCAACTCCAGTTTGGGTTGCTGTTTGTGTGCCTGGAGTTGCGCTGATGGTAAAAGTTTGGCTGGATTGGACTGTTATGAATGTAGAGGTGACGTGCAGAAGAGTTCCACTTACGCCCCTTATTTCAATTGGATAGGTCCCCGGCAGTGCTGAGGAAAGAGCATTGAGCAGCAAGTTGGTTGCACCACTGCCGCCAACGATTGTGGATTGAGTAAAACTGGCGGAAATTCCAGTGGGCAATGGGGAGCCGCTGGGACCGGTGGCACTGAGCACAATGGAACCGGCGAACGAATTGATAGCAGAGGCTGAGATACCAAAGTTTGCAACACCGGGTATGGATACGAGTTGGGCTGAGGAAACGCCAAGTGAAAAATCAGCGCTGGGGTTGGCATTCGTGTTTATTTTCAATGCCATGTTTGCTTGACGGCTGACCCCGCCGCTGGTGGCCGTCACGTTTAGGCATTTGAAGATAGGAGCACCTGGTGATGAGACCGACCCAATGGAGACGTTGACTGAAGTATTCATAGGGATTGAGGCTGGCCAAACAGGTACGGTTATGGCAGTTAGATCGTACCCCGCACAGGAACTACTGGATAAGCTGGAAACGGTAACAGGCTGGTTATAGCCGTTCAATCCTGTGGCAGAGATTGTATATGCAGCCGTGCCGAAAGGCTGGATAGTTTGCGAACCAGGTGAAATGGTTAAAGCAAAGTCGTGCACTTTGATGATGGCTGAGGCACCTCTGCTTGCGGCACCGTACTGGCCTGAAACTGAAAAATTGAAGGTTCCAACGTGATAGGCTGGCGCGTTCACTGTTAAGGTTGTTGCGCCAGATCCGACCACCGTTGGTGGATTAAAAGTAGCCGATGCTCCTCCAGGCAAGCCCGCTGTAGAGAAACTAACAGCCCCCGCGAAACCGTTGATGGGATTCACAACCACAGTATACGAGACTGTTGGCGTGCCAGCCATGACGGTTGCGGAATTGGACGGAATGCTGAGACTAAAGTCGGACACAGGTAAACTTGAAGGCGGCCAAGTGCCGTCGGATGCTGAAGTGGAAGGACCTTGCCCTGCTCTGTCAATGGGCACGAAGAATAGATTTTTCACTCCAGGGCGGTTCGCAAAACTCGAAGTGAAAGTCACCGGCACCAGCAGCCGCGTAGTGGTTAAATTTTCGTCGTACCAGGACAGCCCTAAATTCATGGCACATTGATTTCCCTGGACAACGTTGGATGCCCCTGGAACGTTTCCAAGAATGCGGCTGCTCAAAGCATTGTTACCCCCATCATCAAGCATCGCCAATTCGTGACTTGTCCTATGGTAAATTGCGTAGCAAGCGTTGACTCCGTCGGGCGCTGATGTTGTGTTGCCTATAAGCAATGCCCTGCTGATCGCCTTGACCCCGTTGCCCGCAACTCCAGTGGAACTCATGCTGGCATCAAGAACTGTGTTCATTCCGCTGCCGAAAGTTTGCAGAAAGGTCTTGGTAGGAAGATTCGGCAAGGGTAGATTCACGGGCTGCCACAAAGGAGTATAGTAATTTCCAAAGCCGTTCCAACCATTGCTATAGCCGCCCCAGGTACCATGTTCAACATAGATGCCGTACTTGCCTTCCATAAGCACTTTCCCTTCTACGGGAAATGTAAGTTTCAAATCATTCCCAATAACGCTTTGCACGGCGTGCTGAGACCAGACGCGGCATTGGCTATTTTCAACTATTCCGGAATTCCAGGCGCTCCAGGGGCCGTAGTCGGACTGAACATACGGAGTGTCGCCAAATATTGAAAAGGTGCCGTTGCCAGCGCCGTAACGGCTGTATTGAAACATGCAGTTGTCGTTGACGGGGTCGAAACTATTGGGGATGCTGGTGAAGAGTTGAAAGTGATCGGTTTTGTAAGCACCCGCTGCTCCATTGGCAAAAGTCATTGTGAAAATCCAACGAGGGCTTAGAGCGCCAGCCGGTGGAGTGCCCGTTTCCTGTGCGATTGTTACAGTGAGGCCTTGGGATCTACAAACCATCGGCAAGGAAAGTAACAACGACAAAGAAACAATTGTTTGAAGGAAATTTGTCTTCATGGCGTGATTCCTTACCTGGATTTCCCGGTGATGGTGTAGTTAAAAATAAGCGGTGGGTCCTTCTTGGCAACCGTAATTTCTATGGGAGCCCCGACGGCGAAGTTCACAGGACCATTGGCCCCAGTTGCCTTCAAGGTTAGACTGCGGACGGAGAGGCGAACTTTGGTATCGAACGGGACCACCAGTTCAAAAGTAGTAACCGCTCCGGTTGCCACCTTTTGAGCGGGGACGAACATTCCATTGGCGGTTAGTGCCCCGACGACCAAGTGGGTTTCGTCGTCGACCAAGCGGCCACTGTCTGCAAAGCGGAAAGTAACCCGAGCGCCTGAGCGCACCTTCAATTGTTGGGGGGACGTTAAACCGGCCGGAGGAACCACTAATTTTTCGGAGCTATGCGGCATGTCGGCTATAAGAACAGGTTTTCCTGTGGTTGAGGCTACGCCAACCTTGGTGGGCGAGGGGGCGCTTAAGATACGCGGATGAAACGTCAAATTCCATTGGCAATCATCGACATAGTCGCCTTTGGGGACTTGGATGCATTGCGCGTAATCGCCGGAAGGAAGCTGATCGATGGTAAAAGAACCATCATTTTTAGAAATAACCTGTTGATTTCTGGCTTGAACTGTGAAGAAGTGGCGAAGAGTTAAAATAGCTCCGGCAACAGGCTTTCCCGATTCATCCGTAATTGATCCGCGAATGGAGCCATTCACAGGTTGGTCAATGTCGTTAGAAGCTAGACGGGGGGGGGGATTGAGCCAGGAGACTATAGCTGAAGAAGAATAAGAATGCTGCGGGCGGTAGCTTGATTTGAGTCATTTTAGAACTTGGTCTCCTTGTTACTCCCGAAATACGGACCGAACAATTGAATCTATTTGTAAGGACAAACATGATAATACTCTCACTTGCCTACAAATACAAATGAATATTTTATTAAAATACGGCAACTTCAATAAAACCTTCGCGGAAAGATAGCCGCTTCACCCTTTAAATTTATCGACGAGTCCCCACTTGCTTGCGGTATCCAGATTATCGGGGAATCAATTGGCTTCGTTCTGCAATTTTTGAATTTCATTATCTGAAAGCAAATACTTCTTGACAAGTTTATTTGTCGGTGGTTAAATATTCCTGTGACTGCTGCCGTTCAAATCCTACGTAACCCCGAAGAAGCTGCGATTGCGCTTGACCCCATCCGGTTGAAGCTGCTGGAGCATCTTGGTGACGAGCCGCAATCGGCTTCATCCTTATCACGCGTCCTCCATATTCCGCGTCAAAAGATCAACTACCACTTGCGGGAATTGGAACGGGTTGGGTTGGTGAAGGAATCGGAAACGCGCAAGCGGGGTAATTGCGTGGAGCGGCTGGTTGTGGCCACAGCAAAATATTACCTGATCAGCCCGGAAGCTTTGGGCAAGTTGGGTGCGGGAGGTGTAGGGCCGAATGCTCCGCAAGACCGGGCTTCGGCGGCATATCTGCTATCGACATTTTCACGCGGCATTCGAGATTTGGTGGAACTTCGTCAACGCGCTGATGATGCCGGAATGCGGCTATCCACTACGACGCTGGAAACCGAGGTGCGCTTCCGGACTCCAGCGGACCGCACCGCTTTTTCTCAAGAATTGACTTACCTTTTAGCTCAACTTATTGCGCAGTATCATGACACAACTGCACCCGATGGCCGCACGTTCCGCTTTGTTTTAGGCAGCTATCCCTTTATTGCTCCGGTGACCGATGCACCTGCCGGAGAGGCCTCCCCAAAACCACCCGTTCGAATGGATTAATTAAGGATCAACATGGATAAACCAACACGCTCACACGAAACAGAAATTGAAATCAGCGCCACACCGGCGGAGATATGGGAGGCCATAACAGAGGCCGAAGGAATTGCCCGCTGGTTTGCGCCGGAGGCCAAAACTGAAACTGGATTAGGCGGCAAGGTTTGGATCAGTTGGGGCGGCGGCATGGAATTCACGACCACCATTACCAAATGGGATCCCGAAAAACATTTGCGCTGGGAAAGCGAACCTCGAGCGCCCGAAAGCGACCCCGCCGCAATCGCCCTCCTTGCAAGCGATTTCTACATTGAAGCCAAGGCAGGCGGAACAGCTGTGTTACGGCTGGTGCATTCCGGCTTTGGGATGGAAGCGTCCTGGGATGGCGAGTTTGATGGCACCAAACATGGCTGGGCAGTGTTCTTCCGTATTTTGAAGCACGCGCTTGAACGGCATAAGGGCAAAAAAAGCTATCAGGCCAATTTGTACGAACCGCTGATTGGGGAAGCAACGAAGCAATCGGCGTGGACGAATTTGTCGACGCGATTTGCAGGCTCCATTGATTCTTCGCGCGAACCTGAGGAAGTTGTTGTTATTTCGCAAGCCTGGAACGATGCAGTGATTTGGTTTACGACGGGTAAGAAATTCGTTGCCGCTTCTTTCGTGACCTACGGAATGGAACTGGACGGGTTTGAAGCAGCGAAATTGGAATTGGAGGCAACGATGAAGCAAGCGGCCGGGCATTCCGCCTGACCGGCCGCGCACACTTCTGCCTTGGTTGCAGCCACCACAACTGCAATGGATGGTTTTACCATCAACGTTCCTTCCAGTTCCCCAACTGGAAGGAATTCCAAGGCTTTTTCATGTTTTGCGGCCGGATCAAGCGAACGATTACGCAAAGCTCTGCGTGCCGCTAGCGGGCATTGCTACCCGCCAGCGGACTTGGTTTGGGAAGCACGCTGCGCAGCGGTTTTGTCTTCCTGATAGAAGTTTAGGGACTTGTGGAAGTGGGCGAATGAGGGGATCGCCTAGGTTATTGATTTGTTATTGAAAAATAGTTTTTGGAGTCCGGTGATCGTAAGTTTCATCGTGAAGCAAAGGCCCAAAAGTCATACTGTCCACGGCATTGGAGCTGATTCCAGCAGCATGAAATGGTTAATTAGCGATCACTCCAAAAGGCCAAATGGCTTTCGCCCACCACTGCACCCGAAGCAATCTTCACAGGGGATCCAATCCCGTCTTGTTCAATTGGAGCGCGAAACAAATCTTCACTTATTCGATAGTAGACATTCCCGTCGTGCACGAAAAGTATTTCGCTATCTCCCTGATTCGTCCGGATCTCATAGCGCCTTTTGTCCTGCACGTTAATCAATGTAAGCACACCGGGGTAATAGTACATCCCATAACCATGAAATTCGTCGTCAGTGAGGGTGCGTTTGCCTTTCACTTGAAGGGTCCTTCGTTGCTCCAACCCCGGACTGGTTCTTCCCATGCATTGGCTGACTGCTGCGGCCGTGAGCCACTGGCCGTCAAGATTGACGCCAGGCAAGCCACCGGGCACCGAAAACTGCGACCATTGGGAAGACTGATAATTCCAGACATGCAATTCAGAGTGACCGTCCCCTTCGTGTGAGGCTTTGGGGTCGTTGTGAATGGATAGCACGGCCCATTTTGCTGATTTGGCGAGAATGCGAAGCTGAACATTCTTCACAGATGCCGCAATTGGCGGAACTGGGATTCCAATGCTTCGATACTTTTCTCCATCGAATTGGGCCGTTTTTCCATCAACTCCCATAGCCATCTGGCTATCCTCTGATATCATTGGGACGCCAAAAAAGCCGCTTAGATGAGAGTTTAATTGATCCAATTTTAATCCACTAACAACTTTGGTTTTTGGGTACCAAGATGGATAGATTTGGTCAAGTGGAACTGCAACGTCCAAAGTCCCTCGGTCTGCCTGGAATGACAAGAACAAATTGAGGCGACCATCATCCACGAAGAACGCCTTACTGATGGACTTGAGTTCGATTTCAGAATCCCTTGGATTGGTCCTCATCCTTGCGTCGATTTTGATTTTCATGTGAGCCGGCCAGTCTTGCCACTTGGCTTTGCGCAGATCGCCGAACTCGAGTGAATAGTTGAGGGATGCGGACGGATGATCCATGTCGATCAATTGAATTTGGTCACCTTTGAATCTTGGGCCAACCACAGTAATGATGCGATGCTCATGATTAATGCGGATGTTTTCCATGCCACCCTCTCGGGTGAATAAGGTGCGTACCTTTTCAATACCCCCCCCTCAATGTCACCATTGACGCGATAGAGACTGACCTCGGAATTACTGATGTAAGTGCTTGGGTATATATACGGCAGTAAATAGATACCTTGCCCAAACACATTGCCAATAGAGAATACCATTCCGAACCAGGAAAGTATTTTGAATTGTGGTTTTGATTTACTTCTCATTTGAATTATCCTCAAACCTAACAAGTCGACGTACAAGGAAGTCGTGGCGAAGAGAAAACTTGGCCTTGTTACTATGAAATACGGGCTGAACAATTAAATCCTTTTGCAATGACAAAGCAATGATACTCTCCGTTGCCTAAGAATACATGATTCTCTATCGCCTTCGTCCATTACCGTCAACGCGCGGTATACAGCAAATCATGAACAGCAAGGGAGATTGGAAACTATGAGCACAAGCATCTGCGATCTGGACACAAAACGCTACGGACGACTATTGGCAAAAACGGTTCCTACCGTGATCAAATCGGAACAAGAAAACGCCCGAACCTTAGCAATCATTGAAGATTTAATGGCGAAGGGTGAGGGGGCACTCACGCCCGAAGAGGATGCCCTTCTTGAACTGCTGCTGGATTTAGTGCATAAGTTTGAAATGAAGCACTACCCGCTCACCCTAGGCAGGTGATCCATAAATGATCACCAAAGTTAGGGTTAGTTAGTTGGTTAGTTACTTCGCTTTCTGTGGGACAAATCCAGGAGGCAACGCTGCGCCTGCTCCGAAAAAGTAATCGTCCATTTGCTTGATCAGAAATTCCTGCGCTTCCGCTGTTCCCAAATTCAAGCGGTATTCGTTCATGATCATTTTCATATGCTCAATCCACATTTTCCAGGCTTCTTTGGAAACGCTTTCGTAGATTTTCTGGCCCAACGGATGCCCTTCAAATGGCACTTCGTCAAGACCGGTCATGTCCTTCTGAAATTTGACGCAAAAAACTTTGCGTCCGCCAGTATCTTCCGTACCAAGTGCCGTTAAGCTGCTACCACAACCCATGAAAATGCTCCTTCAGGAAACCCATCGTTCCCTATGCTACTAATTATAGATGCCAACTGAACTCGCGCGCTGTGGCTGGGCGCAATCGCATCCGCTGCACGCTGAATATCACGACAAAGAATGGGGTGTGCCTCTGCACGATGATCGCATGCTTTTTGAAATGCTGAATCTGGAAGGTGCACAGGCCGGGCTTAGCTGGCTTACGGTGCTGAAGAAACGGCAGAATTATCGACTGGCTTTTGATAACTTTCAGGCGCACAAGATTGTGAAGTATGATGCTGCGAAGATAGCCCAATTGCTGGCGGATGAGGGGATTATTCGCAATCGACTAAAAGTGAATGCTGTGATTGAAAACGCCCGCACCTACCTTGGCATTCTTGAGGAAGGGCAAAGTTTCGATCATTACATTTGGCAATTCACCGATGGAAAACCGATGGTGAACCATTGGAAGAACATGAAAGAAGTCCCGGCCACTTCACCGCAAAGCGATGTAATGAGCAAAGCTTTGCGGAAGCGCGGATTCAAGTTTGTGGGCTCCACGATTTGCTACGCCTATATGCAGGCAGTGGGCATGGTGGACGATCACACCTCAGATTGTTGGCGTAGGATTAAGGCGTGAAGGTAATGGCCGATTCCGCGCCGAACTTGCGGTAATTCCGAAATTCAATGATGTTTTTGGTGCATGTGGTTGTGCCGCGAAAACAACTCAGCGATTCCGATTTAACAGGCAACAAAAACTTCCCTGCACCTAAGCGGATGAATTCGTAATCGATCACCGTTTCCACCTTGTCAATTGGGAAATCCTTGGGCACGTTGCGCGATTGCATCTCCACGCGAAGCGCTCGACCGGTTTCCTTATCGATCCAAACCGATCCCCGATACGCTGGCGAAAACGATTCACCAGGAGCAATCACGCGCCAATGCGAAGTTTCCTGCTTTACATAGAAGCTGTAGACAGCAGCGGTGCGTCCGGCAATGGTTTCCGAGGCACGCAGCGGACGGAAATCGGCCTGCGTTGATGGGGAGAACAGATCGCGAATTGTGCTGCCAAATTCCCCGGTGGACCAGGAACCGGTTTCCTCCGCCTTACCTTTGGATGCCTTACCATTCAGCATCACGTTCTTGTAAATTTCCTTGCCATCAGAATAAATCAGATCGATGGAAATGTTGTCTTGAGCTTGCCAGTTAGTCTTGATGGTGGTGCTTTGATAGCGGGTTGTAAGTTGCTTCACCGTGTAATTGGGCAGCGATTCCAGGAACGATTCTGATGTTTCCTTGGCCTTTTCAATCAATGGGTCGGCCTCGCGAGTAGGTTCCTCTTTTTGAGCATTAACAATTATCGGCGGCGCATCCTCATGGATATTCGCTGCGGGAATGTTTGGGGTACCGCTGGTTGCAACCACTACAATGTCGTCATTTGCTGCCGACTTTTTACGCGGCGCTGGGCGTCCACGGACCAATTTCGGCGGACCATCTTCTTGATTCGTTACCTGCGTGGTTGCATCCAGAACTTCGTTGAATGCGCCACGGGTAGGCGCGATCTCTTCGGGTTCTTTCTCCTTGTTCTTTGCAGCCGCCTTTACAGGTTTCCCGGCTTCGGCCTTGGCTTCCGCAGGTTGAGGTTGTTCGTCCTTTTGCTTCGACGCTTCTTCGTAACTCTTGGGAATACTGGCTACTGGAACACGAGCGGCAACTTTTTCCTGAGCAGTCCCTGACTTTTCCAACGTAATGCGTCCTGCAAAATACTTGCCGTCTTCGCCGACACCGAATTCAACCAGTACGTGATCTCCAGGTTCCAAAGTCTCCGGCTTAATTTCAGTCATGCCCTTGAAATACTTCGTGCCGGAATCCTGACTGAAGAGCATGATCCGTTTATCTTCCGATTCCAGAATCAAACTTTCTTCGCTAAGTTGCCGCAGCATTCCGCGGACGCCTTTCAACATTTCCATTTGCTGTTGCTTAGCCTTATCGGTCTTCTTGCCTTTCCGGGGGAATGGAAGGCTTCCACCTCCAGGTAGCCCAATTTGGCCGGAGGCGGTTGCTGTGGCGGTGAGTACCGCCAGCGCGCAGACAAACAGATGGCGCATAGGATTTCAGTATATAGATGTGTGAGGCATAGAACTGGTTACGGCAAAATAGTTGCTGCCACTTGACGGATCTTCGTATTTCTGTAATAGTCGAAACATGACCACAGTGCAGGCGAAAAAGAATGCGGAAGAAGTCACCAGATTTGCAGATATGTTCTCTGCAATGGGTACTGAACCGCGATTGCGAATTATGCAGCTTCTGCTGTCTGCTCACCCCGATGGGCTTATTGTGGGTGAAATTCAAAGTGAGCTGAACATTCCAAATTCAACGCTTTCGCACCATCTTGAAAAATTGAAAAACGAAGAGTTGGTCACCGTGAAGCGCGAAAGCACTTTTCTGCGATACACTGCCAACACGGAAATATTGCAGCAACTGCTGGGATTCCTCTACGCTGAATGCTGTACTCGCAACAAGGCCATTCAGCCTGGCAAAATCCTCACCTGTTGTTAAAAGGCGGTCATGACCAATGTCCATAAAACAGCGTGTTCTAATTCTGTGTACTGGTAATTCCGCTCGCAGTCAAATGGCAGAAGGCCTGCTTCGTCACGATTCCGGCGAGCGGTTCCAAGTGGAAAGTGCAGGCACCAAACCCGGCAGCGTTCGGCCAGAAGCCATTACCGTGATGCGGGAATTGGGAATCGATATTTCAACTCATCGATCGAAGCACGTGGATGAATTCGACGGGCAGCAGTTTGATTTCGTGCTCACTGTCTGCGACAACGCCAAGGAAATTTGCCCCATGTTCCCAGCGCAGACCGCGATGATTCACAACAGCTTCCAGGACCCAGCCGCGCTGGAAGGCAGCGAAGCGGAACGGCTGGCACTGTTTCGTCGGGTGCGCGATGAAATCCGCGAGTATCTGCGCACTTTCCCAGTACAGAAGTCCCACTAACCTGCCCAGCCTTCCCATGTTATTGCCTTCAGCAGAATGATAAAGTACATACCGATGCGCTTTGTAACTCTACTATTCATCACTCTACAGTTCCTCCAAGCTGAATCGGTCCTTTGGTATCGCAAACCTGCTGATAAATGGGTGGAAGCATTGCCGGTGGGCAACGGTCGGCTTGCTGCCATGGTTTTTGGCGGCGTGGAAACCGAACACCTGCAGTTGAACGAGGATACAGTTTGGGCCGGAGAAAAGCGCGATCGCATGAATCCGGCCGCTGCAGATGCTGTTAAGGAAGTTCGTAAGCTGCTGATGGCAGGTAAACCAACCGAGGCGGAAGCACTAGCGGACAAATCCATAATTTCAAAGCCCAGGCGCATGCCACCGTATCAAACTCTAGGCGACCTTTGGCTTAAATTCGGCCGCACCTGCAAGGAGACCGATTACCGCCGCGAGTTGGATATTGTGACTGGCATCGCCAAGGTCACTTACAATTGCGGCGGAGTTGCATTCACTCGTGAAGTGTTTGTCTCCGCAGTTCACCAAGCACTCGTTATACGGATAACGGCTGACAAGCCGGGTTCATTGAACTTCGCCGCATCAATGAGCCGCTCCAAAGGTGCAGTGGGTCGTCGTTCCGGGCCAGCTACCATTTACCTTGAAGGCCAAGCCATTCCATACGACGATCGGTACAAAGAAGAGCGACTCACAGGTACTTGGTTTGTTGCTCAGTTAGATGCTAAAAGCAAAGGTGGACTAAGTTACGGCAAAGGTCCAGACATTATTTTTGAACAGGTTAGTGAAGTTACTTTTCTACTAACAGCAGCAACGGATTACCGGAATAAAAACGGCAACGTTTTGGCAGCGGTCAGCCGTCTAATGGCAGGTGCTCAGAAACCTACATACGAAGAGTTGCGGGCTGCTCACGTGGCGGATCATCAAAAATTAATGAATCGAGTCAAGTTTCAACTGGATGAGCCTGCGGGTAGTGATTTGCCCACCGACGAACGTCTGGCCAAGGTGCAAGCCGGAGCAAAAGACAACGGACTGATGCAGCTCTACTATCAGTTCGGCCGCTATCTTCTGGTAGCCTCCAGCCGCCCTGGTAGTCTTCCAGCCAACTTACAGGGGAAATGGAACGATCAACTGGCGCCGCCCTGGGAAAGTAAGTACACCATTAACATCAACACTGAAATGAATTATTGGCCCGCTGAATCCACTAACCTCGCCGAACTCCATCAGCCACTATTTGATCTTATTGATCTTATCCGCGTTGAAGGACGGGAAACGGCAAAACGAATGTACGGTGCTCGTGGCTTTGTCACCCATCACAACACAGACGGCTGGGGACATACTACTCCAATTGACGGCGTAGGTTCTGGCGTCTGGGCAATGGGTGGTGCATGGTTGTCGCTCCATCTTTGGGAGCATTACGACTATGGGCGCGATGCTGCTTTTCTAAAATCCCGCGCCTACCCGGTGATGAAGGAAGCTTCCGAATTCCTGCTTGATTATCTGATGGACGATGGGAAAGGGCACCTCATAACCGGACCCTCCATCTCGCCGGAAAATCGTTATAAGTTGCCCGACGGAACCATCGGCAAACTGACTATGGGTCCTTACATGGATACCGAAATCGTTCACGAACTGTTTACTAGAGTGGTGGAGGCATCAGTCATCTTGAGGACTGATGTGGCATTCCGGGCTCAAGTGGAAAAGGCGTTGAAGCGTCTCCCGCCATTGAAGATCGGATCGAAAGGGCAGTTACTGGAATGGATGGAAGAGTATGAAGAACCCGATCCAGGCCATCGGCACATTTCTCATTTATTCGCGCTGCATCCCGGCACTTGGATCACCATGCGCGGCACACCAGCATTAGCTAAAGCCGCCCGCATCAGCTTGGAAAATCGGCTGGCCAATGGTGGCGGGCATACCGGTTGGAGCCGGGCATGGATCATCAATTTCTGGGCCAGACTGGAAGAAGGCGATACAGCATACGAAAACGTCTTGGCACTGTTGAGTAAGTCAACTCATCCAAACTTGTTCGACAATCATCCACCATTTCAGATTGATGGAAATTTCGGAGGTACAGCCGGCATGACTGAGATGTTACTGCAAAGCCACGCGCGGGAACTTAGTCTGTTGCCAGCACTTCCAAAAGCTTGGCCCAAGGGCAGCATCAGCGGATTACGCGCCCGCGGCGCTTTGGATGTGGATGTGAAATGGGAAGCTGACAAGTCTTCGCAAGCTACTTTGCGTCCATTGAAGGATAGTAAGCAAACACTGCGCGTTCCCGATGGCCAGAAAGTAATCAAAGTAACCATGGATGGCAGGCCCGCAGATGCCTTGACCTGGCGTCCAACTTCGCGCGAGTTAACCCTTAAGGCTGGTAAAACTTATCTGGTCACTTTCGGGAAAAAATAAACCGATTTGACAGGGGAAAGTGAACTACATATAATCCATGAGATAGTTATCGCTTACGCGGTGACCAAGTACCTCGGGGTTATTTACATGTTTACAATCAACCGTTTTCTCCACGGCTGCTGCCTTGGCCTACTCACACTTCCACTGGCGATGGCTCAGATGACCATCACCGGAACTATCACTGGCACTGTTATGGATCCAACCCGACAAGTTATTGTTGCCATGCCGGTGACCCTGGTTAGCGATCGCACTGGTGAATCGCGCAACACCAACACCAATGAACAAGGCAATTTCAATTTCCCAGCCGTACTGCCAGGAACATACACCGTAAAAATTGACGCGCCCGGCTTCAAGGCGTATCGCCAAACCAATCTGGTGCTGAATGCGAATGAGCGTTTGTCTTTAGGCGAAGTGCTGCTCAGCATTGGCGCAGTCACCGACACCATCACAATTGAGGCGCAAGGTGCCACGGTGCAAACCGCAAGTTCCGAACGTTCCGGTGTAATCACCAGCGATCAGGTTGCCAACATTCAAGCGCGTGGGCGCGACGTGAATTCACTCTTAAAACTTTTGCCTGGCGTGCAGTTCTCCGCCGACGGAGATTCAGTGGGTGGCAGTTTCGGTACAGGTTCCAGCAACATGGGCGGAACCACCAGCGGCATGAACACGCTCTCGGTTGATGGCGTGGTTAGCAATGATAACGGCTCACCTAACGTGTTTTCCAGTGTGACCACCATGGATGCCATCGGCGAAGTGAAAGTTATCCTCAACAGCTATCAGGCCGAATATGCGGGCAATGGTGGCGCGGTGGTTCAGGTAATTACTAAGTCGGGTGGCAAGGAGTATCACGGATCGGGTTACTGGTACAAGCGCCACGAAATGTGGAATGCCAACGACTTCTTCAACAATCGCAATGGTGCTCAGCGCCCCATCTTACGATTTAGCACATTGGGCTTTAGCATAGGCGGACCTATTTATATCCCTGGCAAGTGGAACACAAGCAAGGATAAGCTATTCGGCTTTTACAATCTGGAACAGTGGGGCATCAAGTCACCCGGTAATCTGCAACGGGTCACCGTCCCCACTGCGCTTGAACGCGCTGGTGATTTCTCACAAACTCTGGATGTGAGCGGGCGATTGATTGCGATTAAGGATCCAACCACAGGCCAGAACTTTCCTGGCAACATCATTCCCACAAACCGTGTCAACACCAATGGAACAGCACTGATGAAGTTGTTGCCCTTGCCTAACTTCTTCGACCGCAACATTTCCGGCGGCAACTATAATTACAGATTCCAGGAAGCAATCGACAATCCAAAGCGAAGCCAGTTGTTCAAATTTGATTACGTGCCCACCGCCAACGACCGCTTTTATGTACGCGGCAAAACCTGGCTCTCAGAACAGCAAGGCCACGCCGTAGCAGGTGGTGCTTCTGCCTGGGGCCTGTTCGCCCAATGCTATTGCTTCACCGAGTCGGGCCTTGGTGTGGGCTACACGCGTGTGTTCAGCCCAACTGTAGTCATGGAAGTAACCAGCGGTGTCCGCCACAATCACGAGGCCTGGCACCCGGTTGATTCAATTGACCGTGTCCTTCGTTCCAAGATTGGTTTCACCGCCGGCCAATACTATCCATCTTCCAACGTTCAAGGCATCATCCCGCGCTTCTCATTCGGCGGAGTGCCCAGCAGCGCTGATGCAACATTCGACGATCGCTTCCTGACTGGTGGAACCGACTTCACCTTCACCTTGAGCGACAATGTCAGCATTACCCGAGGCTCCCATCTGTTTAAGGTTGGCTTTAACGTAAATCGCATCCGCGAGTATGAGGGCGAGCGTAGCGTCTTTAGTGGCAACTTTGCCTTCGCTCGCGACGTAAACAATCCGCTTGATACCAACTGGGCTTACTCCAATGCAGCACTGGGAGTCTTCCAGCAATACTCTGAATCCACCAACCGTTACGGTGCAAACATGCGGCAAACGTTCGCCGAATGGTTCGTGCAGGATAGTTGGAAAGTAAATCGCAAACTAACTATTGATTACGGCATGCGCTTCAGCTGGTCGAATCAGATGTATCCAAGAAAAGCAGGTGAACAATCGGTTCTGGCCCTCAGCCGTTATGACATCAAGAACGCGCCAGTGTTCTTCCGTCCTGGCTTCGATGCCAACCTAAACCGAGTCGCTATCGACCCTCGCAATAGTCAGGTTTTCCCTGTCGCTTACATCGGAGCATTCGTACCGGGAACTGGCAATCCAGCCAACGGTGGAGTCTTATCGGGTGACAAGAACTATGCTCGTGGTTTTGTCAACAACCAGCCGCTGCTGTACGGCCCGCGTTTGGGCTTCGCCTATGATCCATTTGGGAAAGGGAAAACGGCAATTCGTGGTGGAGCATCCATTCAGTACAATATGCGTCTGAGCAAATGGAGCCCCACCACCAACAATCCGCCGGCCATCTTCACGCCGATCACTTACTATGGCAGTCTGGCTACCTTCACACAGGCTGCAAATGTATTGGCACCCAGCAATACCAACGCCTTCAACGTGGATAACAAAACCACCAGCACTTACAATGTAACATTCGGTGTTCAGCAGGATCTGGGACGTTCGCTGTTACTCGATGTTAGTTACGGTGGCACCTTCGGCCGTCACATCCAGCAGGGGTATAACATCAATACCGTTCCCTATGGCGCGAACTTCCAGTCCTCCAACCTGGACCCAACCAACGGCCGACCACTTCCCGTTAATTTTCTACGCCCATATCCTGGCTACGGAAACATCAACTTCATCGACAACGCTTATGATTCCAACTATCATGCGTTGCTCTCATCGCTAAACCGCCGTTTCAGCCGTGGCCTTCAAATGGGTATCTCTTACACTTACTCAAAGTTCATGGATGAATCGGGAATTCCCGTCTATCGTCCACTTCGTGTTTGGAGTTACGGCAAGAATGGTGGAGACCAAACGCATAGCTTCGTTGCCAATTACACTTACGATCTGCCTAAGTTATCCAATATTGCCAAACACGCTGTGGTTCATCACCTATTTGATGGATGGCAAATTTCCGGGATTGTCGCTTTAGTCAGCGGCCAGCCCAGCGGCGTTGGCTACAGCACTACTGACGGAGCTGATATCACCGGCGGCGGAGATGGTTCGCGCATCATCGTCAACGGCAAGGCGCAACTGGATCATGGCTCCAAAACGTTCCTACGCTGGTTCGATACTTCCGTATTCTCCCGGCCCCCAGTTGGCAACCCTGGCAACGCACCTAAGGATGTAATTCGCGGACCTGGCTTCAGCAACACGGATATCTCTTTCATCAAGAAGATTCCGTTGAAGAATGAACGCCGTATCCTTTCCCTTCGTTGGGAAATGTACAACGCCTTGAATCACACCCAGTTTTCTGGTGTGAACACCACGGCACGCTTTGATCCAGCCGGGAACCAAGTGGATACAACGTTCGGGCAGGTAACCTCCACCAGGCAACCGCGTGTCATGCAGGGGTCCTTGCGGTTCACGTTTTAGTAAGTACGCAATATAAGGAAACTGCCTTTGGGCAGTTCTAACTTAGTCGAGGAGGAATAAACCATCGGTGGTTGTTTCTCCTCATTCTTTTTGGCGTACTCGCGATACAGGAAGATTCGCGAAGTCTGACTGTTCCGCATCCCTCGTAGTGCTGGGCTCATGATGCTTCCGCCTTCTTCCAGAAATGAGTTCAGTTGCGCAAACTTTGATCCAAACACCACTTTAGTAAATTCAAAACCCACCACGAATTGAGTGAATTGAGGTTGCCCGGCCTGGATGCGTTCAATCCTTGTTACGCGCCCAGTAATCATTGCACCTTTAGGAATCACAACTTCGCCTTTGAACTTTGCGGGCTTCGAAACAATTGCTTCCAACTGATCCCCAATGGCAACTTTGGAACTGTCAATCGCTGTGCGCAATTCCACATCGATTTGAAGCTTGGATGGAATCTTAATTTCCTGGGGAAGCTTCGCCGCTTCCGTTTCATCCGCCAACCCTTCAAACCGGATCACGGATTCGCCTGCGTATTGTCGGCAAGAAGAAAACGTAGTCCGATTCTGTTCCAGGCTTGCATCGGTATGCTGCAATTCCAATTGGGCCTTCTGCGGCAATAAAAAATCGCCGCTGCCAATGCGCACCCGCTCATATTCCACAAATTCACCAGCAGTTCTCAGCGGAAATCCTTCGGGTATTTCCTGTAAGGAGAACTCCAAACGCAACACGTCTAAAGTGACCTCATCCACCCAAAACTGGCCCTTTACTCCGGGGTCAGCTATTTGCACATCAATCTTGATGCGATAGGGTTTTCGCGCCGCTGGAATTTGATATCCAATGCGGTAGGCCTTCCTCCCGGCGAATTCTTCTACGGGGTTCACGGTGTAAACAACCCCAGTTGGATTCAGCGCATTCGCCAAATGAGTGGCAAAGTTTCCGGTTCCAAATGCACCTCGTCGGGCAAACTCGCCAATCTCGCGTTCCTTAAAAGCACCTTCACCAGGCCAGGCAAATAATTCATGCTTTGCCACTACCGCAACGTCCAAGCGAAACGCGTCGCGCCGGTTCAACTGTTTTGCGCCAGGCTGCCGCGTAAACCGCTCCACCAGCATCTGGCAGGTGTAGTTGGGGACGCCTTCAATGGTCTGTTTCATATGCGCGCGAACCCGCTCCATCAGTTCCGCAGACGTCTCCGCAGGGGCTGCACCGAAACAAGTAAATGCCAAAAGAATGATAGAAAGTCGCAACCTCTCTATTGTGCCTGATTAATACTTGGACGGCTGTGTTACCATGTGGCCAATGTCATCAAAAGCAACAGTTTTCAACAACGGTCCACTTCGCATTGAGGGTGATTTCACTTTAGTCGATGCCAGTGGCAAAACATACGGCCTCGGTGGCCGCACCACAATCGGCTTATGCCGCTGCGGTCTTTCAGAGAATAAACCCTTCTGTGATGGCACCCATTCACGACAAGGTTTTCAATCGGTTTGCGAAGCCAAGGAATTACCGCCACCAGCTCCAAAACCCTAGTTTGAAAAATGAATCAGGCAGGCAGTAGTTTTGCTGTCTGCCTGATTCGTGTTATCTTCCATACTGATGAGTTCCATTACACGCCGTTCCCTGCTTTCCCTGGCCGCCTCGGCCGCTACCCTTTCCGCAGCTAAGAAGAAGATCCCTGTTGGATTGGAATTATATTCGGTCCGCGGTGATTTAGAGAAAGATCTTGTCGGCACCGTCCGCGCCGTCGCCAAGCTGGGCTATCAGGGGGTTGAGTTCTTTTCCCCTTACATGCAGTGGACGCCTTCTTTTGCGAACGAAATGCGAACTGTGCTGGACGAAGTTGGCATGAAGTGTTTCTCCACGCACAACAGCAATAACTCCTTCACCCCGGAGTTGATGCCCAAGGCAATTGAACTGAATACTATCCTTGGAAGCAAGTTCATCATCATGGCGAGTGCCGGCCGGGTTACCACACTGGACGGTTGGAAGAAAATTGCAGACCAGCTAACCAAGGGCGCCGAAGATACAAAATCGGCTGGCATTCGCGTGGGCTTTCATAACCACCAAGTGGAATTCAAACCGATTGATGGAACACGTCCCATGGAGGTGCTTGCCAACAACACTCCCAAAAACGTAGTGTTGCAGCTTGACGTTGGCACTGCGATTGAAGCGGGTACCGATCCCGTGCAATGGATCAATCAACACCCTGGCCGGATTGTTTCCCTCCACTGCAAGGACTGGACGTCCCCGAAAGATAAGGATAAAGATAGCAGCGGCTATCGTGTTTTATTCGGCGAAGGCGTGGCAAATTGGAAAGAGATTTTCAAAGCTGCTGAAAAATCCGGTGGTGTTGAGTACTACTTGATAGAACAGGAAGGTAGTCGTTTTTCAGAATTGGAAACCGCTGGAAAGTGTCTAACCAATTTCCGAAAAATGCACAAATAGTCTGCTGAACTATAGCAGCGCGGCCACGGCTTTGTGTCCGTTTTCGCGGGCCAAATCCACGGCCCGCTTCCCTGCCCGATTTACAACACCCCTGTCCGCGCCGCTGCTCAGCAGCATTTTGACAATCTCCGCACGCCCCCAAGCCGCTGCGTTCCCTAGTGCAGTGTTTCCCGATTCCGCATCCTGCACGTTCACGGCAGCCCCGCGCTTCAACAACAATTCCACAACCCTCCCCTGCCCGCCTAACGCAGCATCATGCAGTGCCGTAGCTCCAGTTGCATTCCGCGCATCCACTTTTGCACCTTTGTTCAACAACAGTTCAACTGTCTCCACATGCCCTTTCAACGCAGCATCATGCAGTAACGTCGATCCCAATTGCGTCTTCCCATCCGCCTTGGCACCATGCGCCAACAGCAGTGCCACCAACTCCGTTCGCCCTTCCATTACTAACTCCGCAATGCGCGCCGGATTCAACGCCACATCGGAACGAACTAGCAACACTCCCGCAGTTCCCGCCTGCCGAAACCGAAGCGCTTCGTCCAGCGGAGTGGACCCGTCCTTCGACTTTTCATCCGCCTTTGCGCCGCGCTCCAGCAACATTGCCAACACATCAGCATGGCCTCGCCTCGCAGCAATGTGCGTTAAGTAATCTCCGCTCTTCGGATTGATGCCGGCCCCATCAGCTTTATGTTCCAAAAGCAGCCGCACCAACTCCGTCTGCCCTTTCCAAACCGCTTCTTCCAATGCAGAGGCTCCGGTTGTATCGCGTTCATTCACCTCCGCGCCTTTACTTAGCAAGAACCGCGCCACATCAATATATCCTCGATTTGCCGCCAAATGCAGCACCGTTGACCCTTGTCCATAACGCAGCCGCGCATCGGCACCCTGACTCATCAACAGCTCCACAATCTCCAGACGATTTGTGATCACAGCATAGTGCAGCGGTGTTGAACCGCCCTCTCTATGCCGCGCATTCACATCAGCACCTTTGCGAAGCAGCAGCTCCACCACGTCCTTGTAGCCACCCCAAGCAGCATCGTGCAAAGGTGTGCCGCCCAATCCATCGCGCCCATTCGGGTCAACACCTTTTTTCAAAAGCGCCGCCACCGCATCGGCGTCCCCAGCGCGGGCAGCAACGTGCAATTCTCCCGCCTGGGCTCCACATAACAAAATCATTGCGAGAGGAAGCCGCATCAATTATTGAGCCTTGCCCCTGCCATACAAAATGGTGCCCGGTCTTGCTCCCGTATGATTGCCTTCCTCCAGCACCATCGTGCCATTCACAATTACGTAGTTAATACCCGTGGCATACTGGTGCGGTTTATCGTAAGTCGCGTTGTCAATCACCTTCCCGGCATCAAACACAGTGATGTCCGCCCATTGTCCCGTCCGCAGCAATCCACGATCAAACACGCCTACCTTCGCAGTGTTAGCCGATGTCATCTTACGGATCGCCTCTTCCATGGAAATCACTTTTTCATCGCGCACGTAACGGCCCAACACACGCGGAAAAGTTCCATACCAGCGCGGATGCGGATTGCCCACCGATAGCGGCCCACTCACTGCCACCGCCGATCCATCGGAACCAATCGATACAAATGGTTGTTTCATCGCATAGCGCATGTCTTCTTCGGAATGATGAAAGTAAACAGTGGGAACTGAAGCGCTGTTTTGGATCAGTAACTCAAACAAAACATCCACCGGCGGCTTGTTTAATGCTGTAATTACTTCGTTCATCCGGCGTCCTTCAAACTTCTTGTAAGCAGGGTTAGACAAACTGACTAACAACATCCCTTCCCACGATCCAGTAGCCGTGTAGTGGTTGTACCAGTTCGTTCCGGGAATGCCGTGCAGCACTTCACGCTCAAGCCTCGCCCGCAATACCGGGTCTTTCAGCCGCCCAATGAGCGCCTGCGGCCCGCCATCGTGCGCCCACGGAGGCAAGATGGACGAAAGGTTATTTTGTCCGGCCCGATACGGATAAACATTGGCTTCCACCTGCTGTCCATTGGCCCGCGCATTAGCGATTAGTCCAATCAGTTCCGGCATCTTTCCCCACAACTGCTTTTCCGCCAATTTCAAATGAATGATGTCTACAGGCACCCCTGCGCGCCTTCCAATCTCCAGCGCCTCCGCCACGGATTCAAATACTCCATTACCCTCGGTGCGCATGTGAGTAGAATAAATTCCGCCATAGGGAGCTGCGGCGGTGCACATTGCAACCAACGTTTCCGTATCAATCCACGCCCCAGGAGGTCCACTAAGCGAACTGGCAACGCCCAGCGCTCCCTGCTCCATGGCTTTGCGCACTTCACTTCGCATCGCTTCAAGTTCAGTCTTTGTCGGTGGACCTTCCTTTGGCCCGCGCACATAAGTCCAAATCTGACTCGACCCCACATAGGTCCCAACATTCGTCGAAATTCCCTGTTTCTTCAGCAAGGCAAAGTAACTTGTGAAATCATTCCAAGGTTGTTTGTCAGTAACTGGGGCAACGGATCCACCTTCGCCCAGAATCATCGATGTTACACCCTGGCGTATCATGCTCTGCGCGTTGCCGTCGGTCACCAGCGTGTAGTCGGAATGGTTGTGAATGTCTACAAAGCCTGGGGCAACCGTCAACCCTGCAGCCTGGATAGTCCGCGTAGTCTTGTCCCGTGGAATCTTCCCAACCGCTACAATCTTCCCGCCGCGCACTCCAATGTCGCCGATGAACGAAGGGTTACCGGTGCCATCCACAATGCGGCCCCCGGAAATTATCAGGTCGTACGGCTGTGCCCATACGGCGCACGCAGCAGCAATTTGAAGGACGGAAAAGCGCATACCTTTAAACTATCCCATTCGCATGGCGAAGGGAACAATGTCTACTTGATCGTCATCTTGTCCGCAGCATCGCCATCCGTCTTCAATTCCGTGCTGCCAGCTTTGAAACCATTCAGCTCAAGTATGTAGGCGACAATGTCTACGTAACTGTCTTTTGCCAACGACCCGGGAGCAGCCGGGGGCATAGTCTTATTCGCACGGTCGTAAAGTGCGCGGACCGTTTTGCCTCCCCACATTTTCGTAAAGTATTCGCCCGCCAACGGTGTGCCAAAAGTCCCATTGGTCATGGTGCTGCCATGGCAAACTGCGCAGTTGGAATTGTAGGCCGTCTTCCCGGCCGCCACCTGTGATGCTGTAAACTGCGGAGGATTTCCAACCGCAGCGTTAACCGCAGCCTGCTCTTCGTTAGGCTGCTTCGCCTTACTCACCTGTCGAGGTTCCTCAGCCACACCCGTGCCTTCGCCAGTGTACGTAAAGGCAAGAATAGCCCCCGGATCCTGCATTTTTCTAACAGTCCCGCCATCCAGCGATTCAGCCAATCCTCCCGGATCAGTGGCTATGTAAATTGTCTTCCCATCAGGACTGATCGCCGTATCACGGAAACGATTTTCCGATTGGAAGTAACGCGAAAAATGTCCGGTCGCTGCCTTTCCATTCGCTGTTAGTGGCAACACATATAGTGACCCACGCTTCAATGTGGTCACCAGCAGAACCTTGTCCCACCCAGGAATACCGTTACTCTTCGATGCATAGTATTCAATGCTCGATGCACCCACCGTCGGCCAACAAATAAAGTCAATGCCCTTGCAGGCGGGGTCCTTAAAGCTGTAACCGGTCGGCACAGTGAACATGGTTGCAATGGGCTCAACAATCAGTTTCTTGAATGCCGATTCCGGCTGTCGCGGCACGGAAGGATGAATTGCCAGATCGCTAAACTGCAGTTGCGAACAGGGCGTGGTGGCCTCGGCCCAGCGTGCATACTCAAAAGCTTTGTTATCCCGCTTGCCGGCGATATGCGGCCAGCCATAGTTAGACCCGCGCTTCAAAATATTCACCTCGTCATCCGTCTTCGGCCCCTGTTCGGATGAGTAAAGCGTGCCGTCCGGACCAAAGTCGATCCCCTGCGGGTTACGATGGCCGTAAGTAAAAACATGACTTACAACACCGTTCAGTTTCGGATTATCTTTTGGTACCGAACCATCCAGATTCAACCGCAGTGACTTACCCACATACGAAACATAATTCTTCGCAACCATTTCCTTCTGCGTCGGCAGCCTTTGCGATTCCACAGCAAGGCAGTAGTTGCCCAACTGATTATTCCCTTGATCCCCAATCGTAAAGTACAGCTTCTTGTCAGGACCAAATTTCAACCGCCCAGCCACGTGGTCATTCCCTGCCGGCAGACCAGCGATAAGCGTCACTGGATTGGCCAGCGTCCCCGTCGCCTGATTGTAAGTCAGCCGAACTAACTTGCCATAAATGAAACGGTAGGGACTCTTCGGATCACTAACGGTCGGGTCAGCACCTAAACTCTCGTCGACGTAAGTATAGGCGACATAAACAAAGTCATTGCCAGTGCTCTTGAGTAACTCAGGATGCAGCGCCATTCCTAACAGCCCATCCTGCCCACCGGGCGCAGATACTTCATCAATAGTGATGGCGACACTGCGCTCACCACTGGTAGGGTCCACCCGTACCACGCGCTTACCGGTGCGCTCCGTAACCCATAACTTACTATCAGGACCCCAAGTCAATTCCCACGGCCCCGCAAGCCCAGAGGTTACAACTCTCTTACTAAATTGCTTGGTTCCCCGCAAAACTGAATCCGGTCCATCCTGAGCTAGGGCCTGTATAGAGAGCGCAATGCCCGTCACTATAATTTTTGTCAACGTGGAATATTTTGTAATCATCTTCAACAAGGATTATAATTCATCGACAGCAGCAACTATGACGAAAAAATCAAGCACTGGCTCAACCCAGTCCGCATCCGAGCTCATAACGAAAAGAATCGCCGACCTCGGAGATTGGCGTGGAGAAACCCTCAGCAGAATGCGCAAGCTGATCAAGGAAGCAGACCCGGACGTCGTCGAGGAATGGAAGTGGATGGGCACTCCAGTTTGGTCGCACGACGGCATCATCTGCACCGGCGAATCCTACAAGAAGGTTGTGAAGCTTACTTTCGCCAAAGGTGCATTTGTAAAGGATCCAGCCCAACTCTTCAACTCGAGTCTAGACGGAAATGTCCGCCGCGCGATTGACATCCATGAAGGAGAACAGGTTGACGAGTCCGCTTTCAAGTCGCTCGTTCGCCAAGCAATCGCCCTGAACAGTTCTGGCAAGAAGAAACCTTTGAAGAAGGTGAAGTCCTAATCCATGCCAAGCGTGATTGTACTTATCGGAGCCGGATCCGTTGTCATCGGAACTGTCAGAGCAACGCTCAGCCTTGAAATGCCGAACGAGATAAGCAACGTACGCCTCAAACAGACCTCGCATAGCTATACTTTCCTATCATAGATAATTAATAACGAATTAATTGCCGAGTATTTTTCTGACGCGAGACCAAAAGATCGACTGTCTCCATTGATTTGGCTAAGAATTCCCCCAAGTGTTTGTCCCGACCGCTCCAACTCAGCGTTATCAATTCGATCTGAAGTGGAAAGCAAAGCTGCAATGGGCGCGACTTGCGTGGGGGAGCGGAGGTCTCGAATTAAAGACTCGATAAACAACGAGTCTTCACCTCTTTGCCGGTCTTTCGCAGTGAAGGCCCTTCTTCGAAGGTCAGCTGCGACCTCGTAGTAGCGGGTCAGCTCATAGGTCAAAGCGTCTTTGCAAGACAGAGGTTCCATCATCAATGAGATCCGACGAAATAAGGTACGGGCTTTTGCAGGGTCCAAATCCAGAATAGCGTTTACTGCCCGACTTTGAAGCGATACAGTGTCAAGGTTAAGCTTATGGGCTCTCGCCAGATGGCCTGATCGAGTGTCGGTCGCCGAACCTGGAAATGGAACACGTTTAACCGTATATTGGGAACCGGCCGCAAGCGAAAATGCTTCTTCAAGCAGACCAAGTTTCTTGGCTGTTTCTGGAATTTCCTTCGATAATGCGATGCGTATCAGAGCGTCACTCGCTACTTCAGGTGGTGTCGACCTCGCTAAGTCAAGAAACGCTTGTACTCTTGGCGAAAATCCTCGACCACGTTCACTTTTATCCACAACGGTTTGTTTGCCAAGTAGAGCACCACCTTCTTGAACTTGGGCCATGGAGCTTCTAGCCAGAATCAGAGACAGTAAAACATTGCGGCGATTGTATTAGATTGAAGCTGTGGTTATGCTTCGAACGGGACAGAAAGTTTTTCTTGACATATTGGATATTTCTAGTATTATCGAAAGATGGAACTGAAAGAAATCGTTAAAGAAAAATACGGCCAAGCTGCTCTGCGCGTCTCGGCTGGCACTAGTAACGGCTGTTGCAGTACTTCTACAAGTTGCGGAACTGACCCAATCACTTCTGGACTCTACGAAGAACAACAGAAAGCCGGCATTCCCGAAGCGGCGATTCTGGCCTCTCTTGGTTGCGGCAATCCTACGGCTCTCGCCGCATTAAATCCAGGAGAGGTCGTTCTCGATTTGGGTTCCGGCGGAGGCATCGACGTGCTCCTCTCCGCCAAGCGTGTAGGCCTTACGGGCAAGGCCTACGGCCTTGATATGACCGATGAAATGCTGGCCCTGGCGCGGGCCAATCAACTGAAAGCCGGTGTAACAAACGTGGAATTTTTAAAGGGAGAAATCGAACATATTCCTCTGCCGGATAATTCGGTGGACGTGATTATTTCCAATTGCGTGATCAACCTTTCCGCCGACAAAGACCGCGTGTTTCGCGAAGCTCTGCGCGTGCTGAAACCAGGGGGCCGCCTAGCTGTATCCGACGTTGTGGTGCGTGGTGAAGTTCCCACTGAAGTTCGACGCAGTATGGAACTATGGGTGGGCTGCATAGCAGGTGCTCTGGAAGAAAAGCAGTATTCAGCTAAGTTGGCCATTGCAGGTTTTGAAGAAATCAGCATGGAACCAACACGTATCTACAACATTGAAGATGCGCGGCAATTTCTGGTTGGTGAAGGACTGGATGCCGATGCGATTGCGCCACTGGTGCAGGATAAATTTATGAGCGCTTTTGTGCGCGCGGTAAAACCCGGTTGTTGCGGAACGTCCTGCTGTATTCCAAAGACCGCCTGATAGTTTGCACTACCCCTTGAATCCGCCCACGCCCTTCAGTATATTGAGCGTGGGCCTTCATGAAAACACAAACCAGCCGTTCCCGCCGCCAGTTCCTTAAGAAAGCTGCCACAACATCCTCAACAGGCATTTTCCTGTTCGATATCATTCCCGCTCGTGCACTCGGGTTGCAAGGTGGACCTGCGCCTAGTGATGTCTTGAACTTCGGCCACATTGGAATTGGAGGCCGTGGCCGCGGCTTCCTGCGACCTGAAGCAAACGTTACCAAGAGCATTCCATCGGCAACAAACCTCGGTGGGGATGGCTCGCGCATTATGCGTCCCGCGCGCTCCATGGCCCTTTGCGATGTTGACACTGCACGTCTTGATCAAGCTGCTACAACGGTCGGTGGAAAGCCGCGCATGTATCGTGACTTCCGGCGATTGCTTGAAGATAAAGATGTCGATGCCGTCTATATCGCCACACCCGATCACTGGCACGCGCTTCAAAGCATCATGGCTTGTCAGGCCGGCAAAGACGTATATGTGGAAAAGCCAGCCTGCAACACCATTGAAGAAGGTCGCGCCATGGTGAACGCCGCCGAACGCTACGCACGCGTGGTGCAAGTGGGATCGCAAGGCCGCTCTCAAGCTGCCGCCTGGCAGGCGAATAACTACATCAAGGCTGGCCGCATTGGCAAAGTGAGTAAAGTCACTTGTTGGCATTACGCCAGCCCTGAAGGGGATTGGACACCTGATGCAGATCCACCGCCAGGTCTTGACTACGATATGTGGCTAGGCCCCGCGCGCTCCATGCCATACAACGTCAAGCATACGCATGGCGCGTTTCGTTGGCTGACGGATTTCGGCGGCGGGCAGATTCGCGATCGCGGAGCACACGTTATGAGCATCGCCAATTGGATTATGGATTCCGATTACACCGGACCATCTAAAGTTACTGCCACCGGCGCTCCCCCGCACGACGGTATGTACGATGCAGCAGTAACCATGGAGATCACCTACGAGTTCAAGAATCCAAATTGGACTCTTGTGTGGGCACAACCAGGAGTTCCCTCATCAACCCTCGATGCGCGCTATGGCGCAGTTTACTGGGGACAGAATGGAAACATTGGTGTGACTCTTGGCGATGGAGCTGGAACATCCACTGAAGAGCGTGTGCGCGATTTTGCCCAGCAATGCGATTGTGGCAAAGCGTTCCGCAGTCCTGGTCATAGCGAGAATTTTGAGGACTGCATCCGCACCCGCGAAAAGCCCATCATGCATATGGAAGCCGCACACCGCGTGGCGACGCTGTGCATTATCGGCAACATTGGTTTTCAGTTGCAACGGCCACTGGATTGGGATCCAGTAACGGAGCGGTTCAAGAATGACGAGGAAGCCAACCGCTTACTAAGCCGCCCTGGGCGCGGTCCATGGCATTTGTAAGGAGACTCAAATGGACACCTCAAAATTCTTAAGTGACATCAAAAACACCGATGCCGATGTGCGTTTCAACGCATGGCGGGCGGCGGGGGAAGTTGACCCTTCTGTGATTTCCGAACTCGGCAAATTGGCAGCATCTGAGAACCCA
Organism: Bryobacterales bacterium; assembly: GCA_043745195.1. Lineage (GTDB taxonomy): Bacteria > Acidobacteriota > Terriglobia > Bryobacterales > Bryobacteraceae > JANXSF01. The sequence goes on along the minus strand of JAYTTF010000168.1, from coordinate 83,793 downwards.
GGCATCGCCAAGGCTGCTCGCGAAGCGCTCACCACGATGACGCATTCCGTTGGCAAAGATCCGACGTCAACCAACCGGGCTGCGGTGGTTCAAGGCCTGCTGGCCATTAACTCCACGCTGCCCGTTCGCATCCACGCAATTCGGTTGCTCTCCAATATTGCCGGCGAAGATTCCGTTGCCGCAATTGCCAAGGACATCCACGACGCGGATCTTCGTGAAGAGGTTGTCTATTGCCTGGAACGGATTCCTGGCCCAGCCACAACTGAGGCCATGGTCAAGGCCTACCATCAAGCCAAGGATGATTTCAAACCCCGCCTGCTTGCGGCATTCGGGCATCGCAAAGACGCCGCTCTTCCCGTCCTGGGGATCTGCGGCCTAGCCACGCGATCCGCTGATAAAGCGATTGCGGTGGCAGGCGCCAAAGCCTTCTCTCGAATCGGTCCGAAATCCAACTCAGCTTTGCCGCTTCCATCCGAAGCAGGATTGACTGAAACCCAAAAGACAGAACTGGTCGATAGCCGACTTCGATTTGCCGATGCGCAACTGCAGAAGGGAAATCCCGCTGCTGCTTTGGACATCTACAAGGCCATACTCGAACGCAGTGAAGAGCACCTCCAATGCGCCGCAATTGTGGGGATCGCGAATATTGGAACTGCTGAGGCAGCGTCAATTTTTATGCCGAAAATGAAGAGCGCAAATCGAAACGTTCGCATCACTGCACAAAAAGCATGGAAGGGTTTGGCCTCAGTATGAAGAAAATCAGTCGGCGTAGTTTGTTGCTCGCTGCAAGCTCAACAGCTATTGCCGCCGAAGAGAAATTGTGGGCCGTTTACAAAGGCCAGGGAAAGCGCATAGTTCTGATTTCTGGCGATGAAGAGTACCGCTCCGAAGAAGGGCTTCCGCAACTAGGGAAAATCCTTTCAACGCATCACGGTTTTCATTGCACGGTACTATTCGCAATCGATCCAAAAACGAACCTGATCAATCCTGAAGTGAGCAACATACCGGGCTTGGAGGCGTTGCACTCTGCCGACCTGATGATTATTGCCACGCGCTTTCGGGAGTTGCCCGACGAGCAAATGCGCCACATAGATGAATACGTCCATTCTGGCCGCCCCATTATTGGCCTGCGCACGGCTACCCACGCGTTTGAATATAAGGATACATCCACCAGCCAGTTCCGTCATTACGGCTATCGCGACAAGACGAAATGGCCGGGTGGGTTTGGCAAACAAGTACTAGGCGAAACCTGGATAACCCACCATGGCCACCACGCTGTGCAGAGTACGCGCGGGCTAATTGCCCCTGACGAAAAGCAGAATCCTATTGTGCGAGGCTGCGAAGATATTTGGGGACCAAGCGATGTCTATACTGTTACAAAACTTCCCTCCACCGCCCAGCCATTAATTCTTGGGCAGGTATTAGAAGGTATGAAGCCCACCGACAAGCCCATTGAAGGTGACTACACAATTGAGAGGCAAGGTAAGAAACTCTCCAAACGTCCGAACGATCCCATGATGCCCATTGCTTGGACCAACAGTTTCGCAGGGCGCGCCGGCAAATCGGCCCGAGTGTTTACAACGACGATGGGCGCGGCGTCCGATCTTGTAAACGAAGGATTGCGACGGTTGATCGTCAACGGCGTTTACTGGTCGCTCGGTATGGAGAAGAAGATTCCACAGCGGGCGAAGGTGGATTTAGTTGGCGATTTCCGTCCAACGTTTTTCGGGTTTGGCAAATTCCGGCGCGATCTGAAACCTTCTGATTTTGCTTAACACTTTTTCACGAACCTTCACGATTTAGATAGAAACTGAGTGTAACCTTGGCCATCAATTTTCGTCTATGAAAACAGTAGAAAGAGGACCGCGTGACCAGTCGCACCCCAAGAGTAGCCTTCTTTGCCGATTCATTCCATGAAGTTAACGGCGTTGCCTTAACCAGCCGTCAACTTGATTCGTACGCGCGCCGCCGCGACCTCCCATTCTTAAGCGTCCATGCCGGACCCCAAAACCGTTCCTGGAATGACGGAAGTGTTACTACCCTTGAAATCCGCCGCAGCCGGGCTAAGTTCCCGGTTGAAACGGATCTTTATTTCGACCCTCTTTTTTGGCGAAACTATTTTGTAATCGAGCAAGCCCTGGAATCTTTCAAACCTGACGTGATTCACCTTACGGGTCCCAGCGATTTGGGCATGCTCGCTGCCTACTGCGCCCATTCCAAAGGCATCCCCTTGGTTGCAAGCTGGCACACTAATCTGCATGAATTCGCCTCCCGCCGCTTACATTCTATGCTCAGCTTTATTCCCAATCGGTTCCGGGATTATGCCGCAGCACTTACGGAACGAGGAACGTTGGACGGCGTGGCGTTGTTCTATCGAATTGCTCGTGTGTTGTTAGCACCGAATCCAGATTTGATCCGGATGCTGGAAGCCAAAACCGGAAAGAAGACGTTCCTTATGCGACGCGGCGTGGATACTACTATCTTCAATCCCGCCAAGCGATTCCGCCAGGACGGTACGTTCGTACTTGGATTTGTAGGCCGGTTGCAACCAGAGAAGAATGTTCGACTGTTAGTGGAAGTCGAGAAATTGCTGGCCGAGGAAAACCATCGCTTCCTGATTATCGGCGATGGACCTGAGCGTCCTTATCTGGAAAAAAACTTGCGGCGGGCTGAATTCACCGGAACCTTACAAGGCGAAGCGTTGTCGGAAGCCTACGCCAACATGGATCTATTTCTGTTTCCTTCTCGCACCGATACTTATGGCAATGTAGTGCAAGAGGCGTTGGCCAGCGGTGTTCCGGCCATTGTCACCAATCAGGGCGGTCCTCAGTACATTGTGAATAACGGAGTCACGGGCATTGTGGCGCGATCTGATGAACACTATGTCCGCTGTGTTCATGACTTAGTCACTGATCTTGCACGACATCAGCAAATGCGCAAAGCCGCCCGCTCTGCGGCCTTGGAAGCAAGTTGGGACAAGGTGTTTGACAACGTCTATCGCGCTTACGTATTCGCCCTGGAAGCACCAGCCAGCGAATGGCGAGCGGCTAGCTAAAGCAGCTTCGTGGTATCCTGCCTCTACAACCATGGCAGGAATTTTTCGTGACAATCTTCTGGCTGGAAAGTCGGCTTACGTTACTGGCGGTTCCAGTGGAATTGGCCAGCGCATGGCTGAAAGGCTGGCAGCGCAGGGTGCAAATGTGATGATCCAAGGAAGGGATCAGGACAAACTGGACGCAGCTGTGAAGCTGATCACCGATGCTGGAGGAAAGGCGGTTGGGATTTCCGGTGACGTTCGGGACTATGCAATCACCGAAGCAGCTCTTGCAAAGTGCCACGAACTTTTCGGACCCATCGACATCCTTATCGCCGGTGCTGCGGGTAATTTCCCAGCGCCTGCGCTGGGCATGTCGTCAAACGGATTTAAGGCCGTAATGGATATCGACCTCCTCGGCTCTTTCAATGTCTGCCGCGCAGCTCATCAATTTTTGAAGAAACCAGGTGCCAGCGTAATTGCGATTTCTGCAGGACAAGCTCAGGCACCCATGGCATTTCAGGCTCACGTTTGCGCGGCAAAAGCCGGCGTCGAAATGTTGATGCAATGCTTGGCCTTGGAATGGGGCAAGGATGGCATTCGTTTAAACTGCATCACTCCCGGACCCACCGACGACACGGAAGGTATGCGTCGGCTTGCGCCGTCGGATGAGCATCGCCGCAAAGTGCTGCGCGGGGTTCCTTTGGGTCGGCTCGGCACTCGCGATGAGTTGGCTGACTTGGCACTTTTCTTAAGCACCGATGCTGCCAGCTATATCACTGGCTCGGTATTTAATTGCGATGGTGGAACGGCTATTTCCGGCAGAGGACTTACTCTTTAGATGGCGGCGAAACCTACACTGCTCCGTCAAATTGGCTTAACCAGCGCTACAGCATTGGTGATCTCCAACATGGTGGGAACTGGCATCTTTACGACCACCGGCTTTTTAGCCGGGGACTTGGGTGACGTACAAACGATCATGGCCATTTGGATCGTTGGGGCCATTTGCGCGTTAGCTGGAGCATTTTGTTATTCCGAACTGGGTATCAATTTCCCAAGTTCTGGTGGTGAGTATGTTTACCTTACGCAAGCCTTTGGTCCTGCGGCCGGATTCATGGTGGGATGGATCTCCTTTGTCGCCGGATTTTCCGGACCCATAGCTTTAGCTGCTCTTGCTTTCTCCGAATATGTTGGCTATTTTTTCCCAGCAGTCAAAATCGACAACGCGCAGTTCGCCTTCGCAGGAATCAAGGTTGGGGCCGGCCATTTGTTGGCCTGTGCTCTGGTTACTTTGTTCACGGTGCTGAATCTTTTCGGGGTTGGCCGTATTGCCAAATTGCAAAACGTTCTTACTGGAATAAAACTAGCTGTCATCGTTGGGTTTATCGTACTTGGATTCACGGTTGGCAACGGGAATTGGGCCAACTTTTCGCAAACTGCGGTCCGCACCAGCACCAGCAGTATTCCCTCGCAATTTTCTATTAGTCTAATCTTTATTTATCTTGCTTACAGTGGTTGGAACGCGGCCACATACGTGGCCGAGGAAGTGCAAAACCCTGAACGCAATTTGCCCCTTGCGTTGACTCTAGGTACCTTGATTGTGGCCGTGTTGTTCCTCCTTTTAAATATGGTTTTCATCTATGCTCAACCTTTGGAACAGATGAAAGGTGTTGTGGCCATAGGCACTTTGTCGGCTTCGCATTTGTTCGGTCCGCAGGTTTCCGGATTGTTTGGTTTCCTGATGGCGTTGTCGTTAATGGCCACCGTGAACGCCATGGTTACTATTGGTCCACGCGTTTATTACGCCATGGCAAAGAACAAGGCATTTTTTCCGGCTGCCGCCATTGTTCACGAAAAGTGGCGCACGCCAATTTACGCTATTTTGATGCAAGGCGTTTTCACCATTTTCATGACACTAACTCCGTTTAAAGATCTGATCTTTTTTATCGGGTTCCTGCTGAACGCTTTCAGCGTGATTGCCGTGGCTTGCCTATTCATATTCAGGAAGCGTGCTGGTTGGCAGAAACTCGCTGTAGTGAGTTTTGCCTGGCCTTTAATTCCGCTCTTCTACATTACCGTTGGTTCATGGATTGCAGTTCAAGGTATTCGCATGAACCCGACCGTGTCGTTGGCTTGCCTGGGAACTGTGGCTGTTGGCGCAGCAGCGTACCAGATGTTTCTTGCACCGAAGACTCTGCGGGCGCTCTGATTTTTCTCAATTCTTAAGTTGTCTCCCCGTTAAAAGTTAGCAGCCGTTTCGAAAGGGCACCTACTGCTTTGGGCTAACTTGCTGGAAAGAGGGCAAATTCAGATCGTCGAGTGGCGTGATTCGTTTTTTCTGGATCGCTGAATTCTCAAGGTTTCAGCACCATTGGTGGCGTTGGACGAAGCGTCACAACAAGAGTAGTTACGTTCCCCTCCACTAGCATCTCAATTGGATCGCCGTCTGATGTTTGGTAATCCTTGACTGACGGTGATAATGAATACACGCCTTTGCGAATACCCTTGAACTCGAAATTTCCATCGGGTGGGAGAATCTGACTTTGCCGATCGGGCACCCTATCCGCGAATAGATTCATCCGCATGTTTGCTTTTATCGGCTTGCCATCATTCAAAACAACCTTACCGCGCAGAGTAAACGCCGGTTGAACAGGAATGTCGCCGAGATTCACTTCCTGTCCATCGTCTTTCGTTGCGCATTCGATGACCTGAACCGCAAGGCCCCTGGCGGCGAGGGAATCCATTTTGCCATGCAAGAACCAAACTCTTCCAGCTGAAACGTTGGTAATTGCGAACTCACCTTTTTCATTGGTTCCTATTCTTGTTTCCGGAAGAGTTTTCCCCGCTGCATTTGTGTGCGTGCTGAGGCCCCAATTGCGCGTTTGCGACCGGCTCGCCATTGTGTACAAGCCTTCCGCGAATTGTTGCTCCATCGGTGACAGTGATCTGTTTCCGATCAGGTCCGGTTGCAAGCGTGGCCAATTTGGCAGCCATGCCACGTGGTGCAAATTGCAAAATCATGCTTTTGGCGGGCTTGGCGTACGCCATCTCGAACTCGCCGTTGTCGTTGGTAACTGTAACCAGATCGATCCAGTTGTTAGGACCGAATGACCGGCCCTGGTCGAATATGATCCCCTGCTGTTCTACCAGAACGTCTCTTACAGCGTCGCCGTGTGCGTCAACAACTTTCCCGCGAACGATTTGGGAGGCATCTTCCGGCGAAATTCGTTTCATGAGAATCGCCGAAGGGGCTGGTCCCTGGCTTGGGTCAACTTTCCTGATAAATTGCGCCGCGAATCCTTCGCGAACAACCAGCAAGTTGAACAAAAGGTCGTTGCTGAGTCCCGTGATAAGGAAGGCTCCGTCTGCTGATGTGGCGGTTCTTTTGCCGCAATCTACGTAGCAGGTGGGACAAAATTGATCGAAGCCCTGCTTTACTCCAGCGGAGTAAACCATAACTGTGGCATTTTCAATGGGGGCATTCTTGTCATCCAGAATAATGCCGGTAGCAGTAACCCGCTCAGCGGCCTGCGTAAGCAAAGCGGATAGCAAGATATTGAGTAGAGTAATTACTTTTCGCATAGTCACATCATATACCTCTGCGGGTTGGACCTGGATGAAGGGCGTTATAATCACTCAAGCTCATGAAATTCGCACTCATCCTCCTTAGCGCCGTTTGTTGCATGGCGCAAAACAACTTGACTCCGGCAGAAAAGAAAGCCGGCTGGAAGCTTCTATTCGATGGCAAAACCATGAAGGGTTGGGCAGATCCATCGAAGCTCTCTCCTGCCGGTGATTCCTGGACCATTGAAGATGGTTGTCTGAAAGCCAGACCCAAACCGCACTACCGGGAAGACTTGGTCAGCCTGGTCAAGTTCAGCGACTTTGAACTGCAGTTTGAATGGAAAATATCTTCGGGCGGCAATAGTGGTTTGAAGTATCGGATACAAGAGTTTGTTCCACTCTCGAGTGACATCATCAGGAAATCGAAAAAATTTGAAGACTCCTTGAACACCACTATGCAAGGGACGTTGCCTAGTCGCGTTAGTGCAATGAACGGTGGCGAAGGGGAAGGCCAAACGTACGTGGTTGGCTTCGAGTACCAAACCATTGACGACGATAAGCACCCCGATGCCCGTCGTGGTGCGTTGTATCAATCCGGGTCGCTCTACAGCATGATTCCGCGCAGCAAACCTGCCATGAAGCCTGTGGGGGAGTTCAATCAATCGCGGTTAGTGGTGAAGGGGAACCACATTGAGCATTGGCTGAATGGGGAGAAGGTGGTGGACGCTTCGCTGGACGACCCATCGATAGCTGCTGGATTGGAGAAACGGTGGGGGAAGACGTCACCGATTTACCAGATGTTGACCAAGCAGCCGAGAAAGCAGTGCTCCATTTCATTTCAGAATCACAATGACGCGGCGTGGTTCCGGTCGGTGAAGGTGCGGAAGATTTGATGCTTTATTTTGACTGGTAGCTTTGCCCGGCCGGCTGAGTTTCAAGCTGAGTTTGGATTGCTGATGGCCTGGAAAGACCTGCTGGTCTATGTTTTACCTATGGAAGCAGGAACGGAAGAAATTTGAATAGTGGTTGTGATTAAGAAAAAGGCGAGCCCGAAAGCTCGCCTTTTTCGTTCCAACAAACAGCAGCTAGTTTAGAAAATGTACTTCAGACCAAGCTGGATGTTGCGTGGGTTATTTGCCTGACCGCTGATTAGACCGAACGTACCGGGTGCATCCAAACCACGAAGTGGCGGACTGAACATGGTCATGTTGGCCAGATTGTAGAATTCAGCACGGAAGTCGATGCGATGACCTTCCTTGATTCTGAATTGCTTGCCGATGGAAACATCGGCATTGAAGAAACCAGGAGCCCGTTCGGTTGCAATTGACGCATTGCCGAAGGTACCCAGAGCAGGACGCTGGTAAGCGCATGTTCCGTTATCTGTTCCTTGTGCACATTCAACAGCCGCTGCGCTGGTGCCGAACCATTTCTGAATGGAGCGGTCCGTAACCGTGAGCGGGCGAAGATAGTTGGGGCGTTGTGTACCGCGTGGTGACTGCTGACTTTGACCCACTGTTGCAAGCGTGATGGGGAAACCAGTGCGAGCCTGCATGACGTAACCAAGTGACCAACCGCCGAGGATCATATCCAAGGGCTTGCTCATGTTGGCTGCCATACGGCGGCCTTTACCGAATGGCAATTCAATGTTGGAGTTGACCGTCAGATTATGACGAGCATCCCAACCCGCGAAACCGTAGTTACCCAGGCGATCGTTTGCGTTCTGCCAATATGCACCTTCAGATTGTATGCCGCCTGCACCAAAGAAGCCCAGGGCGTCGTTGAACGTCTTGGACCATGTGTAGGACATGCCCACATCAATGCCAGCGGCATAGCGCTTCTTAGCCGAAACTTGTAGCGAATCGTAGTTCATGTTTCCGCTTGATTCGGTGGTGGCAGTGGTGGTAACCAACGGATCCACGCCGAAGAGCGGACGGCGGGTTTGAGCGTTTGCCCACAGAGATGGGTTTATGTTGGATGGACCTGCCAAAGGCTGATTCCGATCCCGCGCGACGATGGTATGTGTTGCGCGTTGGCTGACGTATCCGGCGCTGGCAACGAATTCCTTAGCGAACTGGTATTCCAGACTGAAATTCCGTTGTTGCGTAAATTGAGGCCGAAGATTCGGATCCCAAGTACGGATGTTGCCCGCAAGGACACCAGTGAAGCCAGGCAGATCATTGAAGCCAACACGAGCCGAACCGGCACCCGTTGTTAGATCGTAATTCTGATTTGACTCAAAGAAGTTAGGCGGGTTCAGTGGTAAGCGCAGATTCACGCCGGTGCCTTCCAGGAAGCTTGTGATGCCGTAAGCGCCGCGGACAACCAGACGCTTCTTGAACATTTCAGGGGTCCAGGCAAATCCTAAGCGGGGCATGAACTGCTTGTAGTAGGGGTTGTAAAGCGCGCGGCTGTTTCCATTCTGACCAGCCACTTGCAATTTGCCGGTGGACAGATCCACATTGGCTTGCAGATTATTAACTTCGTAGAGAGGCTGCGTGTATTCCCAACGGATGCCCAGGTTCAAAGTCAAATTGTTAGTAGCCTTGTAATCGTCCTGGAAGAAAGTGCCGAAGCGCCAATGTCGTTGACCCCAACGACGGCCGTCGCCCTGGCCCTTGCCTTTGGAAGAAACCAGATCCAGAGCAAAGTCAACAACAGAGGAGCCGCTATACTGAGCGCCATACCCGAAGCTGCCGAGTGCGCCGTTGTTGCCTGAGTAGAAGCGATTCTGCTGGTAACGAACGCCATTCATTCCGAACTTCACGAAGTGGCGGCCCTTGGACCAGTTGACAGATTCTGACAAGTGGAACTTGTTGTCCTTTCCATCGGAAAGAATACCTGTGGTGCCGATTCCGGACAATCCTTCACCAGGTCCCAAGGAACTGAAGCCAGGGGAAAGTTGCGTACCGGGGATGCCCAACTTCGCGTTGCCACCAGCCTGTGTGCCGAATGGATCAGCGAATGTATCGACAATGGTTGTGCGGGTAAGTCCGTAGCGGAAATCGTTCACAACGGAGGCAGAGATGGTGCGGGTCCAGGCGATCACGGCGCCTACAGTTGGAGCTTCCTTTACGCCCGCTGCCGAAGTTGGCAGCACTGGCCGAAGAGTGCCATCTGTGTAATAGCCTTGTGAAAACCGGAACATGAAATTGTCTTTATCGGTAGCGCGCCAGTCCACCTTTGCGTCGCCCTGATTGTTTTTCAGGAAGTTGGCCGCGCTTCCGCTGTAGTTGCTGACAACACCCAGTGCGCCGGTGCCGCTGGAGTTGGGGAGTGGGTATAAGGCGTTGTCGGCGAATACTACTCTGGCTGGGCCGATGATTCTGGCAAGCGGAACTTGCTTGCCGGCAAAGGGCTGGCAGGTGCGCGTTCCACCCGTTACGGCGCAGGTTGCTGGATCGTTGATGGTTTGAGGAAGGCTGCTGAAATTACCCACGCGCCAAGTGGCTGGGGCGACGCTAGCTAAAGATGCACCGCTATCGCGGCGTTGTGTGCCTTCATAGTTTGAGAAGAAGAAGATTTTGTCCTTCTTCACAGGGCCACCCAAAGTGAAGCCATACATGTTTTGGCTCAGGTTGCGGCGCTGCTTTTCCTTGCTAAGTGCCAGGTTCTGATTTGCAAAAAAACTGTTGGCGTCCAAGTTGTCATTTCTAAAGAACTCAAACACACTGCCATGGAAGCGGTTGGTTCCACTCTTCAGTGTCATGTTGACGACTGCGCCTGCTGAGTTACCGAATTCGGAACCGCCATTTCCAGTGATTATTTGTACTTCCTGCAGAGCATCGACGCTTGGTACGTAGCCGATGCGGTTATCCATGGAATCGTTCACATCCACACCATCCAAGAGGAAGTTGTTGGTCTGTTCCCGATTGCCATTGACGAAGGCCCGACCAGAAAAGCGAGTTGCTGTGTTAACCGAACCTGGATTGGTTTGGACCGCCCCTGGGATCAGCAACATTGCAGAAACAATATTGCGTCCGTTCAAAGGAAGATCGGTAAGTTTCTTTGATCCTAAAGTTTCGCCGGTTTGCGTTGATTCTGTTTGCAAAGCCTGGGCGAAATCTTTCACTTCGATAGATTCTGTGATTTGGCCGACTTGCAGTTGCACGTCGACGCGGGCAACTTGGTTGGTTTCCAGCTTGAATGGGCCGATGGCGGCACGTCGGAAACCTTGTGCTTCAACAGAAACAGTGTAATCGCTGACCGGCAGGAAGGTGAAAGTATAGAGGCCGGCTGAATTGCTGGTTGCTTCAAACTTCTGGTTCTTTCCAGTGTCGGTTGCGGTGATTTTGACATTAGGAACTGCGGCACCGGTTGGATCGGTGACGGCACCAGTGATGGCACCGGTGATAGTTTGCGCGGAGGCGTTTAGGCCTAGCAGCGTGCTGAGGAGGGTGAATGCTAATAGTTTTTTCATGATGTAAATAAACCCCTTGACTCTCATATCATAACTCTGAAAGTGACCTTAGGCAATAGCATAACAAGCTTGATTGTAATAACTTACGGCTTCCATTAATAGAATTGATACTATGAAAAAATGGAACTGGAACAAAAGACGGAAGTTGCAAATCGATTATTGGGATAGCTCTGAATAACAACTTACAACTGTTACGGTGTGTTCTGGAATGCGATAGGTGTAGACGCCGTGCGTTCCTTGTTGAAAGAGGTCGAATTGATAAGGCTGTGGTGCGGTGTTTTTGGCTAGCAGTCCAGTGGAGGACAGCAGGAAGAATCGACGATTTTGCACTGTGGGTAGGATAGCGCTTTAAGCTGCCGTTGAGGGTTGGATCTCTTTTCTGAGGCAACACACTTTGAATTTTTTGCCGGAGCCGCAAGGGCAGGGAGTGTTTCTGCCGAGTTTGGGTCTTGGGGTGGCAGGTGGGTGGTGATAGACCAGTTTATAGCGCAGCCGATTGGGTTCGTTTTGCGAAATTGGTTTGGCGGCGAGATTCCGTAATTCTTTGAGGCACTTGTGAAAGGTACGTTCGGCACGTAGGCGGTAGTTGGCGATGCGGGCGAGGAGTGTGGATTGGGCTTGGTCCAGCAGCGGGTCGGATTCAGGTGTGAGGTTTGCTTCCAGGCGATGGGTTCTATCTATGTTCCAAGCCGCTAGGACCAGTTGAGTGAATAGAGTGAGTTCAACTGCATTGTTTGGCTGAAACTGCTTGCGATAGTTGCATTCGAGTTTGGCGAAAGATTGATGATCCTCTTTCGTAAGGAGGACGGCTAGCTTTGAAAGTTGGACTGGTGTTGACATATCTGATGGTGATACCAGGTTGTAGAGGACGGAGCTATATATTCAATTGCGTATTGAAAGCGCTGGGGAAATGTTTTTGGTTGGCAGGTGACTGGGACTGCTTCAGAATAGTTTTCGATAAAGATTGTATGGGTACTCTTTGCATTCGGGCTGGCCAATTGCGATGTAGAAAGGCATTTCGAGAGTAGCGAAATCCGGGACGGGGCTGCAATTCCATTGGGGATGTTCGGGATGTTCTGCTTATGGAAAATGTGGTGGGGACTTGCACCCCCGTCCCGGATTTCTTCCTGCGGGTTAGTTGTCTGCGGGATGTCGTTGGACTGAATCGACAACTAAGACGTCGAGCGGACCTTTTTGGCGGACCAGGCGTAGACCAAGTTGTTCCTGCAAGGCGGTGGAGAGTGACGGACCGGAAGGTGAGTCGGGGACTTCGTTGGGTCCGGTAATTGCTGCTCTGTTTCCAGCGGCGGTCCATTGCAACTTCACTTCAAAGGAACCTTTGAGGCCGGTGCGGTCGATGACTGTGTCTCGCTCAAAGCGCGATAGAAGACGGGCTAGAAATTCCATGGTCATGGTGTTGTCCAGGTTGCCGGAATGGTGGATCCCGTTTCCAGGAACTGCGCCGGCTGGCGGTAGCTTCGATCCATTCTTTCCAATTTGAAGTGCTGAATAGGAAAGCTCTCTTTTTTCTGTGTGGAGTTTCAATTTGAGGCGTTCGGCTAGTAGGGACTGCAGCATTAGCAAAACCTGCTCGCGAGAGGTGTCTGGTGGAGCATGGGCGACCACATCGAAGCGCACTAATTTATCGCGCATCCAATCCGGGCCGGTGAGTTGGTCGTCCGAAACCAAGTTATAGGCTAGCTTGATGCAATCGCTGAGATTAGCATTGGAGATGGTGAGCTTGCCGTTGCGGATCTGGCCGAGGTTGATGTTGAAGGAATCACCCGTTGGCGGCGGAGACATGCGCAGGGTTGCCACTTCAAATTCAGGCGCTTGTGCGCTGAGCAGCGGAAGGAGTAGCAAAGCGAAGCGTAAAGTTACCATGATGTCTACCGGTAGAATGGCTTCCAGGTGATCCAGCGGGGGCCGTAATTGGGTTCTTGCCTGCCGTACTCAATGGCGCCAAGGTCTGGGGCTTTGCCAGTGAAATCGTCGTTGATGGTGGGCAGGACCTGGCCGGAATCGATGGCCTTTGAGTTTGCTTTAAGACGGAAGTTCAAATCCATGGAATGGTAGACGCGGTATCGCTGAGCAGGGTCTGGTGCCTTTAAGTTCTCGAAAATATCGTAATCGAGTTCGACGCCGTGGGCTTCCTGGCCGACTGCATTTTGAAAATCGGTGAGTGTAGCGAAATTCTGAGTGCCTGACTCCCGGGCGGTTTTGCCTTGAGTGGGTGCTATCCAAACATATTGCTGGCTGACGTTGCGATTGGGACGGAACCCGTTGTAGTCAGTGCTGTAGTTATTGGTGGCATTGGCCCAAGTCATTACGCCGCGGTTCGGAGCATCACGTCCTAAGAACAGGTTATTGCGAAAGTGGGCATTTGAGTAGGGTTCACGCGCCGTCTGTTCGCCAATCAGAGTGTTGTGATAGATGAGAATGCCGGCGGGTGCGGAACCCATTTTGAAAGCTCCGCCACCGGGGACATGATACAGCAGGTTGCGGAAAAAGTAGACGGGCCCTCCGAAAATGGGCTGGGAACTATAGCCGTTATGTGCGGCGTTGACGCCACGATTTTGAAAGACGCGGATGTTGTGAGCGCCGCCGTCGGCTTCAATGAAATCGTCGTTGGTAAGGTGAATGTCGTTGTTGTAAATGTCAATAGATGAGGCGCGCTTTTCGGGATCGGAATCGGGTGGGCCGTAGGTTGAGATGCAGATGGCGTCGTGAAAATAGGCGATGGCGTTGTGGGCGATGATGTGTCCGGGTCCGTAGACTTTGATTGCGAAAAAGCTGCGCAGTTGATGAGACGGGTAGATGCCAGCGGCGCGCGAATCGGCCTGGTTCCAACCGATAAGGCGCATTTGATCCTCACGGCCGAGGAAGAGATTGTCGGAAATAAAGAAGTCACGCGAGTCGGCGTTTTCCGTCCAAACGCCAACGCCGATGTCCTCGAAACGGCAATTGCGAACGGTGAGAGCGACTGCGCCCATCACTTCCTTTTCGCCGGCGAATAGGGCAACTTCAGTGCTGCGGAAGGTGAGGCCTTCAAAGATGTGGTGGCTGGTGGCCATGACCTCGAAGAGTCTGTGATTGCCTGCGCCGTCGAAGATGGCTTCGCCATCGCCGGCACCTTTGATTGTGATAGGTTTTTCGGCGGTGCCTTTTAAGGAAAGAGACGTGGAGCCGGTGAAGGGGGCGCTGAGGGGGTCGACGTAGTTGAGACGGTCGGGACGGTAGAGGCCGGCATGCACAAGAATGGTATCGCCGGGCTGGGCTTTTTTCATGCGGACGGCGGTCCAATCACCGCGGCCTTCGCCGTAGTAGGCAGCTTTGAGGCCGATGAAAGCCGGCTCGATTTTGGGGCCTTCGTGGTCGTTTGGATAGACGTGGAGGACGCGTCCACCGGCGAAGGGTTTGGGTTCCGTGCGAGTAGATACGGTGACGCGTTGTTGAGCTTGGCCGGTGACGCCGTCGGAATCAACAAGCGTGAATTCGCATTCGTAGTTGGTGGCGGGTTCCAGATTCAGGATGCTGCCGGCGAAGCCTTCGGGGACTGTATAGGACATGCTTTCACGATCGCGGAACACTCGTTCGCCACCGATGCGAAGCAGTGGAAGCGCGGGTCGCCAAGCGGCGGAGCCTACTTTACGGAAGCGGACTTCGACGATGGCGTTGCGATTGGCGTCACCTTCAATGAGCCATTCAAATCCGAGGTTGAGAAGAGTTGGATGTTCAACGTGGAAACGGCCGGGCTTGGTTGAGTTTTGAGCTTGCAGAGTGCAGGCGGCAAGGAAGAGCAGGGCAACTGGGCGCATGGTTTTGGGACCTTGATGATACTACATTGGGCTACTTCAGCTTCGATTCTGCAAGGTCCCTGTCTATCCACGCTACGGCTTTTTTGATGTAGTGTTCCGTTTCGGTTCTCAGCGGAGAAAGCATTGCGAGAATGGCTTGTTGTTTGGCGGGCACATTCGCATAGTGTGTGAGGAGTACAATCCCCAGGCGGCGCTGCCACATGTTCGATGATTTCAGAAGTTCATGAGCGGCTTCGATAATTTTGTTTTCCTGCTTGGCTGCGATCGTTTTCACGGATTGCATTCCTAAGGTGTCGCAAACGGCCCAATCTGAAATGTTGATGGAAAATTTTATAAGCAATGCGATGGTTCGTTCAGGATTTTCACGGGCGGACGAGCCGAGAATTTTAGCGGCAAGGAGTTGTTCTTCTGAGGAACTCGCGCAAAACGGACTCGCTTCGGCTTAAGAATCAACGAGTTTCTCCAAACATTGGAGCCGCGCCGGAGCGGCCTTTGCGCTCCTAAGAAACAAGCGCAAAACGGACTTGCTTCGGCGAATAAACTTCCTTTGTTTCTCAACTGCATTTCGCCGCGCCGAAGCGGCCTTTGCGCTAACTATTCGGAGCCTTCACTCGTCAGAATTAGTAGTCCTTTCTACGGATCGGCCAATGCTATGGGCTGATATGAACGCTCACGCATCGTTTGGCGTTCCTCTCGTTCGTATGCAGATTGATCTCCCTGGTATTCCAGGCACCGCCCACGTCTCTGGGGCGCTTGCCTATGGGACGATTCAGCGCCGTTTGTTCGAAAAGATGGAACGAAGATGGAAGGAAGTGTCCAATGAGTCTGGCCACAGGGTGGGGAGAGGGCAAATCGGTCGTTTGTGGCGAAATATTCGCCCGACCATCCCGACGATAGCCCTGTGGCCAGCTTGGGCCATCGGGCTAGAACCGAATAATGAGGCAGACCGCATGTTCGAGTTCTTGCCACTTCCGAATATTGATGTGAATACATTGATGATGGCACCAAGGAACGAGAATTCTCGACCGCTCCTGATTTTTCTTGCAGGAACACAGGGAACAACTAAATTTTGGGGCGAGAAGTTTTTTCAAATAAGCCGCGCTATTGCCGGAAATTTGGATTGCGATGCCCTCTTGCTCGGTGGGAGCGCACCCATCATCCCGATAACGTCTGAACGGGAAATTTGGAAAAAGTTTGCGCCACTTAAGGAAGTTCTCAGACATGCAGCGGCTGTCATCCACCACGGGGGCATTGGTACTGCTGCGGCAGCAATTGAGTCCGGTGTCCCACAATTGATCGTGCCGCGGGTTTTTGGTCAGCCTTCTAACGCTGAATGGATGCGACGCCTAGGTGTATGTGATGTTATTCAACCAAAACAATACTCTGTATCGCAGGTTACTCCGGCGCTTAGGGCACTCATGACAGAACCTAGATATAGACAGCGGTCCGTTGAGTTGTCAGGCCAGTTTCGCAGGTCTGCCGAATTGAGCCGATTGTGTGACTTCATTGAAGGCGGGAAATTTCGCAAGTTTGCCTCAGCAGCAGCATGAGATGACGCCATTTTTAGGCTCTAGCGGCTTCCGCTCGTGGATTAGCAAGGCTACCCCATGACGCCCATTAAGAAAAACTTTCCCGGGAGCATCTCCCCATTTCCCTTACAATCTATAAATGCTCCATTGGCTGGTTGCCGGCATCGGCGACATTACAACTAAGCGGGCACTGCCTGCGATCCTGTCCGAACCGCGCTCCGGGCTTCATGCCGTACTAACGCGCAACCCGGAAAAGGCTGCGGCCTACCCAAATGCCCGCGTCTACGCAACTCTTAACGCTGCGCTTGCCGACCCACTGATCGATGCCGTCTATATCGGCTTGCCTGTAGCTCTGCATGCCCCAACCACGCTGGCTGCCTTTCGTGCCGGTAAGCACGTGCTGTGTGAAAAGCCAGTGGCGATGAATTACAAAGAAGCGCGGTCCCTGGTAGACGCAGCGAATGCCGCTAAAGTGCGATTCGGGGTTTCCTACTATCGACGCATGTATCCAAAACTTCAACGTGCAGTGGAACTGTTGAACCAAGGGGTAATTGGACGTCCGTTGCTTGCCGAGGCGCACAATCACTTTTGGTTTGATGAAGCGGTTGGTCCGCGCAACTGGTTCCTGAATCCTGCGTTGTCCGGCGGCGGGCCGCTTTACGACATTGCGTCCCATCGAATTGATCTTTTCAATTTTCTATTTGGAAACCCGGTACGGGTTTGCGGGCAAATTTCAAATGTGATTCACCCGCGCGCAGTAGAGGATTCCGCCACCGTCCTGATCGAATATGAGCAAGGCACTCGCTGCATGGTGGATGTGCGTTGGCATAGCAAAATAGGCCTTGACGATTTTCGGATCACTGGGACAGAAGGAGTGATGGATTTATCGCCGCTGAACAGCCCCAACCTCACTTACCCTGGCGGGGACGAACAGCAACCCGCGCCAACAAACCTGCACTACCCATGTGTAGAAAACTTCGTTTCCGCCGTGCTGGACGGAACTCCACTTGCCTCTAGTGGTGCCTCGGCAATCGTTACAGATTGGGTAACGGAACAGGTGCTTGAGGCGAATCCACAGGGGAGGTTTAGGTATCATAAGTAATAGACATGTCCGAAAGCACTTTAGGCGTTAATAGCTGGCTCGAAGAAGAGTTGTACCAGCAGTATTTGCATAACCGATCGACGGTGGATGAGAGTTGGAGCGACCTGTTCACAACCGATGGCGCGCCTGCGCAATCGGAGATCCAAAATGGTTCTCCCGTAGCATTGCTTCACTCTGCAGCCGCGGCCCCCGCACCACCCACTGAAACCAAAGCAGAGGCAATGGCTGCACCAGCGGTTCAAACGAAACCTCAGGAAACAGTTGCGCCTTCGGCTGCTGTGCCGCAGCAGGTGGCAACCACATCGAAAGCTGTCTCCGCACCTGAGAAACCAATGGAAGTTGGGCCAGGGGAACAACTGATTCCCTTACGTGGTGCCGCACTGAAAATCGCTGAGAATATGGCGCTCAGTTTGAAAATTCCCACCGCTACCAGCCAGCGCAACATTCCGGTGAAGGTGATTGATGAAAATCGCCGCTTGATGAATCAACATCGCGGAATGATTGGGCAATCGAAGGTTTCCTACACGCACATCATCGCCTATGCAATTGTTCGGGCCTTGGAAGATTTTCCAAACCTGAACAACGCTTATGCAGAAAATAGTGGCGAAGCTTTCCGCTTGGTTCGCAATCAAATTAATCTTGGTTTAGCGATTGACATAGCAGGCCGCGATGGTGCTCGATCATTAGTTGTTCCGAATGTGAAGAACGCTGGAGGGCTTGATTTCAAGGGCTTCCTGGCCGCATATGACGACCTTGTGGCCAAAGGCCGAACCGGCAAACTGCAGCTTCCCGATTTTCAGGGCACCACCATTTCTTTGACCAACCCCGGCACCGTCGGCACGCTTGGTAGCGTTCCGCGCTTAATGCCAGGCCAAGGCTGCATTATCGCGACGGGTGCCATTGATTTCCCCGCTGAATATCAGGGCATGACCGAAGAACTGCGGTCGATGATGGGTTTGGGCAAAGTGATGATGATGAGCTGCACTTATGATCATCGCGTGATTCAAGGTGCCGAATCGGGCATGTTTTTGGCGCGCATGCAGGCGCTGTTGCAAGGCGAAAATCGTTTCTATGATGAGATTTTCCTTGACCTGAAACTACCGCATCAACCGGTGAAATGGGAGACGGATCGCAGCATTGCCCGTTCCTCGCAACAAACATTACGAGCGGTGGATGTCCCTAAGGAAGCATCCATTCTGCAATTGATTAATGCCTTCCGCGTGCGTGGACATTTGATCGCTGATTTGAATCCTCTAGGCGTGGAACCCAGCTATCATGCTGAGCTTGACCCGGCTAAATACGGGTTGACGATTTGGGATCTGGATCGTGAATTCGTAACTGGAACGTTAGGCGCAGACATTGGCGAAGGCGCATCGCACATGGTTGCGACGTTGCGGCAGATTCTGGAAACCTTGCGACAAACGTACTGCTCCAAACTGGGCGTTGAGTTCATGCACATTCAACATCCGGAGGAAAAATCCTGGCTGCAAAAGCGCATGGAACCGGAGGCCAATAATTGGAAGCTGACCAAGGAAACTAAGACGCGCATTCTGGAACGCGTGATGGAAGCGGAGAATTTTGAAAACTTCCTGCACACCCGTTTCATGGGTCATAAACGCTTTTCGCTGGAAGGCGGCGAAGCGGTAATGGCCATTTTGGATGAGCTGATTGACCGTGCTGCAAATGGCGGTGCTCATGAAGTTGTGATCGGTATGGCCCATCGTGGACGGCTTAACGTGTTGTGCAATACCATTGGCAAATCCTTCGCACAAGTGTTCAGCGAATTTGAAGGCAACATGGATCCCGATTCCACGCAGGGCTCCGGCGACGTGAAGTATCACTTGGGAGCAAGCGGCGTACGACGCTCCACCGGTGGGCGTGAAGTGGTGGTTTCTGTTGCCCCCAACCCCAGCCATTTGGAAGCAGCCGACCCGGTGGTGGAAGGCATAGTTCGTCCAAAGCAGGATAGGCTTGGCGATACCGAACGAGTGCGCGTAATTCCCTTGCTGATTCACGGCGACGCGGCGTTCATTGGTCAAGGCGTGGTTGCGGAAACGTTCAACCTATCGCAGCTTGATGGCTACGCCACTGGCGGAACGCTGCACGTTGTCATCAACAATCAGATCGGCTTCACTACTAACCCCACCGATAGCCGCTCCGGCACCTATTGCACCGATATCGCCCGCATGGTGCAAGCGCCTGTGTTCCACGTGAATGGGGACGACCCGGAAGCTTGTGTGCGTGCTGCACAATTAGCCTTGGATTACCGCCAGCAATTCAAGAAAGATGTTGTGATTGACATGTTGTGTTACCGCAAGTATGGGCACAACGAAGGGGACGATCCTTCTTACACCCATCCGCTTTTATACGGCAAAATTAAGACTCACCCTAGTGTTGGAACTATTTATTCAGACCGGTTGCAGCGCGAAAAGACATTGACGGCGGAAGAGTTGGATCGCGTTAAGAAATCGTACTTGAACCGGCTTGCAGAATCATTTGATTCTGGAAAGCTGGATGGATCGAAGTACGAATTCCAGGAATTGGCCTTGGATGTGCCTTTCCAAAAAGTGATGATTCCAACGGCTGTGGAGCGGTCAATGTTGGAACAAGTGGTTCACGGAATGATTTCGTTCCCTGAAGACTTTACCGTCCATCCGAAATTGCAGGGATTCCTGGATAAGCGGAAGCAGACGCTGACAGGCGCGCCTATGGATTGGGCCATGGCTGAATCGCTTGCCTTCGGTTCCCTGGTTATGGAAGGCATTCCTGTGCGGTTGAGTGGGCAGGATTCAGGACGCGGCACGTTCAGCCAACGGCACCTGAGTTACTTCGATTACAAGACGGCTGAAAAATACATACCAATGCAGCATTTGACGCCAACTCAGGCGCATTTTGATGTTTGGGATTCCTCGCTCTCGGAATATGCTGTGCTAGGTTTTGAGTTCGGCTACAGCGTGGCTGATCCATTGACGCTTACCATGTGGGAAGCGCAATTCGGGGATTTCGCGAACGGTGCGCAGGTGATGATTGATCAGTTTATTGCCACTTGCGAACAGAAGTGGGGCCAACCCAGCGGCCTGGTAATGCTGCTGCCACATGGACAGGAAGGCCAGGGACCGGAACATTCCAGCGGCCGCATAGAACGTTTTCTAACTCTGTGCGCAGAAAATAATATGCAGGTTTGCAACCCCACCACACCTGCACAATATTTCCATTTACTGCGTCGTCAAATGCATGGCGGGGCGGACCGCCGCGGCATGCGCAAGCCGCTAATCATCTTCACTCCAAAGAGCCTGCTGCGTCATCCAAAAGCCGTTTCCACAATTGAAGATCTTACAACCGGTGCCTACCGCGAAGTGATTGGTGACCAAAGCTTGAACGATGCCAATCGGGTGAATCGAGTGATTATCACCAGCGGTAAGATTTACTACGAATTGCTGGCAGCACGGGAAGAACGGAATATTCACAACGTGGCAATCATCAGGCTGGAACAATACTATCCGTTCCCCAAGATTGAGTTGAAAGACGTGTTGATGCGCTATCCGTTGAATGCCGATGTTTGTTGGGTTCAGGAAGAACCACGCAACATGGGTGCATGGGCTCACGTCCGGGATCGCTTTGCGCCTGTGCTGGAAGAGAGTCATCGCATGTTGCGCTATATTGGCCGCATGAATTCCGCCAGCCCTGCACCTGGTTCCATGAAACTGCATCAGGAACAGCAGGCTGAAATCATCAATCTGGTATTTGCTGACGAATTGAAACCTATGCGCCGCCGCATATTAACTCGTAAAAAGGGATAAACTTCCATGATGAATTTTGTGGCTTGGATACTTATTGTTAATGCAGTTTTGCTGGTGCCTGCTTTCGCCAAGAGTCCTTTTGAAGGACGCTGGAATTTCAATGTGGGAAACCGTGCTAACTGGTTGGGGATCTCAGAAAACAGTGGGGCGTTGGAGGTGTGGTTCCAACCTACTGGCGGCAATGTGTATCAAGTGAAAGATCACAAAGTGGAAAGGCAGCATCTGATTTTGAATCTTTCCAAAACGCTGACCTGGGAATTGGAAGTGGCCGGCGACTCTATCAAGGTGGTCCAAAATCGCGACGGCAAAACGACGAATTTGGCCGGCGTTCGCGCTCCAGCTTTGAGCCGGAATCCACCTAAAACGTGGGCGAATCCTGAACCGTTATTTAACGGCAAGGACCTGGGCGGTTGGGAACCTCTTGGCGATCCGAAGAATAGTCATTGGGTGGTGAAAGACAAGCTGCTGGTAAATGAAGACCACGGTGCCAACCTGAAGACTACCCGCAAGTTTGACGATTTCAAATTGCATTTTGAAGCAAATTGCCCGGACCACGCCAACAGCGGATTCTACCTTCGTGGCCGCTACGAAATTCAACTTGAATATGAGCCGCTAAGCAGCAATCCTCCTGAACGGCGGATTGGTTCAGTGTACGGCCGCATTGCTCCGAAAGGCGATCTGCCGCGCAAGCCAGGGGAGTGGGACGTTTTCGACATTACACTGGTGGGCCGCACTCTTACTGTAGTTCGCAATGGAGTGACGACGATTGATCATCAGGAAATTGAAGGCATCACTGGCGGGGCGCTGGATTCGAATGAAGCAGAGCCCGGCCCGTTCTATATCCAAGGCGATCACACTGGCGGGTTAAAATTCCGCAACGTAACTGTTTCTTTGCCAAAACGCTAAGTAGTGCTGTTACGCTGAAGGCATGCCGAAGCTTTTCTTATCGGTGCTGCTAACCACCATCCTCTATGGACAAACGCCTGTTGGCAAGCGTCCTTTCCGCATTGAAGAGTTGCGCACGCAACCGGGCTATGAAGTCTCTGTTTATGCTCGCAATCTGCGCACACCGCGATTTATGGCGTTCGGACCCAACGGTGTTTTGTATGTTGCCGCGCGCGGGGGCAATTCCATAGTTGCTATTTCTAAGCCAGATGCAATCACTGAAGTCCTTCGCGGCATAAATCAGCCTGATAGTTTAGTATTCAACGGAACGGATTTGTTCATCGGATTGGCTGATGGCGTGGTTCGTCTGCGCAATGCAGTTACCGAAGATCTGATGATTCGCACACAACCGGAGCGGCTGATTATTCTTCCCGCAGGTGGCGGACACAGTTCCCGAACAGTAACCATAGGCGCCGATGGGAAGCTGTATGTTTCGATGGGTTCCACTTGCAACCTTTGTAACGAGACGGACCCAAGGCGCGCAGCCATTACACGTTATGAAGCGGATGGCTCAGGGCAAATATCATTCGCGCGCGGATTGCGCAATTCCGTGGGTATGGCATGGCACCCGGTCACTGGCGAGTTGTGGGCCACTGAAAATGGTGGGGATGGATTAGGCGATGACCAACCACCGGAGGAGATCAACATTGTTCGGCAAAACGCAGACTACGGCTGGCCGGATTGCATCGGCAAGCAACGTACAGTAGCCTGGGGCCCAGCCGCTCGCCCAGCGCGTTGCCCTGATACGCAAGCACCGGAACTGGAAATGCAGGCGCATTCAGCACCGCTTGGATTATCGTTCTACAAAGGAGCGCAGTTTCCGGCGGCGGTGTTGAACAATGCTTTTGTAGGATTTCATGGCTCCTGGAATCGGAACACCCCGACAGGATATAAGGTTGTCCGCATCTTAGCAGGGACAGGTAAAGCTGAAGGCATGGAAGATTTTCTTTGGGGATTCTTAGACCTCAACGCTCGCACGACGTCCGGACGTCCGGTGCATGCTGTGGAGGGGCCTGATGGCTCGTTGTATGTTTCAGACGATGCCATCGGAAATATTTACCGCGTGAAATATGTGGGTCCAAGAATCAACCCTGGCGGTATTGTTTGTTATGGGCGCAGTGTGTGCGAACTGTATGGAGCCAACTTGGTGGATGAGGTCAAAGCGTTGAAAGTGTCAGCCAATGGCCAAGCGGTGGAACTGCTGTATGTTTCCGCAGGGCAGATTAATTTTGCTTTGCCAGAAGGGATCGCCGGTGCCGTATCTATCAAAGTGGAAAATGCAAAGGCAACGGATGCTGCTGTCGTGCAACTGGATTAGCTAACTATTTTTTTCGCCTCGGCAAGAATCGCATTCAAGTGTTGTTCGCCCTTGAGGCTTTCCGCATACAGCTTATAAATATTTTCAGTGCCTGATGGTCGTGCGGCAAACCAGCCGTTCTCTGTGGTCACCTTTAAGCCACCGATGGATGCGCCATTTCCAGGAGCTTTGGTTAACTTCGCGATGATGGGTTCGCCCGCCAGGCTGGTTGCAATCACTGCATCAGAAGATAGCTTCTTCAGCCGCTCTTTCTGTTCGGGAGTCGCAGGGGAATCAATTCGTGTATAAAACGATTCCCCAAAACGTGCCGTGATTTGCGCGTGAAGTTCACCGGGATCACGACCTGTTTTGGCGGTCATCTCAGCTGCCAGCAGTCCCAGGATGAGGCCGTCTTTATCTGTGCACCAAGCCGTTCCATCGCGTCGCAAGAAGCTGGCACCAGCACTTTCCTCACCACCGAAACAACAAGTGCCGGCGAACAGGCCAGGGGTGAACCACTTGAATCCTACGGGCACTTCCAACACTTGCCGGCCCAACGCCGCAACCACCCGATCAATCAAACTGCTGGACACTAGCGTCTTTCCAACCACAGCGGTTGCGGGCCAGGCGGGACGATTACCCAATAAATATTCGATAGCCACAGCCAGATAGTGATTTGGATTCAGCAAACCGGCGGACCGCGTGACGATACCGTGTCGATCCGCATCCGGGTCATTTCCCCAGGAGATGTCGAACTTATCTTTTAACTTCACCAAGCTTGCCATTGCGAAAGGACTGGAACAATCCATGCGAATTTTGCCATCGTGATCCAGCGTCATGAAACTGAACGTTGGGTCGATGGCTGAGTTCACAACGGTGATGTTCAGGCCATATCGTTCGGCGATGGGAACCCAGTAGGGAGCAGCGGCACCACCCAACGGGTCCGCACCTATTCGGAGACCAGAAGCACGGATTGCATCCATATCAATGACGTTTTCCAGATCGTTTACATAGCCTGTGATCAAGTCGCGCTGATGCGTGGCGGCGGCGGCAATGGCCCGTTTATAGGGGATACGATTCACCTCACGGTTCGCTCCACGAAGCAGTTCATTCGCCCTGTCCTGCACCCAGTTCGTAATATCGGTATCGGCCGGACCACCGATCGGTGGATTGTACTTGAAGCCTCCATCGGCTGGTGGATTGTGTGATGGCGTGATAATGATGCCATCTGCAAAGGCTGAGGTTCGGCCACGGTTATAGCCCAAAATTGCATGAGAGATCACGGGAGTTGGGGTAACTTGATCGTGTTCGGCAATTACGGTTTCAATGCCATTGGCGGACAAAACTTCCAAGGCAGTTCGCTGCGCAACATCGGAAAGAGCGTGTGTATCCTTGCCCATAAACAACGGGCCCGTAGCAGAACCAAGCTTACGGAAATCGCAAATCGCCTGAGTGATGGCAGCAATGTGAGCTTCGGTAAATGTTCCGTTTGAAGAAGTACCGCGATGTCCGCTGGTGCCGAAACTGACCAGTTGTGTTGGGTCCGCCAGGTCTGGTTTGAGGGCGAAGTAATCGCCTTCCAATTTTGCGACGTCGATCAACAACTCGGTTGGCGCAGGGGTTCCTGCTAATGGGTGCGGCATTTACAGATTGATCCTTAGAAATTTTCCGAACCGATCCATAGCCGGTTCCAGAATCTCCATTCCCGACGCATAACAAATCCGTACGGAACCTTCGCCGCCTTCGCCAAAAGCCACGCCTGGACACAATCCAACTTTTTGTTCCAGCAGGAAACGCTTGCAGAAATCAAAGGAATCGGTGAGGCCTTCAATTTTCGGGAATAGATAAAAAGCGCCATCGGGCCTGGGCACGGTGACTCTAGGTAGTTGGGCCAACGAGTTGAGGCAGAAGTCACGATTGATCTTCAATTGGGCCACCAGCGACGCAACGCTTTCTTCGCCCTCAGCTAACGCAGTCTCGGCCGCACGTTGGGCAAAACTTGGTGCGCAACTAATGATGAATTCGTTCAATTGCGTGACTTTTGCTGCGACGTCTCCGCGAGTCACTATCCAACCAACCCGCCAACCGGTCATGCAGTAACTCTTCGAAAAAGATTGTGTCACTATCAGCGCATCGTCGCGAGTGGCAAGCTTCAAAATGGAAGGGGCTGCTAAGCCCGAATACCAGAGACGCTCATACACTTCATCGGCAAGTAGCCAAAGCTTATGACGGCGTGCGAAATCCAACAGCCGCTGCTGTTCCTCAACAGTCGCCACCCAGCCAAGTGGATTCGACGGCGATGTATAAATCAGCAGACGCGTCCGCGAAGTAACGGCTCTTTCCATCTGGTCGAAGTCAATGCCGTACCGATCACCAATCAAAGGTTGAGCAATCTCTACGGGCTTAGCATTCGCCATTGTCACAATAGAACTGCCGTTGGGCCAAGCAGGGGTCAGCACTATAGCTTCATCACCAGGATCTAACACGCACCGAATCGCAACGTTCAGCGCTTGTCCTCCAGAGGCAGTAACTACGATTTCCGATTGCGGATTGATCGTCACGCAATGGAAGCGTTGATAGTATTGAGCCAGCGCTTGGCGAAGAGAAAGCAGACCGCCGTTCGATGTGTAGAAGGTGTATCCATCAGCCATGGCCTTGCTGGCAGCCTGTTGGATAAAAGGTGCAGTTGGAATGCTGGATTCGCCAAAGTACAGCTTTAAAACACCTTCCAGCTTCATGGCGATTTCCGCAATTTCCCTTAAGCGGGAATGCGGGATAGCCATGGCGCTAGCGGCGACGCTTGGCACTTTTCGATTAGCCTCTATGATCCTTCTCGCGCATCAATTCTTCGATGTTTACCAAGTGCGTAGGATAGTCGCCCGTGTAGCATGCATAACAGAAATCGCGATTATCGTCACGCACTGCTTCTGCCAAACCGGAAAGCGAAAGGTATCCCAATGAATCGGCTTCGACGAATTTGCGGATCTCCTCCACAGTGTTGTTGGCGGCGATCAGTTCCCGCTTTGTCGGAGTATCTACACCATAAAAGCAAGGTGATTTCGTCGGGGGGCAGGAAATGCGCAGATGCACTTCGCGCGCTCCGGCTTGGCGCACCATGCGAACAATTTTCCGTGACGTTGTCCCGCGCACCAGCGAATCATCCACCAGAATTACGCGCTTGCCTTCCAGCAAACTGCGCACTGGATTTAGCTTTAGCTTCACACCGAAATCGCGAATGGCCTGCGATGGTTCAATGAATGTGCGGCCCACATAATGATTGCGGATCAGCGCCTGGCGGAATGGAATTCCACTTTCCGTGGAGTAGCCCACAGCAGCAGCCACGCCTGAATCGGGAACTGGCACAACAACGTCAGCATCCACGGCGTGTTCTTGAGCCAAGCGGCAACCCATACGCTCCCGCGAGGTCATCACCGGCCGGCCGAATACCATGGAGTCGGGCCTTGAAAAATAGACGTGTTCAAAAACACAATGCGCCAGTTCCCGAACCGGGGCATACCGTTCCCGGGTCATGCCCTCAGGCCCAACAATCACCATTTCACCGGGAGCCACATCGTTCATGTAAGTGGCATTTACTAAGTCAAACGCGCAGGTTTCCGATGCGAACAGATAAGCGATCTTGTTACCGGAAAGCTCCATCTGCCCCATGGCCAATGGACGAAAGCCATGCCGGTCACGCGCCACAATCAAGCGGTCGTTCGCTAAAAACACCAATGAAAATGCGCCTTCTAACTGCAATAGGGCTTCGCGGAGCGCTCCGGCAAGCGTACGCTCGCGTGACCGGGCAACCAAATGTAGAATTACTTCTGTATCACTGGATGCTTGAAAAATTGACCCATCCGATTCCAGTTCGTCGCGCAGTTCTTTCGCGTTGGTAATGTTACCGTTATGCGCGACAGCGATTTGACCTTTGTTACAAGCCACCGAGAAAGGCTGAGCATTCTTCAGTGCCGTATCACCCGAAGTGGAATAGCGCGTATGCCCGATAGCCATGTTCCCTGGCAGGCTTCCCAGAACCTCAGGCGTGAAAATGTCCGACACCAAACCCATGGCCTTGTGGGTATAAATTTCTCGACCATTGGACACAGAAATCCCAGCGCTTTCCTGGCCGCGATGTTGCTGCGCATACAAGCCTAAGTAGGCTAAGTTTGCTGATTCAGGATGGCCGTAGACCGCCATCACTCCGCATTCCTCTTTCAGTTTGTCCCAGGGTATGTTAGGCATGTAGTTTGTTTTCGAGAGCTGTTTCCCAAGTAATCCGGAGTTCACCCAACGGTAGGTCGAGCAAACCATCCACAACAAATCTATCCACAATTGTACTGCCTAACCGCACCACTTCAACCCCCAATTCTTTACTGAGAGCCAACACTTTTTCTACCTGAGAGGTGCTCACCAAAATACGGGATGGCCCCTCATGAAACAACGTAAACTCAGGACGCAAATTACTACGCAATCTCACCTGGCAACCCACTCCACCAAAGGAACATTCTGCCAACGCCACAGCAATCCCGCCTTCACCAACGTCGTGTGATGATTCCACCAGCCCCTCACCCACCAGCTTGCGAATAGCTGCGTGAACTCGCTTTTCTTCAGCCATATCCAGTTTGGGCGGCATACCCCACATAGTCTTCAATATGGTATTGGCATACTGTGTTCCGCCAAAATGAGTAAGGTCGCAATCGCCCATACTTCCGATTAGAAGTACTTCCAATCCGGCCCGAGGAAATACGTTCTTCACAGGCGCTTCGGTCTTCATCAATCCAACTATACCCAACACGGGGGAAGGCAAAATTCCTTCACCCAACGTCTCGTTATAAAGGCTCACATTGCCGCCAGTAATGGGAGTTTCAAAGAACTCGCAGGCCTCTGACATGCCTTCGATGGCTTCCACCAATTGAGCCATAATCTCCGGCTTTTCCGGATTGCCGAAGTTCAAATTATTCGTAGCCGCTAAAGGCAACGCTCCAACCGTCGAAACGTTGCGGCACGCTTCAGCCACCAGTAACTTCGCTCCTTCGCGTGGAGACAAATAACAGTACCGGCCATTGCCATCCAGCGAAATTGCTACTGACGATCCGGTCTCTTTCACTCGTACAATTGCGGCATCGTAACCAGGACCGGCGATGGTATTGGTGCGCACCATGAAATCGTACTGTTCCCAAATCCAATGCTTGCTGCAGAGGTCGCCGGAACTTAGCAGGGCCTTCAGATCAGCACCCAAATCGGAGCTCTTGAAAGTTGGCCCATCCATCGGAACATTGCGAGTGGGTTTTGTGTAAGGCCGATTGTACAAAGGCGCTTCATCAGCCAATGCGCGATTAGGAATTTCCGCAACCAACACACCGTTGTGACGCACGCGCAGAATACCATCGGCGGTGACAGTGCCGATAATCGCCGCGTCCAGTCCCCACTTTTTAAACACGTCGAACACTTCCTGCTCGCGGCCTTTGCGCGCCACCAGCAACATGCGTTCCTGCGATTCGGAAAGCATAATTTCATATGCACTCATGCCCGATTCCCGCTGTGGCACGTGCATCAAATCCACTTCCATGCCCGTCCCTGCGCGGCTGCCCATTTCGCACGTGGAACAAGTTAGCCCGGCAGCACCCATGTCCTGGATGCCTTCAATCGCCCCGGTCTTCATTGCTTCCAGACAAGCTTCCAGCAGCAGCTTTTCCATAAACGGATCGCCCATCTGCACGTTGGGGCGATGCTGTTTCGATTCCTCAGTAAATTCGTCAGACGCCATAGTGGCACCATGAATTCCGTCTTTGCCAGTTTTGGCACCAACGTAAATAACCGGATTCCCTACACCTTCGGCACGTCCCAGAAATACTTCGTCAGCCTTGATTACGCCTAACGCAAACACATTTACCAGCGGATTGCCATTATAACTGGGGTGGAAAACACACTCACCGCCCACAGTGGGCACACCAAAGCAGTTGCCATAATGTGCAATGCCACTCACCACACCTTTCAAAATGCGTTGATTGCGTTCGCCATATTCAGGGTCATCCAATGGACCGAAACGGATGGCATCCATCACCGCAATTGGACGAGCACCCATAGTAAAAATGTCGCGCAAAATTCCGCCGACGCCTGTGGCTGCGCCTTGAAACGGCTCAATGAAACTGGGGTGGTTATGCGATTCAATCTTAAATGCCACGCCATAGCCGCCACCAATATCTATGATGCCCGCATTCTCACCAGGCCCAAGCAGTACATGCTTTGACTTCGTCGGCAGCTTTTTCAAATGCACGCGCGAACTTTTATAGGAGCAATGTTCGCTCCACATGACGCTGAAAATTCCCAGCTCCGTAATCGATGGATCACGGCCCAGCAGTGCAACAATTTTTTCGTATTCGGCGGCGTTCAGTTTGTGTGTGGCGAGCAGTTCTGGAGTTATCGTCATGCTATTTGGCGGCGAATGCAGAAATCATAGAACGGAATACAACCAGCCCTTCACTGGAACCCATCAGCGGCTCAGTAACTCGCTCAGGATGAGGCATCATTCCCAGCACATTGCGGCCAGCATTGCAGATGCCGGCAATGTTGCGCATGGAGCCGTTGGGATTGTCGATATAACGGAACACCACGCGATCCTCAGCTTCCAACTGGTCAAGCGTATGTTCATCGGCGATGTAGCAGCCTTCGCCGTGGGCCACCGGAAAAGTTACATGGGCACCCTTTTTCGCAGCATTGGTGAACGGAGTGTTGGTTGTAACAATTTCCAGTTCCACTGGACGGCAGACAAACTTCAATCCTTGATTCCGCACCAGTGCTCCGGGAAGCATGCCGCTCTCAGTAAGGATCTGAAATCCATTGCAGATACCCGCAACAAGTCCACCATCAGCGGCAAACTTTTTCACTGCCGTCATTACCGGTGAAAACTTTGCGATGGCACCGCAGCGCAGGTAATCGCCATAAGAAAATCCGCCCGGAAGTATGACGGCGTCTACAGCTGGCAACTTGTGAGAATCATGCCAGATAAACTCCGCCTCCGCGCCTAGGTTTTGAGATACGGCCCAAAGGGCATCGTGATCACAATTGCTGCCAGGGAAGACAACTACGCCAAATTTCATGGGAGGCTTTTATTCTAGCATCGAAGGTCGGCTCTTGTTCCAACTTTTTGCGGTTGTAAATTCAAGCAAACCGATCAGGACGATTCCCGTGGCATAAGCAAATAGATCCAGAAAACTGAATTCAGTTCCAAGCAGCCTTGCGATTGTCCTTAGAATGAAATTGTCTTGGGTAAGCAGGTGAGCAGGAATCCTTGTTACTTGAAAAAGTTCAAGGGCGGTCATAAAAACCATGGAAGCTATTCCTTTTCGTAGCGGTGCGGTTTGCCATTGCAAACTAAGCAGCGCATACACCATTGCGGCATAAAGCGCGTCGCCAAAATATTTGTCCAGCACAATCCAACCAGTTTGAACAGTTCGGGACGCTATCCCCGCAGCAATAATTACGAACAACGATGCTAGCCAGTGCATACGTAATTGCATTTTCACCAAGCAACCGACAAGTTGATAATATCGAATTTAGGAAAATCAATGCCTTTAATTTTGTTGTTACTAGCCCATGGATTGCTGCTTGCGGAAACCAACTTGATTCCCCTGGATTCAATCAAAGGAATGCAACTGGTAAATGTCACAGCCATACCAACTACTTATAAAGGCAGGAAGGCGCTTAAAGTATCGGAACCGCCTACCAACAAAGCGGACCGTGAAGACAAAATGGTTATCCTGCCTCTTGAATTTGAAAAAGCAACTATCGAACTGGACCTTGCCGGTGCTGTGGCCAAAGATGCAATAGCAGGAGCCCGCGGCTTTGTAGGTGTGGCGTTCCGCGTGGCTGCGGATCTAAAAAAGTTCGAGTGCATCTATCTCCGACCCACCAATCCTCGCTCCGACGATCAGGTCCGCCGCAACCATTCTGCTCAATATATTTCCTTTCCCGATTACCCTTGGCAACGGCTGCGGAAAGAGGAACCGGAAAAGTACGAATCATATGTCGACTTGATTCCCGGTGAATGGACGAAAGTGAAAATCGTCGTGGCTGGAACCAAAGCAACCTTATTCGTTCATGGTAACGAACAACCGACTTTGATCATTAATGATTTGAAGAAAGGCGAATCTAAGGGGGCACTTGCGTTGTGGATCGGCCCTGGCACGGAAGCGCATTTTGCGAATCTAAAAGTTACCGTTGATTAGCATGAGCTTACGACACTAGCGGCAAAACAGGGAGCAAGGAAAACGAAAGTTTTGAATGCGCCAAGCGGAGGATCTGTTCCACTTGGTATGAGTTTTCAGCTCTTGCAAAAATAAAGCCGAGGTAGCTTGAACCTTCAGGCAGCGGAATCATCCGATAACCTTCCTTGGCGGTGATGATTACATCTTCTACGCCTTCAATCTGTTTTGCCATATCAACACCATCCACGCGTTCCAGAATACCTTCTTTGGGAATTGGAATCATCATCACCCCTGCCGACTGGGGCTCTCGCTTAAGAAGCGAAACATCTTCTTGGACAGCCTGTCGAAGCAATAGTTCTTCCAAACTCATGCCTCCATCAAATTTCAAAGTCTGCGCACAAAGGCCGCCAATAGGTCGGCCGGCCACTTCCAGCATCCAAGCCTGATCGCCATTTACTCGAAGTTCGGAATGGACTGGTCCATTGGTTAGCCCCAACGCCTCGATGGCCTGGGCGACGGTGGCTTCGATTAAATCTTGAATTTCGACGGTTGCCCCTGACGGAGTAATGTAAATGGTCTCCTCAAAAAATGGACCATCCAGCGGATCGGGTTTGTCGAAAATTGCCAGCATCTGGAACTTGCCATTACACATGACGCCTTCGACTGCGAACTCCTTTCCGGGAAGAAAAGATTCCACAAGTATACGGTCATCCTTAACCTCTGGTGCGCGCAGCAACTTTCGGATCCGGATGAATGCAGCAACAAATTCAACCGCATCATTTGCGCGAATCACGCCGCGACTTGCGGAGAGCCCAGTTGGTTTTAAGACACATGGATATGGGACAAAGCTAGATACCGAAGCAGCATTTTCGGTTGCGTTGAAAAGTTGAAACCAGGGGGTTCGCAGCCCTGCGTCCGCAAAGCAATTCCGGGCCAGAAACTTGTCTTTCGCACGTTCCATGGCGATAGGTGGATGAAACGGGATACCCAAATGTTCAGCAATCAGCGAGGCAATACAGGCGGGCCGATCTCCTACACCAATGATCCCGTCGGCCTTGAGCGAGGGTAGTGAGGTTAAGTCAGGATTGTCGAATTGCAAGGGAATCGCTTCATCCCCCCAGGGATCATCCAGTTGATGACAGCGATCAGTTATCAATGTAACTTGCTGACCCATGCGCTGCGCAGCTTCGGCAAAAATCCTCACCTGATAGCCGAGCTTGGCCGCTACGATGATAATCATCTTCGGGCCGCACGCCACTGTGTAACATAGTGTTTCATCGTGGGGTTGTTAGCAGCGACCGCATCGTTTATCAGGAGACTTGGATCTCCGCCATTGGCTAAATTATTATCCAGCAACCGAGTCACAAGATAGCTCCAACGATTTTCGTCCATTGTTAGAAACCTGCTAATTGCCTGCATGCCATCGGAACTCCCGCTGTAAGCGATCATCTCAGTTGCGGTTTTGATCCATTGTTCCTCGTTGGAATCAGCACTCAGCATTGAGATAAGCCTAGTCTCCAAAAGTGGCACTACCAAAGAAGGCCGATTGAGTAATAGCAAAGTCATGCCGTCAGCGAAGCTTTCCGGAAACCCTGCATCCATTGCGGAAAGAACGAATTGCCGCTGCTTGTCTTCGGGCAGCGATAACACTCGAATTGCTTCTGGCATGACGGTGGATTCCCTTGCCGGCGAAGCCAAAAGCACATTCCTGATTGCCTCAAACAGAGGTCCGAAAGCAGGGGGATTACCAAGCGAAGGGCTGCGGCCATCGTTGCTACATAAGATTAACCCGGCCCCAATCGCACCACCTGCACTACTGGTATGCACATACACTTGGCCAGGATCCTGCCACAATTCAGTGGGCCTATTTGCGACTGGTCCAAAATAAGCCGCACTATCATCACATACAATGCCATCACTAAATGGGTTTCGATCCCGGCAGCCCGTTGAAGAATTCAGGGCCCGGATAGGGTTGGCACAAGATCGTCCCGATGCGGAAAACCAGATGGCCCCGCTGCCTGGAAACGATCCCATGTTCCACTGATTTTGAATTGAACTCAAGTAGGACGATAGCACCGGCGTATTGGATTGTTGCTGCTGCCTCCAATTCCCATCCATCTGTTGAATCAAAGTTGAACAGTAGAGGAACCGATCAAACGTTGAATAGGGATAGCCCAGCATAGGCGAGCCCAGGGTCAGCAGCTTGGTTACTCTTCCATTTAAAGTTGCCAATCGGTTGTTGGCAATCACGTCCCGCGCCAAAAGCCCGCCCATGCTGTAGCCGATTAAGATTACGTCGCCTGGGGGTTTAACTCGTAAAATATGCTGCGCTAATTTTTCAGCGCCATTTGAGATTGTGCAATTCGAGGCACACGAAGTGTTGGCGGAACATTCGCTGAAATCGAATCCGCCATCAACACGAAAGCTGGAGCTATTTGGGCCGAACACCGCAGTAAGACCTCCGGCAAAGGCCTGAATCCCAGAAGCCCCCTGCCCCAGGCCGTGTATCAGAAAAATCGTAGCAGGGCTGCTACCAGGGGCTTTGACGGCCATTGTGATGCTTTGTTGCGTGGTAACATCCCCCACACGAATGACCAGCGGTAACAATCCGCCAGTGGTCAAATCAGTTGGAACCACAACGTTAACTTGGGTGAAACCATTTACAATTCCGGGCGCCGCACCGGCGTATAGAACCTGCGCACTACGGCCTCCGATGGTCACTGCAACAGGCAGCACGCTCCTGGCAATTCCAGTTGCCACCGTTCCGTCAACTGCGGCGGGATTGATGCGGCCAACGCCAGTGATATAAAAGGTTACTGGCGAGCCAAGGGCCGCAGGATTGGAATTGGAATTCAGCAGGCCATCAGCATTCGTCATGGCTGCAATGCCTGCACCTGTTGCAGCAAGGCTGAAAATTCCGGGAGCAGAATCACTTACCAATTTTTGAAACGGAGCAGAACTCGCCCCGTTGTTGACAACCTGTACTTGCGTGCTGGCCTTGCCGCTAAGGCCAAAAGGAGTAACTGTGGAAACCTGAGTGGCTGAAACATAGAGAAGCGGCGAAGGCGTTCCATCGAACAACACCTGAACGCCGGACAAGTTGTTAGCAACTTTTCCTTGGTTATCAAGTGCCAGAGTAACTAGGGTCGCGGGACCCATACCGCTGCCAAAAATCGTAACAATTTCACCAGGTGCTATGGAACCATTGGCATAGCTTGCACCACTAACCACGGCCGCAATGGAAGGATTCGTTGGCTGGGCGTTCAGGGTGAACTGCAATAGCAGCCCGAAGATTATGGTGCATTTCATCATCTGCCGGTTCCTTTATTTTGGCAGGGATGGAGTTGCATTAGTTAGTCGAGAGGAGCCTCAAAAAAGAACAGTTCCTTACCCGTGGCAGCTTGACTCAACCCGTGAATCAAAATTTTGGAGCCGCGTCCCATGCCGGTTTGGAAATAGAAAAAGCCCCAGGCAAATTCGCCGGGCGGAAGCATCTTTGCGGCGAAACCGCGCTCGATAAAATCCTGAGCTTGGAACACTAACTTCTTGGTTTTCATCCGACCAGTTCCGCCGGGAATTGGGCTGGATTGAATCTTCCCTGCCCCAGGTCCGCGAAGGTAAGGCACGTCCCCAGGAGGTACCGCTTCCAGATTTTGGCGGTTGGGTCCGACGAATTCAACACGCATATTCCGGAGTGAAATAGTTTGCTTACTTTCATTCCTGATCATCAACAACACCGGCAGCACTCCCTCATCGTAAGGGTTGGCTTTCCCTCCGAACAAAGGCTTGGCGCGGTCAGAATCAATATACGGCGTAACTGCAATCGATACTTCTTCGGCTGTGACTCGATGCGGATGATTGGCCAATTCCGTCGGGGTCACACGAAATTCAACTTTCTTGTTGACCGCGAAGGCCATGGCTATACTCAAAGTAAGATATAGCGGCTTGCAAACTCTCATTTTTGTCCTCTACCGCACATTGCTTGTGGCGGGCTTGCCATTCATCCTAGCCTATCTGATAGGACGCGGGATAAAGAATCGCGCCTATTGGCAATCGTTTGGCGAACGATTTGGCTTTCTCTCTTTTAGAGCGACGGTCCCCGGCGCCATCTGGTTGCATGCAGTCTCGGTGGGCGAAGTGCTTTCTGCCGTTGGTTTGGTAGCGCGCCTCCGTTCAGCGTTTCCTGACACAAAAATTTACGTCTCCGTCGCTACGTTGGCCGGCCGCCAACTTGCGGACCAACGATTAGCGACCATCGCAGACGGTCTATTTTTTGCTCCTCTGGATTTCGTATTTGTAATCCGCCGAGTGCTGCGCGCCCTGGAACCAGCTTTAGTAGTGGTGATGGAAACTGAAATTTGGCCCAACCTATTCCGGGAAGCGAAACGTGTTGGGGCACAGTTGGTGATTGTGAATGGCCGCATTTCCGACCGTGCGTTTCCTAAGTACAAGCGCTTCCGCTGGTTCTTCCAGCATGTATTGAGCCTGCCAGACAAGGTGTTGACGCAAAGCGCCCAGGATTCCGCACGCTACCTTGCCCTGGGAACTCCACCTGACCTTGTGAAAAGCGTGGGAAATCTGAAGTACGATTTCGATCCATCTTCAGTACCTGCACCAGAAGCAGTAATGCGTTTGCTGGAACGCACCACACCTGAGTTGGTGCTGATTGCGGCAAGCACCATGCCGGGAATAAGCAGCGGCGATGTGGATGAAGACGATGCGGTAATCCAGGCATTTGGCCCATGGTCAGCGGAGTTTCCAAAGTTGCTTTTGATACTGGTTCCAAGGAGGCCCGATCGATTTGGCTTAGTTGCAGACAAGCTATCCGCCTCTGGAATCCATTTTTTACGACGGTCAAAATTGAACGGAACGGAAACATTGCAATTGCCTGCTGTGCTGCTGCTGGACACGATGGGCGAATTGGGGTCGCTGTTTCCCGTAGCGGATTTGGTGTTCATGGGGGGAACCATTGCGCAACGCGGCGGCCACAATATTTTGGAGCCTGCATTTTTTGGCAAGCCCGTTATAGCGGGCCCACACATGGAAAACTTTGCAGAAATCGCCAGCGAGTTTACCGATGGCGGAGGGCTGGTTCGGTTTCAAAAAGCGCAAGAATTAGGCCCTTCTGTTGCGAAACTATTGAAGGACAAGCAGCGCCGTAAGGGCGTTGGCAAGCAAGCTGAACAGTTGGCCACAGCGCGGCGCGGCGCAACAAACAGGATTTTGGAAGTGCTGCAGCAGCACTTCGACCTTGCCGTTCCAGAACGATGTCCTTCATTGTGGCAGCGGATTCTATTGCTTCCGCTCGTAATGATTTGGCGAACAATTTCGCATTGGAATATTGAACGAAAGGCCCGCCACGCTAAACAAGCGGCAGCCCCAGTCATTAGCATTGGTGGGCTAGGGATGGGCGGTTCTGGGAAGACTCCCTTTGTTTTGTGGCTTGCCGCAAGACTTCGCGAGCGTGGTGAAACTCCTGCCTTTCTGACTCGCGGGTACCGGCGTAAGAGCGCGGAGAAGGTTTCCGTATTCGGCCCTGGAAGCTACTGTTCGGTGGCCCACACTGGGGAAGAAGCGCAGATGCTGATTCGTAGCGCATTAGGTCCAGTCGGAATTTCGGCCAATCGGTGGGAAGCAGCAAAAGCCTTGGTTGAACAGTTTCAAACCTCCGTAATGTTGCTGGACGATGGGTTTCAACACACGCAGCTTGCGCGAAGTGTCGATGTTGTCTTAATAGATATGCTGGATCCGTTTCCGTTGACTCGATTGCGCGAATGGCCTGAAAGTTTAAGCCGGGCATCAGTAATCGTACTCACGCGTTGCGCTGAAGCCCGGCAGTATCGCGGGTTAATAACCAAGCTCCGACAGTGGAACAAAACAGCTCCAGTATTCCAGTCGCGTGTGATCCCACTTGCCTTGGTTGAAGCTTCGTCATCTGAAACAATCACCCTTGATCAAATCGCAGGGAAGCGCGTTGCTGCATTTTGCGGCTTAGGGAATCCTGCATCTTTTTGGAAAACGCTGGAGCAGTTGCAAGCGAACATAGTTTACCGCTGGACGTTCGGAGATCACCACCATTACAAGCCGAAGGAGCTGCAACGCTTAGAAGAGCAGGCTGTGAACGAAAAGGCAGAATTGTTAATCACAACGCAGAAGGACTTTCTGAACCTGCCAGCCAGTTGGAAGGAAGTGGTCACACGCATACCTTTATATTGGCTGGATGTGGAATTGGAAGTTGATCAGCCTGAAGATCTCTTAAAATTTGTGGCCCTCAATTTGAAGAAGAATACGCTTCACGTGTAAAGCGTCGCCAAACCCGCCAATGGATCCATCTCCAGAAATCACCCTATGGCAGGGGACAGCAATCAAATGTTCGCAAAGGCTCATGGCAGTACCAACGGCACGGGCGGCCCTTGGCTTGTCAACGAAAATAGCTAAATCCCCATAACTAAGAAGATCGCCAAAGGGAACTTTCATCAGTCCGGCCCAGACAAGCTTCTGGAAATC
This sequence comes from Bryobacterales bacterium, assembly GCA_043745195.1. Lineage (GTDB taxonomy): Bacteria > Acidobacteriota > Terriglobia > Bryobacterales > Bryobacteraceae > JANXSF01. The sequence continues at coordinate 45,573 of JAYTTF010000168.1, read as the reverse complement.
AGTCCCAATTTGTTCCAGTGGTAGGTCAAACGTTTTCCGCTTCTTCTTGAAAAACTCGATAATTTGAAACGAAGCCAAACGAATGGTATTTTCCTTGGGGCTTTCCTTCCATTGGATGGCGGGCCTTTCCGTTTCCAACTGCTCCACTTGCTGCGTCTTGTTGCGGATGTAACAAATCCGAGTCACTTGTCCATCCACTACGGCTATCATCAGCTCTAAGTCTTTGTGTGGCTGTAAGATGGCGTAATATCCAGGAGTAATCATAAGGTGCCTCCGTTCCCAGGATTCATTCAGGGTTGCTATAATGTTAACTTCTTATGCCACAACTGAGTCCTGCGCGTCCAGACACTTCTGAACGAAAAATTATTCTGCTGACGCCCCGCGGTTTTTGTGCCGGCGTTGTTCGCGCAATTGATGTGGTGAAAATCGCATTGGACCTGTACGGCGCGCCCATTTACGTCCGCAAAGAAATTGTCCACAACCGCCACGTGGTGGAAGAACTGAAGGAAGCTGGAGCAATTTTCGTAGAAGAACTTACCGAAGCACCTCCTGGAGCCCGCGTTATTTTCAGTGCGCATGGTGTTGCTCCAGCGGTAAGAATCGAAGCGGAGCAACGTGGACTGAAAGTAATTGATGCAACCTGTCCGCTGGTCACCAAGGTGCACTTGGAAGCTGTGAAGTTCGCCAAGCAGGACCACACAATTGTTTTGATTGGACACGAAAATCACGACGAAGTAGTGGGCACTCTTGGGGAAGCACCAGAGCATATGGTGCTTGTGTCTACAGTTGAAGACGTGGATAAGTTGACGGTCAGTAATCCTGATAAGGTTGCCTTCCTCACGCAAACAACACTTAGCCTGGATGAGACAACGGACATTGTGAATCGTCTTCGCGAAAAGTTCCCCAAAATCAAAGGGCCAAAATCACAGGATATTTGTTACGCCACGGAAAACCGTCAAATCGCAGTGAAAGCAGTTGCCCCTATGACTGATTTGCTTTTGGTTGTGGGTTCCAAAAACAGTTCCAATTCTCTTCGCCTAGTTGAAGTTTGCCAACGTTCCGGTGTTGCTTCCTATCTTGTGGACGACGAATCGGATGTGCGGCTGGAATGGCTTGAAAATGTGAAGAGCGTTGCGATTACCGCTGGAGCATCCGCCCCGGAACACTTGGTGGAACAGTTGATTGCATTCTTACGTATGAATGGGTTTGGCAAGCTGGAAGAAATCGAGATTAAAGAAGAGGACGTGCGCTTTTCCTTGCCGGCGGAACTTACACAAATTCAGGTGTCAGCCTAATCCCTTATGAGCCCAGGTCTGCATATAGCCGATGCAATAGTGGCCGATGCGGCGGCAACCGCTCGCCGAGCTGCGGATTATTTGTTGGCAAAACAGCATGAGCAGGGTTATTGGTGGGGACATTTAACCGCCGATTCCACGCTGGAAAGCGATTACATTCTGATGCAGCTGTGGTCCCATTCGCCTGTGAATGGCGTGTGGAATCCCCCAACCAAGCCGCTGATAGCTGCTGCAACGGAATCCATTTTGAAGCGCCAATTGCCGGACGGCGGGTTCAACATTTATCCGCATGGCCCTTCAGAAATCAGCGCTTCCATCAAGGCTTATTTTGCGTTGAAGCTTGCAGGGATAGCATTCGATGATCCTCGCCTGTCCGCTGCTCGCAACTGCATTCTGGCAATGGGCGGTATGCAGGCTGCCAATAGTTACGTCAAAATCAATTTGAGTTTGTTCAATCTGTTCCCGCGCGAACATACACCCTCAATTCCGCCGGAAATGATTCTGCTGGGAAATTTCATTTACCAGATGTCTTCCTGGACGCGGGCCATTGTTCTGCCATTGGCAGTAGTGCATGCCATGAACCCATCGCGACCTGTGCCGGCAGGATTCAATTTAGAGGAGCTGTTCATACCAGGCGGAGATTTGCGTCTGGCTGGTGCGGCAAAGCCAACCTCCACCCGATCGTTCTTTCTAGCTGTGGACAAGGTGCTGAAAGTTTGGGAGCGCTACGGAAGCAGCAAACTTCGTCAACTGGCCATCCGCCGCATTGAAAAGTGGGTGTTGGAACGAACCCAATTTTCCGACGGCTTGGCAGCCATTTACCCATCCATGCAGTACGCCATCATGATGATGGATGTTCTGGGTTATGCTCCCTCGAACACCCACCGAATGGAAGCGGAGAAGCAATTTAATAATTTGATGGTAAACAGCAACGGCGAGTTTTTCATGCAGCCCTGCTTTTCCGTAGTTTGGGATACAGCCATTGCCACCCATGCATTGGGCGAATCGGGCATGGCACCGGCAGCTTCGTTGGCTCGGTCCGCCGATTGGCTATTAACCAAGGAAGTGCGCCGCAAAGGGGATTGGAGCGTGAAGCGCCCCAAGCTGGAACCCAGTGGCTGGTACTTTGAATTCGCCAACGAGTTTTACCCGGATATCGACGACACCGCCATGGTGTTGCTGGCATTGAAGCAGGTGCAAGGAACGAAGCTTCCGGCACAACAAGCTTCCATTCGCCGAGCCGTTGCCTGGATTCTGGAAATGCAGGGATCCGATGGTGGCTTTGCTGCATTCGACGTGGATAACAATTGGCAGTTCCTAAGCGATGTCCCATTCGCCGATCACAACGCGATGCTGGACCCTTCGTGCCCCGATATCACAGGTCGCGTATTGGAAGCTTTGGTAGCACATGGCGTGAGTCCCTCGCACCCCGCGATTCGCAAAGGCCGCGACTTCCTAATCAGGACCCAAGAATCCGATGGAAGTTGGTACGGACGTTGGGGCGTGGATTATGTATACGGAACCTTTCTTGCCTTGCGTGGATTGAAAGCCGCCGGCGAAAGCGATCGCGAAGTTGAAGTGCTGCGAGGTGGGGAATGGCTGCGCTGCATCCAGAATGCCGATGGCGGCTGGGGAGAAAGTTGCGCCAGTTACAACAACAATAAGTTTGTTGCCGGCCCCAGTACGCCTTCGCAAACAGCATGGGGCATTTTGGGATTGCTTGCAGGCGGGGACACTACTTCTGAAAGCTTAATGCGCGGCATTGAACATCTTAAAGCAACGCAGCGCGCCGACGGTGGCTGGGACGAAACGCATGCCACTGGAACTGGTTTTCCGAAAGTATTTTACTTGAGCTACCACATGTATCGCGATTCGTTTCCGTTGCTGGCGTTGGCTGAATTTTTAAAATCACAGGCTGAAAAATAAGGCCTGTGAAGCCCACCCTCGTTACCGGAGCCTCTGGATTTATAGGTTGGCATGTTGCGAGTCTATTGATGGAAAAAGGTTGGCGCGTGCGGGCACTTGTTCGTCCAACCAGCCACCTGCGGGAACTGGATGCGGAACGCGTGGATGGCGATTTACTGGACAGCGCATCGCTGGAAAGGGCGGTTGCTGGTTGCAGTGGAGTATTTCACGTGGCCGCTGACTACCGTTTGTGGAGCAAACATCCAAAGCGGATGTACCAGGCGAATGTAGAGGGAACCAGAAATCTTTTGGAGGCTGCCCGCCATGCTGGAGTGGAAAGGGTTGTTTACACCTCCACTGTAGGTTGCATTGGTTTCCAGGATGGAAAATTGGCGGATGAGGATTCGACGGTGGAGTTGGAATCGATGACAGGTCACTATAAGCGATCAAAGTTTCTGGCCGAAATGGAAGCCCTGAAATTTGCCCAGGAAAATTTTCCAGTGGTTATAGTGAATCCCACAGCGCCAGTAGGCGAGCAGGATTCGAAGCCAACTCCCACAGGCAAAACCATTGTGGATTTCCTGTGTGGCCGCATGCCGGCTTATATGGACACCGGACTAAATCTTGTGGATGTGCGCAACGTGGCCGAAGGTCACTTGCTGGCCTACGAAAATGGCAAGCCGGGCGAGCGCTATATTTTGGGATGCGAGAACTTAAACCTGCAACAAATTTTGGAACGAGTTGGGAAGCAGTGCAATCGGGCTGCGCCGAAAATACAAATCCCATATGCGGCAGCGTATGTCGCAGCATTGTTCAGCACCGGGTGGGCGGAAGTAAGTGGCAAGCCACCTCGAGTTCCGCTGGAAGCAGTTAAAATGGCGCGGAAGAAAATGTGGGTTACTTCAGCAAAGGCTGAGCGGGATTTGGGATATAAGCCGACCAGTGTGGATGCGGCATTGAAGCGGGCTGTAGATTGGTTTCAAGGGAATGGGTACTGTTGACGTTACTGGCAATTGCGGCGGAACGGATGGAATTTAGCGGTTTGTTGCGCCATGCGCACAATGTGCGTGTTGAAAAGTGGCCGATACAATTCGCGTGTTCAGCATCCATTGGGCCGAATCGTTGGTTGATGGCAGCAAACGGACCGGGACCAAAGCTGGCCGCCGAAGCTGTGAAGTCCGGACTGGAATCAGGCGAGCCCATTGCAGCATTGTTAAGCACTGGTTGGTGTGGTGCGTTGCATCCGCATTTTTCCGTAGGTGATGTGTTTGCCGCAAACTTGGTATATGCCGGCCAAAAACAGTTTGAGGCGCTAGTGCCGCGATCCACAAAACCATTTTTGAAAGGCCGATTAATTTCTCAGGACAGTTTTGTTGGCACTGCGGCGGAGAAAAATGAGCTGCATGTGCTTGGGGCTCAAGTGGTGGAGATGGAAGCAGCGGCTGTGGCAGAGGCTGCCGAACAGAATAATTTGCCTTTTTATTGCATCCGAGTGGTGAGCGACATTGCGCTTGAAGATTTTTCGATCAATTTTAACGCTTGCAGAGACGCCCAGGGCCGATTTGACAGAAAAAAGATAGCCGTTCGCGGATTGTTGTCACCTTTTAGGGGTTTGCCTAATCTAATTATCATGGCAATGAGGGGTAACGCGACGGCCAAAATTTTAGGGGACTTCCTTGCCGACTGTGAATTCTAACATCCCATCCACAATGCGAGCTGCTGTGTATCGTGGTAATCAACAGGTCTTAATAGAAGAACTTGCCACTCCACAACTGGATGCCGGCGAAATCTTAGTAAAAGTGGAATCCTGCGGAATCTGCCACACTGACTTAAAAAAAATCGAGTACGGGCTATTGGCTCCTCCCCGGATTTACGGCCATGAAACTGCCGGAATAGTGGCTGCCGTCGGCGAAGGTGTAACGAAGTTCAAGCCCGGCGACGGGGTAATTGCCTTCCACCACATTCCTTGTAAGAAATGTTTTTACTGTCAACGAAATCTTTATGCCCAATGCCTCGTATATAAGAAGGTAGGCATCACTGCTGGTTTTGAACCGGCCGGTGGCGGATTCTCGCAATATGTTCGCGTTATGGATTGGATTGTAGAAAACGGCGTGGAAAAAATTCCCGACGGTGTTAGTTTCGATTCTGCTAGCTTTGTTGAACCGGTGAATACTTGCCTGAAGGCTGTTACTATGGCTGAACCCAGACCCGATGATTTGGCGGTTGTAATTGGCCAGGGTCCCATCGGCATGTTATTCACTATGATTTTGAAACACAAGGGCATTCGGACTGTTGCGACTGACACCATGGATGCACGTAGGACACTTTCGCGGCAGTTTGGAGCAGAACATTGCTGGGACCCCAGAGCTTCTGATGTTAAAAGTTTAATCCAGGAAATGACCGATGGCCGCGGAGCAGATCTGGTATTCGTAGCCACCTCCGCACCTGGAGTTGTAGAGCAAGCCGTTGGCTGCTCTCGCCCAGGGGCAAAGATTTGTCTGTTCGCTCAGACCTCCCATAAAGAGCGAATTGAGGTATCGGGGGCCGATATCTGCGTTGGGGAACGAGTTTTATTTGGGGCATATAGTGCGTCAGTAGATCTGCAAAAAGAGTCCGCAGACCTTGTTTTTAGCGGTAAATTGCCAGTTCATCAGCTGGTTAGCCACCGGGTGCCGCTTGATTCCATCATGAAAGGTTTTAATATGGCATTGCATCCTGGCTCCAAATCCTTGAAAATTGTAGTTTGCCCACAACTGCAAGGTACTGAGGTTCTAGAACTGAATGGTACGTGTGTTTAAAAGATTCTTTGAAGTAGTCAAGGGCAAAAAAGGAAACATGCGCTTACGAGCTGGTGATCCACAGTGATGAAGGAAATGAGGGCTGCCGTCCTTTACGGTAAGGAACAGATAAGAGTTGAATCGGTTCCGCTACCGTCCATGGGGCCAGAAGATATTCTGGTTCAAGTAAAGGCCGCGTTAACTTGTGGGACCGACGTTAAGGTATTTCGCCGTGGCTATCATGCGCGGATGATTGTACCTCCAGCGCTGTTTGGTCATGAACTAGCCGGCGATATTGTGGCAGTTGGTCAGGCGGTAACCAAATTCAAAATTGGGCAACGTGTGGTTGCGGCAAATTCGGCCCCCTGCAAACAGTGTTTCTATTGCAAACGGAATCTGGAAAATTTGTGCGAAGACCTGTTATTCAATAACGGAGCTTACGCCGAATTTATCCGCATTCCTGGAAGAATCGTCAATTACAATCTTTACGAAATCCCCGCCCACCTCACTTATCAGGATGCGGCGTTGATTGAGCCCTTGGCTTGCGTCATCCGCGGGTTGGATGAAACAGGTGTGAAGCCCGGCGATAATATTGCCGTGATCGGACTCGGCCCCATCGGCTTGATGTTCGTCCGCCTGGCAACAGCAGTTTATGGAGCGCGGGTAATTGCTATTGGACGAAGGCAAGGCCAGTTGGATCGTGCCATGCGCATGGGTGCCTCTGAAGCAGTTTCCACCGCTGACACAACCGACATCGTTGGTGCTGTTCGGGCATTGACTGACGGGCGTGGTGCTGACGTAGCCATTGAAGCTGTAGGCAAGCCCGATACTTGGGATCAAGCAGTCCACATGTTGCGTCGCGGAGGCACAGTGAATTTCTTTGGCGGATGCCCGAACGATAGCCGTGTGGATTTAGAAACCAGCTTGCTGCACTATAGCGAAATTACCTGCAAAGCCAGCTTCCATCACACGCCGCACCATATTCGCAAAGCTCTGGACGCCGTTAGTCGTGGCCACATCACAGCACGTGATTTTGTCAATCGGGAAGAGCCGCTGACAAACCTGCTGGAAGTAATGAAATACCTCATGAGCCATAACGGGCACATGAAGACGGCGATTATTCCTTAAACCCGTGCTTGAGCCCAAAGATTTCATTCGCAACCCACAAGCCATGGGTCGCGTGTGGAGTGTGGAAGAATCCCTAAACTACACTCACTGGCTGGCTAATCACCACTACGAAAATTTCCATGTTGTTAGCTTTCTGCTGCCCAAGCGATTGCATCAGGATTTCTACAACGTCTATGGATTCTGTCGCTGGGCTGATGACTTAGGTGACGAGATTCCCGATAAGGCCGAGTGCCTGCGACTTTTGAAATGGTGGCGCACAGAGTTTGAAGCAATGTGCGCAGGCCAATCGCGCCATCCAGTGTTCGTTGCTTTGGGTCCAACTTTACAGCGGCACGATTTGGAACCGTCGTTGTTTCACGATTTGATCACTGCCTTTGAACAGGATCAGGTTGTTCCCCGCTATCAGGATTGGGATCAGTTGTTTCGCTACTGTAAGTATTCGGCCAATCCTGTGGGTCGGCTAGTGCTTGGCCTTTGCGGTTATAGCGGCGTGGAACGCAATCTTCTTTCCGACGCAACTTGCACTGCTCTGCAATTGGCGAATTTCTGGCAGGACGTCACCGTTGATCTGCAGAAAGATCGCGTCTATATTCCTGCCAGTGTAATGGAAAAGTACGGCTACAAAGAACAGGATCTTTTCGCATTGAAATTCGATGACCGTTTTCAAAACGTGATGAGCGAATGTGTAGCGGTGGCCCGAAAGTTGTTTGAGGATGGGTTACCTTTAACGCGCATGGTGGATCGTAGATTGTCTATTGACCTGACCTTGTTCAGTCGTGGAGGCATTTTCATTCTGGACAAGATTGAAAGTCAGGGATATAACGTGCTGGCCACCAGGCCGAAAATTTCCAAAGTGGAGCGTGTTGGAATTCTGCTGAAGGCGTTGGCCGAAGTGGCGTTTCAGCGTGCGGCATGACAAGCCTGGAAGCGTCGTACAAATATTCCAGACGAATCGCCCGTCAACGTGCCAAGAACTTTTACTACGCTTTTCTGTTACTTGAAAAGCCCCAACGAAATGCCATGTGTGCTTTGTATGCATTCATGCGCTATTGCGATGATTTGAGCGACGACGTGGAGGGCGGTACAACTCCCCAAACCATGCAGCAATGGCGCACCGACATGGCAGCAGCGCTGAATGGTAAATTCAACGATCATCCAGTCTGGCCGGCATTCCACGATACTGTTATTCGCTATCGGATTCCCCACGAATACTTTCACCACATGATTGACGGCGTTTCCAGTGACCTGATGCCGCGCAAAATTGAGACATTCGACGAACTGTATCGTTACTGCTACCAGGTGGCTTCCGTGGTGGGGCTGTGCATAGTGCACATCTTCGGTTTTACGGATCCACAAGCGTTAGTGTTGGCGGAGAAATGCGGCGTGGCGTTTCAATTGACCAATATTATCCGCGATGTTCGTGAGGATTTTGAACTGGGCCGACGCTATATTCCGTTGGAAGACTTGCAGAAGTTCGGAGCCGATTCTAGGAAAATTGAGAAAAGCACTGGCTGGGTGCAGACATTAGGTCACGAAGCGAATCACGCACGAGCCTACTACAATGAGGCCCGTCCGTTAATCGGGATGGTAGATAACAAAAGCCGCCGTTCCATGTGGGCGTTGATTGAAATTTATTGGCGCTTATTTCAGAAAATTGAGGCTAGTGGGTTTGCTGTGTTTGATCACCGCATCCGGCTGACGACGTTTCAAAAGCTAAGGATATTGGCCGAGGCTGGATTTCGTCCGACCGAATAGTTCGCTTTTTGCAATCAGGAAAGTGGATCACGACATATGCTCAGCTCAATCTGCCCTCTTTTCATCCCCTTGCAAAAACTAGTTGGGCTGCGCTTTCAAAACCAGTGAGACTCTTTATTCAGGAAGACAAATTGCTGGCCAGCAACTTAACTTCCCAAAACATTGAGTCCTCGAGGCGATTAATTCCGCTGGCGTTCTGAATCGAATCTGAATTGCAAACACGACTGATAACCGTGAATGTGAGCTTTTACAGCAGGCTGCTGTTGGGGCAGTCGAGACGATGAAATAAAGAACGCCAGTAAGGATGAAATTCCTGTTTGTCTGTGCGCGATGCCGTGTTGCGCTTGGTGGATGATACAAGCTAAGGGGCACCCATGAAACCGGAAACCGCAGTTGCATGCCTCGATAATCTGGATACCGCAAGCCATTGGCGACCTTCTCAGAACTTCAGTCTCACCCTTGAAGCACTGCTGCTAATCATCAAAGAATCACTACATTGGTATCGAAAAAACATTACCTTTGATTCGCATCCAACCGGTCAAATTTGAATCCGGTAGCCAACGGCCGCTGCAATCGGCGTATTCGTTCAATGGCCTTCTCGGATTCAGGGCCAACCTCAACTTGATCGCCCGCCTTTAGATTAAGTGCTTTTACGACCGCGCCAAGCAGACGAATCGCCAAACGATTTCCCCATTTTGAGACTTTCATAGATAACCCGTTCAAGTGTATACTATTCAATCATTCAATCATCGTCCGCTAGACAAACACTGGCCTCCAATGCTAGCCTCACAATCGAGGTCTAAACTATGAAAACTATCCTTCTATTATCGTTAGCTGCCTGCTTTGCATTCGCCCAGCCGGAACCCACCCATTTGAAAGTTGGGGACGAAGCTCCTGACTTCGATCTAAAAGGATCCGATGGAAAAGCCTACAAGCTTTCCACCTTTGCGGGCAAGAACCCTGTTGTGCTCGCATTCTTCCCTGCTGCCTTCACAGGTGGATGCACCAAGGAGATGACCGGATACCAGGCAAACATTGCTAAGTTCACCGGTATGCAGGTTAAAGTATTCGGAGCGTCCACAGATAGCCAACCTACTCTTTCCCATTGGGCTAAAGAATTAGGCGCGGAATTCCCTATGTTGAGCGACATGATGCGCAGCACTTCCATGGCTTATGGTGTTTTGAATCCAAAGTCGGGAGTGGCTAATCGGACTACTTTCGTGATTGGTGCGGATGGCAGGATAGCGGAGATTTTGGAGGGCGCAAAGGCCATCGACATTTCCGGTTCAGAAGGCGCTTGCGCACGACTCGTTAAGAAGTAAGCGTTCATCAAGTGGTGAGAGTCTATTTGCACCCTCACCACTTTATTGCGCTGCGGCCAATACTTCTTTAGGTCCGGGTTTGCCGCGTTGTCCGAATTTCACTTTCCCGTCTTTCCCAATCAAATACACGGTCCGCTTCACAATTAATCCATTGGTATTGTACATTTCGCAAACTTTCTGTTTGTCGTCCACAAGAAGCGGGAATGGAAAATTATACTTCTTCTTAAATTCCTGATGCGAGGAAGCCTTCTGCCCGTTGATCCCAAACACCACCACGTCCTTGCCTTGAAATGCTTTCCAGTTGTCGCGAATCTCGCATAGCTGTTTGGTGCAAACTGCAGTGTCATCCCCTGGATAGAACACCAGTACTACATTTTTTCCTTTTAGCTTTGAAAGCGAAACGGTTTGGCCGTCCTGATCAACAGTAGTAAAGTCAGGGGCCGCGGTTCCCACCGCGAGTGGATCGGAAAAAAGCCATCCAAACATTAGAAGTAACAGTGCCATCCTATCTCCAATTCTTTCACAATAGTGAGATGAAGCAAATTGCCCTCGAGGCTCTAGATTTTGCACTTGGCCCGGAAGTGGAATATGCCGACGTCCGGGTAGTGGAAACCAAAGACCGTGCAGTTGCTACCAGAAATGGCCGAGTGTCCCAAGTTGCTGCTGCGGAATCAATGGGAGTGGGCGTTCGAGTACTGATCAATGGAAGTTGGGGATTTGCCGCAACAGATCGATTAAACCGGGATGGTCTGGCAGCGGCAGCAAATCTGGCCAAGGAAATTGCTGTGGCCAGCGGTATGGCTCGCAAGGAAAAAGCAGTGCTTGCCCCCGAGGGTAAATTTGTGGAAACGTGGATTGCTCCGTGTGCGGCCGATCCGTTTCTAACCACCGTCGAAGCGAACATTCAACTCCTGATGGCGATTGATGCCGAATTGCGGCACAACGCTGGGGTGACTTTGGCGGAAGGATCGCTGATGTTTGATCGAACCCGCCAAGTATTCGCGTCCTCCATTGGAAGCCTGATCGACCAGACAAAGACGTCCACTGGTGCAGGGTTCGCGGCCCATAGTTTCGCCGGGGACGAAATTCAAAAACGATCGTTCCCAAATTCCTTTGGCGGGCAGTATCAGTTGAAAGGCTATGAATTGGTGGACGAATTGGAATTGCTGAAGCACGCTCCGCGAATTGCCGAAGAGGCCGTGGCACTTCACAAGGCCGACCAGTGCCCCTCTGGAGAGTTTTCACTCATCCTTGATTCCAGTCAACTGGCCCTGCAAATTCATGAATCCATCGGGCATCCAATTGAGCTGGATCGGGTGCTGGGTTCAGAGGCGAATTATGCCGGCATGAGCTTTCTAACCCTCGACAAGTTGCGAAAGCTTCGCTACGGTTCAGACATCGTGAATGTGGTGTGCGACGCAACGCTTCAGCATGGTCCAGGTCTGGGTACGTTCGCTTTTGATGATGAAGGAGTTCCGGCACAATCCACACCCATCATCAGCAATGGCCTATTCACTGGTTACATGACTTCACGCGAAACCGCTGCGGTTGTTGGTGACACGCGTTCCAACGGCACCATGCGCGCGAAAGGTTGGGACCGGCTGCCGCTGATCCGCATGACCAACGTCAGCCTACTGCCAGGCGCGCAGAGTTTGGAGCAGGTTTTCGATGTCCCTCACGGCATTTACATGGAAACGAATAAGAGTTGGTCCATTGACGACAAACGATACAACTTTCAATTCGGTTGTGAGATTGCCTGGGAGTTCAAGAATGGCAAGCGGGGGCGCATGTTGAAGAACCCCACCTATAGTGGAATCTCCACCAACTTTTGGAACGCCTGCCAAGCAATTGCCGATCGCAAACATTGGACGCTTTGGGGAGTACCGAATTGCGGCAAAGGGCAACCAGAGCAGGTTATGGGCACCGGGCACGGAGCCAGCCCATCGCGTTTCGGCGGCATTAAAGTTGGAAGCGGGTATCAGGCATGATAGACCCTAAGAATTGTTTAGCTATCGCGCAAGCCGCAGCCCGATCATTAGGGGTGCGCGATGTGGAATTGATTTTGGCCGACACATCGTCAGCATTGACGCGATTTGCGAACAACGGAATTCACCAAAACGTGATGGCGCAATCCGGACATTATTCCATTCGCGTGGTGGTGGATCAACGGACAGCGCGGGCGTCGACGAACAGGTTTGATGAAGCGTCCATTCGATCTGTTACCGCACAGGCGGTGGCACTGGCGAGATCCAGCGAACCGGATGAAAAGTTACCGGCGCTTGCGGATCCAGTGCCGGTTCACAGCGCCGCTCGATGGTCTGAAGAAACCGCTGCAAGCTCCCCAACAACTCGTGCCAAGGCCGTCGCCGAAGCAATTCAATTGGTGGAAAGTGCAGGTCAATCGGCCGCAGGAATTCTTTCCACTGATCTATCGCGTGAGTTTCTGTTGAACACAAACGGCGTGTTTTTGGAGTATGCGGAAACCATGTCGCGCTTCTCCATTACAACCACCGCGCACGATAGCTCAGGGTGGGCCAAGGCTTCAGCCGTCAATTTGCGGGAACTGGATACAGCCAGTTTGGCCCAGCAGGCAATGGAAAAAGCGCGAAGCTCGGCTGCTCCTCGCCAAGTTGAACCAGGCGCATACACGGTGATCCTGGAGCCGGCGGCGGTACTCGATTTAGTAGGTCAAATCTTCGGCGACTTCTCGGCAGCGGCAATCATAGAAGGACGCAGCTTCCTGGGCGGACGCTTAGGGAAGCAGTTGTTTGGAGAAAATATCACCATCACCGATGATTGCTTTCATCCATTGCAAGCAGGTGCGCCTTTTGACGGAGAAGGCATGCCCCGTCAGAAACTGATGCTGGTAGATCGCGGCGTGCCTCGCCAAGTGGCGCGAAGCCGGTCAAGTGCGTTACAAAATGGCGGAGAGCAGACCGGCCATGGTCTGCCGCTGCCCAATGAATCCGGCGAAGCGGTTGCGAACATTGTCATCCACGGCGGGGATAAGTCGATTGACGATATGATTCGTTCCACCGGACGTGGCCTGCTGGTGACCAGGCTTTGGTACATCCGCGAGGTGGAGCAATTTGACAAGATCATGACCGGCATGACTCGCGACGGGACGTTTTTGATTGAAGATGGCAAGCTGGTTTGCGGAGTGCGCAACTTCCGATTCAATCAAAGCGTGGTTGAGATGCTGAACAACGTGGTGATGCTGGGGCCAACGGTACGTGCTTCCGGAGAGGAGATTTTCGATATGGCGGTACCAGCAATGAAGGTGGATCGATTCAAGTTCACTGAGGTAACGAAGTTCTAAGTGCACGCTATAATCAAAGCATCATGGCAAGTTTTGCTCAACCGCGAATATCGTTGCAGGAGTATCTCAAAATGGAGGAGACCTCCAAATCTTTGCATGAATTCCTGGATGGAGAGATCTTTGAGGTTGAAGCTGCCAGCTTTCGTCACCAGCAGATAGGTGTTCAATTTCTAGGAGCAATTCGGCCTTCATTGAAGGCAAGTGGTTGCGAAATTCATTTTCAAGGTACAAGAGTAGCTACTTCCAGGACAGGCTTGTATACATACCCGGACATGGTTATCTTTTGCGGAAAACCAAAGTTTTGGGATACCGATCCCAGCGCTTTGTCCAACCCTAAAGCATTGGTAGAGATTCTCTCACCGCGCACCATGGATTACGACCGAGGTACCAAGTTTCAGATGTACCGCGAAATTGATTCACTGGAAGAGTACGTGGCAATCCATCAGAATGCGCCGTTTGTCGAGTATCACGTCAAACTAAGCGATGGTGGATGGCGGATCAGCGATCTTCATGGCTTGGAGTCGAAGTTGCAATTAGTATCGGTGCCAGTGGAAATTCCCTTCACAACAATTTATGAAGGCATCCTGTTCGATACTAAATAGATAAAAAAAAGGAGCGCCGAAGCGCTCCCTTTTTCTATCAGCTTTAACAACCAGCTATTCTTCGCTCTTGCCCATTTTGTCGCGCTGCTCTTTCAAAACAGCCCGGCGGCTTAACTTGATTTTGTTGCCTTCCAGTGCCAGAACCTTAACCATGATCTGGTCGCCTTCGTTCAACTCATCGCGTACATTCTTCACACGGGCTTCTGAAATTTCGCTGATATGCAGCAAGCCATCAGTGCCAGGGAAGATTTCCACGAACGCGCCGAAGTCCACAATGCGCACCACCGTACCCAAGTACGTCTTGCCGGGTTCGGCAACGGCGCAAATGTTGGTGACCATCTGAATGGCCTTCTTGGCTGATTCGCCGTCGGTAGCGAAAATGTTCACAGTACCGTCGTCTGATACGTCGATCTTCACGCCAGTCTGTTCCACAATGCCACGGATCACTTTGCCACCAGGTCCGATCAGTTCCCTGATCTTGTCGGTTGGAATTGTGAGGGTGTGGATACGAGGAGCATACAGCGAAAGTTCCTTGCGGGACTCTGCCAATGTAGACATCATCGTTGCAAGAATTGAAAGACGTGCGCGGCGAGCCTGTTCCAAAGCTTCCTTCATCAGGTCGCTGGTTACGTTCGGAACCTTAATGTCCATTTGGAGGCCAGTGATGCCTTCGGTGGAACCAGCTACTTTGAAATCCATATCGCCGTAATGATCTTCAGCGCCAGCGATGTCGGTGAGAATGGCGTACTTATCGCCTTCCTTCACCAAACCCATGGCGATACCGGCGATGGGCCGTTTGATGGGCACACCAGCATCCATCATCGACAGCGTGCCGCCGCAGATAGAAGCCATGGAACTGGAACCGTTCGATTCCAAAATGTCCGAAACAATACGAACCGTGTAGGGGAACTCTTTGTCGGTAGGCATAACAGCAGCCAGCGACCGTTCGCCCAAAATACCGTGGCCAATTTCGCGACGGCCAGCACCACGCATGAAGCCTACTTCACCAACCGAGAATGGTGGGAAGTTGTAGTGCAGCATGAAGCGCTTAGAAGTTTCGGTAGGATCCAGCAGTTCAATGCGCTGTTCATCATCTTTGGTGCCGAGCGTTGTGGTAACCAAAGCCTGGGTTTCACCGCGGGTAAACAGTGCCGAACCATGAGTACGAGGCAGGAAACCTACTTCGCAGGTAATGTTGCGGATTTCGTCGAACGCCCGACCATCAGGACGGCGGCGATTGTCGAGCATTTCTTCGCGGAAAATCTTTTCCTTAAGCGCATCCAGCAACTTGGTGGCTTCTTTCACCTTGGATGCATCTTCCGGGAACAGCTCCGTAGCCATGGCCTTAACCTTGTCTTTGCAGGTGGCAACCTTGGCGTAGCTTTCCAGTTTAGGATACTTCTTGGTGTTCAAAGCGTCCGTAAGATCCGCGCCAACCAGCTTTTCAATCTTGGAAGCCAGGTCCGTGTTCACAACCGCAGGAGTGTAAACCCACTTGGTCTTACCGCACTTAGCGACTAAGTCCTGAATGGCACCGATGATTTTTTTGCAGCATTTGTGACCGAAATCAATGGCTTCCACAACATCGGCTTCCGTTGCGTGCTTAGCGCCAGCTTCCACCATCACAATGCCGCCTTCGGTGCCGGCAACAGTGATGACCAAAGTGGCTTCTTTCGATTGAATATAGGTAGGGAACGCGATCAGTTCCCCTTTCACTTTGCCGACGCGAACGCCAGCAAGAAGGTGATGAAAAGGAATATCGGAAATGGCCAACGCAGCGGCTGTGCCGATGATGGCTAAAGGACTGGGATCACCCAGCGGATCAGCCGAAAGCACCATGGCAATCACTTGAGTTTCGTGTGAAAAACCTTCAGGGAATAATGGGCGGATGGGACGATCAATCAGGCGGCTGGTGAGGACTTCCTTTTCAGAAGGCCGACCTTCGCGCTTAATAAATCCACCGGGGTATCTCCCGGCGGAATATGTATATTCGCGGTAGTCTACAGTGAGCGGAAAGAAGTCCGCGTTTTCTTTGGGCTTTGTGTTGGCACAAGCAGAAACCAGGACGACAGATTCGCCTGATTTAACAACAACGGAGCCATTTGCCTGCTTGGCTAATTTTCCAGTTTCAATGGTGACTGAAACACCAAATACATCAATTTCAACGGAATGCATTCGATCCTTGAACCTCTCTTTGGGATCAAGGAGACAGAGAGTTTGTAGCTAGTAGCGCTTACGCTTACCGGCGGATCCCGAGGCTTGTGATCAGGGTTTTGTAACGTTCTGGGCTGCGGCTCTTTAAGTAGTCGAGCAAACGGCGGCGTCGAGCCACCATTAAAAGCAGTCCTCGGCGTGAACTATGGTCCTTCTTGTTGGCCTTGAAGTGGTCCTGCAGTTGGAGAATCCTCTGGCTGAGAATTGCCACCTGCACCTCTGGCGACCCACAATCGTCTTTGTGGATCTTGTATTGCTGTACAACTTCTTGTTTTGAATCTGTCGCCAGTGCCATTCTAGAGTCGATACTCCTTCAGTCTTACCTTAATCGTTTATTTACTTATTCAGAATAGCAAGATTGCCGGGTGGTAGCAAGCGTCTGGTAGTATTGGTAGCCTAAATGACATGAAATCATTTGTTTTGATGCTTTTGTTGCAGGTTGTCACCTTCGCACAATCCCCTGCCAATTTGATTCAAAAACTGTTAAACGATCCCAAATTTAAGGTTGCTACAGCATTTCTGGAAGCCGATCATTCCCGATTTGTGAACGAATTAATCGAATTAACAGAAATTCCGGCACCACCCTTTAAGGAAAAGGTCCGCGCCTTGGCCTATCTCGAAAAGTTGCGAAAGCTTGGATTGTCCGACGTCGAAATGGACGCCGAAGGCAACGTTATGGGGCTTCGCAAAGGAAAGGGCACTGCTCCAATGTTGGCAGTATTAGCGCATTTGGATACGGTGTTCCCGGAAGGAACCGATGTGAAAGTAAAACGGCAAGGCAACAAGCTGTCCGCACCAGGGGTTGGCGATGACACCCGAGGCTTAGCTTTACTTCTGACATCGATTCGCGCTCTTGACGCCGCGAAGTTTATGACCGCAAGCGACATCCTTTTTGTCGGAAACGTAGGAGAGGAAGGGGAAGGAGATTTACGCGGCGTGAAATACCTGCTCACTAAAGGCAAATATAAGGATAAGGTGAAGCAGTTTATCTCGATCGATGGCGGGGAGCCGGGGCCAATCACAAACGCAGGAACCGGCAGCAAACGTTACCGTGTTACATTCACCGGACCCGGGGGACACAGCTATGGTGCATTCGGTTTGGTGAATCCGGCATACGCGATGGGAAACGCTATTACGAAATTTGCGAAGCTCAGCGTTCCTGAAAAACCGAAGACTACTTTTAACGTTGGCGTATTAAGCGGAGGCACTTCCGTGAATTCCATTCCGTTTGAAGTATCCATGGATATCGACATGCGCTCAGAATCGCGGGAAGAATTGAATAAACTCGTAGATGCTTTTCACGGTCTGCTTTTTGAAGCAGCAGCGGAAGAGAACAAAGCCCGGTCAACTGCGCAAGGCTTGATCAAGGTTGAAGCTAAGCTAATTGGTGATCGCCCCTCAGGCGAAACTCCGAAAGACAGTCTGTTCGTTCAAAAAGTTGCCGCGGTAATGCATGCTTTTGGACTAACCCCCAGCTACACCATAAGCAGTACGGATTCCAATATTCCTATCAGTATGGGGATTCCGGCCGTCACAATCGGTCGCGGGAAAGGGGGACGGCAGCATTCTTTGGATGAGTGGGTGGATGTGGAGGAGAAGTCCAGTTTGCTGGCAGGTCAGGTAGCAATTGCTACTTTCCTTACACTAGCTGGAGTACCGCAATAGCACACCGACACTATTTGTACCCCCAGTACTATGCAAACTTGGTATCATTCTCATAATCTCCCAATTTTTGGGAGTATGTTCGACATAAAAAAGGATGAACCATTTCTATGGCAGCAGTTAAAAAAACAACAGCAAAGAAGACAGCAGTAAAAGCAGTTAAGAAAGTGGCAGCAGTAGCAGCAGTAAAGAAAGTTGACTATAGCATCAACATCGCGAAGTACACGTCGAAGGTAGACGCCGGTGCGGTAGCTGGACTTGTGCGACACCTGGGAATTGCGCTTAAAAGCAAAGATTCTTCCCTGGTAGCAGCTAGCGATCCCATTGAATTGAAGCGCATTCGCGATGGCTTCATGAAGAAAAAATTGCAATTGACCAAGTCAGACGCAGAATTGGACGCAGCAATTAAAGATGTAATGGTGAAGATGAAAGGTGTTCGTGAAAAGAGCCGCGTAACAGTTTGCTACCTGCTCGCTGAGAAGTTCAAAGCACTTGGTGTATTCGCCCCCAAGGCCTAAGTTTCGTTTCCGAAATTTAGAAAGCGCGTGGCCCCCCGCGCGCGTTCCCCAATAACATTTAAGGTAAAAGTGCTATGGAAGTTTTCCCAGCCGGACCGTTATAGATCAGTTCCAACGTTTGGATGCTTGTAGTTTTTCCGCGGTATTGAAAGAAAATCAGTCCAGCTTGTGGAAGGCTACGGTCACCCTCCGCCATTGTTGACTTCTTCACCCGTTGATCCATGGCCCTGCGCATTTCAATGGGCATCTTGGGAGGAGCAGCGGGAGTAGAGTCCCCTTTATCGCCTCCACCGCCAGTACCCATTCCGCCCTTCGATTTCTTCTCCACAACAATTGTTGCTTCCCATTCAGGATCCTTCAGCGAACTGAGCACCGCCCCATAAGGCTGACCCGGCAAGGGAACTTTCTTGCCATTGATTCGCAGAGAGAAATCATCAAAAGAGAGCTTTAACTTGGCATCAGCAGGACCAAAGAAAGCTGTTTCCACAATGACATAATCTTCCGTAGTTAGCGGCCCCTGCATAGTGGGTACTGAGTGGCCGGTAAACTCTGCGGCAATGGTGACAGTGCCAACTTGAGCGGCAGCCTGATAGTCCGCAGGGGTTGCCCTGTGCGGCATACCTTGGGCTTCTTTCAACGGCGGCGTTTGCGCACCGACTAAGAAAATGGACGCGAGTACACCGGCTGCATAGATACCGGATTTCTGAATAGAAAAACTTTTCATCAAATTACAATCTAGCATACGGCGCAAATGCATCCGCATGCCCGTGCATGCCCGTCCGGCCTTATCGTGGCGGAGGCGCACTGGAAGATGCCGTGGGCTTACCATCAATCGTATGACCCTCCATCAGTTCGCTGCGTGTCCCATCGGGGTCAAACAGATTCAACTGCCTTTTGCGATTCACACCTGTTTTGATTTCCATTGGACGAGTATAGTTCCTGCTGGCTGGCCGACTTTTCAGATCCGCCAATGCCTTGTCGATATCGGCAACTTCCAGGCAAATGTGATGTTGTGAGCCCCGCGCGGTAGGTGCCGGAATCTGATCGTAGAGCATAAACTCAATGTAATCCTCACCGTTGGGGACTTTCATATTCACCCAATCCAAACGTTTTCCGTCGCGGCTGCCTCTCCAGATTTCTTCAAATCCCAGAATGTCCCTGTAGAATTTCATCGTTTTCTCAAGTTCGCCAACCAGGATGCCCAAATGCATAATGCGCTTTGAAATTCGTGGGCCATCGGTAGCCTTGCCGGTGTCACGAAGAGTCCATCCGTCGGGTTCGTACTGTACGATTTCAACAGTGTGACCATCTGGATCCTTGACGTTGAAGTTCGAGTTCTTAATGCGTCCCTTGCCAACCTTTTCGGGGACAGCAATTCCTTTGGATCCCAAATAAGCACGCATGGCCTCCGCATTATCCACTTGGATTGAGATGTGGTTCAGCCGGTCAGTATTGGCTTCTTTTTCGGGAAACAGTTCGATATACTGCCGCTCGTTCACCTTAACAAAGGTGAGCGAAAGGCTGCCGTCTGCGTTGTCCAGCTTAAAAACTTCTTTGTAACCGAGCAGGCCAGTATAAAACTCCCTCGACTTTTCAATGTCATGGACAAACAACGCAATGTGCGCCACGCCTGTGATGCGCGGCCGCTCCGGTGGCGGGGCCGCAAGTAGAATGGAAGCACAGATGGAAATAGGAATTAGAAATTTCATTTGGTCCTTTAGAAAACGATTTTGAGCACACCTTGGAATTGCCGCGACAAGGAACCTTGGCCGGTTACAGTGCCGAATGCCGTACCGGTTACAGCCATGTTGGGGGCATTAAAGTTTACGTGGTTTAGGGAGTTGAAAGCTTCAGCGCGGAACTGCAATCGCACCCGTTCGGTGAGGTTGAAGTATTTTATCACCGAGATATCCAGCTTCGTTTGCGCATCGGAACGAATGTTGCTGAAGCGCAATGGGAATGTGCGGATGTTGTTCTGTAATTGCCTTGCAGCTGCGCGCTCAAACAGGTCGACGTTGAACCAACGGTCCACCGAACGCTGATTGCCAGATAACGGAACATCCTTCAGACTCCCGCGCAAAATCACGTTGCCGAAGGTAAGCGGGTTACCGCTTTGCCAATGGTAAATGGTATTCAATTGCCAGCCGCCCACAAGGATATTCAATGCACTTGGCATGTTGGCCCCGAAAGATCGCCCTCTCCCAAAAGGCAGTTCCCAAAGGCTGCTTAAAACAAAAACATGGGTCCGGTCGAATTGGGCAATCGATCGTGCGGGGGCATAATCGCCCTCATTCAGATACTGGGTGGCGTCCATTGCTTTCGACCACGTGTAGGCACCCTGAAAAGTGTAGCCGCGGGAGAAACGCCTCTCCACGCGCGACTGCATTGCATGATACCAGGAATAGCCATTGGGTTCTGTCTCGCGGATGCTTCCAAATTGCGGATACGGTTTCAGCAGGTTTGCCCGGCTGATATTCGATGTATAGAGTTTATTGATTCCGGCAAAGGGATTTGGCGATTGCTGGCTGAGGAAGTCAATCGTCCGCTGGTCTCGTTCAGGCGAAGTACTGAGGTATTTGGGATCAGTGAAATTCAGTTCTCTAGCCACTTGTAACCGAATGCCTTTATTCCCCACGTAATTGGCCTCCAACAGGACTTGTCCAGGCAACTGCCGCTGCATTCCGAACGACCAGCGCTGCGCGTATGGCTGAACCCGCGCACGTGGATAAACCGTCAAAGACTGGCCCAAATTCGTGGCTAAACCTTCCGATGAACCCAGTGGTGCCAGCAGTCCGTTTGGAAACGGGTTCGCCGTGGTAGCAACATAATTCAACCCGTTGTTGAGCGATGCGATGATCGGCGTAGATGCCGTGTATCCGGTCTGAATTGCAGGGCTGCGATTGGTGCCAATGCTGTCGTAGAAAAGTCCGAACCCTGTACGAATAACTGTCTTTTCGTCCAATTGCCAGGCAATGCCGAAGCGCGGAAGAAAATTCCCTTTTTGGCCATCCCAAAGCGTGCGGCCATTCGATCCGCCGGCAAATAGCAACCCGCCCGGCACGCGGAACTGTGACACTGGGATTTCGGGAATGGGATTGCGGGCGTAATTGGCCCGTGCCTGCGCCTCAATAGGACTCGAAGCAGCATAGTCGAACCCACGGATGGAGCGATCAAAACGCTCCGTCACCGGCGATTCATATTCGTAGCGCAATCCCATGTTGAGGGTAAATCGCTTCGACAATTTCCAATCGTCCTGAAGGAAGAAACCGGCAAATTTTTCCTGCGTCGCAAAGCTGGCGCTTCTCCGCATTTCTCCATCTGGAATGCCAAACAGGAACGCCGCGAATTCCTGGCCAATGGGTGCTACCGGGGAATTATCAAGCGGGCCCCTGGTATACGTTGGTACAAATTGCAACGCCGGGGAAACATCGTATCCAAGCCGATTCTGGAATGCGCGGTAAACCCGCAGATCCGCCCCATAGCGCAAATTGTGGTTTTTCTTCAAAGTGGACATAGTTGCGTTGAAGGAGTGGATAATACCGGTGTTGGCACCGTCCCCAGCTTCCCACGCCGCAAAACCTGAGTAGGTCCCAGTGCACGATCCGCTACAAGGAGTTGTTGTTACGGCAGTATTTAGAAACACGTTCGGGAACGTTTGCAGATTTTTGTTGAGCAAAGAGAGAAGCGAAGGAGAAAAACCCAGCTTGCTGTTATCAAATCCATAGCTACGCCGTCGCTCTGGAGCCTCTTCCTGTGTAATGCCATAACGAACGTTCAGAACTGAAGATGGACTAAGCACCATAACATCATCCAATGCCAGGCCACGATTGATACGGTCCAGCAGAACTCCAGAAGAAAGGTTGTTGTAAAAATCCTGTTTGTCTTCCTGCCAATGATCATAATCAACACGAAAATACATGCGGTTGTTTTGCGAAAAACTGTGATCCACCCTTGCGAAATGCACAAAATAGTCTTCCAGATCTTTGTTGTTCTGGGTATAGTTGTTGCGGCCCTCTCTTGTTCCGGGCGTATTCGGGTTGGCCCAATATGTCATGATATTCTTGGCAACCGGGTCAATCCGGCTGGCAGGGATAATGTTACCCGGAACTGGTTGCCGGCTGAATCGGCCGTTACCATTGTCGCGAGTGGTGAAAGGATCGTAGATCTGATAAGCCGAACCAAGCGCCAGAAGGGAGGAGAGATCTCCCAGCTTCTGTTGCGCCGTTGGAACGGTCCCCACTATTGCCCTTGGCTGAGCCCAGGTATTAGCCTCCCAAGCATAGAAGAAGAATGTACGATTTCGTCCGTTGTATAGCTTGGGCAACAGCACAGGCCCCCCGATGGCCGCGCCAAACCGATTGTCCTGATAAACCGGTTTTTTTGCTCCAGACCGATTCTGAAAAAACGTTGGTGCATCCAGAGCGGAATTGGAAAACACCTCATGCAGACTTCCGTGAAATTGATTGGTGCCCCCGGAAGTAATGATGTTCACCACCGCACCGGGTGTGTGCCCCACTCCGGCATCGTAGGCTGCTGTCTGCACCTTAAATTCAGCCACAGCAGCTTGAGGAGGCTGGAAAGCCACACGTGGCTCACTGCCTGTTGCAAATGTGTTGGGAATGCCATCAATCGTGAATTCGTTAGAATATTGGGCGTTGCCATCAGTGGAAAACTGGGACGAAGCTGTATTGAAACTTGTCCTGCGGACGCGGAGTGGCGTTGTGCTTGCCACCCCGGGTGAAAGCATAACCAGTTCCAATGCTGTTCCCGCCTGCACTGGAAGCTCGGTCAACCGACGTTGATCCACTACTTGCCCCAACGAGACGCTGGCGCTTTCCAGCAAGGGAGCAGCAGCGGTGACTTCCACTCTTTCAGCTACATCTCCAACCGACATTTCTATGTCCAATTTGATGTTGTCACCAACTCGCACCTCAATGTTCCGCCGCGTAGATTGCTTGAATCCGGCCAATTCTACCGATACCGCATAGACGCCAGGAAGTAGGAACGGAACGGCATAATTGCCCGATTCGTTGCTTCGGGCAGTGATGGTTGTTCCACTGGCTTGATTGCTAACCGTGATCTGCGCGTTAGCAACACTGGCTCCGGTGGAATCATTAATTTGACCTGTAATGGTCGCGCGAGAGTCTTGTGCGTGGACGATGCAAATCAGAGAAATTGCAAGGACAGTAAAAGATGGAAGGATTCCACGTCTCCTAAAGGCTGTGAAAAGCAACTGGGTTTCTCCTTGCGCCGTGGCGATGCATGCCCTCATGGTAACTAGATTGAATGCAGATGAAGTGAAATTTCTCCGTAATGTTACCGTAACTCACCCGTTACGTTCCATTGGTTTCAACGATGTAGCTTTGCGATACAATCTAGGCAATGAGTGGGCCAGAAGCAACGGCGGCGGAAGTTGAACGAGGGATCCCATCGGAATTATCCCTTGAAGAGAAGCGGAACCTTGTTCAGAAAATTCTGACCAGCATGTTATTTTCCCGCACTGCCAGGCAGCGCGACTTCCTGAACTACATTTGCGCCTGCACCCTGAAAACTCCACCAGAAGAAGTGCACGAATTACAAATTGGCTTCCATGTTTTTGGACGTCAGCCTGATTACAATGCTTCCGATGACAATATTGTACGGGTGGCTGCCCGCCAGCTCCGGATCCGGTTGAAGGAGTATTTCGACACGGAAGGGAAAAATGAAGAATGGTTGATCGAAGTCCCAAAAGGCGGCTACAGTCCGGTCTTCATCCGAAGATTCGAAGCCTCCAGCCCGATTGCCATTCAGCCATTATCATTCGTAAAAGCAACTATAATTCCAAACGCAAACTCAGGCCGCCGTTTATGGATAGCTGCCTTAGCCTGTGCAGTGGCAGCATGTCTCGCCTTAGGATTCGAGATAGTCCGGCTAAATCGAAAACTTGCAAGCTTGTCTCCCCCCGGCAACCCAATCAATCAGATCTTTTTTCAAACGGAAAATCGGCTGAATGTAATCACTTCAGATTCGACTGTGGTGCAGATCGGCTTGTTGAGTGAAGAGATGGTAGGGCTGGATGATTACGTGAACCGTAAATATCCAAAACTCCGACACCTTCTTGATTGGCCAGGGAAAGATTCTTTCGCCAAGCGATTGACAACGCGGCAGAGCGCCAGTTTGGCTGATGTGTCAATTGCTGCAAAAATAGTTGCCTCTGCCGGTGAGCATCGCAACAAGGTTCGGTTCCTCCATCCAAGGAATATTCAAACCAGAATATTCCATTCCGACGACTCCCTGATCCTGGGCGGTGTTCGTTCTAATCCTTGGGTGAGTCTTTATGAGCAGCAGTTGAATTTCCAATTCCGATCGGGCGACATCAATCGTCAAGTGGAAGTACGCAACCGAAACCCTCAGCCGGGCGAACAAAGCATATATATTCCAGACGGCGACGACGATTCGGCGGGCCGCTCCTATGCGCGCGTGGCGCTGGTGAAGAACCTCACAAATACGGGAAAGCTTTTATTGTTGGGTGGGACAAGCATGGCGGCAACGGAAGAAGCCGGCAACTATATGTTGAATCCGGCGTCCCTGGCACAATTGAAGGTGTTGCTAAATACGAACAATCCAAGCCAACTGGAGTACTTTGAAATTCTGTTCGAAGTTGTCGCTTTGGACGGAGCGTCCAAGGGTGCACAAGTGATAGCCCATAGAGAAGCCGGCAAAACGCAGACTCATTAGGGCCTAAGTCAATTTGAAGAGAGCTTCAAAGTTAGCAGTAGTCTGCTGAGTGATTGTTTCCAAACTGACCCCACGTAACTCCGCCAGCCGTTCCGCTGTCCGAACCACATACGAAGGTTCATTGCGTTTCCCGCGAAACGGAATGGGCGCAAGATAAGGAGCATCCGTTTCCACCAGAATTTTATCAGCCGGAGCAACCCGTGCGGCAGCATGCAATTCAACGGCTTTAGGAAACGTTACCACACCCGCAAAGGAAAGATAAAATCCCATAGCCAAGCAGCGCTCCGCCTCCGAAACTCCACCGGAAAAGCAGTGCATGATTCCTGGTAGGCCAGTTGGAGCCCAATACTTTTCCAACAGATCAAACGTGTCCGGCCAAGCTTCGCGTGTATGAATGATAATGGGCTTTCCCGCAGATTTCGCAACTTCAATCTGATCCAGAAACGCCCGATGTTGAACATCACGCGGAGCAAAATCGTAGTGGTAATCCAGACCAATTTCGCCCAGCCCCAACACCTTCGGATGCTTCAACAAAGCGGCAAGGCGCGACGGGCTTTCATGGTCAAACTGTTTGGCCGCGTGAGGATGGACACCCACTGTGGCATAGACGCAATCGTACTTATCGGCAAAGCGAATCGCCACTTCGTAATCGGGTGGCCCATCCCCTGTGCCAATGCTCAGCATGTGACTTACACCGGCAGCCAAGGCGCGCTCAACCACAGCGTCCCGATCATCGGCGAAGCGTTCATCATCCAAGTGGCAATGCGAATCAATCAGCCCCATTTACTTTAGGCGGGCTCCAACCGGAATGTCTTCAAGGAACCCGGCCAACACCGGCTTGCCACCTTCAATCGACGCGGCCACCACCATGCCTTGGGATTCAATACCCTTCAACTTACGCGGCGCAAGATTCGCCACAATCACCACTTTGCGGCCAACCATTTGCTCCGCCGTATAGGCTTCCGCAATACCGCCAACAATGGTACGAGGCTGCGCTTCGCCAATGTCGATTTTCATATGCAGCAGTTTGTCTGAACCTTTCACGCGTTCGGCACTCAGCACTTGACCGACGCGCAAATCCACCTTCACAAAATCGTCGATGGCAATGGTTGGTGTGTCGATAGTCAAGCCAACTTTTTCCGGCTCCGGCAATCGGCCCAGCAATGTATTTTGACGCTGTGTCTCTGCTATTTCCAGCTCTCTCATTTTTTCAATCGCTGGAGCGGCATCAATGCGCATGAACACCGGCTCCGGCTTGTTGGTCATTTGACCAGCAGCCAGTTGGCCCCACTCCAGCGAACCGAAGCGAACATTTTCTACCAATCCTGGCATGCCAAGCTGAGCCCAGATTTTAGCCGCCGATTCGGGCAATATTGGAGCCAACAACACCGTGGCAATGCGCACCACTTCGGCTGAGGAGTAAAGTGTATAGTCCAACTTTGCCTGCAACTCTGGCTCAGTCTTTTTCGATAGAGTCCAAGGTGCCTGCTGCACAATGAACTTATCGGCAGCGCTGATCAATCCCCAAATTGCTTCCAGCGCTTTAGAAAACTCGAAATTCTCATAGGCTGTAATGGTAGCGGCAATCGCCTGCTGCACTTCAAACGGACACGCTTCGCTAGTGGCCGGAACCACACCTGCGCGGTATTGGTGAATCATGCTCAGAGTACGGCTCGCCAGGTTTCCCAAACCATTTGCCAGATCAGAATTATAGCGGCCTACCAGAGCGTCGTAGCTGAACGTGCCATCAGAACCAAACACGATTTCGCGCATCAGGAAATAGCGCAGTGCATCCGCACCCATCACTTCGCGGATGGGTTCAGCCCGAACAATATTGCCGCGCGATTTCGACATCTTATCGTTCTCAAACAACAACCATCCATGAGCGAAAATATGTTTCGGCAACGGCAGATCGGCTGCCATCAGGAAGGCAGGCCAGTAGATGGCGTGAAAGCGAACAATCTCTTTCCCAATCAAATGAAGGTCCGCCGGCCACATACCGGGCGTGTCCTTCACTGCCGTCATATAAGCGATCAACGCATCAAACCAAACATAGAAAACATGGTTACCAGGCACTGGGACAGGAATGCCCCATTTAATGGTAGTACGGCTAATGGAAAGGTCTTTTAATCCGCCTTTGACAAACGCCAATACTTCATTGCGGCGAATGGAGGGTTCAATAAAATTCGGCTGCGCGTCATAAAGTTCAAGCAGTTTGTCGGTGAACGCAGAGAGCTTGAAGAAATAATTTTCCTCTGTCACTGTTTCCGTAGGACGTCCACAATCAGGGCATGGATCACCAGCCTTTGCATCAGTCACATACAATTCGCAGGATGTACAATATTGCCCCGTGTAGCTGGATGGATAAACAAACCCACGCTCCAGGCAGCGCTGAAAAAGCCACTGCACGGTCTCATGATGCTTCTTATCGGAAGTCCGCTGGAAGTGGTCAATGGACAGATTAAACTTTTCCCACTGCTGACGAAATTCTTCAGCCACAACCGTGGTGAAATCTTCCGGCGACTTATTGGTTGCCTTGGCCGAACGTTCCACTTTTTGTCCGTGTTCATCGGTGCCGGTTGTCAACACAACGTGGAACCCTTGCATGGTCTTATAGCGCTTGATGATGTCGGCAGCAATCGTAGTGTAAGCGTGGCCAATGTGCGGCGCTGCGTTCACATAATAAATCGGAGTGGTCAGATAATATTTTTCGGACATGTAGACTTAAATCCCTTTTCGATAAGCGAAACCAGCTTCAGCAATAACGTTTCGCAACGGAATGCCGGCAGCTATGGCAAGCTTCCTGCAATCCTCATATTCTGGAGTGAACCCTTGCGCAGTGACTTTTACATTCACTTTGCCCCACTGCGTTTCCACTTCCACAAACTGACGCGGCGCAATGCGGCGTTCTGCGGAATGCATGCGAATCCCAATGGTGGTGGTCTCCGCCATCAGGATGCCCGCCAACCGATCGCGATCCTCAGGCTTGGCAATAACGCTAAGCAGTGTACCTTGACGATTTTTCTTCATTAGGAGCGGCTGCAAAGTGACGTCCAAGGCTCCACTTTCAAACAAGCGATCCATCGCATAACCCAGCATCTGCGGAGTGGAATCGTCGATGTTCGCTTCAATCACGGTGACCGTTTCACTTTCTGTAACAGCCTGCGTATCGCCAATCACTGCGCGCAGAACATTGGCCTGCGTTGGGAAATCCTTAGTGCCGGCGCCATAACCTGTAGCGCTGATTTTCATCGATGGCAGCACACCAAAATGAGTCGCCAAAGTCGCCGCCAGCGCGGCACCGGTTGGGGTGGTGAGTTCAAAGATAGGACCACTGGAATAAATCGGAATACCTTCCAGCAGACGCGCAGTGGCAGGAGTCGGCACAGGCATCACTCCATGATCAGCGGTCACTGTACCCGACCCAACATTCAATGCCGAACAACGAATTTCCTCAATTCCCAGTTGATCCAGCAAATAGCAGGCACCGACAATATCAGCAATGGAATCGACGGCCCCTACTTCATGGAAATGAACTTTTTCGATGGGCACTGCGTGTACCGAGGCTTCCGCTTCTCCCAGCTTGCGGAACACATCGGACGCCATTTGTTTCGATCGCGGAGTAAGCAACGCGGCGTTGTCAATCATCTTCAAGATGGGTGAAAGATGACGATGGGACTTTTGTTCCCCGTGATCCACGTGGAATTTCGTTGCACCAATTCCTTTGCGTTTCGTTTTCTCAATGCGGTAGGCAGCACCGGTGTTTAAAGATTCAAGAGCTGCGATCAAAGCGGGCGCATCACCGCCGGCGTCAAGCAGCGCACCTACAGTCATATCACCAGCTATGCCGGAGAAAGCGTCGAAGTAACAAATTTTCATGGAACGGTCCGAATAAACTATTTTACCAGCCGCCGCTCTCCAACTATCGCCGTGATCAAAAGTGCGGTCAAAATCACCACCACACAGCCGATCACGTTGAACCACAGGAACGATGTCAGCTTCAAATAATTTGCGGTGAAAATGGCAGCTTCGCCAACCAGCACACCAGTGAACGCCGCTGTTCCTCCAACCCTCTTGAAGAAAATCGCCAACACAAATACGCCAAGCAACCCACCGTAGAACAACGAACCAATCATGTTCACAGCCTCAACCAGTGATCCCATATTCTTAGCCTGCTGAGCGGTCACCATGGCCCACAAGCCCCAGAAGGCTGTGGCGACTCTGCTCACCAATAAATAGTGCTTGTCGTCGGCGTGCTTTCTGATGTGTCGCTTATAGACATCAATTACGGAAACGGTGGCCAGCGAATTGATCTCTGCGGAAATCGTCGACATTGCCGCCCCCAGAATTACCGCAAGCACGATGCCCACAATTCCAACCGGGAGGTACTTTGTAACAAAGGTAAGGAAGATGTAATTGGTATCGTTGAACCCTTTTTCGCCGGTAGTTTTATCCACCAGTTTTGCCGCGTCCTTGCGAGTAGCTTCCATGCTCTGATGCGCTTGACGATAGCGTTCCTTCGATGCCGCTGTATGATCGCGCAGCAGCGCATCGGCCGCCTGCTTGCGTTCCACGAACGCTGCATCATACTGTTTAGCTAGACCAGCGTATTCTGAAGTGCTGGCAATCTTTTTCAAATTTGCCGGATGAAACAGCATTGGCGGCTGTTCAAAGGTGAAGAACACAAACACCATTGCACCGGTTAGCAAAATGAAAAACTGCATTGGGATTTTCGCAACGGCATTGAACAGCAAACTCAGTCGGCTTTGGGCAATCGACTTACCGGTTAAATAGCGCTGCACCTGGCTTTGATCACATCCAAAATAAGCGAGGGCCAAAAACATTCCACCCAGTAGACCGGAAAAGATGTTGTACCGATCAGCCCAACTGAAGTTGAACGTCACTGGATTCAATTTGCCCGCTGCACCTGCGATTTCCAATGCTTCGCTAAACCCGACGTGCGCCGGCATCAAATGAATCGCCATGAAAAACGCCAGTAGCAGGCCACACAACATGATGATCATCTGCTGGAAATCTGCCCAGGTTATTGCCTGAATGCCGCCGCCAACTGTATAGGTGATCACCACCAGACCCATCAAAACTGTGGTCCATTGATCAGACCAATCCAGCAACACACTTAGCACGACGGCGGGCGCATACAGCGCAATCCCCACAGCCAAGCCACGCTGTATCAGAAAAATTCCGCTCACCAGAGAACGGGTTTTGGAATCGAAACGTTGCTCCAAATATTCGTATGCGGTGAAAACATTCGCCCGGTGAAATACAGGAACTGCGGTGAACGAAAGGATCACCATAGCCAATGGAAGTCCGAAGTAAAACTGAACAAAGCGCATGCCGTCCACATAGGCCTGTCCGGTGGTTGAGATGAACGTTACTGCACTGGCTTGGGTCGCCATGATCGATAGCGCCATGGCATACCAGGGCATGCTGCGGCCGGCAAGCAAGTATTCATCGGTAGTGCGGTTCCGTCTGCCGCGCCACCATCCATAAGCGATGACCGCAGTCAGCGTGCTGAACATCACAACCCAATCGATGATGTTCATGTGTAGTGCTTTCCAAAAAGGTAGAACAGAATAATCAACACGGCCAGGTAAACTACAACCGCCGCATAGACTCGCGGCCACGTGCCCAGGAACGGCGGCGGTTCGTCGATTACTTCACGTTCTCGATTCAATGTTTTCCTTTACCAGCGCTTAGCAGATTAGCAAAGATGCGATAGGCGCCGGGAACTCCGGCGGGCAATTCCCTGAACCAGGCAAGCGGCGTGAATACATAGTGCCCCTTTCCGTAGGCTGTGTAGAGCGTGCCGCCTGTAAGATTCGCTTCGCCCGTATCGTGTCCGGAAAGCAGAGACTGATACTTGGAATCGTACTCGCTTGGGTAGTATAAACCACGCTCTTGAATCCAGCCATCAAAATCTTTTTGTGAAATTACGTTAGGCCACTTCATCAAAGGATTGCTTGAGGCGAACTCCACTTGGGAATCCTCTTCGGTGATGCGCGCAGATGTGATCTTCATCGGATACGGCCCAACGTGTTCCAGAATTTTCGGATCGCCGCCAAAGAAGCCGCCTTCCATCACGTTGTACTGAACCACATAGGTACCGCCGTTCTTTACATAATCGAAAATGCGTTGCACGTTAGCGCGCAGATCGGGACGAGTGTTGTATGCGCGAACACCTGTCAAAATGGCATCGAACTTCTTGAAGTCGCTGCGAGCCAAGTCGTCGGCTGAAAGTAGAACCACTTCTGCGCCAAGCTGCCGCAGATAAGGAGGCACGTCGTCCCCTGCCCCCATGATGTAGCCAATTCGTTTTGCTGCCAGTTGAATGTCTGCGCGAACCAGCTTCGCCTCTGCTAATGGAAACACTGCTTGCGGAGGAATGTGTTCATACAGAATCGAATCTTGCGCCAACGCAACTTCGCCACTTGCAGTTGTGGCCACTGCTTTTACCTTGCCGAGAAAATCGTGCTCAGGAGGTGTCAAATTGAATTTCACCGTGGCCTGTTCACCAACTTCCTTCAACACGAACGGATTCGATTGCGGCGTGGAACGCCAGCCTGCGGGCAGTTCCAAGCGTATCGACCCATTCTCATCTGCCTGATTTGCAGTCACCTGGACTTCAATTTCTTTCGCCGCCCGGCTTGGAAAAATGAGTGCTTTTTCGGAAAGCTTCAAAGTTACGGGAGGCACTATAGTAACTGGGCGGGTAAGTTCCCCACGCACCCGATCCACGTAGCGAAAAATCACAGGGCGATTCAGAATTAATTCCTGGCCCTCTACTTTCACTTTGAATTGAGCCATTAAGGGTTGGTTCTCAGGAACATTTAACTCACTGATATCGGCGATGTTGTAGATGTCCCCTTTCTTCGGCAGCCTCAGCCAATAGGGTTGCGTGAATGGCGTCCCTGCCGGGAATGTTATTTGTGTTGATTGCGTATAAGGGACGTTGGTTGCAAGGGTACGTTGCGGCTTCTGCGTAATCCCCAAGGACGGAAGCGTCACTTCGCTAAATTCAATTTTCGTATTGGAACGCGACAGAGCCGTTGTTGAAATCTTCACTGCTTTTCCGGGCACAATTTGGTACCGCTCCGACGTTGCATCCAGCCATAGCCCAGCAGCTTTGACAATCAGTTCATCCAACTCCAGCTTCTTTTGCGATGCATAAAATCCTTTCAAACCCGCTAGGACTTGGCGAGCTTCGAGTAGAGTTGGGACAACCTTTTGAGGATTGCGCGCCGGCAATTCCGC
Source organism: Bryobacterales bacterium (assembly GCA_043745195.1). GTDB lineage: Bacteria > Acidobacteriota > Terriglobia > Bryobacterales > Bryobacteraceae > JANXSF01. The sequence goes on along the minus strand of JAYTTF010000168.1, from coordinate 13,087 downwards.
CAAAGCTTTTGCCAGCAGTTCGCCAACTTTGCCACCACCTTCAACACGATTCCAGGAAGTATCCACGCCGTCAAAAATACCTTTCGCGCTCGCCGGATCGCCATCCACATTCACAAGATAATTCCTCTGGGCACCTTTCCTTTCGGGAAACCCCATGGCCTGACTGCGATGCTGACTACGGCTCATCCCGGCGATTTCAGCAAAGGAAACCCCCAGCAGCGGATCGTATTCACCTGTATCCACAAGGATGGTATTTGGAGTGGCCGCAGATTGCTTTTCCATCTCCGCCGTATAGCTGGGCAAATTCATCATCAGCCGTTTTGCCTGCCACGGTTCAACGTAGGCCAATTGCTCAGGAAACTGCTTCGGATCTGCGGCTGCACGAAAAGCTTCTTTCCCAATAATTGACGACGCTTGATGTTGACCATGACCATCCCGTGGAGTGCCAGAGAAAATCAGGATCACAACGTCCGGCCGGAAACGCCGAATGGTCCAAACCACATCGCCAAGAATTGTCTTGCGATCCCACTTCGTAAAAGTTTCGGCAGCAGTCTTGGAAAATCCGAAATCAATGGCACGAGAAAAATATTGTTCGGCACCATCCAAACGGCGTGCAGCCAAAAGTTCCTGCGTGCGGATCACGCCCATCAAATCGCCTTGCTCACTGCCAATCAGGTTTTGCCCACCTTCTCCCCGCGTCAACGAAAGATACGCAGTGCGGTATTTACGGCTTTTGGCGAGCCATGCCAGCAGGGCCGTATTTTCATCATCAGGGTGAGCGGCGATCATTAGCACATTGCCCAGCACCTGCAACTTTTCAAGATTTAATTGAACTTCCGCCGCCCCTGCAAGATTTCTTTGCGCCAAAGCGGAAATAGAGGTAAACAATAGTAGAGACAAACCGAGTGACAAACCGATCAACTTGCGCATTGACCTTCAGTTTAGTCGATTGGCTGGGGTTTTGAATGCCTAGCTCGTCTGGATTCCGTCAAAAAATCAAAGGGCTTGCCGCCGCAGCCGGAGCTATTTTTGGCGGACCGCCGAAACCTCCGCCGCAGGGAAGGAAAGATGTACGCATTGGTGTGGCTCTAGGAGGCGGTTTCGCACGGGCAATAACTCATATTGGAGTCCTGAAGGTTTTGGAACGGAATAGAATCCCAGTCCATTGCATTTCCGGTGTCAGCGCTGGAGCAATCGTGGCTTCGGCTTTTGCCAGCGGCGCAACTTTGGAAGATACGGAGCGGCTGGCAAAATCCATGCGATTTAAGGATGTGGCTGGATGGTCCATCAATGTGTTGGGTTTGGCCAACAGCGAGCGGATGGATAAATTCTTAGATCGTGCATTGCTTGTGGATCGTTTTGAAGCTATGCCAAGGCGTTTAGCCATTGTGGCAACGGACCTCAGCAGTGGACGGGCCATGGTGTTTCGCGATTCCGGAGATGTGAAAAATCCCATTCGAGCCAGTTGTTCTTATCCTGGTTTATTTCAGCCGGTACGGCTCAACGGGAGACTATTGGTGGATGGAGCAATTGCGATGGATCTGCCCGCAGAACCATTGCATAGCATGGGGGCAACTCACGTGATTTCCGTTAGTCTACCCCCACCACTTGAAGTAGTCGACCCCGGCAACCTGTTAGGCGTAGTGAATCGGTGCTTGCAGATTTTGCAGCGCCGGACTGAAGGTGAATGGCGAAAATATTCCACCGTTGTCCTGGAACCAGATGTTGCCAATGTAAGTTGGGATGGATTCGAAAGATCAGCGGATATGCTGGCCGCAGGAGAAGCTGCTGCCGAAGCTGCCTTGCCGGTGATTAAGGGTTGGATGAGGTAGCCTTACTTTCAATCCAATCAAGCAGTGCATGATCCAACCAGAAACGAGGCTTGTTCCTGGCCAGGAAACTGACATGCCCTCCGCGCCGCAATTTCAATAGCTCGACGTTGCGGTTCGATTGCCATACAGGATGGTCATAGCAATTAATTGGAACAATTGGATCGTCATCTGCAGCAACCATCAGCACTGGTGCGGTCACCCTATCCAAATACTGAGCTGAGGATTGCGTGGCATAGTAATTATCAGCCGTGCCAAAGCCAAAGTTCGGAGCAGTGATCTTATCGTCGATTTCGTAAATCGTCCTGGCGGCATCCAGACCCTCCAAGCTGAACACGCCCGGCATGGCGGCAGCGCGACGGCGAAGGCGCTTCTTCATGCTGGTTAGAAACCGCGTCATATAAACATAGTTCGCCGGCTCTTCAATTTTCTTCGCACATAAATCTAATTGAATGGGAGTTGAAACAACACAAACACCAGCTAGTAAACCAGGGGATTCCACACTCAGTTCAGCCGCAGAATTCAGGACCTGATTGCCACCCAGCGAGTATCCAATTATGAAGATAGGTCCTTTGCCCTGCTTGGCCAAAGTTCGTGCAACGTGCTTGATATCGGTGGTCAGGCCGGCATGATAAAGCGTTTTGCACCAATTTTCAGTAGTGCCACAAGTGCGGATGTTTGTGCGATGAACACGCCAGCCGGCGAGTGCGCCATAGTGCGCGAAGCTACGCATATACCCGCTTTCCGAGGAACCTTCCAACCCATGCACTAGAATGATTTCGCCTTTGGGCGGGCCAGCGGGGTGATGTTCACGCACCAACACACGAACATCAGGTTCCGTGTGATAGACGGTGTCAATGGCGGGGAACGATTGAGTGTCCAGCGGCCTTGGCCAAAAATTCGAAAGAACTGTTAGCCAATGGCCGCTTTCCACTAAAGGGACATAATGACGCAAACTACTATTTTAGCGAAGGGTCGCTCATGGAAGCACGCTTGTTTAGCTCTTCCGCAAAAATAATGGCCTCAGCCAGCTCTTTCATGGGCCGGCGCAAACGCCTGCTCTCATTGCGAAGTTGCAGATACGCTTCCTCTTCCGTAAGACTATGCCGACGCTGCAGCAGGCCTTTGGCACGTTCCACAACCTTGCGTTCTTCCAGCAACCGCTGCAGTTTGACGTTCTCTTCTAACAACCTGGATTTGCCGATGGCGGTGCCCATCTGTTCACCCATGAAGCTTACCAGGGAAATTTCATCCTTGGTATGTTCATGCACTTCGCGATGATGAACATTAATAACGCCGATCAATTCGCCACTGGATACCAGCGGAACAGATAGAAATGCGGGGAATGTATCTTCCACCAATATTGGGAAACGTTTAAAGCGCGCATCATCCGATGCTTTTGAGGACAAAGCTACAACTGAACGATGTTCAGCAACCCAGCCAGTTACGCCTTCTCCAACTTTGATTCGTAATGTGCCAATCTCAGAAGCGTGCGGAACCTGGGACGCTTGCAAGACAATTTCGTTCGTGTCCTGGTCGAACAGGTAGACCAGACACGCATCACAGTCAGTAACTTGAACGGTCAATCCGATAATTTCACCCAACATCTCATCGAGCGACCGTTGGCTCGCCACAATACTGCTAATTTTCTTCAATATCGCGACTTGAGATGTGGGCGGTTCCGTAGTTGTTGCCACAATTCCAGAGTAACGGGAGGTGTAGCTGCGGTCCAATCGAATTTTCTTATTAGACCTATTGTGACGGTATGTCTACAAAGACTTACTCAGACTAACTTTTCTTAGCAGTGAATGTTCCGCTGCCAAGGCTTCCTAATTTCACTGTACCTTTCATGCTTTTGGAATCTTCAACGACGCCCTCGTATACAACGCGGAACTTTTCACCGCTGTATTCCGAATCAAAAGCGAAGGAAATGTTATTTCCCTTAACTGCTCCACTTACTGCGGCACTTCCAAGTAGGCCTGTGTAAGTGCCGGATAAAATTTCACCTTTTTGTTGAAATTCAAACTTCGGATTTCCGCTTCCGGCATCTAAGGCAATTTCAAAATCCCATTTGCCACTAACGTCCGCAGCGAATATGGAGTTGGTTACTAAGCAGATGATGAAGAAGAGCCATTTCATGGCATGTAGGGTACCATAGAGTATATGTTCATCGCCATCGCCTCCATGATCTTTCTGTTTCTGATTGTGATCGGAGCTTGGGTTGCCATTAACCCTCCAACAAAGTGGATGCATAAGGGCGATGAAAAGCCGAAGCCTTAAACTTGTTTAATTGAAGCCATAACCTTTTCATAACAACTTGAAGCCAATTTTTCCTGTACTGTTGATCCATAGGAAGGAAAACTTCAATGAAAACTCCTCTGAAAAACTTATTGCTGGCAGCTCTTGCTGTGGGCTTTATCTACCAATTGGCCAAGCACCCGGCAACGGTGGCAAAAGCCCAGACCGCAGACACCCTGACGCCCGGCATGTTGTTTGGCCCACTTTGGGTTGGAGAAGGCCAGCACATTGAACTGTGCGCGTCTAACCTAGGCGATGGAGACATAACGGCCTTTGTTCACTTCCGGAATAACACCACTGGCGAAGTGACTGGCAACAGCGAACTCACACTGAAATCGGGCGGCGGTGATTGCGCTTACTACAATGGATCGGGACGGGTGGTGGGTATGGCGCGCGGCGATGGCCGGGCATCGGACTGGGTGAGCCCATCGAACGCCTTGATTTCAACCATGTCCGTTATCAGCAATGACGGAAAAACGCATTCGGCTGTTCTTGGAAATGCAAAGCTTTGGGTACGCGGACTTTAAGCCGACGTTCGTTTTTGGGCACTCTGGGTGCCTTTACTTCATTGTCGGCATCGGCAAAATCCGACTGGTTTGAGGCAATCCCCGGATCTCAAAGTGGGATTGGCTGGAGCCATGAAAACGCAATGTCCGCCCAACACTTTCTCCCGGAATCGTTAGGGCCAGGGGTTGCGTTTTTCGATTATGACGGCGATGGGTGGATGGATCTGTTCCTTGTCAATAGCGGTCCTTCCGATTTCTTTCAACCCCGCACCCGCTTACGAAACGCACTGTACCGCAACAACCGGAACGGCACCTTCACTGATGTGACAGATCGGGCTGGCTTAGGTGGAGGTTCCTCGTTTGGGATGGGCGTTGCCGTCGGAGATTTCGACAATGACGGTCGCCCCGATCTTTTCGTAACTGCCTATGGGCGACCTACTCTTTACCACAATCGAGGCGACGGGACATTTGCCGATGTGACTGCTAAATCAGGCATTGTTGCTCCGCCATGGACCACCAGTGCTGTGTGGTTCGATTATGACGGAGATGGACTGCTTGATCTATTCCTCTGCGGTTTCGTTGACTACACGGCCAGCAGCCAAAAGCATTGCATTGCTGAACGAGGTGGCAAGCCCGGATACTGCATCCCCCGTACGTTCAAAGCCGGATCCTGCCGCCTGTACCGCAATCGCGGTGACGGTACATTTACCGACGTCAGCCGGGAGACAGGCATTGCGGGGCGAGCCAGCAAGGCTTTGGGTGTGGTGGTCACCGACGTCAATAACGACGGACGTTTAGACTTGTTCGTTGCTAACGATACTGTGGAAAATTTCCTGTTTCTAAATAAAGGTGGCCGTTTCGAAGATGCCGGCATTGCGTCGATGGTTGGCCTAAGTGAAAGTGGTTGGCCGCGCTCAGGTATGGGCGTTGATGCAGGGGATATTAATGGCGACGGTTTGCAGGATTTGTTTGTGGCCAACATTGATCGGGAACGTTTTTCGTTGTACCGCAATACTGGGCATGGGGTGTTCGACGACCTATCGTTCAGCGGCGAGTTGGGACGGGCCACATACAATTTAAGCGGCTGGGGCTGTAAGTTGGCTGATTTCGATAACGACGGAATTCTGGAGTTGTTTGTCGCCAACGGCCACCCTGACGATATGGTGACGGAGCGCAATCCGCAGGTAACTTACAAAGAGCCGATGCTGCTGTTCCGACAGGATCGCGGACAGTTTCGAAACATCAGCAGTCAAGCCGGACCGGCGTTTTCATTGCCCCTATCGGCAAGGGGCGCAGCCGTGGGTGACCTCAATAACGATGGTCGGTTAGACATTCTGGTAGGCGTCAACGGCTCTGCTCCCGTGTTACTTCGCAACCAAGTAAACAATGGTAATAACTGGGTGGGATTGTCTTTGCGAGGAGTGAAGGCGAACCGGGATGGGGTGGGTGTCAAAATCAATTGGCAGGCAGGAGAGGTTCGCCGCAGCAAATTGAAGGGGGCCGGTGGAAGCTACCTCTCGTCACACGATCCACGGGAGATCCTCGGGTTAGGGCGTGCGGGAAAGGCCGATTGGGTTGAGCTTCGCTGGCCGGCTCCCTCAAATAGAGTTGAGCGGTTTGTGGACTTGCCTACCAATAAATACTCAGTTCTTGAGGAAGGCCGGGGTCAGTTAGTTTCTTGAATCATTCAAGTGATGCTTCGCCAGCTTATTGAAAAACTCGATTTCTGTATTTAAGCTAGCCCCGGATAATCCTGTCTCCACAATCAACAAAATGGTGGCATAGAAAAGAAAGCATGCACCGGTGATTCCCAAAACCAATGGCACCCAACTGAATTGACTAAAGGCGATGGACGCCATTCCTATCGCCACACTTGTTGCCACAAATATTCCAGCGGCAATATACAAAAGCCGTAAACACTTTTGCAGCAACCGGGCTCGTTTGCTTTGCAATTCAACTTGGCGTGCCATCAGGCTTTGCCGTTCCTGATAAAGAGTCTCTTGCAGTTCAACGGTCAAGAGATGTTCCATCTCTTCCGAAAGAGCTCGTACACGATCCATGCAGCGGCCAAGTCGTGATGATGTGGAGAGAATGAATGTACCGGTGGCTGAGAGCAGCAGCGCCGGAGTGATCATGGAAGTGAGCACCGCCAGCGCCGCAGAAAGGGTGGATTCGCGGAGTTCCTGAAGTACTTGAGGGATCACTCCCCTATTCTAATCGAGTTAGTCCTTATTGATTTTCTGATTGAAAATGCTCATTCCAAAAGAGCCCGGACCTTCTTCAATTTTGTAATCGGAAGGTACTTCAAACAGGGTCTTCAATGGTTCTGCTCGACGCACATTGGTCAGCTTGAAGTTGGTATCGCCGGTGCGGGGATCGCTGCGGCGGGTTTGAACTACGGTTTGCAGTTCGGCAGAAGTCCAGGTTTCCTGGATAGTGTCGATGGGCCGTTCATTGCCAATCGCCCCTGCTGCAAGAGTGATGGTGGTCTTTACGCCAGTGCATTCTAAACCCTCAATTACGCGCTTACCCAACTGGTCTACTTTGGCATTCTTACTTTCAGCAAAGTGCATAGGCTGGCCCGGAGTCACCATGCCTCCATGAATAACCATAGCTCCGGCTGCCATTGGAGGAGGAACGGGCAGGTTCATTCTTGCTACGTCAGCTTTTGCTTCCGCTCCGGTTTTGCGCTCAAGGGTCTCTTCACCGTTGGGTTGTCGAACGCGCCGTTCCATCACATACTCACCGCTCGAATCCATGTTGATCTTAGTACTTCCCGACGTGGATTGTGTCGCAGTTTTGATTTGTTCCAACACCGAGGAAGCCTTAATCATGTTCGCAGACATCTTCCTGGCAGTCTTCTTTTCTGCATCCAGAATATAGCTGACTTTGGCCACTGGATCATTGATGAAAATCGTCTTTTGACTGACCTCTGAACCAGGAATGGACAGCGATTCTTCACGTCTTGTGCGGCCTTGGCTATCGCGATAAACGGCAGCAGTATTCTTACGGGAAATGCGATTACCGTCCGCCAAAATCTGTACTGACTCTGTTACGGATTCAGCCGAATAGGGGGCATTGATAACCGGCTTGCCGTCGAAGTTAAATTCGTTGGCGACGAATACCATTGTGTTGGCCAAACCACCTTGGGAAACAGGGCTCCCATTCACGAATACACGCACTTCTTTGCGTACATCTTGGGTGGTCTGCGTCTGGGTTTGGGCCGGCAACGTTACGCTTGCAGCCACCAAGCCAACTGCGATAATTCTGCTTCTCATATAAATTCTTGCTCCTTGAAACTTATTGAACAAACCGGACAGCCCTGGCGATGCCTTCTTCGCTCAGAACTAAATCAGCTTGAATGGAATCGTTCATCCGGTCCATATTCACCGGCAATCCCACTCGAATTAGAGCTGAGCGCGGCATACTCACTCTCATAACACGTCCGCGCTCAATTTCAAACGAACCGCTGCCCTCTTCCAGCGCAAAGAAGTCAGTGTAGATTTCCTGGCTTCCAGCAAGCGAAACCGGAGTGGGTACGGCTTGGGCGACACTACTACGCGCTGGCGACTTCTTCGCCACCGCGACCTCAGTTACTGGGCGAATCGCCGGACTAACTTCCGGGGCATGAGGAATATTGACCACTGCCGGCTGCGGCGTCACATTGGCAATCTCCGGCGAATGGGGAATCGTTTTATAGGCAATCCCAAAGGTTAGTAGCCCGAAGATTGCCGTAGCGGCTACCGCCAACCAAGTCAAACTGCGCTTCGCCGGGGCCGCCTGATTATTCCTAAATTGTGCAACCAGCCGCGCTTCCATTTCCGGCGAAGCCTGATGCTTCTGCCGCCACTGTTGGGCCAGTGCATTCCATTCGAATTGGGTTCGTTCCTGCTTTTTCATGGCAACCTCTCGCTTCGGCGAATAAACTCCTTTGTTTCTCAACTGCATTTCGCCGCGCCGAAGCGGCCTTTGCGCTATCTATTCTCTGCAAGCTGCGTGAGTCCGCAACTTTCCGGCCAACATGGCTCGCGCTCGGGATAGCCGCGACCTGATTGTGCCCAAGGGGCAATCGAGCAAACTTGCCGCCACCTCGTAAGGTGCTTCTTCTAAGTCACACAAAACCAAAACTTCCCGAAAGGGTGAGGGCAATTGCTGAACGGCTTCATCCAAAGCGGCCAGCCGTTCCCGGTGGGTTAATGCATCCAGAATACTTTCCTGGCTACCCGGACCATCGGCCACATCCTCATCCTGTTCCCAGGCAACATAGCGATTTTCTTTTTCCAGCCGTTTGCGAGACTGGTTCCGGGCAACACTATATAACCAGGATTGCACCGTCCCGTTCACCGGATCCAACCGGGGCGCGCTATTCATTAAAGCGACAAACACTTCCTGCGTGATTTCTTCAGCCCAATCGGCACGGCCACATTGCGAGTAGGCGAATCTGTAGACCCCATCTTTTCGTCGGCGGAACAGTGCCACAAAGGCGTTCTCTTCGCCTTTTTGCATCCGACCTAGCAGTTGTTCATCTGACTGGGAGTCCATTAAAGTTCAGCGGCCCTACTATGTAAGTAAATTCCTTCGGAAGGAAGAAAGTTCCCGGTTTTTGTGATGTATGCTTACGGAAGGTCCTCCTTGAGATACACCGCCTATCATTTTACGCTTTTACTTCTAATTGCCCTCCCTTCGGGTGCGCAGGATGCTCCGAAGTCCGATGCTACGGCTGCTGAACCGAATGTTCCACCTAAGAAGAAGATAGACACTGGATATTTTGCTTTAGACGGCGCAGCAAGGCGCAAAGTGTTGGTTCAAAGGTTGACCGGCTGGCAGGCGATTTACGAAACGGTACCTGGAACAGTGGTAGATCAAGCTCGCAATTTCCCCAAACAGTGGGGTCGCGGATTCGATGGTCTGGGTCGCCGATTTGGCAGCCAATATGGCCAATTCGCCAGCGGTGAAGTTATCGAATTTGGGTTTGCCGCATGGCGTCAGGAAGATCCGCGCTATCACCGCAAAGGTGCCGGAGGATTCGGCGGACGGCTAGGCCATTCCATTGCCGCAACTTTCGTCACCAACAATGAAGCCGGGAATAAGACCGTCGCAGGAGGCCGCTTGCTGGGGATTTATGGAGGATGGGCTGTGGCAACCATCGCTTGGTTACCTGATGATCAACAAACTTTTCGGCGCTACAACATCAACGCAGGTTCAAATGTATTGACCAAAACAGGAGCAAATGTCTTCCGTGAATTCTGGCCTGATATAAGACAGAAGTTATTTACTAAGAAGAAGAATTTGCCAATGAGTGCTCCTGCCGCAGGTCAGGTACAAAGCACCACTCCCTGAGGCCTAATGTCTGCTTCTTACGACGCCCGGTCATGGGTGCTCAGCCATGTTTGGGATTCAGATTCCATTTAATACTACTGAGGATTTAATCGCCTCAATGACTCACTTTTTTTGGAAGTGGCTGGCCAGCAATTTGTCTTCGTGTAAAAAGAATCTCTCAGGTCTTTGTGAGACTCACTGCTTGCTTTTTTCAAGCCAATGAAAATAGGGTAAATTGAGCTGAGGATGCGAAAGGACTGCAAGTTTTGCAACTTCGGGATTCTGGTTGTTATCGCAAGGCACAAAAAGAAGGAGAAATCCGGGACGGGGGGGGCAAATCCTGTTAAGATTCGCTGCTTTCGGAAAGCGTGTCGGCGAGATGCACCCCCTTCCCGGATTTCGTCCGTATTTCGCAATTGGCAGCTACTTCTTTTCCATCTTTTCCTTGGATTCATGAGCCCCAGCCTTTGCGGCTTCGGCTTCCGTCATGTACTTCCCTTTCTTGGTTCGGCCATACCAACGGTCGCCTTCCCGGTGAAATACTTTGCTTTCCTCATTCACCCAAACCAAACCTTTTCCTCCACCTGCGGCCAACGGCAAGGTTGGTGCGGGAGCAACTCCCTTGGTTGCCTTTGCTGTTTCAGTTGTCTTTGCTGCTGCTTTCACCGCAGGCGCTGCAGCAGCTGCTCCTCCAACCTTCAACATCGGGGTGATATCGGAAAGCTGTTTGGCTGACAGTCCCAACTTCTTCAAATCGGCAACAGAACTATAAGGTCGGCCGGCAATGATCTTCTTTGACGTTGCCGAACCAATGCCCTTCACTGATTCCAACTCTGCAGCAGTTGCGGAGTTGAGGTCAACGGGAGCAGTGGCCACCACTTTGTCCGCCTTCTTCTCCATTGCTGCCTTCTCTTTCATAACTGGGGCCGTTTTTGCTGGTTGCGCTTGCGCGTTGGCAGTAACCGCGAGCAGGCAGGCTAACCCGAAACTAGCCACTTTTTGTTTAATTAATCGCATAAAAACTCCAAAACTTTGAGAAATTCGAGCTTCATAAGAAGCTCCTAAAACAAAAGTAACACTTTGCGTAACAGTACGCTCTATTAGGAGTAACTCTATAGACATTGGTATGATTCGCCAAAAACAGTGTTATCCTAGAAAGAGATCAATCATGCAACAAAGAACTTTGAGCCACCTGCGGGCTCTTGAAGCCGAAAGTATCCACGTAATCCGCGAAGTTATGGCGGAGTTTACCAAACCAGTGATGCTCTATTCCATTGGCAAAGATAGCTCCGTTATGGTGCGTTTGGCACAAAAGGCATTCCATCCTGCGCGCATTCCCTTCCCCTTGCTGCATGTTGACACCACTTACAAGTTTCCGGAAATGATCAGCTTTCGCGACGAGTTTGTGAAGTCTATTGGTGCCGACCTAATTGTCCGCACCAACACGGAAGCAATCGAAGCGGGCGCAAACCCGTTCGACCTTGGCACCCAGCGCTGTTGCGCTTTGCTGAAAACCAAGGCCTTGTTGGATGGGCTGGCCGAAGGGGGCTACGACGCTGCCTTTGGTGGTGCCAGACGGGATGAGGAGAAGAGCCGTGCCAAAGAGCGCATCTATTCCTTTCGCGATAAATTCGGCCAGTGGGACCCCAAGAATCAGCGCCCGGAATTGTGGAACATCTATAACTGCCGCATTGAAAAAGGTGAAACCATCCGCGTGTTTCCCCTTTCCAATTGGACGGAAACCGATGTGTGGAACTACATTCAGTTGGAGAACATCCCGATTGTTCCGCTCTACTATGCAAAGGAGCGCGAAATGGTGGTGCGCCACGGTCAACTGATTCCTCTTGAAAATGGCATGCGCCTAAACGAAGGCGAGCAGCCGAAAATGGTGATGAGCCGCATGCGCAGCCTGGGTTGTACTTACTGCACCGGAGCCATTCAATCCAACGCCGACAACCTGACGAAGATTGTAACTGAGCTTTCCGAGTTCCGCCGTTCCGAACGGGAGAATCGCATTATTGACCACGATAGTGAAGGTTCCATGGAAATGAAGAAGCGCGAAGGGTACTTTTAGACATGATGGAAGAACCCAAAGAGTTACTGCGATTTTCCACCGCAGGGAGTGTGGACGACGGGAAGTCTACCTTAATTGGCAGGTTGTTACTTGAGACTAACTCCGTTTACGAAGATCAACTGGCGTCAGTTGCCAAGTCCGGCATTAACAGGTCCACCGGGCCGATTGACTTATCATTACTTACAGACGGTTTACGAGCTGAACGTGAACAGGGTATTACCATTGACGTTGCCTACCGCTACTTCCAAACCCCGCGCCGGAAATTTATTATTGCCGATACCCCCGGCCACGAACAGTACACGCGTAACATGGCCACCGGTGCCTCCACCGCCGATTTGGCTATTGTACTGATCGATGCCCGCAAAGGCGTGCTCCCGCAATCGAAGCGGCACGCTTTCATTGCATCGTTACTTGGCATTCCGCACGTGGCGGTTGCCATCAACAAAATGGATCTGGTTGACTTCCGCGAAAGCGTCTTCAACCGGATAGTAAGTGACTTCCGCAACTTCGCGGTTGACCTTCAGATTCCATTCATTGAATTCTTCCCTGTTAGTGCGCTTGACGGCGATAACATTGTAAGTAAGAGCACCCGCACACCCTGGTACACCGGTCCGGCAATGCTGGAGTATCTGGAAACTGTGCCTCTGGACGCTGGCCGTAACTTCGAGGATCTACGTTTTCCAGTGCAGTATGTGGTGCGTCCGAATCTTGATTTCCGTGGATTTGCTGGTCAATTAGCTTCCGGCATTTTGAGGCCTGGCGATACAGTGATGGCGCTCCCCAGCGGACGAACTACGAAAGTGAAATCGCTTCCCAGCTTCGATGGACCGATGAGCGAAGCGTTTCCTCCAATGGCAGTTACTGTTGAGTTAGAGGACGAAATCGACATTAGCCGCGGGGACATGCTGGTGGACCCGCGCCGCATGCCGCACGTTTCCCGGAGGCTGGAAGCTCATGTTGTTTGGATGCAGGAAACTCCGCTCATTGCGGGGAATGCTTACTTACTGAAGCACACCTCGCAAACCGTGACCGCGAATATAACCGAAATCCGCCATCGGATT
>JAYTTF010000167.1:0-19696 GCA_043745195.1 Bryobacterales bacterium | reverse complement strand
CGGAGCAAGCGGGCGGCTTCGAGGCGCGCGTTGCCGGTGATCACTAAGATGGGTTGGGTGGCGGAAGGGATCATGGCTAAGGCGAGCCAATTTGCCAGCAATTCCGCAGTTGGCTGGTTGGTGGCGAAGGTCTGCATCAGGGATGGGACGATGGGTGTTTTGGAAAATTCCGGAATGGGCAGTGGCAAATTCAGTTCGGGCCTGCGGAAGAGGGCGGGATGATCGCTTGAGATTTGCCAATGATGTTTGTTGATTTCGATGGTTTGATTTTCGCTGGTGGCGGGGTCGATGGATTGGAGGTCGACCAGGAGTGAGTTGTGCGATTTTGCAATGCGGGTGTGGACGGGATGGATTGCAGATTGGTAGGTGTGAAGGTTGTTATCGTGATGGCGGAAAAGATGGCCGAGCAGGGATGCTGATGGTATGGGGAGCCCGATTTGTTCGACGCGCGAGAGGAGCCAGCCACGAAATTGTTCGCTGTATAGAGGGGCGGCGGTGCCGTTGAACTGGACGTAGGATTGGCGGTTGGGGGTGAGGAAGAAATTGGCTTTGTCGCAGGCGATGAGGAGATTATCGAAGGCCGAGAGTTTCCGGGGCTGTGCGCTGCGTCGTTGCATGATATTGCTGATTGGAATTTAACAGTGTGGGGGAATGTGCCCGGCGGATTGGGATGGTGGTTGGGCTGGGAAGTTGTTGTGGGGGTGGGGGATATGAGCTGAGTATTTATTTTGATGGGTTGGGACCGGGATTTTTTGGATGGGCGATTTTGGTGGTAAGTGTTGATTTCAGCAATTTTTTGGAATGAGGGAGGTATGGGGACGGGCGGGGGCGCTACGGCCATTGCTGGGAACCGTGAAGAATGCGGACAACCTCGACAGCCTCTTTTTTAGCGCGGTAAATAATCACGAAAGGGAACCCGGCAACTGTGAGTTCACGCGTACCTGGCTTGCGTCCCGTGCGGCCACGGAGCGGCATGTCTTTCAAGGTGTCGGCAGAGTCATAGATAGCAATTGCAGCGCGGCGGGCTTGCGCGGCTCCAAACCGCTTTTCCGTGTAGTCGCAAATATGGCTGAGGTCATTCGCCGCTGGCTTGGTCCAACGAACGAATATCTACGCCGGGTACCGGGATTCGATCATTCTGAGAACGGCATCGTGCTCAACGAACTCGCCTTTATCCGCCGCAGCCAATCCCTTATCGACTTCGCGGGAGAACCACTCGTCATAGCCGAAAAGCCGTTCGACCGCTTCTTGCACAAGGGCTTCTGCTGCGCGACCTTGCTCCGTCGCCAAGCGTGAAAGTTTGGCATGCTGATCAGGGGTGAATTGCACTTCCATGGGGCATGGCTCCTTCTTAAACAAAACGTCTTACTCTATCCAGAATAGAGGATATACAGTCGATTGTCACGGTTTTCGAGGTACATTCCGGCCGAACTGAAGTTTTGAAAAATAGCCGCCATGCGAACCCATGCCAGGAGACGGTCACGCTGTTGAGCTTAGCATCTTGGTTGCGCGACGGATGGCGCACACCGAACGAACAGTGACATTACGGATCGGCCTTCCCCAATCGTCCGTCACGCTCAACACGTACTGCCGCGCGACCATGGTCTGGAACGTCAAATGCTGTGTAGTTAGATTTGGGAAGGATTTGGTTGCGGCGGGCTGCAACGCTCCGAATGCATTCAGGCTGCCGTTTCGGATAGAACTGAAGTTGGCCACTATAGACCGATTTCGGAGGAGCTACCCATAGCCTGCTTGTACTCCTTATGGGAGAATTAGACTTAATGAAGACGCACCCGTTGAAACCCGGCGATTCTGGCTACAGGCACCCGTACGTGGACTACGAAGTAGACCCGTTATGGCCTCTGATCGAAAAGGGCATCGCTGATTTGGTAAAGAATCAAGACCTTGTGGAGAAAGAAGATCGGAACTACATAGTCGGGTACTTGTGCAAAGTAATTCTGAAGGGGCAGAAGCGGGCGAAGACGCTTCCGGTGCGGAGCAAGGTTTAGGAGCGATACGGCGCTGTCAAGTAGATGTATCTTACTTGGTTGCGGGGGGCGGCAACCATCCGAACGCATATTCAAGTCACTATTGAGCTTCAGCCCAAATGGAACGGAGATGAATTCTTGAGATGCCAGCCAAGCACTTAGGCGCACTGACTAAGTTGGTCACAGTCATTGGACAGGAAGTCAAGGGCGGATGGCTGTTTCCACCGGAGCCACATGGAGTAGCTGGGTTCCTGGGCACGGGACCTCTGATGTTTATTGGCGACCAACCATCCTTCAATGAATGGCCTGAGTGTGATGCAGGAAGACGCCTATTCTACGGGAAGCTCTCGAAGTATTGTTTGTCCGACGCTCATCTGACTGACTTCTACAAGCAACGGGGAAAGAGTAGCGCCCTGCAACATTGGCGAAAGCAGGAGCTTCCGCGAGACTGGCTTGTTCATAAGGCCATCTTGGACGAAGAACTGGAAACTTTGAATCCGACTAGGATTGTGGCCATCGGCGGTTTGGCGTACAATCTGATTCACCATTTCATGCCAACCTTACGTCCAAGACTTTTTAAGATGAAGCACTTCGCTTACGGCGTGAAGCCCCACAAGTTGCTTGATTTTGAGGTTTCCTTCCGGTTGGCGTGTGGAATCGAACCTAACAACCAGTCCACCACTTTGACAATGCTCAGAAAGCAGGGACTCTCAGATACCTTTACCGTGAGACACCTCTACGGAATCGGACCGATGCCGCCTTCCGGTCTAAATCCTCAGTGCATGGCCTTAATGCAGACTCTGGCCGATGCATGCGTTAGAAAGCCATTCGTAACCGCTCACGAGCTTGGCCTTGCCCTCAACCAGCGAGCGCACTTGAGAACCCGACAAAAACCGTGGCGTGTCTGGACTTACTACCGACAGCTCCTGGTCGGCGGTGGTTTCGTTAGTGAGCATTGCTTTTCTGAAATCTAGAGGCTGTCAGCCGACATCTCATCAATTATCATCAAGACTGCGACGATAAAACTGAATCGGAACCTGTCGGACGGGGTGCTATGGTGAGAAACTTGGAAGGCTGTGGACAAATCGAATATTTGGTGAACGCGGACAGAATCGAACTGTCAACCTACTGATTAAGAGTCAGTTGCTCTGCCAGTTGAGCTACGCGTCCACTTCTTGGCAACAGGATCGAACTAATTCCCTTCGATCCGTACTAGGGTATTCTACCACGGCGATTCCAGTGGTCAAATTTATCGCCAAACATTTTGCACATTAAATGCTTTATGAATCGTTAGGGCCTAGCTCCGTCAGGCAGCACCAATTGATTGGCCTTCCCGTCTCCAAACTGCGTCGGTGCTCCTCCATTCCAAGAAGTCGGGGCCGCTTTTCCTTCCCCATACAGTGTTTCCAACGGTTGCCAAACCTTGTCCACTCTATCGGTAAACAAATCCCCAATTAAAAGATCCGTCACCGTGCCTCTAAGTTCCGGATAGGTCCTGATGAATTTCCCGAAATTGAACCCATCGTAAAACTCGCATACCAAACGGCGCATGCGATCTACACCTTGGTTAAATGCGGGCCCCCACTTTCCTAGTTGCGCAGCGGACAAGTCCCCTTTCTGCAGCCCTTCCACAATCGCTTCCGCAGCTACTTCGCCCGATCGCAATGCCAACAAAACGCCAGAAGAATACAGCGGATCCAGGAAACCAAACGCATCGCCCACCAGCACCCAACCATCTCCAGCCGTTTGTGTTGCCCGGTACGAATAATCCCGCGTCGCAAAGTAGCCGGTCATTCTGGTCGCTCCGGCAATCCGTTCCCGGACAGCCGGACATTTCCCCAATTGTTCCTGATAGGTTTCCTCGTGGCTGACCCTATCTTTATTGAACAGAAACTCGAACGGTGCCACCACCCCTACGCTGATGCGGTTGTCATGTAGAGGGATGTACCAAAACCATCCCTGCTTGTCTTCGGTCTGCAGAACGATGGTGGCACCTTCGTCCTTTCCCTGATCACGATAAGCACCTTCCCAATAGGTCCAAATAGCCCCTTTGTTCAGTACTGGATCCCAAACCCGCAGCTTCAGCTTGTTCTGAATCAGCCCGCTCTGCCCACTGGCGTCAACCACCACTTGCGCCCGCACTTCTTCAACGGTTCCGTCTGCGAAGCGGGCATGTACGCCAACCGCGCGCCCTTCTTCAAAAATCACTTCGCTGATGTGCACACCCTCTTGTGCAACAACCCCATGCTCGCGAGCATTGTTCAACATCATCATGTCGAATTCGCTGCGCACCACTTGCCACGTTTGAGAGCATTCGTGCGGCTTATTATCTGAAAAATAAAAGGGTGCTGACAACTTTCCATTTGAGCTTACAAATTGGACGCTGTGCTTTTGAACGAAGTGGCTCTTCTTCATTTTTTCCAGCATGCCCAACTTTTGCAGTACCCAATAAGTCTCAGGGATCAGCGATTCCCCAATATGAAAACGCGGAAAGGTTTCTCTTTCAAAAAGCCTAACCTTATAACCCTGTTGAGCGATAAGCGTTGATACAGTGGAGCCGGCTGGTCCTCCGCCGATTACGATTACATCAGTATTATTTTTCATGACTCGATCCCTTATTGTGACTCATTTTCAGGTGTCCGCGCACTGAATACGAACCAATGCAAGTAACAAAGCACCACTGTTTGGTCCGATGCCAAAGACCACTGACAGATTCATTTTTCTCACTTGTAATCTTACATAGAAAAAGAATTATTTGACCAAAGCTCAGGCTGACTGTATAGTAACTCCATGTTTTGCCAATTCTGTGGTGCCTCCGTTGAATCTGGAGCCAAATTTTGTCCAACCTGTGGTCGATCCCAGGAACTTTCCGATCAACCTGCTGAAGTACCACCGCCCCCGCCCAATTTCGATCCAGTACCAGAACATCCGGGCGCGAGAACAATGAACGCTCAGACGGGCAAATGGATTTCCGACGGCTGGCAGTTAATCTCCGGCGATCTACTGATTATTGTCCTAGCCAGTTTGATTGGTTCCATTGTTGCCAACGTTACTTTCGGAATCCTCGCCGGAGCATTCGCCGTCGGCATCAACATCTTACTAACGCGCAAAATTCTCTACAACAAAGTGGATATGGGGGACCTTTTCAAAGGATTGAAACACTGGTTGGACGGACTGCTAGCCGTCATCGTAATTGCGGTTTTTGTTTTCCTTGGAAGTCTTCTCTGTATTATCCCAGGCCTTATTGTAGCCGCCATGTATATGTTCACTTTCCACTTTATCTTCGATAAACGCCTTGGCTTCTGGGAGGCCATGCAGGCGTCCCACAACGTTGTGAAGCGTGACTATTTCGGCTACACAATTTTCCTGGTTGCCATTGCACTCATCAATATCTTAGGCGTCATTGCTTGCTTCGTTGGTGTTCTTGTCACAATTCCTTGGGGTCAAGCGGCGGTGACTGTTGCCTATCGTGATGCCGTTGGATTTGACCAAGGCACCACATCCTATTTTTCATGAGGTTCGTTAGCTGGTTACCGCTCGCTTTGCTGGCCTGCGTTCCGCCAATTTCACTGCCAGTGGGCAGCCTTTGCGGGTTCAAATGGTTAACAGGTTTACCCTGTCCTTTTTGCGGACTCACCCACGGACTAACCTTTTGGATGCATGGCGATTGGTCTCAAGCTATCCATTGGCATCTACTCACGCCTCTAGTTTTTCTGCTCATGCTTCTATTTCCGCTAAGGCTGCCTCGTTCAAGAGCATTCGTCCCACTGCTCACTCTCTTGTTCGCCTGCTATACAGTTTGGCGCTGGGTCTAAGAAGATTTGCGTTCCTGCCTGAGACGAAACACATGACCATCGGGATGACGCACGTGCATTTCACGTTGCGCCGCCTGGCTTTTACCGCGTCCACCACCCCACTCCCAGTCCTTTTTCCATCCCAGCTTTTCGAACCATGCAAAGCTCTTCACAATGTTGGGGACATTTAGAATTGGGTTTATCCGTTTGGCTAGCATGGGCTCATTTTACTAAACTCCAAATTCTCGAAATTCATGCCTTTGGATGGTAAGCTAGAGTGTTAAACAAAGGTTGATCATTCTGTTTTTGACCCGGCCCTCTTAAGTCATGTGGAAAGGCGATTATCTTTTTCTTCTCCAAGCCATGGTGGTGAAGGATTTCAAAATCCGTTACCGGAACATGTCCCTGGGCGTTTTCTGGTCTTTGTTGAATCCCTTGATTCTGATGAGTGTGATGACTTTCGTCTTTACGGTCCTAAGCCCCAACAACACCATCAAGGATTTCCCTCTTTTCGTTTTGTGCGGCCTTGTGCCCTATAATTTTTTCAGTGTCGCCTGGAACAACGGAACAATTTCCGTAACCAACAATGCCGGGCTTATCAAACGCGTTCCAGTTCCTCGCGAAGTTGTCCCCATCGCTACTGTCCTTTCAACCTGTATTCATCTGCTCATCCAAATTGGCTTGCTACTTGTCATGACTCTGGCCTATGGGCGCGGCATAAATTGGCAATGGCTCTGGCTGCCCTTTGTTTGGGGCTTGGCGGTGATCTTCGTTTGTGGAATTGTTCTGGTTACTTCTGCATTCGATGTCTACGTCCGCGATGTCCGCTATGTGGTGGAATCTGTTGTAACGGTAATGTTTTGGGCCATTCCGATCTTCTATTATCCATCGCCGGAAGTGGCATCGCGCTTCTCATTTGTATTCGCCTACAATCCCATTACCGCTCTTGTATTCGCGCTCCGAATGATCTTGATGGAAGGGCAAGCTCCCTCCTTCTCGTTGCTTTGGAAGTTCACAGTAAGCTCCTGTGGAATGTTTCTGATTGGCTGGTTTCTGTTCCGTCGAATGAAATCACGGTTCTTTGATTATTTGTAATTTCATGAATATCATCGAATTCAATCACGTCTCCAAATTGTTCCATCGAACCGGTGGTCAGCAGTTACTGCGGCAGTACGTTGCCGATCTTTTTGGACGCGCTGATAAGAACCCTTTTGAGGCGCTGAAGGACGTTAATTTTCACATCGGCGATGGCGAATGTGTGGGAGTAATCGGTGCCAACGGGGCAGGGAAGAGTACGCTGCTCAGCCTAATCACCGGACTTGCTCCGCCCAGCAAAGGCACAGTGAAAGTGAATGGCCGCATTGCCGCCTTGCTGGAATTAGGTGCAGGATTTCACCAGGACTTAACCGGCCGCGAAAACGTAATTTTGAATGCAGCCCTGATGGGGTTCACTCGCCGTCAGGCGCATGAACAGTACGAACAAATTGTGGACTTCGCAGAAATGGCGGAATTCATGGAAGAGCCATTGCGAACCTATTCCAATGGCATGAAGTTGCGCCTCGGATTTTCTGTTGCCATCAACCTCGATCCCGACATCCTGATCATCGATGAAGTCCTAGCCGTTGGCGATCAAGCGTTTCAAACCAAATGTATTGAAAAAATTTATCAAATCAAGAAGCGTGGTAAAACTATCCTCTGTGTCTCTCATAGCGGCCCCACAATTCAGCAGCTTTGTGATCGCGCCTTGTGGTTGGATCATGGCCAATTGATGATGGATGGTGCTTCCTCCAAAGTGGTCCCAGCTTACGAAGGCAAGCAATCGGCATCGCACGCATAGCCGGAGTAGACTTAATATCATGTCCACCGAAGCCCTTGTTGAAACTTCAATTCGTCCGTTGACTTGGCTCACCGAAGAGGAACAAATGTTCCGCTCCACTGTCGCGAGATTTGCGAAGGAACAGATCACCCCCTTAGTTCGCCACATGGATGAAACGTCGCTGCTGGACAAAAAGCTGCTCCGTCAGCTTTTTGATTTAGGCTTGCTGGCAGTGGAAATTCCTGAAGAGTTCGGCGGCCAAGGGGGCTCCTTCTTCCAAAGTGTTTTAGCCATTGAAGAGATTGCTAAGGTGGACCCCGCTGTGGCGGTAGTGGTCGATGTGCAGAACACTTTAGTGATTAATGCCATCCTTCGTTGGGGAACACTGGAACAAAAGAAGCGCCTATTTCCAAACTTGGCGGCCACCTACTTAGGAGCTTACGCACTTTCCGAAGCCGGCTCAGGGTCCGATGCATTTGCCCTTACCACCCGTGCCGTTGAAGATGGCGACAACTGGGTGCTCAACGGACGAAAGTTGTGGATCACCAATGCCGCAGAGGCTGGTTTGTATCTGGTCTTCGCCAACATGAACCCCGAAGCTGGCTACAAAGGCATCACCTGCTTTATGGTGGAGCGCGATTTCCCGGGCTTTCAAGTGGGCAAGAAAGAGGACAAGCTTGGCATTCGTGCCTCCTCCACTTGTGAGCTGCTTTTCGACAATTGCCGCGTTCCCAAATCCAATGTCCTAGGGGAATTGGGCAAGGGCTACAAGATTGCCATTGAGACTTTGAACGAAGGCCGCATTGCCATTGGCGGGCAGATGTTGGGTTTGGCCCAAGGTGCTTTCGACCATGCACTGGCTTACACAAAACAGCGCAAGCAGTTCGGAAAACTGATCCAGGAGCACCAGGGTATTCAGTTTCAATTAGCAGAAATGGCTACCAAAATTGAAGCCGCTCGATTGCTGGTTTACAACGCTGCAAGGCTCCGTGAAGCGGGCCGGCCATTTGTCACCGAAGCGGCCATGGCTAAACTTTATGCCTCAACGATTGCCGAGGAAGTGGCTTCGCAAGCCATCGAAATCTTCGGTGGTGTGGGCTTCACTAAAGATTATCCCGTTGAAAAGCTGTACCGGGACGCCAAGATCGGCAGAATTTACGAAGGCACATCGAACCTGCAAAAGATTACAATTGCCAAAGGGTTGTGATTTGGTAACCAATCATGCTTTCGCCGCATCCCACTAGGAGTTACAGTTATGCGTCAATTCCCAATTACCTTGTTATTGTTTGCTGCAACTGCACTTTTTGCGGCAGATAAGCCTGAACTCACTGAGGCCGAAGCGCAGCAGGTGATTCAAAAATTCGCGGCCAACGAAGCTGAGTTCGCACTGGCGCGTGAAGTTTACACATATCGCCAGTCCGTCAAAATACAGGAATTAGGAAGTGGTGGTCTACCAGGTGGAAAGTATGAACTGGTGAGCGACATTATTTTTTCAGCCAATGGCAAGCGGACGGAAAAAATTGTGCGCGCTCCTGCTAACACTCTAAGGGAAATCACCCTCACACCTGAAGACGAACAAGATTTACGGAGCGTTCAACCGTTTGTACTCACCACCAAAGACATTGATCAATATCTTGTACGGTACTTGGGTCGCGACACTCTGGACGAAATCACCTGTTTTTCCTTCTCTGTCAAACCCAAGAAAATGGAAAAAGGGAAACGCTATTTTCAAGGAACGGTTTGGGTAGATGATCGCGATCTTCAAATCGTAAAATCCTACGGCCGTGCTGCCGGCATTGTGAAGAGTGAAAATAACCAATTCCCAAAATTTGAAACCTTCCGTGAACAGATCGACGGCAAATATTGGTTCCCCACTTTCACCACAGCAACCGATACGCTGAACTTCAAAGACAATTCAGTCCGCATCAAGATGACCGTCCGCTATGAAGACTATAAACAGTTTAAGAGCGACGTGAAGATTACCTTTGGCGATGTTGAGGCAACCCCCTCTGCCGCCCCCTCAAAAGCTCCTCCGCTTCCTCCAAAGAAGTAGTCCAGGGAACCGTTGGCCCCAGGAAAAGCCCCGTTGGACCTCGATTTCGTGGTTTCAGACAGCAGGGTGTGCTTAAATGGTAGTTCTATCAATATGCCCGACATGTCCCTTAAGATTCGGCGCGATTGGGCTGCGCTGAGTCGACGCGCCCGGGAACTGCGTTTCATTGCACATGGGCTATTCGACACCAACCACGTTGTTCAAGCTCATATTATTCCAATTCGCCGTTGCAACCTGTCGTGTACCTATTGTAACGAGTACGACGACTTTTCTAAGCCCGTAGATATCAAACTCGTCCTTGAACGGATCGATCATCTGCATCGCCTCGGCACCACTTTGATCATGATCAGCGGCGGTGAGCCACTCCTGCATCCTGAACTGGATCAAATCATCTCCCGCATTCGCCACCATGGACGAATGGCCGGGATGATCACCAATGGCTATTTGCTGACTCCAGACCGAATTCAGAAACTGAACCAGGCTGGACTGGATCACCTTCAAATTTCTATCGACAACGTTCAACCCGACGACGTTTCAATGAAGAGCCTGAAGGTCCTCGATAAGAAGCTCCAAATGCTGGCCGACAATGCTCTGTTCCACGTCAACATCAATTCAGTATTAGGCGGTGGCGTAAAGTTTCCCGAGGACGCCATGACGGTTGCTAAACGTGCTCTGGAACTGGGTTTCAGCACTACGGTGGGGATTATCCACGATGGTTCGGGACAACTGAAGCCTCTCGGGCCCGTTGAAAAATCTCTCTATCACGAAATCAAGAAACTGGCCCAACGGAACTTTGCACATTTTTCCGGTTTCCAGGACAAGATCGCAAAAGGCGAAACCAGCGAATGGCGTTGCCGGGCCGGCGCCCGCTATATTTACATCTGCGAAGATGGGCTGGTTCACTACTGTTCCCAACAGCGTGGATATCCTGGCAAGCCAATTGCGGATTATACGCATGAGGATCTACGCCGTGAATTTCTAACCGAAAAATCCTGCGCTCCCATGTGTACCGTATCGTGTGTTCACATGACTAGCCTGATTGATTACTGGCGCGCTCCTCAAACCTTCAAAGCAGACCCATCCGCCGCGAACGGAAACAAGGAAGAGCTAGTGAACATTCAATCGGCAGGACATTAACCCAACCTGAGCTCGAATTTATTTCCAGATTTCAAAAAAATCGCGAGGGGTGATTGCCCAATCATCCCCTCGCAGCTTCTCGCCTCTTCTAGGGCGAAACTCGTTTAAGAAACTCTTCGTGCACGTTTGACCGCAACCAATCCCAGCGCGATTCCCAACAACCCAACCATATTTGGTTCAGGAACGTTCGAGAATGAAAAGTTCACCAGATCATGATTTTCCCAAGCTCCGCCGGTTGACGAAGTGAATCCGATGAAGGCACCATTTCCGTCTTGTAAAGCCAGCAAAGTTCGCAGGTCAACATTCACATCCATCACTGGATTGCTCATGTCCACAAAGAATACTTTCAAGGACCCCGGTCTGTAGTCGATTCTAGCCTGATAAATTGCCCCGCTAGCAAAATCAGCAGAAGGCGAATAAATTCCTAATGTAGGATTGTCATATGGATCGCTAGGATCGGTACTTGCGCAATGCTCTGGACGATTCGCCGCCTTTCCAAGGCTCTGCACAGCAATATGGTTATTGTCCGGCTCACAGTAAGTTGACTTCTGATTTTTCCAAGTATCAAACTCCACTGCAAGACTATTCGGGATTCCGTAATATCCAATCCCGCTGTTGGGAAGTCCCAACGCATTTACCGATGAATTCTGAACAACAAAAGCAATGCCATCGCCGCCGCTGGCCACGTCTGCTCCGGAAAGGACGGTGCCATTGTCCAACAGTTGATGTCTGTCAGTAATCTGAAACCGGAACGTTACCGTAAATCCATCCGCAACATTTACAAGGTTAGAAAACCATGCCGCCCCTACTCGGGAATAATTGGAGGAAGACAACCGCAACGCGCTTCCTTGCACTGATGCGTCTGAAACAAGATTCAACCCCGAGGCAGCACCAAAATCGGTTACATCAATAATCACGGCAGATGCCACTGAACTACTTACTAACAACACTGCAGTGCAGATTGCCGCTACCGAAGGTTTGCGAATCATTTACTTTCATCAGCCTCTACATCATCAAACCATTCAGGCTGAAAATTGACACTAGGCCAAACGGGAGTTTGGTACCGGTACCATGCTAGAACTCAAAAAACATGCGGCCGTACCCACCTATGCGTGAATAAAATCCCAGCTTGTTCTGATGTTCCATACCCACCACATAACCAACGCGACGGGTAATCCATTTACGAAAGAACACTTGTGCCGAATATCCGTTAAGGTTCACCTCCAGCGGAGTCTTGGCAACATAGGTGTAGAGTTCCTTGCCTCCACCCACTGTTGCACCCAGCCAGTACTTTCCCTCCCGGCCATATTGGGCAGACATGTTAGCAGAAGAGGAAATGAGATTTCCCGGCTGATTACGGTTCATGTTGTAGTTGCCTTCAATCACCATCCTGTGCGGGTAATACAAAAAACCTGCGGAGTAAATTTGCCCCTTCACTGATCCTCGAAAATCGAAATAAGTGAATCCAGTCGAAAGCACCAGCTTCCTGTTGAATCCCGTCTTGTAGAAACCCTTCACATCGTACCGTTGACGCGGAAACAATAAAGGCACGTCTTGTTTCACCAAGGGTGTCACGCTGAAGCCCTGCGTTGTATAGAAACTCTTGGTCCAGTTGGCATAGCTGAAAAAACCATAGTTTTGCTGCGTTCCTTCCGGCCGAGTTTGCGAATTGAACATGAAAACCGGAGTGAACCGCGGATTATTCCGGATCCAGATGGAAGCGTCAGCACCCCGCCAATAACCAATTCCGTTTGAAAGATGGCTATGATAAGTTCCCACTTCCACCAATACCGGCAAAGGGCTTTCATACCCCGGCTTTTCAAAAGTTGCTGTTGCATCCGCCGGATTCTGTCCCATGCACAGGACACCAGACAAGAACAACAATCGCAGAAAATGATTCTTCATATGTTGAATCCCCCGGATTCGTTTTTCAGCCAAGCCAGCGGGGCTGATATCGCTTTTACCTTGTCAGCGGAAGCGAGCTTCCCGCGTACTACAACATTGCTTTCCACCCACAGAGTTTCTCCCGCGTAGGCTACTACTGGTGACTTTCCCCATCCTCTTACGCCATGCTTTAAACGCAATTCTCCGCTACTATGCAACACGCCCTGGAAAAAGGAACCGACGCCGATTTCCATATTGCCTCCAGAAACCAGGTTGCCCTTCAATATGCTGCCTCCGCCAATTTGAACGGAACCGTGAGCCTTCACATCCGCTTCCAACATGCAGTTTTCAATAACTTCAATGTTGCCCTTCACAACCAGCGGTGCCCGGACGTGCAATGGAGCGGTGAGCTTTAGATCGCCGTTGTATAGAAACGTTCCCCCGCCCATCGAATAAAGCAACTGCGGATTATACCCGTGAAATATCTTGTTTCCCATATTTGCGGCGTGAGGAATCAATACAAAATCACCGGGCCTCTCAAGTTGCGTGGTAGAAACCTCCAGGCGGCCTTCGGTCGATATCTCAGGAGCAAACAGGCTTAAAGCCGCACAGCCAGTACCCATGAAAATAGAATGGCCGGAACACACTTTGCTTTGAACAATGCAATGCTGAATCATTTCCACTGCGCCTTTGGCGTCCACCCATCGACGCACTACCACACCAGTCTCCATTGTTAAATTGCCATCCACTGCTATCGCCTGCAGTTCTGTTCCCGGACCGATTGTGGCATTGCCTTCAACCATCAATTCCCGTTCAAACGAACATTCGGTCCCGCAACTGAAATCCCCTTCCATGACCAAAACATTTCGTTCCCGCCGATTCGATGGATACTTCGCGCTTGCCGCAACGTACACTTTCTCCTTCCCGCGATCCACAACCCTCATCGCTCCAGTGGAGCTTGTCTCGCTGGGCCCCTTCAACCATTGACGAACCTTGCGCCGGAAGGATTGTCCGAAGTAGTTTTCCACCCGAACATAGCTCATGTCCAATTCCTGAGAATCGTTCCCCCGTGTTTCTGCCCAAGCAAGATGCGCTATGGAAAAATGAGCATACAGCAACCCCACGAAGAAAATTGAGAAGATGAAAAATGCCATAGCGCTAATCCTCTCTTTCCTGTTCCAGTTGGGCATTCAATCCGAACGAAGCACCATTGCCTTCCGGACCAGCCACTCTGGTGCGCCGTGTTTTATCCCACTTTTTTCCTCCATCGCCTCCAAACAGCCGATGCAGGTAAAAGCGGAACAAGGCCTGGCACGTAGCACCAATATTGGCGAAAAAGTTCAGCAGGTTCAGCGGCATTAGAAGAACTCGCTTTTTGTTGCCGTCTAGTAGAAGCGCTGAACCGATTTCTACAAAATTAGACTGATTGGAGAATAGCTGATAGCCAAGCAGCGTCATCGCGATCAACAATATGGGCACGTAGTGAGCTTCAATTGTGAAGAACAAGACCAACGACGCAATCCACCCGATCACCAGCCATGGCGCAGTCCAATACATTCCCAGCAGGAAGAAGCACTCCACTTTTTCACGCACGGTTAAGAATTTGGCTTGCATAATGCTCGGCCAATAATCGTGCAGACACGCCGTGTGCCCCATCACCCATCGCATCAGTTGCCGTCGTCGCACGGACCATGTTTGCGGTACTTCTTCATAGCATTCCGCCCGGTTCACATAAGCCGTCCGCCAGCCTTGTAACAGCAGAGCAAAGGTAAGATCGGTATCCTCCGTCAAAGACTCTGCATTCCAGCCACCCACCGCTTCCAGAGCTCTTCGCCGGACGCCACCTACCGTGCCCCCAAATTGTGCAGTGAACCCAAGGTTGTAGCGTGACTGCTGCCCACTTTGATACCCTGCGGCCCGTTCGAGCGAAAGCAGTCCACTCAGCAGACTATCACCCACATTGAACGGAACCACCCGACCCATTACTGCTCCAATTTCAGGATCCGCAAACGGAGCCACCAGCATCTTAAGCATTCCCTTGCCGGGAACATAATCGGCATCGAACATCAATAAAATGTCGCTTTTCAGTTGACTGGTCACGTCCACCAAAGCAGCTGGTTTTCCGCCCTGTCCTTCTGTCCTATGGAACGGTTTTATGAAAGGATACTTTGCCGCAAAATTGTCGATGATTTTTGCCGTTCCATCCTGACTGCGATCATTGATAGGAATGATTTCCAGTTTTGTCTGGTCGTAGTCGTTCTCAATCAGCGCCTGTAATATATCAGCAGCTACTTTTTCCTCGTTGTGCATCGGGACAAGCACCGTCACCGTGGGCATCACGAAGCCAACCAGTTCCATCGTGTCCTTCGGTTTGCGGAGCCGCAGACGAGTGAATGCAAACCAGTAATGCCGTATCGCGTACAGCGTCAACACGCACATCGATATTGCTACAAGAATTCGAGCGATTAAGATGACGATGCCCATGAGGCCCTCGCTTGAAATTGCTTTCCGGTTGCCCGGTGAATACTGATGGAATAAAACTGCAGCAGGAAAATCAGCTCACCCAATGTGCCTACCAGAAACCACACTGTTGGGAAGAAAATCAGACCTGAATGATGCAGCACACTCATTGCGAACACCATCCGGATGATTGAAAATATAAAACTGTAAATCTGGCTCAACAAAATCCAGCCCAATCCTTCCAACACCCGCGGTTGGAATATCAGAAATAGAAGCGATGTAAACCACGGCAGCAATATCCAAACCAGCATCGCCTGCCGGTACCAGATTTGCCCAAATACGCCCGCATCAAACTCGTAACGCTCAAATATCGAATTCACCGCAGCCGATGCCAGCAGCAGCACAATCAAGAAAACCAGCAAACTCCGGATCAGTTGAAATCGCAAGGCTACTAAACTTAGCCCAACCACAGTTACCAGCCAGGCTACCCTAGCGCCGGTCCCCACCTCTTCAAATCTCGGAACCGATGTAATTGGCGCGCTTGCCGGTTCTATCCCCGGAAAAACTCCAACCGGCTTCCATCCCACAATGGGCAAGTCCAATTTCCCCGCCAAACCAACTGCCAAATCCGTATGCACCTTCATGATTGGTATTGCGAAATGAAACATCAGAAAACTGAGTGCCATAGCAACCACTAAGGCAAGCACCATCCGTCCTGCCCCGATTTGTGAAAAACGCACACTGCGATGCGGAAAGATAAAAGTTCTGGAAGAACTTCGCCCTTTGCCGTTAAGAATCTCTGGTGGATTTGCCATTAATAGAATCTTGGAGGTTGGGGGGGCTTTCAACAATGAGGAACAAGTACCAAATTCGGCTAAGTAATAGCCTAGCCCCTTCGTACTAAGGACCGCCCTCCCCTAATTCAGTCATAATGATGATCGTGGCTTTCTATTGCATCAACTTCTTCCTGTTGCTCTCCATTCCACTTCATTCTCAAGAACTGTGGACCGATAAAACAGTCGCGGAATGGGTACTGCGCCTTGGAGGTTCTGTGGCCATAACCACCAACACCCGGCGAATTCAAGATCTCTCAGAATTACCCACAGCCGCCTACCAAATAACATCCATCGACCTCACTGGAACTTTGGTAGAGCCCGAACAACTCGAAAGGATCTCCAACCTGACTCAGTTGGAAGAACTGCTGCTACCCGCCTATATGTGGAACGAAGGTGCCGGCAGCCGTCGCGATTCCAATGAATTATTCAAGCACCTCAATAACCTGAAAACCCTCAAACGCCTTCACTCCAGCATTCACTTCTTAACCAACATGACCGTCCTGGACAAAGGATTGGACCAGATCTCAGGCCTAACTCAACTGGAAGAACTCCGCCTTTCGCAAAGCAAAGTCAAAGGACTGGGCCTCATCCATTTCGTCAATCTGAAATCGCTCGACCTCCGCTATTCCGCAATCAACGACAAAGGCATGGAAAGCCTCCGCGGCATGTCCAAACTGGAGCGTCTGATTCTGCGCGACAACCTGGTTACGGACAAAGGCCTCGCCTCAATTGCTGAGCTCCGCAACCTTCAAGAGCTCGACCTCTATGGACTCCCCATCACCGACGAGGGAGTGAAGCACCTTGCAGGCTTGAAGGACTTGCGTAAATTGAATTTGCTGGGAGCTCAACTCACCGATAGCTCCATCGATACACTTGCGAATCTTCCCCATCTTCAGGAACTGAACCTGTATCGTAGCCAGTTGACCAATGCCGGCCTGCTGCGCTTAGGAACACTACGGGATCTTCAATTCCTCGATATTCGCTACACCAAAGTCACTCCTGCCGTCGCCCGTCAACTGATGGCCAGCCATCCCGGTTTGCGCGTGAACTTTCTCGATTCCGGGGAAGCCCCCTCCAGCAAGCTTCCCACCCTCAACAGCACTACCCCCGCCATGGTCGCTGATTGGGTGA
Organism: Bryobacterales bacterium; assembly: GCA_043745195.1. Classification (GTDB taxonomy): domain Bacteria; phylum Acidobacteriota; class Terriglobia; order Bryobacterales; family Bryobacteraceae; genus JANXSF01. The sequence goes on along the minus strand of JAYTTF010000167.1, from coordinate 2,597 downwards.
AAAGTCTTGGTGGCACTATCAAGATTGAAAACGGGCAGATCCAGGAAATCAATCTGCGCCGCACAGCCGTCACAGACGAGGGCGTCCGTAAGTTAGCCGCCATCGGAACCCTGGAGAAACTAAACCTTTCGGCAACAGCAGTAAGCGACTCTGCGCTTCAGGATTTATCCAAAATGACAACCTTGCAGGAACTCGATCTGCAGCACACTTCCATTTCCGACAATGGCCTATCTTCTCTCGCCAGTTTGACCAATCTTCGCCGCATCGATATCAGCAACACCAGCATTACCGGAAGCGGTCTTGAGGCTTGGAATACCCATCGATTAGTGGAACTGGATGCCAGCAACTGTCCCCTCGAAAATCGCTTCGCCAAACATCTTGCACAACTCACCAATTTGAAGCGAGCACAGCTTTCTTACACAGATCTCACCGACCCCGCCACAGAGGCTCTAGCCAACATGTTTGGCCTGGAAAGTTTGGACTTAGCGGGTGCCGATATCGGCGATAAGGGCTTAAAGAATCTTGCTAAATTAACCAGCCTGAAATTGCTGCTGCTAAACTATGCGAAATTTTCGGCCGAAGGCTTCATGGTCCTGGAATCTCTAAAAGAACTACAGCGCATTGATCTGGTTCGAACTCGCATCGATGACAAAGGCCTCGCCATGCTCGCTAGATTGCCCAAGCTTTCCCGTATCAATCTTGACTACACCAAAGTGAGTGACAAGGGTCTGCTCCCGTTTAGAGACAACGCACTGCTACAAGAAGTCCGTCTTGATAGTGCAAACATTTCCGATGACGCCATCCCAACTCTGCAGCAAATGAAAGGACTGAAGCTGCTCAACCTTTATCACACCACCGTCACCGCAAAAGGGTTCCAGCAACTGAAAACCGCTCTGCCAGACTGTGACATCACATTCGACCGGGATTCCAGCCGCGTCAACAGGAGAGGCAGTTGATCCCTATCGCATTCCTTACGATCCTTAGCTTCTCCTGCGCAATGGCAGTTGATCAAAGCGAGTGGGTTACACGCTTAGGTGGCACACTGCAGCGCAACGCCCAAAACCAAATCATTGGTTTGAATCTGCGCGCCAGTTGGGTAAGCGATGCCGATTTAACCGAAGTGGCCAAGTGGAAGCAATTGGAGAAAATTGATCTCTCCCTGACTCGCATCACTGATCAAGGTCTTCAACTGTTGAAAGATCTGGAAAATGTCAAAGACTTAAACCTTCTTTATGCCGAACTGCTTACTGACGAAGGCCTTTCCGCCATTCGTAATTGGAAGAAGTTGGAAGGCTTGAATTGCCGTGGAACAAAGGTCACTGACAACACACTAACCCACATTGCAACATTGCGAAATCTGAAGCGAATTGACATGGGGTTTGCTGAAGTCACCGACAACGGCTTATATTCATTAAGCAAACTCGACAAGCTTGAAGAAGTAGCCGTCGGCGGCAACAAGCTAACCGACAATTGCCTCCGCTTTCTTCCCACTCTGGTTCACTTGCGAAAGCTGGATCTCAGTGGTCAACAGCGCACCGATTCCGGACTTTGGTTCGCCACCATAACCGATGTCGGCTTGGAGATTCTTGCGGAATCGAAAAATCTAGAGTCCTTGAATCTAGCCGGAGCCAAAATTTCCGATCTTGGCTTGGCGAAGCTTGCGAAGCTTACAAACCTACGGGAACTGAACCTCAATTCCACAGCTGTGACCACAAAAGGAATCGCCGCAATAGCCACTTTGCCCAAGCTGGAAAAGCTGTATTTATGGAAGACAGCGAAGCTGGATGCGTCGTTAGCAGGCGTGCTTCAGAAATTCCCCAGTTTGCGTTGGGTGGATTTGAAAGAATCAGGCGCGGCTAAAATCCAAGTCTCTAATTCGAGGCTAACTATTCTCAATTAATGACTGTGGGACTTCCAGAAGGTTCACGAAACTGTATTTGACGCCCTTATGCTATCGCAACCTCGCTTTGTCAAACTGATTTTGGGTTTCGTAGCGCAGATCGGTCCGCACAAGATTGAACTTGGTAGCGTGACTACTGCTACGACTCCAGTTTTTCCCAAGTTCGGTCAACGGGGCTAAAGCCCCAAGCAAACTGAGGTTTGCCCCACATTCACCATGAAGTTCGATTCTCGTAACATTTGGAGGCCCTGCCGTAATGGTTGGCGAGGCGGATTGTGCGATTCGATTTGTGCCAGACGCTATTTTCATGTCTGCAATTTACCATGTGCGGCAGCATTTACCGGCTTAGTTGAGGTTATGATTTTGTGTTAACCAATTGTGGATATAGGGATCAAAAAAATTACGATATGCTGTGACCCGGATTTTGGGTATCCCTGGTGGAGACTAAATGCTGTTTGGCGATGGACCGAGAGGGGGACCCTTGCGCTTGTTAGCTTGCTGCCCCCACAGTGAGAGGTTTTTCCGTAGCGCGTGGCTGAAAGATTTGGGGGAGTGCGGCGTAAAGGGGGCTGTGGGGATCGACGACACTGTTTTCTGTTGCGAATATTAGCTTTGTTTCAACGCCTATTTCTTCGGTTCGAGATTCGCTTTGCCGGCCATCTGTTTCCGGAGTATTTTCAATTGGTTCTATTTGCGG
>JAYTTF010000166.1:0-19702 GCA_043745195.1 Bryobacterales bacterium | reverse complement strand
GTTGTGCCGCACCCCTTATGACATACCCAAAGCACAGGCCAAGATTCGAGCCGCCGGTCTTCCTCAAAAATTGGCAGACCGGCTTGCGCTAGGACTTTGACCTCGGCCTAGGCGATTTTCATTATTAGCATAGTCATATTAATGGTTTGTCCACGCAAGGAGGATCGCAAGCTGGCCATCAGCAACGCAGCAGAAATTCCTTTGCCGAAACAACACCCGACTTACCGTCAGGCAGTAATAGGAAGTCATAATAATCCACGCCGATTCCCAACGCAACGCGGCACTTTCCACAACTATCGAGGCCACCAATGGTTGGAAACTTCTGAGGGAACAGCCGCTGCTGCACTTCGCGAGCAATTTCCAATTCGCGATTCATCCGCTCCTGAATGGCAGCTTCGGGTGCAAGCTTCGACACTAATTGGTTATTCTCAATGGCCAACCCCATTTGCGAGGCCACACTTTGCAGCAGCTTCACATCGGAGTTTGAGTACGGAACTTCCGATAACTTGGGACCCAATGAAATCAACCCCATCAGTTTGTCACGCCCAGTTAGAGGAAGTAACAACTGGGCATCCAAAGATTTCAGAGTTTATACTGAGAATTAGCGCCAGCGTTAATGCCCACTATTCTCTATGTCCGTGGATGGCGGTTTCACTTCTACTCCAATGAGGGGAATGAGCCGATGCATGTTCATGCCGTCAAGGGAGATGCGGAATGCAAGTATTGGCTGCTGCCGGACGATTTCGATATCACGGAAGAATTGGAGTCAACTGCACGCCGAGGTTGCGGCGCGAAGTTCGCCAAGCTATCTTCGAGCACTTCGATCAGATAGTAACTGCCTGGCGCGAGCATTTAGGAGGAGATTGTGCAAACTAAGACAATGCCAATTCTGGCAACGGCCATCAAGATGACTCCCGAACAACTTATCGTTGTTACGGAAAGCGGTTCCGTGTCGATCCCATGGGAAAAGTGTTCCGAACGCCTTGCCCGCGCATCCCAGGTAGAGCGGAACCGAGCATTGCTTTCTCCTTCCGGCTATGGCATTCATTGGCCTTTGATCGATGAAGATCTCGCCGTCGGCCCCTTGCTTCGGGCTGTTGGTTGATTCTGTGAAGCGTCATTTTCTTGGGGTTAAGGCCTCGCACTCCTGCGAGTTGCCTAAGTTCTACGTAGCGACTATTGAAAATGACTCAAAAGGGTAGGTCTGCAAGTCCATGGTACCGCTCGCTAGGACCTTCACGGGTTCCATTGACCAATCAGGAAACAGCGAACTTGCGCAATAATTCATCGCGAAGCTCTGCAGTACTTCGCTCACCGTCGAGACTGTGCCCGATAAGTTCGCAAGCCGCTTCGACGAGACAGGAATCGTCTTCAAGGAGATCGAGCTTTCCCAAATCATCGACGAGTTGCTTTAAACATGCCAGATCGTGGCGGCGCGCTAATGCGTAAATTGCTTCTGCCCTGACCCCGTCATTTCCATCAAGAAGCCGCTTTTTCAAGCACTCTCTTATCTCGGGCGAGTCCACGTTCGAGGTTCGGAATTTGAATGTTGCCCAGTCTCTCGTCCTGGGCGATTCGTCCGAGCATAGTGCGCAAAGCGTCGCAACAGCGGCATTTCCCCAGTTTGGATTAATCGACATGGCGACGGCTAGACGAACCTCTGGCTTTGGATGGGCTGCGTGGTCAAGGTATTTCGGAAGAATTCTTTCGTCTTGCAATTGTGAAATAGCGCAGATCAAGGATGTAAGTGTTCGATCGTCTTTTTCGATTTCTAACGCGGCCGAGAGGGTATCAAATCTCTCGCTGGTCTTAGCGTCTTGCTGGAATTGTCCCAGAATATCGGCACCGCGAGCTCTACGCCAAGGATCACAGGACCTAAGAAGAGATGTCGCGGATTCGAAAACCTGTTCACCGGGCTTCTTCATCAGGATGCAGATCGCTTCCCAGCATTGCCAGGATTGTGCGTTGCCTGGTTCGTCATCCGCCTCAAAAGATGAATCAAGGCTCCGCTGAATCAGCTCTTCCACTGACGAGTCTTCGTCTTCTCCCATATACGCTTACATGCTAACAACAAAGAGGCCTGCGAAGTCTGCTTCTTTGAAACTTACGCGGGGCTTTCACCGCTCGGTTAAAGGTAATTCCTCCGGCTCTAGAAATAAAACTTAGCGCCGAATTGGATTTTCCTCGAACTACTGGCGACCGTATTGCGGATGCGTCCAAATGTTGTGCTGGTGATATCCGTCGTCGGGGCACCGAACATGGTTGAGTTGGATATGTTCGTGGCATCGGCCCGGAACTCCAGCCTCATTCGCTCGTTCAACTGCACCTTTTTCAGCAGCGACGTGTCGAAGGCGATGAAGCGTGGACCAATGAACAAGTTGCGGCCAGTGTTGCCGAACTCTCCTGCGCCTGGTGCCGTGAAGCGCTTGCGTTGATCGGCGTCGAAGAACCAGATCAGACCTGTGCCGGAATCGAGGAATGGTGCACCGTCGGAACGGGAGCAACCAGTACAATTTGCAGTGGACTGATTCACGTTGCTCACCGTATTGGAACCAGAGAATACTGTGAATGGCCGGCCGCTGGTGATGCGGCCAAGGCCGGTTACTTCCCAGCCGCCAATGATTTTTTCGGTGACGCCGGTGGCGCTGCCCAGGAACTTTTTGCCTTTGCCAAAGGGCAAGTCGTACACCCAGTTGGTTTGGAAAGCGTGACGTCGATCGAAATCGGAAACGGCGTAATTCAACCGGCGATTGTTGATGTCGAACGGAGTGCTACCGGCTGTGGCAGCGTTACCGGTACCAACAACCGTAAGTGTTGGATCGAACGAACGGGTGTCAAGCGATTTAGCCCAGGTGTAGCTGAAATGATAAGAAACGCCATTGGTCAAGCGCTTTTCATACTGGGCTTCGAGGGCATGGTAAGTGGAAAAATCGTTGGAATCCAGCACGTTCAAGCCGCCTAAATATTGCGGGTAGGGAACCAAGGCGAACGGCTGACCAGCTGAGAGTTGCGTCACAGAAGAAGTTCCCTGAATACGAGTGCCCAGATTTGCTGTGCCCGCCAAAGCACCAACCGAATTCAAATTCAACGAGGGGAGAAGCAGGCGGCGCACCATGGCTGATGCTGTTTCGCCGACATTGATTCGGGTATCGGCTCTGAACAAATTGTTCACCAGCGCCGATTCGCCGCCGGCCTTAATGGTTTTGAACGCATCAAGGAAACCATTGTTGTAGATCTGAGCCTGGTTCACATTATAGGCTCCTAATAAGTGATATGCACGACGGCCAATGTAGGCGACGTCAATCACAGTATTCTTGGCAATTTCACGCTGAACGTTGAATGCCCATTGATGCGTTTTGGGTGTTTTCAAATTCGGATCTATCACGGTGTTCGAAGCATTGCTGAATGCTGCCGGCTGCGTTAGATCACTGGGTTTGGTTGTTGGTGCATTAAGCGCGGGTAGATTCCGCAACCGCCCGCCCCCCTGACCAAAATCGGCGTTGATCACTGCCAGTGCCCCGCCTGGCAGGCTGGGCAGAATGGATGAGGCGATGACGAACATATTGATGCGGTCAAATGCGATGCGGTAGTTTCCACGAATGGACGTCTTGCCCGTCTTGAAAGGATCCCAGGCGAAACCAAGCGATGGACCGAAGTTTCCGAACTGGCTTTTGAACAGATCTCCCTTCACCCATTTGACAGTGTTGCTGGGTGTGCCACCTGCAACCACTGCCTGGTTCGGCACCAAAATGCTATTAGACGGACTGTTAGGCGCCATGCGAATTTCCCAACGCAGGCCGATATCAATGGTCAGGTTGGGGCGAACCTTCCAAGTATCCTGGCCGTAGAATTCATACTCGGGGTAACGAAGGTCGAATAGAAAAGGGCTCTTGGTGAATTGATCTCCGGTGGCCACAAAGCCGCGTTGTGTTTGGCCGACGCGTCCCAATAGGAAATTGATGTTGGACTGGAAAGCAGGCCGGTCGTTGGCCACTTGCAAATCCGTGGGGATGCCGAATGTTACTGGATCAACAACATTAAGGGCCGCTGAAAAATTCACTTCCTGTGCTGCGTTCAACCCGGCAACGGAACCGCGCTTATCTTCTTCGCGAACACGCCTCAGGTTAAAGCCAGTCTTGAAGCTGTGCGCACCGCGTGTGAAGGAAAGGTTATCCACCACCTGCCAGGTGCTTACAATGCGCTCATTGCCGAATAAAAATTGCCGGGTATGATCCACCGGTGTTCCAGAAAATGCAATTTCAGTAAGTGAAGCAAGTGGCTGATCGAAGTTGGGGTAGAAACGGTTCTGCCCCAATACAAATTCGTTGGTGAGGTTGGCGTTGGGGGAGGTGCGCCAGTTGAATGCAAAATTGCGTGCTCTGCGTAGAGTGTTCACCAGGCAGGTGCCGCCGGGAAACACCGGCTGGCCGCCATTCACGGTGTCGCAAAGACTGTCATTGGCACCCCAAACCACGCGTCCGTAAACAGTATTTTTGCTATTCACCAAGTGGTCAATCTTCAACGTCTGGTCCCGATGGCGTTCTGAGGCCTGGGCTGAGAAATTGAAGCCAGCCGTGTTCAGGCCGTCACCCACGTTGAAGTTGTTAGGCAGGGGCGTTGCTTTCAACATTGCTTGAACCGTTGGATCCAGCCCCAAACGTCCTGGATCAGAAGTTGGCACGTTGTAGGTGCCGATGTTCAATCCGGCAGCAGGGTTGCCCGAAGCGTCGATGGATGCACCAGCCACACCGAAGGGTTGATTGCGGCCGCCCTTCACATAGCGCAAAATGCCGTCGCGCGCCGATTGAGTGTAAACCGTCCGCAGCGTGTTCGCGCTGGATCGTGCGCGCAGTGCCTGGATTTCGTAAAAGAAGAACGTCTTGTTCTTGACGATGGGGCCACCAATGCCGCCGCCGAAAATGTTCTGCTGCAATTGCGGCTTTCCCAATCCATCAATATTGTTTTGGAATTCGCCGGCATTCAAGCGGGGGGTGCGGTAGAACCAGAATCCGTTACCGTGGATTTCGTTACTGCCGGAGCGCGTCACCATTGCTACTTGGGCTCCGCTGTTGCGTCCGGTCTCGGCGGTGTTGTTGCCGGTTTGCACACGGACCTCAGCCAGCATGTCGGGGTTCACACGGAACGCGGTGGTTTCCGAGCCTCCTTGGCTTGCATCATTCAAATCAATTCCGTCAAGGGTGTAATTCCAGGCACGGTCACGAGCACCATGTACGTGGCTCCCGCCGCCGGTATTGGAGCCGCTGACTACTCCGGGTTGCATGAAGACTAGGTTCACTGGATTGCGGCCGCGAGTACCGACAATCGGCAAATCCATCAGAGCTTTTTGCGAAATCAGGTTGCCGTAATTGCCTGAAGTGGAAGTTTGCACGGATTCATAAGATCCATCCACAGTTACTTGTTCGGTGACAGCGCCGATTTCCATCTTGATGTTGACGGTGGCCGGCTGACCGATGGAAATAGGAATTTTGCGCGCCGCGAACCGGCGGAAGCCTGCAGCTTCAGCAGAGATTTCGTAAGTGCCTGGTTGCACGGCCTCGAACACGTAGGTGCCTGCTGATGAGGTGGCTGTGGTGAAGGATATCTTGGTTCCTTCGTTAGTAAGCTTGATTGCCGCGCCGGGCACGGACGAGCCCGTAGGGTCCAGTACAGTGCCTAAAATTCTGGAAGTAGTTCCTTGTCCAAACGCAACAGTGCAGGCGCAAAGGAACGCCGTAAGGTGGAAAAGCCCCTTGTATTTCATAATATTTATCGTATCGTAATATTTTTGCCTCAGGTTGGTTAATATAGTTGCAACGAACACTATGAAGTTAACTTTCCTCCGATTTCTGATGTTGACATGCAGCTGCTTGCTAGCTGAGTCGCCCCGTTGGTCTGAAAAGCGCGCCAACGATTGGTATGCCAAGCAGCCTTGGCTTGCGGGTGCCAATTACATTCCTGCTTCCTCCATCAATGAACTGGAAATGTGGCAGGCCGAAACTTTCGACCCTAAGCGGATTGACCTTGAACTTGGCTGGGCACAATCAATCGGCATGAACACAATGCGCGTGTTCCTGCACGATCTCCCCTGGCAACAGGACGCCGCAGGGTTTCGCAAGCGCATCGATCAATTCCTGACCATTGCGGCGAAGCACAAAATCAAACCCATGTTCGTGCTGTTCGATTCCTGTTGGGATCCGTTCCCGAAACTTGGTTTGCAACGCGCGCCAACTCCGGGCGTGCATAACTCCGGATGGGTGCAGGCACCGGGGTCACATGCGTTGACGGATAAGTCACAATACCCAAGACTGGAAACCTACGTGAAAGAGGTGGTTGCCGCTTTTGCGAACGATAAGCGAGTGCTTGCTTGGGATATGTGGAATGAACCGGATAACTTGAACGGGTCGAGTTACAAAGCGAAAGAACCGGAAGGTAAGGTGGAACTGGTGCAGGCGTTGCTTCCGAAAGTTTTCGAATGGGCACGATCGGCCAAACCCACACAACCGTTGATCAGTGGCATCTGGAAAGGCGGCTGGGATGGAGACGCGAAGATGAATGCAATGGAGCGAATTCAAATGGAGCAATCGGACGTTATCTCATTTCACAACTATGGTGCGGCTCCGGAATTCGAGCGCATTATTGTGGAACTGCAACGTCACAAGCGGCCCATTCTGTGTACTGAATATATGGCGCGCGGGAACAACAGCACCTTTGAAGGAAGCATGCCGATAGCGAAGAAATACAAAGTGGCGGCTTACAACTGGGGATTAGTGGCGGGCAAGACGCAGACGTTTCTGCCATGGGATTCATGGAAGACGCCGTACGTTGATCGCGAACCCGCCATTTGGTTCCACGAAGTCTTCAAGACCGATGGGTCAGCTTACAAGCCGGCTGAAGTGGCATTAATCAAGGGACTAACGCTGAAAAAGTAATCCCTTTCAAAAAACTGGATGCGCCAGTGAGGGCGGAAAGGCTCTTTCGCGTATTATGATGCCCGGCGACAGTAAAGCACCGGAACGTCGGCCGCGATGTGGAGGCAATCTACCTGGCTGACGGAATGATTGTGGGTGTGGAAACAGTCGCTGAAAACGAAGAACGCCGCTTATAGTAAGACCAGGCCGTCCGCACGATCGTATCCAGATCGGAGTAGCGGCACTCCCATCCCAGAATACGGCGAGCCAGTGACGGATCGGCCACAAGTTCTGGCGGATCGCCTTCTCGCCGCGCCTCCAACCGGTGTGGCGTCTTCACTCCTAACGCTAAATCCACCCCCCGAATCAGTTCAAACACCGAATGCCCGTTACCAGTCCCCAGGTTTAGCGCGGTTGATTCACCGCCATTTTCCAAGTAGGCCAAAGCACGAACATGGGCGTCGGCAATATCGGTGACGTGGACGTAATCGCGGACCGCCGTACCGTCGCGGGTTGGGTAATCCGTACCAAACACAGCCAACGGTTCACCGCCACTGGCGGCGGCCAGCGCACGGGGAATCAGGTGTGGTTCGGGGTCGTGATTTTCGCCGGTTTCGCCATCCGGGTCGGCGCCAGCGGCGTTAAAATATCGAAGGGCCACCCAATCCAGGTTTTCGCATGCACCGGCCCAACGGAGCATTTTTTCAATGAACAGCTTCGATTCGCCGTAAGGGTTAACCGGACGCTGCGGATGATCTTCACGAATGGGCAATGTCACAAGCGATCCATAGGTGGCGCAGGTTGACGAAAACACAATGCGCTTCACATGCGCGGCATGCATCGCGTTTAGCAGATTTAGCGTATTAACAAAATTATTGGCAAAGTACATTCGCGGATGCTGCATGGATTCGCCGACGTAGGCATAAGCGGCGAAATGCATCACGGCCCCGATATTATGCTGTTCAAGCGCCTTTGCAATGGCCGCTTCGTTGGCCAGATCCGCTTCCACCAGCGGTCCCCATTTCACGTTCTCGCGGTGCCCCCGTTGCAGGTTATCGAAGGTGACAGGAATATGGCCCGCGCGCGCCAGCGCCTTAGCGGCATGGCTCCCAATATAACCTGCGCCGCCTGTGACAAGAACGTTCATAAGACCCCCATTATTCCAGATTCGCAGTAAGCAAGCCGGTTTCATTGGAACACCATGCTACAATCCGGTATGTCGACGCCATTGAACAGCTTCCGCGCGGCGTCAATTGGCCCTATCTCAGCGCGAAGTTTGGCGGCCATCGCGGGCGTCCTTGCCGTTTGGACGCTCAGTTCCTGGCTATTTTGGGTGGGCTATGTCGGCGTAGACGACATCTTCTACGCACGGTATGCCTATCTATTGCACCGGCCTCCCATGATTTGGTGGGAATTTCGTATGCCGTTTATCCTTGCGGTTCGCGCCAGCTTTGCTTTGTTTGGCACAAGCGAACTGGCGGCGGCGATTCCCAATCTGGCTGCATCCCTCGCCCTGCTGGCTTCCACAGCGTGGATGGTTGGATGGCCCCGTAAACTTACCTGGCAAACGAACCTGACCATGATTCTAGCGGCGATGATTCCGTTGGACGTGGGCTATAGAAGCTGGCCCGGAGCAACGTGTTTCGCGGGATCTTTGTGCGGCGTAGCGACGGCGTGCTGGCTGCGTGGAAAGCGCTGGGTTCCGTATGCCGGCTCGGCCGTTTTCGCCCTGGCATTCGCGTCCCATGAAACGATGGTTTATTACATTGCGATTTTCTGTTCGTTATCGCTGTTATGGGATTGGAAACGATTTCTGAAACCCACGCTCCTAATTGCCGCGCTGGTGGCGGTGAACCTTTCCGCCGAGGCCGTCGCCTACCAATCCCTTTTGGGCAACCCATTAGCTCGATTTATGGTAGCTAGCGGCGGCGCTGGAATCTCCACTGCCGGTGTTGATCCGGATATGCATATCACTGGTCTGCGTTACTATTTGTGGCCTGTTGAGATGCTGTTCACAAGCAAACATTTTGCCGGATCTCTTCTTATGTTGTTCATCGCCAGTGCCCTGGCATGGCGTAAATTTGAGGGCCGTCAAAAAATGCTATTCCTCAGCGTTCTATTCATTTGGGCATGGCTCGGATGGGGAACGATGGTGCCTTGGGCTTACAAGCCATTTTTCCGGCAGTATCACTACTACGTGCCTTTGCTCCTGGGCATCAATGCACTCATGCCCTCTGCGGTGTTTCTGGCGTTCCGGCCCATGGCTGCGCGTGCCGTTCTCATTGTAATGGGATGTTTCTATTTTGTGGCTGCCGCAGCTGGCGGACGCTGGGGACAGAGTTTCGATGCGTCCCGCGCGCTGCTGGACTATGCCGAAAAACATCCGGCAATCACATTTGTTACCGATGTATCAACCATGAATCAGATGTATACCATCAGGGGATTCAAGCTCCCCTCCAACGTGGTTTGCCTGAATGGACCCGCCGTCAAACAACATCTGCTGTTGAACAAAGAGCCCGCCGGTGCCCCGGAATTCTTGTTCGTGAATGTTGAACCACAAGCGATTCTTCTGAATCGCGAAGGGCCTACTCTTTTTCCCTATGACGAGGAGTTCCTGCGGTTTACCGAAGCTCATCCAGGCACGCATGAAACAGTTCTGCCGATGCGCCGTAAATGGTTGATGGCACATTTGCCGCAGTTGAGGGAAAGTCAGACAGCTACGCTAACCCTCGGCGCGGAAGCAATTTATCTTAAGCCTTACTAGAAACTACAACATATTGGGCACCAAGCGGCACATGCTTCAACACCACTTCCAGCGGACGCAGGAATGCCAATTGGCGTGGAAAGTAAAAGAACGATTTCGGCCCATGCGCTGTCTTGAATCCGGCTTCCCGCACCAGAGCCACGGTCTCCAACGGAGTCAGCGTAATGGCGTCCCGGTCAAATGGAATACGACTCATCACCATCCGCGTGCCCGGATTCCATGGGTTGTTTTCGAACAAAGCGAACACGCCGCCAGAGCGCATGGCACGGTGAATATCTGCCACCACCGCTGGCCGCTGCTGCGGTTCAATGTGGTGAAATACCCCGTTCACGTAACATAAATCAAAGCCTGACTCCAGCGGCAATTCATGAAGCACCCGAAAACGAATTTGTGGCGATCCGTATTGCTCCGTGGCATAGGCTAAAGCGTTTTCGCTTGTATCTACACCCAGAACTTCCGCGTTCGGAAACATTTCTGAAAGCCGCTTTGACGAGGTGCCGATCCCGCACCCGAAATCTAAAATCCGATCCGGTTTAAATTGTGGATGAAGCAGCGCTTTCAAGCCCAGCAAACGGCCTGCAATGAAAAACTCGCGACTTTCGCCGGAAAGACCGATGCCTTTGTTGAGCATCTCCTCGTATTCCGCGCTCAGATCGAATAAGGCTTCACGGCTCATAGTGGCTAACCTCAGGACCCGGCCGTATGTGCAACCTGCACTCCAGAGTTGGTTCCGATCCGTATAGATGCGCCAAGCCTTTGTTCCAGAATCTCGGATTCGCGCCAATAATTTACGCGATCTCGCAGCAGCAATAGAACCATTGCGGCACCTTTGGTTAACAAAATGGCGATTGCCGCAGTGTAGCAGAAAGTCATCACAATAAACCGCGACCAATGTTCCAGCGTATGCCCTGTTGTCCACCAATCAAGGAAACTGCCCGCCACCAGCATAGAACCAACGCCCGCCAACCCTATTGAGAGGACCCAGGATGCCGCACCGCTAAAGAGGCTATCCACAGGGGAACGCCGCTCAGCCACTTCTTGCTCAATGGCGACGCGGGTCATCTGCTTAGCAAGATATGCCGTGCACCCGCTTAGCACTGCCGTAGTGCCCAGAAGGTTACTTACAAGAAAGCGGTAAATTATCCATTCCTGGACGGACTTGTTTTGAATATAGTAAAGAACCGGAGAAGCCATCATCGCCGCCGCCATCGTGGCGCAAAAGATTCCGAACAACATCATTGGCCGCGATGGGCGGTATAGAAACGCTGCTTCCATAATGACTCGCAGAAACCGCATTCCATCTTGCAGCACCCGCAGCTTGGATTCGCCAACACGCTCGTTATAGGGCATATTCACTTCGCCGATCTTCAAAACGCCGGACATCATGGCACGCGCGCTCATCGCCGGCGTGAATTGAAGGCCGTCAGGCAAGGGGAAAATATGCCGCAAACTAGCGCGGCGGATCACGCGCATTCCGCTAGCTGTATCTCGCACGCGGGAATTGGCCAACAAGCTTAGTAAGCCTGCAAACAGCCGGTTCCCAACAAGCCTAAGCACAGGCATCTTACTATCCTTGTTCAAGCGGCAGCCAAGGACAACGTCGAGATCATCTTTGGCCAGTAAGCTGCACAGGTTCGCGAAAAAGCGTGGTTCGCAGGTGCCGTCCGCATCAAGAAATCCAACCAAATCGGCGTCCGATTCCCGCCATGCCTCTTTAATTGCGGCCCCATAACCACGGTTTTTGGGAAAGACAATCAGCCGAATGCGATCACCGAAACCGGATGCCCGTTCCACGGTGCGGTCTGTTGAACCATCGCTGACGACGGCTATATCCACTTCAGTGACGGGAGAATTGGCAATGATGTATTCCTTGGCGGCCAGCGTCCGTTCGATAATGCTTACGATACTTCCTTCTTCGTTCAATGCGGGGATTGCTACTGTTAACTTCATTGGTTTCTCCGTGTGCGGTCTAACACACAATTCATCTTCGATAGTAACTCTATTTGTTTAGGAAACGCTCCGCCACAAGTTGCAGGCGGATCACGTTTCCGCCACACCTCCAACCGGTGCGTCTTCACTCCCAACTATGGGGCACCAACAATAGAGGAATCTAAGGTGGGAGATTAGACTTCCTAAAGGTTTCCGAAACCTATTTGGCTTCTGCATCAACTAACCTGGAAGGAAGACACCTAACACTATAACAAATAACGCTTTACGTACTGTGTTACTGGTATTTTTTACCGGTACTGCAATTTTTGCCGGGGATCAGCAACCCGCTCCGGCACAACTTGATTATGCGAAAGATGCCGCTCCTTTCCTGGAAGCCATAAATACTGTTGAGGCTTTGTTCGCTGGGTGGGAAAAATTCGCCATTCCTGCTCATTAGCCACAGAGTTTGGAACAGAACGTGCAACATAGTAATTCAAGCAACGTCACCTCCCCTCTACATAACCTCAAAAGGGTTGTGGTGCTGATCAGCACAGGTGCCGCTGCTGGAGCTGCAATTGGTGCTGCTGGCAAGGACGCCAAAAGTGCCATGATTGGTGCGGTAATTGGTAGAGTAGCTGGACTAATTTATGACCGGATTAGCCATCGAAAGCCGATAAACCGTCCAGGCAGCTTTGCCCAGCGGTGCAGTCAATCAGCTAAGTGATGTTGTGCAGAACGATTAACTTCTACTGCAAGATCGCCAGGGGGCTTGTACCCTTTCCCCTAGGGGCATTGGTCTCCCTGGTGTTTCCTATTTTTTGCGCTAGTGATCTTCGGTTTGAAACTTCAGTTCTGATGATGTAGATGTCTTCTTGAAATCACTGGAATCCAATGCCAGCGTAATTACCCTCTTATATCCAAACAACAAATCCAATTTGAATTCTGTGCCGTAAGTGGACGGGAACCAAACATTTGGCGCTACTCTTAAGTAACTAACAGAAAATCCTGTCTGCCTAAGATTTGTACCAAGGAACACCTTCACACCCCAGGGCATTTTGAACGTCAGGTCGGTGGCAATACGGATGGGCTGCAGATCTTCGGCATCTACCAGGACTTCACCTTTCCACGGCCTGGAGTTGCAATCATCGTCATCGTCTGCACCAAGATGCAGGCAATTTCCTGTTTGAGTCACGGGTTCAAATGCAATGCGGTGAGCCCTTCGACCTTTATGGGTGGTGGGTTCCATAAGCGTGAACTTGTAATAGGGCAGATCCTTGGCCGCGAGTGGAAACATGGAATGCGGAATCCCGTCACGTGATTTTTCGTCATTCACAAGGGACTTCACCAAATCCTCAATCAGCTCACCGTCAATATCCATGCCACCTTTCTTGTAGCCGGGCTCAGCGTACTTGATAATTTCCTTCTTGCTCTTGTGATATTCGCCGTTGAAGAAAACCAGCTGTTTCGCCGTACGCTCAGCTTGTGGAGTGGCGGTGTATTCGTGATCTTCCTGACGGGCCACTTGACCGTTGGTACGAATCAGGCGGGCTTTCACTTTCTGTTGATACACATATTGGCGGCGAGCTTCGGTGGCGGAATCCATGTTGGCGGCCATACGATTCATGATTTCCAATGCGGAGTTTAGGGGCGGGGCTAGCGAAGCAGATGGGGGCTGAGCGGTTGCAATCAATCCTGCCAGCATGCAGATTGCGATTGCGTTCAATTGCGAAGGCATGCTGGTTATTACGATTCAACGGAATGAATCGTTGCAAATTTTCTGAAAAAATTACCAGGGCAAGGGTTTGCCCAGGTGGAAATAGCCGGCAGTAGGGCCATCGGCGGGAAGCAGTGCCAGTTCTACGCTGGTGGATGCGCCTTCAACCAGATCCATGGTGGCTCCATCGCCGCCCATTTCTGTTTTCACCCACCCTGGATGAGCACTGTTCACTTTCACTGTCGTGTCTTTAAGTGCGTGTGCAAGATGGACGGTGAAGGCGTTTAGCGCGGTCTTGGAGGAGTCGTAGGCGAAGGGTTTGGAATCGTAGATCGGCGACCCGGGCTTGGCATGGAAGGTGAGCGAGCCGAGGATGCTGGATAGGTTCACGATGCGACCGGCAGGCGAATTCAGAATCAAAGGAAGCAGGGCTTGGGTTAGAGCTACTACGCCGAAGAAGTTAGTATCGTAAGTTTTGCGGAGGATATCGGGAGCAACGGTGGTGGAAGTGTTGAGAGTCCAATCGACGGATTCCACCATGATGCCTGCGTTATTAATTAGGATATCGAGCTTGCCAAACTTGGCGGCGATGATTGCCACAGCGGAGTTGATCTGAGTTTGATTAGTCACGTCCAGTTCAATTGGTTCCACAAGAAGTCCGCTATCAATGAGGGGTTGGGCGGCGGCGACTGCTTTATCCAGATCGCGAGCTCCAAGTAAGACATGAATGCCCTTCCTTGCCAGTTGGCGAACAGTTTCCAAGCCAATGCCTTTGTTTGCGCCGGTGACCAGCGCGATTTTATGGGGTTGCATTTTCATTCGATTATAGTTAGCAGGAATGGATTCAAAAAGATACTGGCTACCATTTCCCGGTGGCCAGTTCCTTGATTTCACCAGCAGTCAGTGGACGCCGGAACGCGGCAACATCGTCCATCAGGCCCACATAGTTCACGCCTAAACGGATCGTAGCCTTATCCATGTCCCAATCGAAAATCTCTTTGATGCTACTGCTGCTGCCCTGCAATTCACCATTCAAGTAAAGACTGGCCGAGCCTTCGCCGGAACCGAGATTTTTATAGACAATGACGACATTTGTCCATTTGCTGCGGGAGAAGGGCGGTGTTTTCACCACGACTAAACGGCTGCTGAAATCCGGGTTTTTATCCGCTTCGATATTCGCTGGATTCCAGAATTTCTTCGCCCCGAAAACGCCCAGCCGGAAGTGGCGGGGCTTGTCGTCTTTGGTGAAGTCCACCCAGATGGCGGAGTTGTCAAATGCCTTGTCAGTAATTTGAAGAGGATCGCAGTAGCCAGGGGCCAGGTCTTGATCGGGATCCAGTTTCAGCCACAAGCTGATGGTACCTTCCTTGCTGTTAATGTTCTTCGCCGCATTGAAAAAGACAGCCTTCGTGTTCTTGGTTGGGAACCTTAAGGCGTCCCCTTTGCGGCCCGCACCTTTGGCGTGTTCCACACCGGAACCTTCCAGGGTTGGTTTTCCAGATTCCTTATAACTTGGCGCTGAGTAGAGCATCTTGTCGCCGCCTGCGATTTGCGCAGTGGTAGCGCCATCGAACTGGGCGCGGAAGGTGACTTCCTTTTTCCAGTTGGCTGCTTGAAGACTTACTGTGACCAATGTTGAGGCCAGGATGAATTGAAGGAAAGACCAGTGCATAGCGCTACTATACCCTGTCGACAGCCATATCAGGTTTTCAGCCCTCAATCCTGCACGCCGAACTTTCGTAACAAAGTCATCATGGGGCACCATTGCGTGAAGGCGGATTGGAACAGGTTCAGGCCGATGAAGGCTGTGAACCAATACCAACGCGGATCCACCAGCATGCCAAGAACAACAGAGGCCACCACGAACAATCCAGCGATCAGGCGCAACATTCTTTCCACTTTCATATAACACTCCTTTTGCGATTCACTAAGAAATATACAACCGGCACTGTGACGCGTGACAACAGTAGCGACGCGATTTCACCGGCCATTAGAGAAATTGCCAAACCTTGAAAAATAGGGTCGAACAAGATGATTCCCGCCCCCACAACAACGGCGGCGGCGGTGAGCATCATCGGCCTGAAGCGGACAGCACCAGCATCGATCACAGCAGCGTCCAAGGGCATGCCTTCGGCGCGGCGCAGTTCGATGAAATCAACCAGGATGATGGAATTGCGCACAACAATTCCCGCTCCGGCGATGAAGCCGATCATCGAAGTGGCGGTGAAAAAAGCCCCCAGCATGCCATGCGCCGGCAGGATTCCAACTAATGAAAATGGAATGGCCGCCATGATAACCAGGGGCGTCAGAAATGATTCGAACCATCCGACAACCAGCACATAAATCAGCACCAGGACGACGGCGAAGGCAAGGCCAAGGTCACGGAACACTTCGTAGGTGATGTGCCATTCACCGTCCCACTTCAGGGCGTACTTTTTTTCGTGAAAGGGTTGGCTGGCTACGAATTGTTCAATCTCATAGCCAAAGGGCCGGTACTTTTCAATCATGGGGCTGATGGCTAGAACAGCATAAACAGGACTTTCAATCTCGCCTGCTAAATCTGCTGTGACGTAAGTTACGGGCATCAGGTTCTTGCGATATAGGAACGCCCCTTCGCTGCCTTCCTTGCTCTGCGTTAATTCAGACAGCGGCACTAGCACACCATCGCGACCAACAATTTTCAAGCGCTGTAAACTTCCCAAATCGCCGCGTTCCACCCGTGGAAGCCGCAACACAATGGGAACCGCATCCTGCTCCCGATCCAGATGCAATGCTCCAACCGCCTCGCCGTTTGCAGCAAGTCTGAGTGTACGGGAAATCGTTTCTTCGCTGATGCCGTGCAGGCCCGCTTTTTCGCGATCAACCAGAAGGGAAAATTTGCGTTGAGGGTCCTCCACATACCAATCGGCATCTACGACGCCTTTGGTACTTTCCAGAATGCGACGGATTTCAGCAGCAACCTGTTTGCGGCCCGTGGCGTCGGGGCCATAAATTTCAGCCACCAGAGTTTGCAGCACTGGTGGGCCGGGCGGCACTTCGGCCACCTTAATATTGGCTCCCATTGCTTTTGCCAAAGGAAGCAGGCGCTGCCGAACTTGTTTTGCAATTTGGTGGCTCTGCTGATTGCGCTGATCTTTGCCCAGTAGATTAATCTGAATATCAGCCGCGTTCGATGCCTGACGAAGGTAATAATGCCGCACCAGCCCATTAAAATTGAACGGAGCGGCGGTGCCGGTATAGGTTTGCACATTCTGAACTTCAGGCTGCTCCATGGCAGCAACGGCCAACCTTGCGGCAACGCGTTGGGTCTGTTCAAGCGGTGTGCCTTCGGGCATGTCTATGATCACTTGAAACTCGCTTTTATTGTCGAAGGGCAGCATCTTCACTTTCACCAAACCGAGGGGAAAAAGAAGCAGCGCGCCGCTAAGCAGCAAGGCAACCGTGAGCAGGAAGCCGAAGGTGTAAGCAGGACGATGCAACAGCCGGTCCATGTAGCGGCGGTACATGCGGGTTACAAAGTCTTCCGTTTCGCCATGGTGATTGCTGCCGGTCTTTAGTAGCCGCACTGCTGCCCAGGGTGTGACTACGAAAGCGACGATCATGGAAAAGAGCATGGCCGCAGTTGCACCAATGGGGATGGGCCGCATGTAGGGACCCATTAGGCCTCCGACGAAAGCCATCGGCAGGATGGCTCCGATAACGGCGAGTGTTGCCAGGATGGTGGGATTGCCGACTTCATTCACTGCTTCAATGGCAACGGCTGTGAGCGGACGATTGAGATTCGCCGGTAGCCTTGCATGACGTACGATATTTTCAACTACAACAATGGCGTCGTCCACAAGAATGCCAATGGAGAAAATCAAGGCAAACAGAGTAATGCGGTTGAGCGTGTAGCCATAAAGAAAAAACATGGTGAGCGTCAAAGCAAGCGTGACGGGAATGGCGGCAAAGACGATTAGAGATTCCCTAAACCCCAGAGTGAAAGCGATAAGCAGCGATACGGAAAGCACTGCAATGGCCATGTGAAACAACAGTTCATTACTTTTTTCAGCAGCGGTTTCTCCATAGTGCCGCGTGACGCTCATCGACATGCCAGATGGAATTAGAGCGGCGCGTTGCCCCTCCACCTTCGCTAACACTTGTTCGGCAACGGCAATGGCATTGGCCCCCTGGCGCTTGCTGATGGCGATGGTTACAGCAGCTTCCGCAGCGGCCTTATTGTGGAAGAAAACATAGCTGGCCGGTTCCTCGCCGCCGTCGGAGATGGTTGCCACATCCTTCACGAAAATCACCTTGCCGGCCCAGGAGCCGACCACTACAGAAGCAACGTCATCGGCTGAGCGCAGAAAGTTTCCCGCTTCAAGTAAAATTTCTTCATTCGATTGGACCAAGGTTCCAACAGAGAGGCGCTGATTGTTTTCGCCAAGCGATTTCCAAATTTGCAAAGCGGACATGTTGTATGCGCTTAGGCGATCGGGATGAAGCGTTACGCGAATCTCCCTACGCTGGCCGCCAATCAGCGAGACGTTTGCAACATCAGAGACCTGACGGATGCCGTCCTGCAATTGCGCGGCAACGCGTCGAAGCTCAACCGGGCCGTACTGTTTGCTGTGGAGTGTCAGCGCAAGAATTGGAACGTCGTCAATGGACCGCAATTTCACTATCGGCGGGTGCGCTGCTCCGGTGATTTCGCCGGCGTGGTTGGCCAGCTTCTGTTGTAGTTTGACGATGCTATTTTCTTCGTCCTGGCCAACCTTGAAACGGACAATAACCATGGCTTGGCCTGGACTGGATGTAGAGTAAACATACTCAACACCAGGAATTTCCCAGAACAATTTTTCCATGGGTTTGGTGAGCCGCTGTTCTACTTCCTGAGAGCTTGCACCAGGGAGCGCGGCGAACACGTCCACCATTGGCACTTTGATTTGCGGTTCTTCTTCGCGCGGCAACTTCCAGACGGAGAATATACCGAGGCCCAGGGAGGCGAGGATGAAGAGCGGGGTTAACTTCGAGGAAATGAAGTGCGCCGCAATGCGGCCGGCGAGCCCCAATGGTTGAGAGGTCATTTGCTCACCTCTAGGGGCACTCCGTCAACAATTGCTTCGGTGAGTTTAGCGACGATGGTTTCACCGGCGTTGAGGCCGGAGAGAACACGATAGCGTCCGTCTTGAATTTCTCCTAGCGTCACCATGCGCGTACGTGCGAAGTTATTTTCGACTACTAGAACCATCTGCAGTTGTCCTTGGGTGCGGACCGCATCAACAGGGACGGCTAAAGTTGATTGAGAAGCCAAAGGCCATTCCACTTTGGCAAAGCGTCCACTGCGCTGGTTGGGGCTGGGAGGCAAGGCTGCCTTTATGGTGACCGTGCGCGTTGCGGCATCCATTGCAGGGGCAATTTCTGAAATTCTGGTTTCGATTGCCGAGGCACCATCTTCAAAAATGACTTGTATTGGTTGGCCCAATCGCAATTGACCTGCGCGGGATTCTTCCACTGCGGCTTGGATTCTGTATGCACCAGTATTTTCCACGGTTAACAATGGTGCACCGGGGGAAGCCAACATCCCAAGCTGCGCCTGTTTTTCTGTAATAACCCCGGCAAAGGGTGCCCTTATTGTGGTGTATCCACTCAGAGTTTGTGCCGACTTCACCGCTTGTTGCGATTGCGAGACACGGGCATCGGCTTGACGGCGGCGACCTTGTGCCATGGCAAGTGTGGCGCGGGCTTGACGGAGCCGTGTATCGGCCTCGTCCATTTCCTGTTGCGTTACGGAACGCTTGGCCAATAGTCCCGCCAGTCGCTGCTGCGTAATTTCAACTAACTTCAACTGGGCTTGAGAAGCTTCAATGGCGCTTTCCAGTTCCGGGAGCCCATCAATAGCTTCGCGTTGAGAAGCCTCCGCCTGGCCCTGGGCAGAACTAAGTTCATTGGCGTTGAGAACCACCAGGGTTTGGCCTGCAGCTACGCGGTCACCCGTTTCAACATTGATTTGGCGAATGGTACCGGTGATCTGTGAAGAGAGAACAGTGCGCGTTGTGGCCTCAACCGTTCCGGTGGTGCGGTAGGATTCTGCCCAGGGTACAGCAGTTACGGTTTGGATTGCTGCTTTGACTTTCGCTCGTGCAGATGGTTCCGCAGTTGCTTCACGATGGCTGCAGGAAATCAGCGAAAGGAAGAGGGCTAATAATAGAGAGATTTTCATTGCAGTACCTCGGAATTGGCAGTGAACTGCCCAGCGCTGGCGAATATTTGAAATTGAGCAAGCCGCAAGGCGTGGACTGCCATCAGGCGACGAAGTTTGACTTCGTGACTTGCAGTTTCTGTACGAAGCAAATCTGTGATGGTTGCCAGCCCCGCACTATAACGGTTTTGCGTAATCCGCAGACT
>JAYTTF010000165.1:0-19831 GCA_043745195.1 Bryobacterales bacterium | reverse complement strand
CGGCCGCAGTTCGCCTACTCCAGTTTCACCTTTTTCAGGATCATCTTGTATTGGAATTAACTCCGGTTTCAGGATCATCTTGTATTGGACAATTCTCTCGATCAGTTGGCGGACGGCTGTGTAGTACCTTATAGTGTCTAGAAACGGGAGTTGACTGTCTCGAAGATCAGGGTATCGCGAGCCAAACGGGGACATGGTTCCCTGGCCTGAAGCAACATAACTCTGAATGAAATCCTATAGAGCACTTTAGAGCACTAGGCGTAGCGGCCTGGGTACCGTGTCCCCTTTGGTGACCTTTTTTACGCACTTCAGTCTAACCATTTGGGTGATGCTATTGCGCTGATCCTATGACGGCAAAAACGGCAGTTGCAAGCCGTAACCGGCACCCTGTTTGTCCAATTCGTGAAATCCGGGACGGGGGTGCAATTCTTTTGCAAGTCTTCCGTAAGCAGAGCATCTTCATTGAATTGCAGCCCCGTCCCGGATTTCGCAGCCCTCCGCACCTTAGTTAGCGCGAAGCCCGCTTCGGCGCGGCGCAATGCATTTGAAGAAACAGGCAGTGGTTCGCCGAAGCGAGTCCGTTTTGCGCTTGTTTCTTAGGAGTCCCACGCCGAGCCCCACGATTAAATTTAGAATCGAAAGAGCGCTCACCATTCAGGTGACAGATGGTTTCCACGCAACTGTCGGTGGGTACGGGAGTTGATCTATGGACGGTGCATCAACTGCCGTTTCTAGATTTCCACAGGCCGCCGCGGCGACGGCTGTGGAAAACCCTTATCTCAACCTTTCTCCTTTGGAGACACTATAAGGTTGATGGGCCTGCATCGCTGGGTCTGTACCATCAGGCTATGTCCACAATACGCTTGAGTTCCGCGAGCTTTCTTCAGCTTCAGGCCAACACATCCCCGATGAGTTGACCACCAGTCAGAGTTGGCCTCTCAAACCGGCCATTGTGCAGGTATGTGACTTGTACATGATTGAGACCTAGAAGATGCAAAACGGTGGCATGGATGTCGTGAACGTGATACGGCTTTTCCACTGCCCTAAATCCTATGGCATCGGTTGCGCCAATCGCTTGGCCGCCCTTGATTCCCCCGCCCGCCATCCACATCGTGAAGCCCCACGGATTGTGATCGCGGCCGTACTGCGCACCGCCTCCAGTTGAGTTCGTGTCAGTGAACGGCGTCCGTCCGAATTCGCCGCCCCACACCACTAACGTATCTTGCAACAAGCCACGAGATTCCAGGTCAGCGAGTAGCCCGGCGATGGGTTTATCAGATGCACGGCACCATTTGGTGTGGTTCTCTTCCAGCCCGGTGTGCGCGTCCCAACCGCTGCCACTGCCGCAGTACACCTCTACGAAGCGGACTCCATGTTCCACCAGCCGCCGCGCCAATAGGCAGTTGGTTCCAAAGCGCGCACTCTCCTTTTCGTCAATTCCGTAGAGTTTGCGTGTCGCTTCCGTTTCCTTTGTGAGATCCACTGCACCGGGTGCGGCACCCTGCATGCGATAAGCCAGTTCGTAGCTTTGCATGCGCGCGTCCAACTCGTCTTCTCCCGGCCACCGTTCGGCGTGTTGCTTGTTAAGCGTCCGGAGGAAGTCAAGCCGCGCGCGCTGGCGTCCATCGGTCACCTCCGCAGGTGGAAGGATGTCGGCAATAGGCGGACCTTCCTTTTGGAACAGCGTTCCCTGGAAGGTGGCCGGCAGGAAGCCCGAGCTCCAATTTGTGGGACCGCCACGCACAACCTTGTCATCGGTGAGCACTACAAATGATGGCAGGTTGCGATTCGCCTCGCCCAACCCATAGGTGGTCCAAGCGCCCAGCGATGGCCGTCCGGCAAGTATCGAACCAGTGTTCATCTGCCGCACGGAGCCCACATGGTTCAGTCCATCGGCCCAGCAGGAACGTAGCACCGCTAGCTTGTCTACATGCTGGGCAATGTTCGGGTACCAGTCAGACACCCACAGGCCGCTTTGGCCGTGCTGCTTCCACTTTCGCTTGGTTCCCACAAGCGGCATGCGATGCGAACCGGTGGCGCTGGTTACCGGCAACTTAAATGAAGGCGGCGTTATCTGGCCTGACAGTTTGTCCAGTTCCGGCTTCGGGTCAAACAAATCAATGTGGCTGGGCCCGCCTTCCATGAACAACCAGATGACTGACTTCACGCGCGGCTTGTGATGAGGCTGTTGCCCAGAGGCGAGA
The DNA here is from genome assembly GCA_043745195.1 of Bryobacterales bacterium. GTDB lineage: Bacteria > Acidobacteriota > Terriglobia > Bryobacterales > Bryobacteraceae > JANXSF01. Next base: position 17,627 of record JAYTTF010000165.1, on the reverse strand, counting down.
TCAGCCAGTGCCAAAGCGCCTAGGCCGCTGGCGGCACTCGACAAAAACCGGCGTCTGGATCGTGGAGTATTGGTTGTCATAGCATCAAAACCTATAAACGAATTCATTGGAGTTCATCAGCATCAAGCAGAAATCGGCAAGCGCAACGTCCGTGCTGGCCACTTTCGCCTGACTCGCCAAAAACGTCATGGCTGTATCCATTTCGCGCGGTTCAGGCATGCGCGAATAGGCAAGCAGATATGCCGATTTCACCTGTTGCCCCAGCGGCTGATCCTTCAAACGTGCAGCGAAATGGCGCGCCCAGTCAGCCATCAGCGGACTGTTGAGTAACGTCAGCGCTTGTGGCGCAGTGGTGGTGCGGTTGCGGCGTGAACAGCTTTCATGCGAGTCGGGAAAGTCGATCGCGTTCAGCATCGGATAGGGATCGTTGCGACGGACGAAGATGTAGACGCTGCGGCGGTTGTGTTGCGCTGCATCTTTGTTCAAATCCCATCCGCCCACCGGTTTCGGCATTTTGGCCGGCAACGGCGGGAACACACTAGGGCCACCCATCGCACTGTTCAAAAGGCCGGAGACTGCCAGGGCACTGTCGCGAATGGCTTCAGCTTCCAGCCGTTGGGGTGGATAGCGCCACAGCAACTTATTATCCGGATCCATCTCCCTGGCGGCCTCTCGTTGGTGGGAACTTTGCCGGTAGGAGCTGGAAGTCATGATCAGACGGTGCAGGCGCTTCAGACTCCAGCCATGGGAGGTGAAGTCCGCAGTAAGCCAATCGAGCAACTCGGGATGCGTTGGACGCGCGCCCATAACGCCAAAATCGCCGGGAGTCGCCACGATGCCTGTGCCGAAGTGATGATGCCAAACGCGGTTCACCATCACACGCGCGGTGAGAGGGTTCGATGGATCCGTAAGCCAATTGGCCAGAGCTGTGCGCCGTCCTGTGCTGTTGTTCGTTGCGTTCACCGTCACGGGCCGGTCGTCCAAAATGCCTGGGAAACCGGGTTCCACTTCTTCACCTGGTGAGGTGTACACCCCCACGCCAAGTATGTGCGTTGGTGGGGCCGTGCGGCTCACGTCAAACAAGCCGGAGCCACGCTCAACTTCCTGGGGTTTGAGCGATGCATATTTGACGAGTTCGGCCTCCAGTTCGTCGAACCGCTTCTTCTGTTCTTTGTCGAGCTTGTTCACCACACCGCGGAAGCCTGGATCGTCGTAGGGTTTGGGGCGCAAGGGGCAGGTGCCGCACGTTTTTGTTCCCAGCAGGGACACCATCCATTGTTGGATTGGCGTCCGTTTTGCTTCCTGTGTTTTTACAGCCTCCACAGCATAATCCGGGTAACGTTCCAGCAACTGGTCCGGAGTAAAAGTGCGCTTGGGCATCAACAGTGCAGACATCTCGTCCCAAACCGGCTGCGTCTTGGCTTCCCACTCGGCCAAGCGGCGGGAATAGTCGCTAAGCGCGTCGCCGGAAACTAGCGGAAGACGGTCGTCGTGCATAACGTTTGCGAACCATGCTTGCAGTTTGTAGTAGTCGCGCTGCCGGATGGGATCGAATTTATGGTCGTGGCATCTGGCACACTCGAAGGTCAACCCGAGGAACGCCGCGCCGGTAACTGATGTGATGTCGTGCAGCATTTCCTGTCGCGCCAGCAGCAGGTCTTTATTGTTGCCCTCCTCCGGATAGTGGCGGTTGAACGCGGTTGCGATCCGCGCGTCGAAATCTTCGGGCCACATTTCATCCCCGGCAATCTGTTCGCGCACAAAGCGATCGTAGGGCTTATCGGCATTCAGGGACTTGATGACGTAGTCACGATACCGCCAAACGTTAGGACGGGTGACGTCGTCCTCGAAACCGGTGCTTTCGGCGAAACGGGCGATGTCGAGCCAATGGCGCGCCCAGCGCTCGCCATACTGCGGAGACTCCAGCAGCCGGTCTACCAATTTTTCATAGGCATTCGGTGAGCGGTCAGCAAGGAAGGCTTCGGTTTGTTCTGCGGAAGGTGGCAGTCCGGTGAGGTCCAGGAATGCACGGCGAATCAGTACGGCACGGCTTGCATCGGGGCTGGGTGCAATTTCCTTGGTACGCAATTTGTGCAGCACGAAGGCGTCAATTGGGTTGCGAACCCACTTGTCGCCGATGGCTGGCACGGCAGGAGCTTTTACCGGTTGGAATGCCCAATACCGGCGCTGCTGTGGCGTGAATTGGTCTGCGGCATCCAATAGGATTAGGGCGAATAGCAGCAATAAAATGGTCTTCAGCACAACGCCATTATATATTCATTTGTGGTGGACCGGATTGCTACGACAATCCTGCACGAATTGGCTTCGTTTTTCATAGCAACGTTTGCATTTGCGGGCCGGGGATGGAACCGAAATAACGGGCGCGCTTGGATTCTTACTAACCCCCGTGTTTCTAAATGATCATTCTTAGGGTCCCTTTCGGCAAAAGATACCGAAGGATTTTTTCAACGTGAATTCGCTGAAGGCCCGCGCTTTACCTTCATGTCAAACCTATGGCTAGCCGCAAGGGTGAAAATATACTTATGGCTGAGGGGTAGACTTCAGTTTGCTTGGGGCTTTAGCCCCACTGGTGTTTCTGTGGCCCCCCTACATGGACGCCGGGGCACCGAAGGCTTCCATCAAGAAGTGCTCCGCAAACTCATTCAATCTGGAAACGGCAGTTGACTATCTCGAAGATCAGGGTACCGTGTCCCCTTTGGCGACCTTTTTTACGCACTTCAGTCTCAACCTTTGTGTGATGTTATTGCGCTGATCCTACAACGGCAAGTCCAATTGTTTTTAGCCATTTCTTTGTACTGTTACCAACTCAATTGCCGTTTTAATGGAACTGGCTGCGACAGCGGCGTGGTCCACGCAAGCACTGATCTGATTGCCGCCTTCTGGCTGCAAAGCCTACAAAAATCGTTCCATTACTTGACGGCTGTGGATATCCAACTTTTTAGCATCCGGAATACGATAGCGAATCCCTTGCGAATCTTGAATCGTAAAATGATCGCCTCGAAGACGGTGAACGTGATCGGAATTTTCCAATTGAAAAGCAGTTCTACCGCGGTCTGTTTCTACTTGCCATTCAGCCGGCTCAGTATCAGACGGCTGGTTCACAATCCTCAGTATCACCGGGAAAAACTCGCGTAAAGCCAGTTCATCTTCAAGCGTTTGTCGTTCGGCTAAGGACACCTCCTCCAGCGATGAAATGAATAACGCCTCACACCCTTTGCTATCCACAATTGAAATGGACTTACGCGGCTCAGTTAGTGGGAAGGCGCGCAGTACATCCACGCCAATGTGACGGATCCCTTCGGCATCAATCAGAATCAGTTGCCCAAATGCATCGTGCTCCAGCTTGAAGTTACTCATGGCGCACCCACTCCTTCGTCGCCCGAATTTTGTAATTGCGCATTGTAGAGCCGCGAGTACGTCCCACCCAATGCCATCAGCTCCGAATGCGGACCAACTTCCGTAATCTTCCCCCGCTCCAGAACCACAATACGATTGGCATTCTGCAGCGTGCTCAGTCTGTGGGCAATGGCGATGGTGGTTCGTCCCTTAATCAAATTATCCAAAGCAATCTGAATTTCCCTTTCCGTTTCCGTATCCACGCTGGAAGTGGCCTCGTCAAGAATCAGGATCCGCGGGTCAATCAACAAAGCTCGGGCAATGCTGATGCGCTGTCGCTCGCCACCGGAAAGCAGTTGCCCACGCTCCCCCACAATGGAATCGTAAGCATTGGGCAGCCGTAAAATGAAATCGTGTGCACGTGCCGCGCGGGCCGCCGCAACAATTTGTTCATGGTTGGCCTCCGGCCGGCCGTATGCAATATTTTCAGCAATAGTTCCATAGAACAGAAACGGTTCCTGCAGCACCAGCCCTATGTTGCGGCGGTACTCACCAACAGAATAGTTGCGAACATCCACGCCATCCACCACAATAGACCCTTCCGTAACATCGTAAAATCGGCTCACCATATTAATGAAGGTCGACTTACCAGAGCCGCTTGGGCCTACCACGCCGATCATCTCCCCAGGCGTAATGGTCAAGCTGATGCCGCGTAGAATTGGCCGCGTTCCATAACGAAAACCAATATCCTTGATTTCAATCAGCCCTTCCACTTTGGCAGGTTTCTGCGGATGCAGCGGTTCCGATACCTTGGGTACGCGATCCAAAATTCCAAACACCCGTTGTGCACTGGTGGCCGCGCGCTGCGTCGCTGAAAGCATGTGGCTCAGGGCATCCAACTTAGAATAGAAGCGGCTGATGTAAGCGATGAATGCTGTAAGTACGCCAACCGTGATGGAATTATCGTAAATCCGCCACACGCCAAAAACCCAAATCATCAGCACACCAATATCCGTAAGCAGCGCCAGCACGGCCACAAAGAAAGCCCAAACCCGATTGATCTTATCGTTCGCCGCCAGTATGCGGTCATTGGCTTTTTGAAAACGATCTACTTCACGACGTTCCTGGGCAAAGGCCTTCACAACCCGGATGCCGGGGATAGTATCAGCCAGAATGCTGGTCATCTCCGACCAGGCTCGACTGCCGGAGGAGAAGCCACGGCCCAGATGATCCTGCGTTTTGTGGACCAAATAAGCGATCAACGGCAGCGGACCCAGAGTAAGTAGCGCCAGATAATGATCAATGCTGATCAGGATAGCGGCAGTCATGATAATCATCAGCACGTCAGTTATGAAGTCGAGTAAGTAGACAGAAAGAAAGTAACAGATGCGATCAGAATCCGTGCTGATACGCGAGATCAAATCGCCAGTGCGCTTGCCGCCAAAATATTCTAATGAGAGTGATTGCATGTGGGCGTAAGTGCGCGTACGCAGATCAACAGCAATCCGTTCACTAACGTAAGCCAGCACGTAAGTTTGTGCCCAGGTAAGTAACCAGGCAAGAGCGGAGGCACCGGCCAGGCCCATCAGGTACCACTTCACCACGCTGAATTCCACGTGCTTGCCGTTCTGATAGGGAATCAGAATATCGTCAATCAAGGGCATGGTAAGGTAGGGCGGAATAAGTCCAGCGGAAGTGCTGGCAACCGTCAGAATGAAGCCCAGGATGGACATGCCAAGGTGGTTGCGGGCAAAGCCCATCAACCGCAGCAGAGACTTCATCGGCGGAAGCGCGGTTGAGTTGCCGCATTCCGGACAGGTTGTAAGTTGCGGATCAAAAGGTGCTCCGCAAAGAGGACATTCGTGTTCCGTTGATGGGGCCGCAGCGGTTGCAATAGGTAGTCCGCGCTGCAGCCCGTCAAGACGGTCTATGATGCGCCGCACGCCTTCAGCGCGGCTGACGGTGTAGCGCCAAATGGCAACACGTCCAGCAGCGTTCACTAGTTCCAGTTTGCCGAGACCAGCGTGATCCTTTGATCGAAATCTTGTGTTGGGATCCAGCGCAAAGGCCTGTGTAGATTGGGGCGGAGTGGCAGCACGTTGATTGAGTTCAGTGGATCGACTCCAAGTGAAGCTAAGCACTTGCTTGGAGGTGAGCACCACCAGACTTGATTCGTAATTCAAGCCGTTGTTAAGATCAGGTTCCAGCGAAGTGATAGCAATCTCACCAGGCACCAGGTGCGATTCGATTAGCGTCCTAGCCCAGGCAGGACTGGCGCTCCACGATTCGAGAGATGGGGTCATTTAGATGATGGCTCCGTGCGGGGGGCAGCGGATATAGTGAAATGCATCGGCCTCCATTATTATATGCCGGGATTTCCTTGACCCGTGATTCTATTATTTCTCGCATATACTGCATAGGAGGCTTATACAAATGGGCATATCAAATACCGGAACGGCTAAGGGTAGGAAAGGCGCTAGGAAAATTGAAGACGTGGGTAGACCAACCGAGGGTCCCTACACAATTCCGCAATTGCTCGAACCGGAGCGGGTCACCATCAGGACAAAGGAAGAATTTCCAAAATATAATCCCGGTGAAATGATCCTGCGGCTGACTCCGGCAGCGCTAGTAACTCCAACGATTCTAAATCCCATGGGGTTTCACGAAGCCGTGATTCAGTTCCTCGCAATGCTTCGTAGAGACTACGATTTGTGGCGAATTGAGTTGTTGGTGCAGACCGGAGCAAAGCTTTGGAATTTGGCAATCAATCCATCAGGACCAATGCCGAATCAGCCGGGGCATTTGCTGCCTTCGAATAAGCCGTATAGGAACCAGCCGCCAGTCGCAGATATGACGTTTCACTATCATACAAATGGAATTTCCCAAGAGGGAAAGGACCTGTACCCTTGTATTCTGTATGGCGAAAATGCATCGCTGGTGCCCGGCCCAATTCGAGTTGGAGACTTGTGGATGCCCCCGCCGCCACTGCCGCCACCGTCGTTTTCGTATCGCGAAGACATCGCTATAAGCCCGGAAAGGGATATCGAGCTCCGAAGCCGTTTGATGTTGCGGTTCGACCCGGTAAAGCTCACGGACGATAGAGCCCGAGACATAATGCGGTTGGCCGACGGATTTTTTTCTGGCATGGGAAGAGGTGGGCTATTCAAAACCATTGAACGGACTCCAGCGCGTTACATCGCAGAACCTCCTGCACTGAATGTTGTAGATGAAGTACGGACGAAGCCCGCAGCCAGGGCAACGTTAAATTCCCCTGTCTCCCAGCTAGTTGGATCTACTCCTCCAGACCTAACTCCAGAGATGATCTATCCGATAGGATGGCAGCGGGAAAGCATCAATCGTCCGGACAGCTTCGATAACGAGGAAGTGACAATAGCGGTGCTTGATTCCGGTGTTGACGAAGAACATCCATCGCTAGTTGGTGCGATCTCCTTTTCGCATAGCTACAAGAGAAGTGATCGCTCTGATGCTGCCGGCCACGGTACCCATGCCGCAGTTTCAGATACGCTAAGGCCGCCGAAAAATCGCAGCTCCACCATTTGGGCTTGGCGAGCATCAATCTGCGCCAAACGGGAAAGGGCCTGATCGAGTGCTAGAAAAGTTCCCGCTTCGGCTTCAACGTAGGCCATACCTTCATTGAGCTCAACCTTACGCCGCACCCCGCCGCGCTTTTCCGCACCATGCGTGCGGGCGTAATCAATCAGGATGGTACGCATTGTGCGAGCAGCCGCTGAATAGAAATGGCCCCGGTTAGCCCAATTATGCTGGCCTGGACCAAGCATCTTCAGATAAGCTTCATTCACCAGCGCAGACGGTTGCAAGGTGTGGTCGCGCCGTTCGCGACGCATACACTTGGCTGCCAGTTGCCGCAACTCTGCATGAACCAATTGCAGGAGCTGTGCCTCAGAAGCACGGTCCCCATTGTTGATCCGTTCCAGCAATTGGGTGATTTCAGCGGTACCTTCGTTTGGGTCCAAGATAATTGGTTATACTAGCATGAATAGAAATTCATCGATTCCAATTTACGATGGAAATGGGATAACCAAAATGCAGTTGGCCATCTTTGCGAAATGTGCCAACTCCCAAGCAACCTGTTTTCGCATCTTCCTCGAATAGCTCGCGAATGCGCTCTTCGTCGCCTGGGTTTGGGAATGATGCGGCTAGCACTTGATCTACGATCAACTTCATAGAATAGCTATGCTTTGATACCAGCTTTAGACCAAGTTCGGCACCCATTTGCTGGAACTCGTCACAGGTGAGTGCCGCTGCATGCGAAGGGTCCCTTAGCTTCTCCATATCGTTGTATCGATGCAGCGCTTCGGGTTGCGGGGTCACATCCACAATTGCAATGCGTCCTCCAGGTACACACACCCGTGCCATCTCCTGGAGAATTTTTGCTGGTTCGGTGAAGTGATGAAAGGCGTACCGGCTAGTTACCAGCGTGAAAGTTGCATCGGTCATTGGCAGGGGCAGCACCTCCCCTAAATACCACGATAAATTATTTAGGTTCTCTTTGGATTGGCGGTCACGGCAGCGCTCAATCATGGCTGGAGTCATGTCAATGCCAGTAACATGATGAGCAAGGTGGGCAAGATAGCAGGCAACAATTCCAGCACCACAAGCGACATCAAGAATAATATCTTGCCTTGTCACTTGGCAGGCTTTTACAAGTAACTCCATCGCGGCGGAATCTGATAGCGCAGGAGCTGTTGCAAAGGTTTCAGACTGCTTTGTGAACTGGTCTACAATAAGTTCTGAGTGTTTGGAAAGTGGCCGGTCCATCCTGTTATTATGAACCGGCTCTTCGTCATCATATAAAAAGTTAATTTTGGCGGCGACGGTACACTGCGATTCCGGTAAGGCCTACACCCAGCAGTAACATGGTTCCTGGTTCAGGCACATTCCCACCACCGATGATGCCGGTCATTTCCTGTGTGACCGGTGCTAACCCCTGAAGGTTTAGCGGACTGTTGTAGATCCTGAAATCGGACAATTGAGCAATAGTTGTCGTCAGTGCTTGTGTTTGCGCCAGAGCAAGCAAAGCCATGGATTGAGCCGTTGTTGCTCCGGCGCCGTCGACTACAACTCGGTTTGCTCGGACTACATCTGGAGCTAGTGAGGCGTCCGCATATGCCATTCTGTCTAACAATGCAACCAGCTTGTATTTTTCCAGTGCTTGAGCAAGCGTATTGCCGGCGCGAATCAAGGCAACCTGCGATGTGCTGGTAAGATCAGCCAAGCCGTAAACCAGGGATGAATAGGAGCTGCTGGTGATGTTTGGAAAAAACTGATCACACAGAAGTCTCTGCCCGGTCACACCGTCAATGGTGAATATTGAGAATCCAGGGTTCAATCCGCCTGTATTGGTAAGCGTCTGGGTGATTACAGTACTCCAAGCGGAGCAACTGAGTAACAAAGCCAAAAATAGTTTTTTCATGAGAGAACTTTTCCTTTTAAGAAATCACCTTTTAGGGTGGGTTTTAAATTCGTTATTAATCGAGGATCGGGTATAAAAAACACCCGTCCCATTGTTTTAGAACTGCGGAGGTTGTTCAGCTAGGCCCTTAGCGGAAGCAGTTTTTTTGAAACAGCTTTCTGCCGTAACCAAACCAATACCGAGAGTCCAAAAGCCGTACCAACCATGCTTGGTATCTCTGGAACAGACGTAAAGGTGTAAGTTTCAATACTTCCGATCTCAATGGCGGTTGAAGTCAATGAGCCAAACAGGTTTGCGGTGCCTGTGCTGCCTCCACCAAAGCTAAACTGATTCAAAAACCCCAAGTTCAAGCTATTGGCTCTGAACCCAATATCGAATCCCCAGCCAAAGGATGGCCCATAACTCAAATCGTTGTAGGTTTGGAATTGGCCATCAGTATTTGCTGTTATCTGGCGTTGAAGCACCAAAGTGGAAAGGTCAAAAATGAAGGCAGTTCGATCATTCGTGTTACGAGTAACAACTTGACCGCCAAGAGATTGCCAACTTTGGGGATTGTAGCCGCCGATTAATTTATAGGATCCAGTGGAATTTGCAACCCTGGCCGTTATTAGCGTAAAAGTTGGCCCCTGATTATCCGCTGCCGAATGCCAAGTCATTGTAGTGTCGCCTGGCCTGAAAGTGTAAATATTCGAAAGGTTTAGGCCGGTAGCTCCAAACCATGAAGCCAATTGATTGGCATTGGAATTACTCAACAATGAGCCGCCACTAATAACGGAAGTGGCATAAGACGGTGTAACCGTAGCAATGGACACAGCTAACACAAGGTTACAGGAAAAACAACATGTACTTAGTTTCAAGAGTTCCTCCCAATTGAATAGAGCGTGAGGAAACGCGATGTGCCACGGATATGCCAGTTTCCCGGCGTCATCCCATAGCGCCGCTTTTAGCGGCTTTCACACGTTTCCTGCGCGCTGGTTTGTGCAAGAGGGGGAGGAGGCTGCACTACCGATAGCAACAGTAACATGACTATTAGTCATTGTAAACAAGTTTTTTTGCGTTTGAATTTTGAGTTACTTAGTGGGCGCTTTTAGTAGGGAACTTCAAGGAATGCAGTGTAACTGCAGGACTAAGTAACTGAGTGAAAATCAAAGTGCTTCAGGACGCGGATCCGCTGAAACCTGTGAGGGCCGGACTCTTTGTCAAAGCGTTCAGAAAATACTGAAACGCGTGAACATAAGTTCGCGAACACCTTGCAGACTAAAGTGCGGTGTGAACAATAAGGTGCCAATGAATACGTTTGGCACACCAGGCAACAAAAAACATTACCTTATCAAAATGTTTGGGGGAGACAATCGAATATTAGCAGACGCGGCGCAGTTTGACTAGAAGTTTTTTCTGCCCACTCCTTAAACAAATACAAGAGCCGATACGGCAACAATTTGCTACCAACAGCGGCGTGCATTATCAAAACATTGGGGGAGCTACTTTAGGGGAGACACACGGGGGAGAACACAAACGGGGGGAGACGGAATACTTTGATTAGAGTGTCCACCATTTTGTTCATTTTTTCAAGTTCTTTTCGAACAAGTTGAAAATTCTTTTGTATTCATCGGTCCAGCTGCTGGGCTGTACAAACCCGTGATCCTCAACTGGGTACATTGCCGCCTCCCAGTTTTCCTTGCGCAGTTCGATCAGTTTCTGTACAAGCCGCACAGTATCCTGAAAATGCACGTTTACATCAACCATCCCATGGCAAATCAACAAAGCGCCTTCAAGTCCCGCTGCGTGGTAAATAGGTGAGGACTTGCGATAGGCTTCAGCATCTTTCTGAGGCAAATTCAGTATGTTAGAAGTATAACCGTGGTTGTAATGCGCCCAGTCAGTTACTGGACGCAATGCGGCACCGGCCGCAAAAACGCCTGGCTGGGTGAACATTGCCATTAACGTTATGAAGCCACCATAGCTGCCACCGTATATGCCGATCCTCTTAGCGTCCACTCCCTGATTGGCAATCAACCATTTGGCACCATCCAGTTGATCGTCAAGATCCTTGCCCCCCATGAAGCGGTAAATAGCAGTTCGCCAATCACGACCGTAACCTGATGATGCTCGATAATCCAAATCCAGAACAGCATAGCCTCGCTCCACCAAATAGTGATGGAACATATATTCGCGATAGTAATTTGCAGACCAGCCGCGGTGCACATTCTGTGCATAACCTGAACCATGTACGAAAATTACTGCGGGTCCATCTTTCTTGAAGTTCGATGGCTTGAAAAACTTCCCGGGAACCATTGCTCCGTCTCGCGCTGGAACCGGAACGATTGGTGCATCCAACCATGGATAGCTCCAAAACTCAGGTGCTGGTGAGTTGGTCAACTTCAACGGAGATGCTCCTGTGTTGGTGCTTGTGACAAACAACTCCGGCGGCTTGTTCACATAGGAATAGATATCAGCCATCCACTTTTCATCAGGCGAAAGGGTTACCGCGTGTCTACCCGCTGTTTGGGTCATCCTGGTTCGCGCACCACCTTCGGTTGACATGGAATAAAAATGAAACTCGTGAGCTGAAACTTCATTTGTGGTTAAGTAGAATTTCGACTTGTCTTCCGATAACTGAACTCCTGTCACTTCAAATGCTCCGGAGGTCAATTGCTTTGGTTCGCCGCCGTCGGCGGAAACCCTATATAGATGCGAATACCCATCCCTTTCCGACTGGAAGTAAATATCCTGCCCATTCTTAGTCCAACCCAAAGTGAACATTCCGGGCCCACCAATCCAGGCATCGTCGCGCATAGTAGTGATTACCTTTGTCTTTCCGGTGTCTGGATCAAGCTCGAGAATCCATCGGTCCTTGTTATCAGCAGAGCGCGCTTGTAGTAGTGCCTTAGAACCGTCCTCGTTCCAGATTGGTACTGAAAGTTGAACAGCCCGTTCAACAGTTTGCCCACCATGTTCCACCCAATTCATTTCGCCGGAAGTAGCACCTATAATTGCGATGCGAGTTTTACTTTGCGTATCCCCAACATTCCCACGCGAAGGGATTTGTTCGGTGTAGGTAGATTGGGTGACAAAATTAGGTATGGCCGCAGTTTTTGCTCCATCGTCGGTTTCACTTACAGTGGCGATCACCCACTTTTCGTCTGGAGAAAGTTCAAGTCCACTTACAGTTTGCCGTGCGGTAAGGGTGAATGGTTTTCGCGGATTCTCTGTCTTCTTCTTTGCCTCTGCTTCCTCGCGCCGTTTTGCCCTTTCACCGACAACGTTCAGAAAGTCGCGTTCTTGTTTCTTTAGAAACTCCTGGCTATCTGTTCCTTTCCTTTCCTCACCAGTAGTTGCTTGCGCTATTCCACCACCAGTCCGGATATCCGTCATCTGAATAACCAATGGAGCATCCAATGACATCACCAGCAAATTACTGTTCCGGACGAAGCTGATTCGTTTCTGGTCTTTTAAGAACCGTGGTTGTGCTTCCACGTCGCTGGTTTTCGTCAATTGCTGACGTTGCCCTTTTACGTGATCGTAAAGGAATAGGTCACCACCATCAGCAAATACAGTCCACTTCTTGTCTTTGGTGGAGTTGCCAGTTAAAGGCGGCGATTGTTTGGCTTCCGCGTCACTCAGCTTTTTCAAACCACTTCCATCCCGACTCACCTGGTAAGTGTCAAGAGGAGCATCAATAGCATCGGTGTGACGTTTCCATTGAAAATACAGTTTAGATCCATCGAGCGACCAGCGAACGGATTGCGGCTCATAGCCCACTAAGCCAGGCCCTCGCATGATAGTGTCGATGCTAAGTTGCAGCTTAGGTGCTTTGGAAGGAGCAGCCTGGCCAAACATGGCCGATTGAGGGGTTAGCAGCAACAGGACAAGAGTAATAGCAATCAACGATCGGGGAGGATTCATGATTACTATAGGTTACAACTTTCCTACCTTGGTGGCGGTCTCCTTCAGCAATTTGTTCAATCGTGAACGACTGAGTAACTTACCACGAGAGATTACAGCACGAATCGTTTTCGTATTGCGGATATCATCAAGTGGGTTGCGATCCAGTAACACCAGATCTGCAGCCTGCCCAACTGCAATTGAACCTTGCTTTGCCTCAATTTCATAGAAATGTGCAGGGTTGTAAGTTGCGATCCGAAGAGTCTCCATTGGTGAGAACCCTAACTTACTAGTGTAAATTTCCAGTTCATCATGCATGCTGAAACCCGGGTAGATAAAGGCAACCGCAACGTCAGTGCCCGCCAAAAACTTTACTCCTTCCTCCCTCATCTGCCGGAAATCCCGATAAAAGCTGGAGAGTTGGTTGCGTAAAACGCCTTCCATTTTCGATTGCTCCGGATCGTTCTTCTCTTCTACCTGTTCTCGCCAGTCTGACAAAAGATACCCTCCAATGTAACGCCGTCTGGGATCCAGGCGTCCATGTTCATCCATTAACAAAGCCTTTGCTTGTTGATAACCGACCAGAACAGAACTCTCAATGTTAGTCAACGTGGTGGACATCCATGTGCCTTCCTCACGCATTGCGTGGAACAATTGCCGTCGCGCAACTTCGTTCATCTGGTCGAGAGGTGGGTAGGAAATTAGATGTTCAACGCTTTGTAACTTACCCACCAATTCGCGCGGTTCGAAAAGCGCATGACCGGTCAACTTCAATCCGGCAGCCTTTGCTGCTGTGGCCATTGCATTGAATGTCTCCGCATCGGGCACAGTGCGCACCTTTACGTGATCTACCCTCAGGCGCTTCAATTGATCAATCGCCAAGCGGGCATCCACCGGATTGGCGATAGGGAGACGAATGCGATCAACAGGCTCCACACCACCTTCGCGTTTCATACGATCAAAGTTCGCTTTCGATTCTAGAATGCGCCCACTTAGTTTGATTCGTGGGCCAAGTAAGATGCCAGATTCAATCTGGCGTCTCCATGCCATGACTTCTTCGGGATCGCTACCCATGTCGCGTACTGAGGTAACACCGTTGGCCAGAAAGAGTGGAAAGCTATTCACTCCTGCTTTAGTCAGATGCACATGGCAATCCCAAAGCCCTGGAATCAGGTATCGCCCAGTGCCATCAATCCGTTCGTAATTCTTTGGGATGATTGTCGACTTCGCAGGACCAATCTTCTGAATTGTACCTTTGGTGATCAAAACCGTTGATTGGGCCGTAACTGTTCCAGAACGGGGGTCGATGACAGTAACATTGCGGACGGCGACTTGCGCTATACCTGACTGGATGCCGAATATGTAACCAAAAAAGCAAAACAGGAAATTCCACATTCTGCCATGATACACGGCGAAGCCTGAGGGTGTTTAGCGGCGGTCTCTTATCGCGTCAATTGTAAATGGTACATAGTTACTTGTCCCTACCCCAGGCGTGGTAACTGAAAGATTTACGGGACCAACGGTTGCACCTACGGAAATATCGAAGATTGCCGTGAGCGCCGTTGGACTGGAAACTACATTACTGATTGTGATGCCCGGAATGGAATTGAAAGAAGCACCGATCAAATTGCTTCCATTGACGAAAACCGTAAGAGACGTTCCCTGTCTGCCGCTGCTGGGATTTATTGAAGATATTGAGGGGCCCGCACCGGTTACTGTAAACGACACCGGGTTGCTGATAATGCCGCCAGCGGTAACGCTAACCAACCGGGATCCAATCGTAGCGTCTGAAGAAATGTTCAGGGTTGCGGTAAGTTGATTTGCCCTAGTAATAACGGTACTAACCGTGACCCCTGCAATAGAATTGACCGAAGCGCCCGTCAAGTTACTCCCAAAAATTGTAACAGGAACACTTGTTCCCGGTGAACCGCTGGACGGGCTTATTGAACTAAGGGTTGGACCGGTTCCCGTTACCTGAAATGTGACTGTGTTGCTGATCCCGTTCAGATTCGATACCAAGACGCTCTTTAAGCCAAGCGAAGAAGCGTTGAAGATTGCCGTTATTTGGTTGGAGGAGGTGACCACGTTACTAATCAGCACACCTGTTATTGGATTGATGGACGCTCCGGAGAGATTCTGTCCAAGGATGGTAACAGGTACGCTTTGTCCTTGACCGATTGTTTGCGGAGTAATGGCAGTAAGTATTGGAGGAGGATTGGGAATTCCTGGTAACACGTCAAAGTTTAGACTATTACTTAGTCCCAATGCGGTCTGTACTGCAAAAGAGTTTCTTCGGCTGGCAAAATTGGAAATGGTGAAAGTGGCATTGATCAGGTTACTGCTAACTACCGTAACCCCAGAAGCTGACATACTACCGCCATCCTGCATTCGAATAACCGTTGGGTCGGCAAAATTGGTGCCAGTAATGGTCACGCCAAAGGAGGTTCCTAGTGGTCCACTGGATGGATTCACCGAGAACAGAGTGGGCGGTCCAATCGCTGGGTTGATGGTGAAAGTTACGGGGTTACTGATCCCGGCTAATGTGTTCACCGTTATCAGCATAGGCGCAGAGGGTGCGTCGGCGGCAATATCGAACAAAGCAGTGATCTGATTAGTGGCACTTACTACTGCGCTCAGTCGTATACCAGTTCCAACGTTGATGGTGGCTCCACTGAGATTACTGCCTGTGATAGTTACTGGAATAGTTACTCCGCGCAATGAACTAGGAGGACTGATTCCTGTCAGTACGGGTGCTAACGGAACCACGTTAAATATAAGGTCGTTACTTATGCCGGCTACCGTTGTTACAGTGAAATTTCTGCCACCAAGTGAGGCCACCCCTGCGACGGTGAACGTAGCTGTGATCAATTGGCTCGAAGTCACAACGTTAGTGATAGCCACTCCTGGCATGGGATTGATGGAGGCTCCAAATAGGTTGAAGCCGGAAATCAAAACTTGTATTGAGGAACCAAGCGTTGTTGTGTTTGGGCTGACGGATGACAGAACAGGGGAGGTAAGACTCATGGCGCAATAGCCATCGCCAACATTTACCCAGTTTTGCTGGATCATGTAGTCGCGCGCACCAAGACGGACGTTCGCTTTGGAGCCATTACCTAAAGAGTAAGTGTGCCCGAATGTCCAGGCACACTTATCGGCATTTTCATCGCCGTAGCTGTCAAACCACGCCTCAATTGTGGGGTCCGTAACCGCCTCAACCAGTTCGTGGGCAACCACGTTTACCATGGCGTCGGCAGCTGGGTGGCCATTGGGGCTGGTGGAAGATTGAAAAGCACAATTGTCCAAGCCTTGCGTGAGCTTGTTGCCGACTACAGCGTATTTGATGTCTGTGGTGCCAATAATAGTGTGGTCATGATAGCCGCAAAAGCCGGATGATTCCACAACGTCTGGAGAAGTAAGGACAAAATAGACGCCGTTGGGGTCACTTGGTAATCTGCCGCTGGTGATGGCCAGAGCCACAATATTTATCGCTCTTACTTGGCCGATGACCGCGGCTGAACCTTGGGAGTAATTGTCAGTGGTGGAACCGGCAAACGTGACTGATTTGCTGACAAACTTTTCGGATGAATTATAGTAGCCGGTGTTGATTGTATAGTAGGGTGATTCGCCAATTGAAGTGGCGAAATCCTGGAGAATACTGACGCCTGTTGTGTCTGTCGCCCAATTACCATACCAGATGTAATAGATGTGCGTGGTACCCAACATGATTGGCCCACCATGATATGTGATGCGTGGAGCCTGGCCTTGGGCTGGTAAGGGCGCAGCGATTCCCGTCAGTTTGGGTCTAAGGTGACCACTCCTTAGTTGTTCAGCTGCAGGAAGCTGTCCATAAAGCGGTAGTAACAGCAATGAAGTTGAAAGGAGCGCCCGAAAACAAAAAGATCCTACTGGTAGTAACATACGGGGCGATAGTACCATGACTTTTTCTTTAAGGGAAACAAAAAGATTAGTCCGGGACTAGTAACTCGCATCGAGTGCCCACAGGTGATCTGTTTGGCAACTCTTTAGTATCCAAAAAGTATACAGTTGAGTGCAACAATGCTACTTCTGGAGACGAACATTATCATTTAACCGGTGCAACCCTTTGAATGTACAGAGAAAGTGAAACATACTTAAATTGTAAGTTAGGGATCTTGCGAATCCGACAATGGTATTAGTCCAGGGTTAGCCCGGTCAATACATCAAAAAAGTAGAACCATTGGCGGGCGACTCCTTGATTTCATGCTGTGAATGATCGCTGGGGCCAGCCACCCATGCTGACTGTAAGCTGGAGAAGTCCGATAAGGTGTCAGGCGCCTTTTCGTTTTCAGTTGATGTCGAGGCACCGGCTTCCATTTGAAGATACTGCGGCTCTTCGATGATGTTGGCTGGAACTTTAATTTCAAGCAGCGCTGGATCGTCGACTTGTTGCGCGGAAAGCGCGGAGCACAAGGCGGCCAACAGATGGCTGATTTCCGGTCGGCGGCATTCCATCACATTTATCGTAAGGGGCAATTCCGCTTGTTGGATGGCTGTGGCATTTGTGTAGATTGCCGGCTGCGAGAGTCGGCGTTGTGCATTACTGAGTCGAGTAACTTCCAGAAAGACTTGTAAGTGGTGGTCTTTGGATGGAGTTATTTGGAATGGAGTGGTGGAGGGGTCCAGTAAGTCTCGCAGAAGGAGTGCAGTTTGATGTCGGGCGGTGCCGGTGAGAACCAGAGGCGGGTGGGGAAGTGGAGTGGGATTGCATGCAGAGGTGACCCATTCTGCGAGCTGTTCGGCTTGTGAGCCTTTCAACGCGAGAGCGGCGGCTAGCATTACCGCAAGAGTTGCGGGTACTGGTGCGGGCTGGGGTGTGGGGAGTGGCATTTGGGTGCGCGGGGCGAGCCATGCAGTGGTGTGGTCTTCCTTGATTGTCCAACCTTTACTGTTG
>JAYTTF010000164.1:0-19863 GCA_043745195.1 Bryobacterales bacterium | reverse complement strand
GGGTGCCGGTTACGGCTTGCAACTGCCGTTTCTTAGGTTGATTGAGAAACAGTAGAGGTGTTATCGGCTTGGAGCAAAATCGTCGTGTTCATGAATGGTGATCAGGCAATTTAAGCACTCGGTTGCGCTTTAACTATACGAATGCATAACCCTAGAAACGGCAGTTGAGAAGAACCAACTAACAAAAAAGCCGCAAAATCATTGACTTTCCGTGCGGGAATTAAGAAATATGCATCACCCAAGGTAAGGTGCCCAAGGTGTGACCTGAAGTTTTTAAAAATTGCCGCCAATGGGGACACGGAAGACTGTCAGCTCGCATAGGGCAAACCAATGGTTTCATGGGAAGTCCCGTAGCTCCTGCCAGCGATCCATGTCCCCACTGGCTTGCGGTATCCAGATTATGGAGTCGTGCAACTACGGTTTCTAGAACGACAGATGACAGAGCGCGAGTCGCCTCCCACCGTTTGCTAGCATAACCATGCAAACGGTGTAGTGCAGAGAGTGATGGTCCTGAAACGGCGTGTAGGAACTTACTTGGTGGAATGGCTTGCGAAGGCCGTACGGTTCAATTCAAGTTGCCGCATAACGCCCTAACCGGAGAATGAAACACGCGCGGTCCTGAAGTCACGTTGTGGGAAGCATGGGCGGACTCTCCCTCAAGGATCACAGCATTGAAAAACCGCCGTTTGTGGCAACTTCCGTGGTTTGCCGATTGCACATCCAAGTGGATAGTTTCCGGTTTGCCCGCAACACGGGAGTAATCCTGAGAGGCACGTATGATTCCGAGAGAACCACGTCACTTCTCCAACCTGCCGACAAGCGGTCAAAGTGGATCGCTTCCGTGTTGGTTGGGGAACTGCGGTCAATTCTCCGTCGGCTTCTCCTCAATGTGATCGATCACCAGAACCGGCATGGCTCGCTTCTGAAGGTGAAGCTTAAGACCGAGTTGCTTGTCGACCGCCCAGAAGATTGAAATACGAGGCCCCTCTTCCCCTTTTTTCTCTTTCTGCTTCCTGTCGTTCGGGGGCGGCGGTGCCGGGTGAAACCTCAATGTGAAATCCCAGGCGCCCTTGAGGCCGGTCCCGTCCACCACCGGGTATCGGATGTAGGACTTGGCGATCTCCTGCAAGCTGCTCGCGAATTGCTCCATCGTGACGTTCCGGCAGATCGCCTCGCGTGGCGGCGGGCCTTGACCTGGCTCTCCGGGCGGCTGTGGCGGCCCCATGCGACAACCCGGACGAGTCGCCGGATCGGCCGCCTTAAGCTTCGGCTTGTTCGCCACTAGCGTATAGACTTCCACTTGTCGGTCTTCGTAATGCGATTTCATCTTGAAGCGCTCGACCAACAAGGCGCGCACCATCTTCTGTAGGTCATCGGCGAAAATTTGCGTAGGACTCGCCATTGTGCCGGCTGGCGCTTTCGCGAGGATGTCGAAGCGCGCGTCCATCCACTTCGGGGCTCCGACGATTACGGCGTGAGGATCGGGATCGAGATTCCACGCCAGTCTGACCAGATCCCGAAGCGGGATGGCGCGCCATGTCAATCGGCCACCGGGATGATATTGACGTGCGTGCGGAGGTGTGTGGTGATCGTCGGAGATGTTCGGCCGTACTGAGGCGACTTCAAACTCGATTGGCTCAGAACCGCGCAGGCTCGCCGTCCATACCGCCGAATTCTCAAGCTGTCGATTTACACTGTTCACCACCAGCACCGGCAACGGCATTGTGTGCTCCTCCAAATGGAGGCCGAGTTGGCTATCCATGGCATCGAAGAGTGATATGCCGCCGCGCCCGTCCCTTAGCGGCCCTCTCGGAGTCCACTGGAGGTCGAAATCCCAGGCGCCTTCGAGGCCGGTCGTATTTACTACCGGGTACATCACATATTCCGCCGAAAGCCCGCGCAGCATAGCAGCGAACGCGTCCATGGTGACGCTGCGGCACGATGTGGCGTTAAACGGTGGCGTACCAGGAGGCGCTTTCTGCGGCGGCTCGGAGTAACATCCCGGATTGCCACCAACATCTGCCCGCTTTAACTTCAACTGCCTTTTACCGCGTGCCAGCACAAACGCTGGCATGGCCTTCTTGTCTTCGTGAACGGAAACCTGAAACCGTTCGGCCAGCAAATTTCGAAGCATGAGCCTGGCGGTTTCCTGTGATGCGCCGGGCGGGACCTTCGCGGTTATATCAAACCGGTCCGAGTCCATCCAAGGCGCACCCCCGAAGATTGTGTCCGCGTCGACGGTGTACGCCGTTTTGATTAGGTCCATCACCGTCGCTTGACGCAACTCGTACTTTCCTGCCCGGAACAGACCGCCTTGCACAGTGGCGTTCCAGAGAGGCGAACTCGCCCGAATATCCGCACTTTCAAACGCGGGTGTCGCTCTAAGTGCTTGGGACGAGCCAGGATTTGGCAGCAGCCCTATGAGAATGGCGCATGTCAACGGTCGCATTAGCAGATACATTGTAAGCTTTCGAGGAGACACTCACAACAGCTCAGCGAGGCCGGCATAGGGAAGCGTCCCAATGTGTTGTTCAACGCTGTGGATGATTGCGGCCGAGTTGGGAATCTATGGCGCGGCGCATGTGAAGAGTCCACATATCGATGCGTTGGGGCGCAACGGTACAGTGTTCACTCACGCCTATTGCCGGCAGGCGATTTGCAATCCTTCGCGGGCAAGCATCATGACCGGTTTACGTACCGATGCCCTGAAGGTTGGGACCTGCCAACGGACTTCTGCAACACTACACCGAACGCCGTCACGCAGCCGCAGGCGCTCAAGGCGAGTGGCTATCACGCGGGCTCGATCATGCGCGGGAAGTTCCGTTGAGCGAGCCGGATTACGAAAAACTCTTAAATGGGAACTGCGGCTGTGACCCATAAACCTTACTTCTATCGTTGCTTCCAGCAGGGCCTGGATTTTCTCCAGGCTTAGCTTATCTCCACCTCTCATGCTGATGATCAATCCCCAGCTTCCGACACCTTTGCCCCTTCAGGCTCATCTTGTGTGAGAATCAACCTCCGCTCCAGGCTCTTCTTGCATGAGACAAGACTTTGAATGCGCTCCCAAGTTAACTTACGGTATCCTTTGAGAGCATGGTACGTCTAAGCATCGGCATCTTTAGTTTCGCCATGTTGCTGCAAGCACAGGAGAAAACAACCTTATCGCTTTCTGAAGCCGTCAATCAGGCTCTGACCGAAAACAAACATAGAATCGCCATTCGCCAACGCGTTGAATCCTCCAAAGGCATGGAATTGCAAGCTGGCCTGAAGCCGAACTTGCGTGCTTCCTTTCTTGTAGAAAACCTTCGAGCCTGGGAATCTCCTACTTTCCGGCTGCAAACATCTCCTGATACTTGGGGATTCCTAAATCAAATTGTGGAATCTGGCGGAAAACGGGAACGCCGCTTGGAACTGGCTCATGAGCAAACGGAAAGGGCATCCCTTGAAGCGGAGTTGTTCGAACGGCAACTGAAACTGAAAGTACGTCATGCCTACTGGGCGGCTGCCGGATCTCATCGCCTGGTTGCATTGGCTCAATTGCAACATGAGGCTTTTGGCCAACTCGTCGAAAATAACCGCCTGAAGGTTAAAGAAGGTGTGGTTGCTGAAGTGGACCTTCTGCGAACCGAACTGGAGCAGAAGCGGCTTGAGTTCACTTGGCGCGCCGCACTTATGGAAGCAAACCGGCTAACCACAGTATTGTGGCGAGAAATCGGCGTCAGTGAGTTCAAGGAAGTGGAATTCACCGAAGCCCTTGAGCCATTGCCACCTCCTCCTCAGGAACCTGCTGATCGCAAAGGAAGGTCTGAATTAAAATTGTTGCAGCAATCCGTTCAAATCGCTGATGCCAACATTCGCTTGCAACAAGCCAATGCCAAGCCCGATCCATTGTTCCAATACGGCTATAAGCGCACTTCAGGCTTGGATACAATTCTGGCAGGCTTTCAAATCGACATTCCGAATCGCAACAAGAATCAAGGCAACATCGCTGCCGCCTCCGGGGAGCGCCGCTCTTCAGAGTTGCAGGTTCAGGCGATGTCCACGCAAATTGAAGCCGACTTGAAAGGTGCCTGGCAGGAATATCGGCAAAGACGCCGCCTGTTGGAAGAATCCTTACCTTCCATGCGATCGGGTTCAGGGGAGGCATTGAGGTTGGCGCGCGGCGCGTATGCATTAGGCGGTGTAGATCTGTTGCGTCTGCTTGATGCTCAGCGTGTGAATCTTGATATTGAAACCACTTACATCCACACGCTTATAGAATTGCGGCAAGCCCAGGAAAATTTGGAATACGCGTTAGGGGTTGACCAATAATGAAGCACCTTTGGTTGTTGAGTCTGGTTCTCTTTGCGGGAGCTTGCACTAAGGAAGCGGAGAAGCCAAAGGAAGTAGCCAAGGCTGCGGCTGATGGGCCGATGGAAGTAAACCAAACCGGGCAGCGTTTGGCGGGAATTGAAACGGTTGTTGCGGAAATGCAATCGCTTCCTTTTGAATTGGAAGCACCGGGAACTTTGCAATGGAACGAGGATCGCACCTGGGCAGCCGGAGCGGTGACATCCGGGAAGATCGTCAAGAGCGATAGCAAAGTGGGCGACATGGTGAAGCAGGGCCAAGTACTGGCCCAAATGCATACGCACGAAGTTCACGATACCAAGGCTTCCTTGCGACAGGCATTGACTGAGCGAGCACGCGCCCAATCGCAATTACAGATGGCTGAAAGAACCCGGGATCGTATGAAGAGGCTGTACGATTTGAAGGCTGTGGCGCTAATGGAAGTGGAACATGCCGAAGGCGAGATTCGCAATGCGGAAGCAGCAGTTAAAAAAGCGGCAGCGGAGATTGAACGGGAAACTCAACATCTGACGGAAGTATTGGAAATTTCCGCTAATCTTGAAGACAAACATCCAGGCGCCGTGGATCAAGATGAGTTAGTTCCCATTAAGGCTCCAGGCAACGGCTTGATTGTGGAACGCAAGATCAGCGCTGGCGTTGTGGTAACAGCAGGGCAGGAATGCTTCGTGATTACTGATCCGGAAAGCTTGTGGCTGATTGCGTCGTTCCCCGAAACTGCCTTGTCACAACTTCGAGTTGGGCAGAAAGTGGAAGTAGAGGTGCAGGCGTTTCCAGGACAACTTTTCACCGGCAACATCGCTCGCTTAGGCGATACGTTAGACCACGAAACCCGCACATTAAAAGTGCGAATCGCAATGGCGGCCAAAGGAAAGCTGAAGCCGGAAATGTTCGCCCACGTCCATCTGGGTGGAACCAGCCAAACGGCCCTTACAATTCCTGAAAGCTCGGTGCAGGACATCAACGGGCAAATGACAGTGTTTGTGCGCACCGGGCCAACCAGCTTTGAACCCAGGCCAATTACTGCGAAAATCAAACAGGGCCGCGTCCTGGTTTCAAAAGGCTTGAAGGCGGGCGACAAAGTTGCCACCAATGGAAGTTACCTATTGAAGGGCAAGCTTGTAGGTACTTCCGAGGAATAGGATCAGCTTCTTGCTCTCTAAACTGATTGACACCTGTCTGGATAATCGTTGGATTGTGGTTCTGCTGCTGCTTCTGGTAGTGGTATCGGGTGTTTACGTGGCCGTCAATTTGCCGATTGATGCCTTTCCAGACCTGACCAACAATCAGGTGGTTGTAATCACCGAAGCTGGGCCTATGTCGCCAACGGAAGTGGAACAGCAAGTAACATATCCCATTGAATCGTCCTTAATGGGGCTCCCAAAAATGTTGGAGATGCGATCCGTTTCCAAACTTGGCCTCTCCTTAATAACAGTGGTGCTGGATGATTCGGTAGATACTTACTTTGCCAGGCAGTTAGTCAACGAACGGCTCCGCGAAGTTCGTAGCCGCCTACCCAAAGGTTTGGAGCCGGTCTTGGGCCCCGTGGCAACTGCTTTCGGCGAAATTTTCCAATACACAGTGGACGGTGCCGGCACCAGCCTGATGGAGCGCAAGACGCTGCAGGATTGGGTAATTCGTCCGCAGCTACGCACCATTCCTGGTGTCAATGAAGTAAATAGCTGGGGTGGACTCAGCAAGCAAATCACGGTGGAAGCCGACCCTGCCGCACTGCTGCGATATAACCTAACGCTGCACGATCTGTTCACACGGCTGGAGGCCAGCAATCACAACTTCGGCGGCGGTTTCATTGAACACGAAGCCGAACAATATACCGTGATGGGAATGGGCCGCGTGAAGTCACCTGAAGAATTGGAAAAGGTAGTGCTGGTGGCGCGTGAAGGCGTCCCAGTGCTGGTTCGCGATGTGGCCCGCGTGAAGTTGGACAGCATTCCCAGGCAAGGTGCGGTTGTTAAAGACGGAAACGGCGAAACGGTTTGCGGCATGGCCATCATGTTGAAGGGTGAAAACAGCCAGGCAGTGATTAAAAGGGTGCAGAAAAAGCTTGCTTCCATTCGGCTGCCAAAGGGAATTCAAATTGTTCCCTTCTACGATCAATCGGACGTGATCAATTCCACAGTGGCCACGGTTCGCAAGAATCTGCTGGAAGCCGGCCTACTTGTCTCAGCAGTTCTGTTGCTGTTCCTGGGCAACTTAAGAGCAGCGTTGATTGTTGCTATGGTGATTCCTGTCTCCATGCTGTTCGGCTTTTTCGGTATGGCAGCTTTTGGCATTTCTGTAAACCTGATGAGCCTTGGGGCCATTGATTTCGGCATGATCGTGGACGGGGCTGTGGTGATGATGGAAAACGCCATGCGCCACGTGGCCAAGGACAACTCTGAAAATGCAGTGCGGAATGCAGCAAAGGAGGTGGCGAGGCCCATTCTTTTTGGCGTTGCAATTATCATCGCGGTTTATCTACCCATTTTCTTTCTGCAGGATCTGGAAGGCCGCATGTTTCGGCCAATGGCCATCACCGTGTGCGCCTCCTTGCTGGGCTCTTTGTTACTGGCCCTGACCATTGTTCCAGTGCTTTCCCAAATGTTATTGAAGCGCGATACACACCACTTTGAGCCGGCCTGGCTTGATCATTTGACGGGCTGGTATTTGAAATCGCTCGATGTTGCGCTGGCTCACCGGGCCATCACGGTGCTGCTGGCAGTAACGGCTCTGGTAGTATCCATTGGTTCGCTCTTCTTCATCGGCTCTGAGTTCATGCCCAAGCTTGACGAAGGTTCGCTACTCATCGAGAGTAGAAAATTGCCGGGAATCAATGTTCCCTATTCGGCTTCCATTTCCACCCAAATAGAAAAGATGGTAATGCAGTTTCCGGAAGTGAAAGGCGTGGTTACCAAACTTGGCCGTCCTGACGTGGCTACGGAGGCAATGGGTGTAAATGCGGGGGACATGTACGTACTGTTCAAACCTGAATCGCGGGTGGCAGGGAAGGAAAAGGAAGAACTAATTGGGCGCATGGCGAAAAAACTGGAAGATGTTCCAGGGATGAGTTTCAACTTCACGCAACCGATGGCGATGCGCGTGGATGAGGCAATTTCCGGAGTAAAGGGCGATATCGCAATCAAGATTTTCGGCGAAGATTCTAGTACTCTGGACAAATTGGGCGAGCGTGCCATGGCAGCTTTAAAGCAAATTCAAGGCGTCGCTGATTTGCAAATGGAAGTGACATCGGGCGTTGCTGAACTGCGCGTGGAACCGGATCGCGTCGCCTTGGCTCGCTATGGGTTGACCATTGCCGATGTGGAAGAATGCATTGATTCCGCAACTGGCGGCAGGCCCGTCTCCGATTTCGTAGAAGGGCAGCGGCGATTCCCCATTGTGATGCGGCTTCCAGAATCCTACCGCAAGGATCTGGATAAGCTCCGCGACTTAATCTTAAAGTCACCCACGGGAGAGCAAGTGCGGCTGCGCCAGGTTGCAAGTCTTGCTGTGACGCGTGGGCCTGAAATTATCAATCGCGAAGATGGGCAGCGGCGCATTGTTGTGCAGTGCAATGTTCGTGGGCGCGATCTGGGAAGCTTTGTCGATGCGGCGCAAGCAGCGGTGGCTAAGTCCGTGGTGCTGCCACCAGGATATTCCATCGCCTGGGGCGGCCAGTTTGAAAATCAGGCTCGCGCAACAAAGCGGCTTGCGATTCTTCTGCCTGCTTCCATCCTGGTTATCCTTGGGCTCCTTTTCGCCACGTTCCATTCCCTTAAACAGGCTTTGTTGATTCTGCTGGCGGTTCCCTTCTCTTTGATTGGAGGCATCGCTGCGCTTTGGCTGCGAGGACTAAACCTCAACCTATCGGCTTCCGTTGGGTTCATCGCTTTGTTCGGTGTTGCGGTTCTGAATGGAATCGTACTGGTTAGCATGATCAACCAATTGCGGCGAACGGAACAGATGCCATTGAACGAGGCTGTTCGCAAAGGCGCTGGGCTTCGGCTAAGACCTGTGTTGATGACCGCGCTGGTGGCCAGCCTTGGTTTTATTCCGATGGCGTTTTCAACCACACCCGGATCAGAAGTTCAGCGGCCGCTGGCCACTGTAGTGGTTGGTGGGCTGATTTCTGCTACTGTGCTGACGCTTTATCTGCTGCCGATCATGTATCCGTTTTTCGCCGGCAAGAACGAGCAGCACTTGGAATCCTAAGCCAGGATTTCTTTCACCACATTCCCTGCTACATCGGTTAACCGGAAGTTGCGGCCACTGTAAGGATAGGTCAACTTCGTATGATCCAGACCCATTAAGTGAAGCACGGTAGCATGCAGATCGTGCACGTGGACCTTCTTATCCACCGCCTGATAACCAAAATCATCCGTTGCCCCATGAGCGATGCCGCCCTTCACGCCGCCGCCTGCCAGCAGAGTTGTGAATCCTTCGTTGTTATGATTGCGCCCGTTCTGCACGTTGATTCGTCCAGCAACTTCGGTCCACGGCCGCCGTCCGAATTCGCCGCCAATGATCACCAGCGTTTCCTTTAGCAAACCAGAAGCCTTCAAATCCTGGAGCAACGCCGCTATCGGCTGGTCGGCCTGCTGGGCCAATTTCCGGTGCACCATGATGTCGTGATGGCTGTCCCATGGCTTATCATTGCCAAAGTACACTTGCACCACTCGCACACCACGCTCCACCAACCGTCGTGCCACCAAACAACCGCGCGCAAAATCGCCGTCGCGAGTAGCCGACTTGATTTTCATTTCGGAAGTGTCGCGCATGCCCGTCACTCCATAACGCTCTCTTACGGCTTCTGGCTCTTTCCCAACATCAAATGCATCCATCGCCTCAGCCTGCATGCGGTATGCGACTTCCATGGATTGAATGCGCCCTTCAAGCTGGCTATCCGGTCCGCGCTTTGCAAGCTCCATACGATTCAGCTTTTCCCACAGTTCAACGCGCTTGCGCTGCTCTTCCAAATTGCCTGAGCGGCTGCGTAAGTGCTGAATCATCTTTTCCGGATCGGTCTCATCGCAGGGAACATAGGTTCCTTGATAAACAGCCGGCAGGAACGCTGAGCTCCAAAGTTGCGAGCCCACATCGGGTACTCCAGCACACATAGAAATGAAGCCCGGTAGGTTTCGATTCTCACTACCCAAACCATAAGTAAGCCACGCACCCATTGATGGAAATCCAGGGATGATGCGGCCCACGTTCATTTGCAGAATGGCTTGTGGATGCGCCGGCAAGTCAGTATGCATGGAACGAATCACGCAGATGTCATCAATAGACTGCGCCGTCTTTTGGAACAGATCGCTTACTTCCAACCCGCTTTTCCCATAACGCTTAAATGGAAAAGGGGACTGCATCAGCTTGCCGCGTTCCTGTTTGGCCTTCGGATCATCACCGGGCATGGTACTGCCGTTGAACTTGGTCAACATCGGCTTGGGATCGAACGTATCCACTTGCGATGGACCGCCGTTCAGAAATAGGAAGATCACCTGCTTAGCTTTGGGCGCAAAGTGTGGAGCTTTGGGGAGTAACGATCCAGCATCGCCACGGGCTTCGTTCGCCAGCAGCCCGGCCAACCCCACCATTCCAAATCCCGTCCCTGTTTGCCGAAGAGCTTCTCGCCTGGTCATTTCATTCACTCCGTTAATTGACGAACAACAACTCATTAGAACTTAGCAAAACCTGCGCATAGGGCTGCCAGGCTTCTTCGCCACTACCTATAAATTCGCGGCCAATGCGCAGTTCTTCCGCAGTAGCATCGCGTCCAAATACCAGCTTGTAAGTCTGCCGAATCCGCTCGTCTGCCGACTTCCCTTTGCCGATACGCGCGTTCAATGCTTTGGCGCGCGCCTCCAGAAATTCGCTATTCAGGAAGAATAACTGCTGCAGTGGCGTGGCGGTTGCGATGCGCTTTTCTGCACTCAAATTCGGATTGGGAAAATCAAAAAGAGCAAGTGTTCCATCCAACTTGCGCCGGCTGACGAAACCATAAACAGACCGCTTCCTGTTGCCACTGTTTTCCAGCGCAACTGGTTTTCCACCGCCAGCAACATCCAGTTCCCCCGCAACGCTTAAAAGCGTGTCCCGCATGGCTTCCGCATCCAACCGCTGACGATTGGCGCGCCACAACAAACGATTGTCCGGATCAACCGCAAAGTTCGATTCAACATTATCGGAGCTCAATTGATAGGTCGATGACAACATAATTTCGCGATGCAGCTTCTTCATGCTCCACCCGTTTTCAATAAAGCTGCTAGCAAGATAATCCAGCAATTCCGGATTACTGGGCGTGTCCCCCATGCGTCCAAAGTTACTTACTGTCTTTACCAGACCCTCGCCGAAATGATGCTGCCAAATGCGATTCACCATTACGCGCGCAGTTAGTGGATTCGTCGGGCTGGCAATGGCTTCGGCAAGTTCTCTTCGGCCACTGCCGTTCTTGAAAGGCTTCGGCTCACCCTCGGAAAGAATTGATAAAAACGCCCGTGGTGCTACTTCACCTAAATTTTCAGCCACACCGTTGATCTGCACTCTTTCGTCAATCGGCGTTGGATTGTCTTTGATGGCATGAGCGAAAGCATATTGCGTTGGTAAATTCGTTTGCAGTTCTTTCAACTCTGCCCGCATGTTACTCAAGGACGACTTCCATTGCCCTTCAAAGAATCGCTCCACCGTACCATCCGAAGTAAAATATCCGCGATTGGGACCGTAATAGAGAATGCCATCTTCTTCCTGCTTGAACTCGCGGCCGTAGAAATCATTGAAGAACAGATCACGCCACAAGTAAAAACGGTCTGCAGGCAATGCGAAAGTTTCTCCTTTCGTATTGGCATCGTTGGTAACCTTGCCGGAAAGATTTTTCTCATCCACCTTTTTCCGTTCCTGAAATACAGCGATTGCCTCTTGTTTGAATTGGCTCAGGTTAAACGATTCCTCGCGCCAGCCCTGCAGATACTTGTTATCAATGGGACCGGTTTTCAGATAAGTCACCCAACGCTCCAGCGTGATCTGGTCCAGTTGATCCGCCGCAGCCACAACAATAACTGTTTGCGGATTCGCTCCAAGCACCTTGCGGGCCGCGCGAATGTATCGAGGGGATTCGGCGGCCAGCAATTCGGCCAGTTGCGTTGCTTCATTGTGCAGGAGGCTTTGAATGCGCAGCTTCAGTTCATCTATCTTCTTCGCCTGTGCCTTGTAAGTCTTCACTTCGTCGCCGGAAGCCAGCTCAAATTCCGCACGTTTAGTGCTGCTGAAAACGCCTTGCAGCGCGTAGTAATCTTTCGTTGGGATGGGATCAAATTTGTGATCGTGGCACTGCGCGCAAGCGCCGGTCAACCCTAAGAACCCTCGCGTTGTCACGTCCACCCTATCGTCGGTAAGTTCCGGACTGAGTCCGTAGAAACCCAAACCCACGGCCAATTGCTTGTTCTTTTCATCCAACTGATCGCCGGCAATTTGGGCCTTCACAAAAGTGTCGTAAGGCATGTCTTCATTGAAAGCCTGAATCACCCAATCGCGATAGCGGAACGAATTCGGATAAGGTAAATCAACGTCGCTATCCAGCCGGTCATCCGCGTATCGGGCAACATCCAACCAGTAGCGGGCCCAGCGCTCGCCATACTGTTTCGAAGCCAGCAATTGATCCACACTTTTTGCAAAAGCACCGGGAGATGCATCTTTTACGAAAGCTTCTGTAGCATCAAAGGTTGGCGGCAGGCCGGTAAGATCCAGATAGGCTCTTCGAATTAAATCGCGTTTCTGCGCAGCACCGTTGGGCTTCATTCCTTTCGATTCCAGCTTCGATAGAACCAACCGGTCAATTGCCGAATGTGCCCAAGCGCTGTTCTTCACTTCAGGCAGCGCGGGTTTAGTGATGGGTTGAAAAGCCCAAAACTTGCGTTGTTCGGCAGTGATTACATACTTGCCTTTTCCTGATGTAGAAGGCGCAGGCACTTCAGGCCAGAAGGCTCCATCCTTGATCCACACCGTTAGCAGCGCGATTTCAGCATCAGGCATTTTGCCTTGCCCCATTGGCATTTTCATCTTTTCGTTGGAATGGTCAATCGCCTGAATCAGCAAGCTCTCTTCCGGTTTACCGGGCACCACCGCCGGCCCGGTTTTCCCACCCTTCAACAAGCCGTTGCGCGAGTTCATCGCCAAGCCACCCAACGGAGCAGTGGAGTGGCACCCGTAACATCGGTTGGCAAGAATAGGACGAATCTTCATCTCGAAGTGTTCGGTTTTATCAACGGTTGCTGCAAGGGAAAGCTGACAGAGAAGGAACCACGAAGCAACAAAGCGTTTTGGGAAAGGTGAATCAGACATAGAGCTAGCCATTTCGATCCTATCACGAGCCTTCCCGGCGCGCTGGCTGCCTGTAATGATTAAGAATATAGAAGGGGTGGTTTTGTTGGAGCTAGAGCTAGTTTGTCCTCGGCCACCGAACTATCCAAAGCGCAGCGCCAACTCGGACTCTCCGTAGAACACGGCGATAATGACTGTGATCATTCGCTACTCAATGAGGGCTCCGCAAGAACCACTCTACAGTGTCCCGCAGGCCGTCTATTAGGCTCACCCTGGGCCTATACCCCAGTGCCCGAATGCGGGATGTATCGGCCGCCAACCGATGCGAATCCCCCGGACGCCTTTGACCTGAAAACTTTAGCCGCGGACTGGCTTGCATGATCTCACAAAGCATCTCGGCGAGTGTACGAATGCTGACGATCTCATCGCTGGCCACGTTCAGCACTTCGCCATGAAACTCCGCCTTCTCCGCTGCCACCAGGAATCCATCCACCATGTTCTTCACGTGGCTGAAGTCGCGCTCTTCCATCCCGTCGCCAAACAACGGCAACTCGTTTGGATTTGCATGGATCTTCCGGATCAGGTCGTATACCACCTGTTTGGTCTGTCGCGGACCATACACCGTGAATAGGCGCAGGCTGCAGGTGCGCATCCCATACGTTCGAGCATAAGCGTAAAAATAGCGCTCGGCAGCCAGTTTGGCAACCGCATACGGAGCGATTGGCCAAGCCGCATCCGTTTCCTGTAGTGGCCGTTCCGCTCGCTCCCCATAAACCGTCCCCGTCGAGGCGAACAACAATTTCGAGTCCGGACTGCAACGCCGTACGGATTCGAGCAAGTCCAAAGTCGCCAGCAGATTCAGTTCACAGTCCGTCCGGGGTTCCATTACGCTTCGCCTCACATCGGCCGAGCCCGCCAAATGAAAGATCACCTCCGGCTGTTCAGCGCGCAGCAGCGTTTCCACCCCATCATCCCGCAGCGGGCTCCGCACCACGCGCACCCGGGTCTCAACAGCCGCCAGGTTCAGCGCGTGGCCAGTGGAAAAATCGTCAATCACCGTGACGCTGTGCCCCCCGGCTATCAAAGCTTCGGCCATGTGGGAGCCTAGAAATCCAGCCCCTCCGGTTACCCATGTTTTCATAACTGCGCCGCCTCCCACAGTGCTTCCAGCGTTGCTCGCGCCGTCCGTTCCCACGTGAACTGCTGAACGAATTCCGCGCCGGACTCGGAAAGCTGACGGTGCAACTCCCGGTCTTGCGAAATCCGCAACATCGCCTCGGCCAACGGCTCCACTTCCGCCGCCGGCAGCAACAGCGCGTGGCCCCCCGTGGTTTCCCGAAGTCCGGGAACATCCGTCGTGATCACCGGCACACCTACAGCCTGCGCCTCCATCGTCGTTAGCGAAAGCGCCTCGTAGAAATACGGCAGAACGAAACAGTCGCTCGCGTTATAAAGCAACAGCAGATCCTCATTCGGCACGTACCCCGTGTGAAGAAAATGATTCGTAATCCCCAATGATTTTGCATGCCCCGCAAGATCAATGCCAGTCGTGTTGATCCCTGCAACAAGCAGCTTATGGGGCAACCGGTGCTTGTCCTTTATCCTCGCAAACGCTTCCATCAGCATCGGTACATTACGGCGCGGCGTCAGTTTCCCGACAAATAGAAAATAGGGTACATCGGCACCAAAGTACTTTTCCCGGATCGATCGAAGCGCAGCCTGGTCGCGAATCGGAACGAACTCCGGCGCCGGCGCCAGTGGTGCCAGGCGAATCCGCTCTGCCGGCACCCCGTACGCCTTAATGATGTCGTCCTTCGCCGCCTGCGTCGTCGTCAGCACCAGCGTCGCGTTCTGCGCGCTCCACCGGTAGATGGGTATGTAAATCTCAGGCACCGAGAAAAAATGATTGCGCGGAAAATACTGCGGATATAGCGCCAGCGTCGCTTCGTAAACCGTCACGACCGTCTTTGCACGCGTTATTCGCGGACGCGAGTACGACGGACAGAACAGGACATCATCATCCGCCGCCGGACCCAGCCGCAAATTCTCCCAAAACAGCATCCGCATCGCCGGTCCCATTCGCTTGTGTTCTATCCATTCGGGAACGGGATTCACGCGACGATCAAGCGGAAGATGCGAGTAAAACCGGATTTCGTCAAACGTCCCCTGCGTGAATTCCCTGCTCCAGCAACGGACCGTATTTATAACGTAGCGGCCAACACCGGTCGGGCGCCCGTGAACGCGCCAGCCGTTAATCCCTAGTCGCATCGTCCGCGCTCCATATCCTTACTCGCGCCAAGATGCCGCTTCATTGCCAGGAATGTCCTGCGGACGCCCTCCCGCACCGGCACTTCCGGCCTCCAATCGATCAGCCGGAAAATGGTCGACGTGTCAACCTGAAAGTCCATCGGACCCTGGACCGCGATGTCGCGATCAACGATAGGGCAGCCGCTCACCTCTTGCAACGTGTCGATTACCTCGCCGACCTCGGTCATGATGCCGGTACCAAGATTGACCACACCCGTGTAGTCCGAATGCAGCAGTTGCATCACCGCCTTTGCCGCGTCCTCCACGTAAATGAAATCGCGCTTTGGCCGCCGACTCCAGACTTCGGCGCGCCCATCGCGCACCAGCTTCCGTGAAACCACGTGAATAAGATCGAAGCGTTCAAGCGGCGTTGGACCATACAGGTTTGCCATGCGCACCGTGATGATTGGCACCCAGTTTGAGTAAAACCTTGCTACCTCTTCCGCCAGGTATTTACTCATCACATACCGGTTGCGGTACGGATCGATAGGCGCCGTTTCGCTTACCGGAATCGAAATCTTCTTCTCGTCGTAAACCAGGACCGATGAAAAAAGTATGAACTTCTTCAGCTTGTACAACTTCAGTTGCTCCATCGCCTGGATCAGCGGAATAACGTGATAGTCGAACGCGTTCATCTCCCCTTGCGGGATGATTTCCCGCTCCATGGCGTAATGGTCTGTATTCCCCACAATGAAAATGACGCGATCAAACGAAACGTCGCGCAGGCACTGCAAATCGGCCAAGGAAGCCACTTGAATATGCCTATTGGGAACGGGCGGCGCAGTACGGCCTACCGAGATCATCTCGGGGTTTGCTCTCAATATATAGGGGCCAAGAAAGCCGCTGCCGCCGAAGAGAATTGTCCCTTCCCCGCGCCCTTCCGCAGCCGTCACGGGCAAATCACCTCACCGTTCCATCCGCGTGCCCGCAGCTTCGGAACGGTTTCATTGTAGTAGTTCCACGCGAACAGCACCGCCGCGTCCGCCGGTCGCGCATCGGTGAACATCTGCGCCTCATCCACAATCGGGATGTGCGTGCCGGGCAGAAATTTCCCCACCCGCAGTGGGTTGATTTCCGTAATGTACTCGATCAATTCCGGCCCCAGACGGCAGTAACTGCAAACCGTTGACGCCTTCGCCGGAGCGCCGATTCCAATCACTTTCTTACCGGCCCTGACAAGGTCCCAGACAAGATTTTGTAACTCGCGCCGCCGCTGCTCAATCGTACGTGCCCAACCAAGCGTTGTCTCTTGTTCATACAACCGCGCCTCCCCCTCCGCCGCCATCACTTCTGCCACCCGTGGGTGAATAGAATGCGCTCCGGCAAAACAGGCGAATACACGGAAGGATCCGCCATGAATTTCCGACCGTCGCACATCAAAGATCTCTAAACCGAACCGCGCGAACAGTCGCGCCAGCGGGCGCACCGCGTAGTAGCGCAGGTGTTGGTGAAACATGTTGTCGTAGTGCCCGGTCAGCACCATGTCCAGCCAGTACTGATTCTCGCTGACGAAGATCCCCGTCGGCTTCATCAGAACCTGAACTCCGCGCATCACGCTGTCCAGATCCGCAATATGCGCAAACACGCCCGCAGCGCTGATCGCGTCCGCCTGCCCGTGTTCGCTCAACATAATCTTCGCCGTGTCTTCGTTGAAGAAGGCATGCAGCGTGGTAATGCCGGCCTCGTTGGCGAGCCGCACCGGGATCGCCGAGGGGTCCACGCCCAACGTTTTTATGTTGAATGGGCGATACGCCTTCAGTAGTGTGCCGTCATTTGAACCAATATCCACGGCGAAGGACGACTGCCCCAGCCCGCCGAGTTCCACCAGCTCTCCCGGGATCGTTTGCAGATGCCGCGTCGCCGTCTGTGTGGTTCCACTTACAAACGGGAAGTTCTTGTAGACTATTGCGGGATTTACAATATACCCCAACTGCGTCAATCCGCAGTCCAGGCAGTGGAACAACTGCATCGGATAGAAGATCTCCGGCTTGCGGAGGTCGGCCTTGGAAAGAATCAAATCCCCTACCGGCTGCGCACCGAGATCCAGGCCTGGATAGGTTTTGCCGCCGCAGATTTTGCAACGCACGGGGGGTACCCGGTCCGCCCGTCCCAAACGTTCATTCAAACCTTTGCTTTTTGTGGGAAGTGTGAGTTCAGACGTGTTCATATGTGTTTCCGGAAGAAAGTATGGAAGCGCTCCAAAATGTAATCAACCTCTTCGTCAGTCATTCCCGCGTGGCAACCGATGTAGAATGCCCGCCGGTTGAGATGCGCCGCCACCGGATAGTCCGGTTCCAAGTTACCAAACAGTTGCCGGTACACGGGCTGGTTCAGCAACGGCAGCAAATACCGCGTTTCAATCTGCTGGTCTTCCAAATACTGAATTAATGCGCTGCGCTCGACGGACGCCGCGCGCAGCACTAGCGGGAAGAACATCCAGGCGTGTTCGGTGTCGTCGCGTTCCACCGGGAGTTGCAGCGCGCCCGACAGCGGCGCCAATCCGGCGCACAGCCGGCTGGCAATCACCCGCCGCCGCTGCCAGTCCGCTTCATGCGATTCCAATTGCGCTAACCCCAGCGCTGCTTCCATCTCCGTGCAGCGATAGCTAAACCCCAGCCGGACAAAACTGAATCGCCGGTCGACGATCTCGAACAGCGCCTGCCCTACCTGCCCTTCGTCGTCGTCGATCCGCGTATAGATCGAATCCCGCCCATGGTTCATTAGGCTTTTCAGCATGATGATCAAATCATCGTCATCGGTGACGCAGAGGCCGCCGACTCCCGTGGTGATGATGTGCGCGACATACGTCGAAAAGCAACCGACGTCGCTCATGCTGCCCACCGGGCGGCCGCGATATCGCACGAACATCGATTCGGCGGAGTCTTCCACGACGCGCAAATTATGTCTCCGGGCAATGTCCAGCACAGGATCCATATCGCAGGGCAAGCCCGCGATGTGCACCGGCATGATCGCCCGGGTCCGCGGCGTGATGCGACGTTCGATTTCTTTGGCGTCAATGCAATAGCGGTCGGGTTCGACATCGACAAACACCGGTCGCAGCCCGTTGTACAGAACGACGTTGGAGGTCGCGACGAACGTGACGGCCGGCACCAGTACTTCGTCGCCGTCCTTCCAGCCCTCCCGCTCTTTCAATGCCGCCAGGGCAATTTGCAGGGCACTGGTGCCACTATTGGTAAACAGCCCATACTTCCGGTTATGAAGGTCCGCGATTTGACGCTCGAGACGTTCGATCATAGGGCCAGCGCTCAAACGGTTACTATTGAGCACTTCCATGACTAATTGTTTGGCCCGGTCCGACACGCGGCACCCTCCAACTCCGATTTTCAGAGGTGCCGCCATTAAATTAACTTACTCATCCAGAATTGAGTTTACCACCGACCCTTCCCGTAGTGACCGTACGAATCGCATCTCCCCGCATAGTAAAAACGACGGCCAGCCGATTTTGCCGCAGCAGGTTAGGGACATAGGCATCGCGTGATTTTATCGTAGTTCTCAAGACGCTTGAGGAGGGCGAGCTTCAAGAATTGCCGTTACTTTTTCTTTGAGAGCGGCAGGACTTGTTCAATTACAGTTCAGACTAGCGCGCCATCAATATCGAAGTAGTCAAATTTCGTCGTCATGACGGACTCGCCAATAATCTGCAAGTGATGTCTGACCCACAACTTTTGGACGGAGCATCCTCTCGATCGCAACGTCCACGGGAACCGGTAAAACTTTCTGGAGATCGATCAAGAGTCCGCCAAGATCCATCAAAGTTCGCCCAGGTTCGAGGTCGACCAATAAATCGACATCGCTTGAAGCCGAACATCGCCTCAGGCAACGGAGCGATTGTCACCGAAAGATAGATCAATTGCTCGATTGTCACTGCCCCGAAGTTTTGCTCTTGAGCAGCGAGTGCCAATTGACGATGACTGTGAGTGGGGACGATTGTTGTGACGCGGCGAGCACCAGGAAGCGATTACCATCCGCAGCGGCTTCGTAGGGTGATACGCCGCCGAACAGAATGTCGGTGATGGGCGGCAGTGGGAACAGCATTCGAGGGATTCCTGGCTGCGCGGTTTCGCCACCGAGGCGCATATCCACCACCATCAATTTGTTGTCGGGAGACAGGTAGTACAGTTCCTTACCGCCACGCCCTCATTGAGGCCGGCTTCCTCCATCAATGGAAACGCGGCGCTTATTGCGGGCTTCCGGAAATGCTTGGATGTAGATTTCGCGACGGCCGGTTTCATCGGAAACATAGGCAACCCAGCGCGGGTTTGGCTCTGGAGAAAAGCGGGCGTGCAGCACATTGAACGGCGTCTGCATGTAGAGTCGTGGCTTTCCAGTGGCCTCCAGCTTTCCAGTTCCCGCCATGGGCAAGATCCATAGATCGATCTTGTTTGTTGACCGATTGGACTCTTGGTAAATAACGTGCTTGCCATCCTTGGACCAATCATTTGCCGTTTGTTGGTTAGCATGCTCCGTCAACCGTCTGACGACGCCCGACCCGCTGGCCTCTCTGATATATAGGTTCCGCGAACTGGTAAACCCTTCGGCGTACAAAACGGCCTTGCCGTCTGGTGACCAGATTACGCAGCAGCGGTTGCCCCCGTCTTGGGTCAGCCTCTCGGAAATGCCGCGCTCCCACTCACGGAGCCAAATATCAAACCCCCTTTCGCCGGGGCTCATGTGCGCAACCCGGCCATTATCCGGGGAAAGGCGAATGCTCCAGGAATTGTCCGGCTCCGCCTTCTGCGTGGCAACGCCTTCCCGGTTTAACCAGGTCATTTGAGTTTGCTTAGCTACTTTCCGGCGCAAAATTCCCTTTTTGAGAAAGGCTCACTTAACATGATGTTACGCAATGTTACACGCCAGCTTTGTTTAGGCTTGATTGAG
>JAYTTF010000163.1:0-19977 GCA_043745195.1 Bryobacterales bacterium | reverse complement strand
GCGGAATTTCTGAGTCAAATCAGCAAGTCTGCTCATGCTAAGTACCATAGCAGCATCATGGCACACTTGATACCTTTATGTATTTACGAAGCCTAAGTGGTGGGGTTCTTGTAATCCTGCGACCCACCAGTAACATTCTGTGCTCCGTAGAAGCCTTGAGTAGTAAGAAGGTTATCGAAGGTTGTGTTGTAGTAGATTGGAGCACGAAAGGCAGGTGGGGCGGCCATTGGGCCAACGCCGGATGAAGTGGCTCCAATCGTATCCACGCCATAAGCCCGGCCATAAAAAATGCCGAATCCACCGCGAATAGCCGTTTTACCTTTTCCAAACACGTCCCAGGCAAAGCCAAGACGCGGACCATACTGCACCGGAGGTGTGTGGAAGAATTTATCCTTGTACTGATTGATCCCCGAGTAAGGCAACCCATCAGCGGGATAGGATGCCGGATCGAATGATGTTGCACGAGCGAACAAGTAGGTAGCCTTTGTTTGAGGATTGATTGCAACCTTCTGGCCATTCACCAGTGCCGGGAACAACAGTTGCCCGGATGTTTTCTTGTCGTAAGAATCGCCGCTGAATAAACCTAATGTTGCTCCTTGAGCGTAGGTCGGCTGCAGTACTTGGAATCGAATTCCAAGATCGAAAGTTAGGCGCCGCGTGGCTTTCCATGTGTCCTGGAAAAACCATTCCACTTGGTTATATCGGGCATGATTGATCAGCTTTCCATTGTCCTCACCATAGGCTTGAACGGTACCCAACATCAAATTTGAGTAGGCGTAGCCTGTATCATTTGGATTCGCGATATCGGACCCGAACCAATAGGAACCAGCGGCGTTGTATGTGGAATAAACACTTACGTTCCTGGAATTGCGTTCAAAATAAAAGCCTGCTTTTACGGTGTGCCTCTTCTTAATCCACGTAATATTGTCGGTGATGTTCGTCAACTGATCGGTTCCATGGAATGGCCAGCGGCTATCGAATGTGAAACTGGGAGGAGCGGTTACCGTTTGTCCGGCCGATTGAGGGCTATTGGTAGTGAAGCGGATATTTGGAATGATGTTCAAGTAGTTTGCATTGAAAAATTGGGGCAACTTGACCTGTTTGCCATCTGCACCTTTCAGTGCAGACAGATCATTGACGGCTTTAAACTTTGCAAGATCGGCAGCATAAGTACTTTGTGTTCCACGGTTAACTCCAACAGTGGATTCGTTGATCAGATTGTGGCGAAAGGTGTGGACGACAGTATAAACAGCACCGGCCGATTGAATATCGTAGTTACTGGCGAACTGTCCCCAGCCTCCCCCGCCATTTAGGGTGGCGCCTACTCCCCGGTCGGCTTGAAAATCCTGAATCAAGCGCACATAAGAACTGGTTCTGGGGCCAAGACTAATATCGATGCGTAGAATGCGGTCTTCGCGGGGACGGTCGCGATTAAATTGATACTGACCATTGAAACCGCGCCTGCCAGATGGATCGACGGTGGAAGGGTTCGGGAACAAATTCATCATGGCGTAACCAATAGGATTAATGCGGCTAGGCGGAATGATATTATCGGGGAAAACACTGTCAGCCAATGGATCCTTGATTCCAATTTTCAAGCCCGTACTGGTTACTGTTTGCGAAAAGTCTCCGGCGCGTTCCAAACTGCTTGGCATGTTGAAACTGTTCACGCCACCAGTCGTCAATGTGTGCAGATAGTCTTCCGAAAAGAAAAAGAACATTCGGGTACGGCTTTTGTTGAAGCCGAGTCCTGGGATGATTACAGGCCCGCCAATGGTTGCTCCGGGATTCTGAAAACGGTACCGTGGCTTGGCAACCGGCACTCCCACACCATTTACGATGGTCACGTTTTTGTTGTTAAAGAACTCGTTGGCAGACAACATTTCGTGACGCCAGAAATGGTACGCGGAGCCATGATACTGATTCGTCCCATTCTTGATGGATACATTCATTTGCCCGCCGGCGCGCGCTCCGGACTCAGCAGTGTAGTTGGACACC
The DNA here is from genome assembly GCA_043745195.1 of Bryobacterales bacterium. Classification (GTDB taxonomy): domain Bacteria; phylum Acidobacteriota; class Terriglobia; order Bryobacterales; family Bryobacteraceae; genus JANXSF01. The sequence goes on along the minus strand of JAYTTF010000163.1, from coordinate 17,979 downwards.
AGTACTTTCACTTCGCCAATGGCATCCACGTTCGGCGCAAGGTAACCACCGGTTTTCGGCGCACCGCTATCCTGGCTAATAATACCGTCCAGAGTAACTACAAATTGCCCGCTCTGGCCGCCGTTCACTAAGTTATTTTCCGTATTGAACCAGCCGGGCATGTCGTTAGTTGAAACCATCTGGACGCCTGGCAAAGAGCGCAGAATGCCCAGATAATCACGCCCGCTGATTGGAGTATCTTCAATCTGCTGGCGGTCAATTAGGATAGACCGATCCGATGTTTCGGTGGATACCCGAGAACTTTCGGCAATCACTTGGATGGTGCTGCTGACTTCACCGACTGTTAATTTCAATTTACCCAAGGTAACTCGATCTTCTGCGCTAACCCTGATTGATTTTTGCGAATAACTTTTGAATCCGCTGTGCTCAATTCGAACGGTATAGTCGCCTGGCACCAAGTTGGGGAATTGAAAGTCACCGCTTGCTTCGGTGGTGAATTCGCGGATTTGTTGGGAAAGTTCGTGGATTAATCGTACAGAAGCTCCCGCAATGGAGGATCCCCCAGGATCGGTTACGGTTCCTGAAATTTGGCCTGTTACCCCTTGACCCAAGACTGCATTTGAAAATGCGAAAACAAATAGAATGCATGCGGACAAATATCTAGACACGCGCGGGACCCCTTCAATGTGCAGTATTCGATTCCGCGATCCTATAACAATCGTTAAATCAAGTCAATCTTGTAAGTCAAGCTTCTACAGCGCCTATGCCCATTCCAGTAAGCCGCGATGTATCCAGAACGCCCTTATTTATTGAGAAAATGCCAGGAAACTTACCAGCCCACGCCTGGTTCGCGGATGGCAGATACTGCCGTGAATTCGCTTCGATTCCAGACACACCTGGAACGTGCGAAGCGATGCTTGCTGAATGAATCAACGAGGCACCAGGGCAACTTAAATCCTGCACGCAGAGAAACATCCTATACTTCTGTCCTGCCGCAGCCATCAGCATTGCCTGGCTCTGGCCTTTGCAGGCTTTCAATGCGATTCCTGAATACCCAAGTTCTCTCGCCATAAGTAACGCTTCAAGATCTGTCAGCGATTCATCAATCACCACTGGGCGCAACTTCGCTGCCTGATGCATCACATTAGCCCGATCCGCTTTTAAGTCGCGCGCAGTTGGTTGCTCAATATATTCGATTCGCTCAAAACCTTTCGGAGTTTGCTCCTTCACCTTGCGCAGAAATTCCAAGAGATACTCCACGTTTGGGCAGCGTTCGTTGAAATCAACGCAATAGCGCCAATCTACAGCAGGACTGGTTTCCTGCGCGATTCTGTCAATGGCCACCACGCGGTCCACGTCCCATTGCAATTCGTCCCCTTGCAGCTTTATTTTGATGTGGTGCAGGCCGTTGTAGCGAATCCAGTCGGGCAGTGTTTCGGGCAAGCCATCGCTGATTCTCGTTGTCAATTGCTCAGCAGTCAGCGAATCGGACCCACCAACCGAATGGTACAAATTCACAGACGGCCGGGGTTTTTGAAGTAGATACTTGTTGAGATATTCGCCACGGAAAGATGTGCCAAGATAGGCTGACAAATCCCTCTCCATAAGATCGGGGCCGTAAGTGGAGTAGCAATTCCGTTTGTGCACTTTGCCGAAAGCATCGTGAATTGCCGCATCAAACGGACTCGCTGTTACCAAAGTGCAAAGCTTAGGGATGGGAATTGCAAGCTTCAAAGCGGCGCTGGTTTCCGCTGCGACCTTCAAGTAGGCGGGCTCCAAAGCAGTGTTGATGTCTATTGGATGGCCGTACTCTTTATAGCTTGCGGTCAATGGGGCAAGCCTGCCGGCCAACTCCTTCATGGCCATTAGGGTTCCATCATAGGGAAGGGTGCGCGAAGGGAAAGCCCACACATTTCCCAGGGGCATGGAACCAAAACCCTTTGCAGTTTTTCCATTGCGCGTGCGTACCGTACATTGCACATTCAGCAAGGTAGCGCGGTCCACCGCAACTCCTCCAAACTTGTATGGAGAGCGATAGCGGATATCTTCAAATGTGAAACTTACTTCCTCAATACGGATGGCAGTCTGCTTGGGTGCGGCAATTGCAGGGACGGCCAAAGCGGATAGGAATCCGCGCCTGGATAAAGAAGAGGATGGAAACATTGGGTCTAGTTTAGGATAGCGGCTTCACCAACTTCTTGGGTGCCGTCAATTTGTAACTGCCCAACACTAGCTGTTGCACTTCTTCCCAATCTACTTTACCCACATCCAGCCGCAGCCCCACCCATCCTTTGGCGCCAATGTAATCGGGAAGATAAAACCGTTTCGGCTCTGCCGCCACCAATGCCTGATTGTCCCCGGAGAAAGCCTTGCAGCAAACCGAAAGAATCCCCTCGCTATGATCGTCATTCAGGAAATAGACAAACACTTTTTTGCCAACGCGAAAAGTAGCGTGACTTGGGCGCACTTCCTGCGTAACGCCAGCAAGCGCCAGACAGATACTTCTAACATGCTTCAACAGGCGTTCTTCTTTTTTCATTTTCTTATCCAACGAGTTGGCTTTGGCTTGTCTGCATTCACCAGCGACAGGTAGAATTCCCGATCTCGCCGCGCCACTACCTTTTCGATTGGCTTCGGCCACTCTTCCAACTGTTTGAAATAGTCTTCCACGGGTCGGCCATAGTCCATATACTTCCAAGTATTGGCACCGTGCCGCACCACCACGTAGTACTGTGGCGCACAAACCGGAATCACGCGCGCAGTTTTTTTGTGGTCTTTCAGAAACCAGGAATCAATCGATCGCGGCAGATCGCGAAATGGTTTTCGTTCCCATAATGCGCGGCTAAACGAAAGTGTTCCGCCAACCTTCCAACCATGTCCGGAAAAACGAATCCGTGGGTCTCCCACTTCAAGACCAAGGAAACAATCCCAAGCAACAATCGCGCGATCACGCCCGCGGACGGGCATGTGCGCTATGGCAGTCTCAAGAAATTTCGGATGATAATAATCATCGTCATCGTACTTCTGCAGTATGTTGCCGGTTGCACTTGCTATGCCAATGTTCATTTTCATACCGGTTGTTGTGGGCATTGGCAAGCCGATGTAACGTACGTTTCGACGGCCCAGGCATGCGTTTCGCACTGGTTCGTCTCCATCATCGACGACGATCAATTCGCTGTTGCGATATGTCTGTGCCTCGAAGCATCGAAGGGCTTGTTCAATGAATCGCTGGCGATTGCGCGTAGCGAGGATGCAAGAAATTAGCTCGTTACTCATAATTTGAAGTGAAATTTCACTAAACCTATGGTACTATCCCAATACAAGTTCAATAGGAAAATGCCCCCTTCCACGAACAAAGTCGACATGAGTGTAGTGGTGATAGCCCGCAACGAGCGTGCTTATCTCCGCCAAACATTGGAAAATTTGCGCGACACTTTACCTTCCAACACTGAAGTGCTGGTGGTGGATGATGGCTCAACGGATGGGTCAACTCGTTTCTTGAACAGCCGCCATGCACCAGCAAAATTATTGCGATCTTCCGGCCTGGGTGTGGCTGGTGCGCGAAACTTTGGCGCGAAGAACACGCAAGGCAACGTTCTGATTTTTTGCGATGCTCACATTTGGCTTTATGACAATTGGTGGCAACCACTGCTGAAGCGGATCGAAGATCCTTCAGTGGGTGGCGCAGCACCAGCCATCATTGATGTTGAAAATCGTAAGTGGCGTGGCTTTGGGCTTTACCTGCAGGACGACGCCTTGAATGCAGCCTGGGTAGACGAGACCAAAGGACGCCCGACGCGCGCGCCAATATTGCCTGGTTGTTGCGTGGCTATCCGCCGCAACGTTTTTGAAAAAGTGGGCGGGTTCGACGATGGCATGATTTGCTCCGGCGGAGTAGACAACGAGTTTTTTTTGCGGCTGTGGCTGTTGGGCTACCAACAATGGATTGAACCTTCGGTAGAAGTGTTGCACCTGTTCCGCCAACAAGAGCAACCCTATCCGATTGAATCAGCCACAATTCTTCACAATCGGTTGAGGCTGGCAATGATCCATTTTGCGCCAACTCGGTTCAAACAGGTTGTGGACGCATTGCAGGAGTATGAAGGTTTTTCTGCAGCATTAGCACTTACGGTGGATAGCGACGCGGCGGTGCGCCGAACTCGCTGGTCTGGACGTAGAGTGCATGATGATGCATGGTTTTTCCGTCGATTTCGACGGATAACGAGTAAGCCGGTTGCTCGTAAAAGATGACTGGGGAAAAAAGGAGAATCAGGATGAAATCAGCAACGAAAAAAGTAGTAAAGAAGAAGGTTGTAGCCAAGGGAACTCCCGGTGGTTATGCCAAGAAGAAGGTTGTAGCAAAGGGAACCCCTGGTGGTAAAGCCAAGAAGAAGGTTGTAGCAAAGGGAACCGAAATTGGTAAGAAGAAAGTTGTAGCAAAGGGAACTCCCTTAGTAAAGGTAGTAAAGAAAGCAGTAAAAAAGGTTGCCGCTAAGAAAAAGAAGTAAGGATTCAATCTCATGGTGCTAGATTCAGTTGTAAGCTACGCCATCTACCCGGGCATTGGAATTGCCCGGGTAGGCAATTCACCAGACGAATTTTTTCTTTCGCCGGATCTTCCCGGCCACAGCCCCACTGCACCGTTCAAAGATCCTCAAGGCCGAGTGAAGCGCCAAGCTGCGTTGTTTCGCGTTTTCGGATTGGATGCCAACGGACAAGCAGTGGCGGAAATCACAGATACCGATGCGAAAATCGAGTGGCGCGTACACATCGCCAATCGCAAAGCCGCCTGGTATCAATTTAACAACGCTATGGATTTGGGAGACTTCGCGCTGGAATCCACCTTCCGCAATATGAACTATGTGGGTGCCGATCGAGCCAAGCTTGTGATTGACCCCGGACCCCGTTCGATTTCTGGAATCAATCAACAAGGCCAGCTTTTCGACACTGGGGAATGCGAAGGAGTCAAGGTTTATCTTGGTGAATTGCGCACTGACGATAATGGACGTCTGTTGGTTTTAGGGGGTCGCGGTCTGGGCGCAGCGTTTGACCAATCTTCGATACCGGCCACCACATTTGCCAACAACGACGGCTGGTATGACGATGTTTCCGACGGCCCCGTTCGCGCCACCATCACCGTTGGCAACCAGACGTTTGAAGCAGAGCCGGCAACGGTTGTGGTGACACCGCCGAACTTTGCCCCAGGTATTAATTCGCCAGTAACCATGTATGACGTGGTGATTGATTTGTATACACGGCAAGGCTGGATTCCACAAGTTCCCAAAATCATTTTCACCCAACACATTCGCCCCATTCTGCATCGCATGGTGGATTTGCAGTGGGTCAACCAGGGTTACTATTTTCTATTCGGTGCCAATTCGCCTAGTGAATTCACGTTACGCGAGAATCTCCTGAAGCTTGCCGACCCTTCGCCGTTGAATGAGGGTTTACGGAAAGCCCTTCTTGACGCCTTCCGCGACCCAAGCGGACTAAAGGTGGAAGCAGAAAAACTGCCCCCTATGTACGGTGACGGACATGGTGATTTTCCCAATACGCCGTTTCAGTATTTGTCCATTACGCACACGCAACACGAGTGGCTGGAACGCTGGGCCTTGGGTGATTTTGAGAATGATTTGACGGGGTTCCTGAGTACCCCGGCTACTCTTGAAGACTTGCCCGTTGCGGAACGTACTGCGGCTCTTGACCGCTCCGCGCTGGAACAATGTTTGGGAGGACCATTTCACCCGGGGATTGAAATCACATGGATATTCCGTTTGGCAAACATGTGGAAGGCTCCCTTCCGATTGAACGTTGCGCTGGAGGGTGCTCCGGTAATTGACGACTACGGTCCAATTCTGCGACCCATGCTTTGTGTTTCACCTGCGGGTCCACTGGTGACTAGCGGACCCGGTTCTGTCACCCGATGGACCGGAGTTCCCTGGCATACCGACGCCGCAAGTTGCCTTGCAGGCTACGACCAATCTACTTATCTTCCGCTCCCTGCTTATTGGCCTGCCAGGGTGCCCAATACTGTATACCCGTTGGATGGATATCAGCGGGCCAAGGACACTTCCCTTACTAAAGCACAGCGCTTGAAACATTTTGATTACCGGTTGTTTTGGATGCGTGACTTGAAAGCCGGCTTCCAAACCAGGATCAACAACATGATTGCCGAGTGGGACCTGTTAGGAATTGTCACCAGGCAAGTTGGACCCATTGATCATGAAGAGTTGGGAATGCCTGCGGAGATGTGGGTAGAAATTGGCCGGTCCGACAAGTTCAGCGTTCACGATGCTTCATTGCATCAGTTGACACATGCGGAAGCCCCCCTTCTGGCGGATCTTGGAGCCTCAGGACAGCAGTTGACTGCGCAACGCACAGCTGAAGCACTGAAGCGTGTGCAGCCCCGTTCGTCAGCATGAAGCTGCTGGATGTTGCCATCGCAGGCGGTGGTCCGGCTGGTGCGGTTGCGGCGATGGTGCTTGCCAGTCGCGGCCTTACTGTAGCAGTTTTTGAGCGCGAACCGGATGCTCCGTCGCACGTCGGGGATTGTCTGCCAGCCGACTTTGCACCGCTGATCAGAAAGCTGAATTTAGAAGCAAACCTGAATGCAGGGCCGCATGCCCGCGTCCATGGAAATCGCGCTGCCTGGGGATCTAACGAAGTTCATGATTTCGATGCGATCCTGCGCAAAAATGGTTCGGGCTGGCGCCTGGACCGGCGCGCGTTTGCGGCTATGCTTGCCTACTCCGCAGTGGAATGCGGTGCGCAGTGGAACTTTGGCGCGACGGTTACAAGTTGCCGATGGCAGCATGACCTTTGGTCGCTTGAGGTCGATACCGCAATCGGCGAACATAAAGAGATCAACGCAAAATTTGTAATAGATGCCACTGGTCGAAGAGCCTCCATCGCCCGCAGCCTTGGCATTGCGCGATTCCGTCACGACAAACAGCTGGCGGTTGTCGGCGAATTTCAAAATGGCAGCATGGAGGACACCTTCACGTTAGTAGAAACCGTTCCCTCAGGTTGGTGGTATTCAGGCCTGCTCGGTAACGGAACGCTCTCTGTTATGTTCATGACCGATTCCCATCTGCCGGAGTATTCGCAAGCTCGCACTGAGACAGGTTGGTTATCTTTGTTGCGGGATGCACCGCATAGCGCTGCCAGAGTGGAAACCTATGGCGGAGCTTTGAACGCGCCACTGCGCGTATGGCCGGCAGGAAGCGAGCAACTGGAATCCATCGCTGGGGATTATTGGATAGCCATTGGTGATGCGGCTGCGGCTCATGATCCTGTGTCGTCCTACGGCATCGGCTCGGCTATGGGTTCGGGATATTATGCAGCCCATGCAGCAGCCGAAATGTTGAGTGGAAGCGGAGATGCTCGGCTAGCTTACTTGGAGGTGATGCAGCGATCGTATGATGCTTACCTGGCAGGATGCATTGAGCAATACCAACTTGAAAAACGCTGGCCCAACGCACCATTTTGGCAAGCACGACAGAAGGCCGGATAACATGACCCCAATCGTATGCGTCATCATTCCGACGTTCAATCATTTTGAATATGCTCGCCGGGCAGTGCAATCGCTGTTGCGATGCCCAGTACGCCGAACCAGGATTCGATACCTATTAGTAGACGATGCGAGCCCCGAATGGGACTCGGTTGATTGGACCACTTGGCCTGAGCCGGAATGCCACAAGCTGCGCTTTGCTAGGAGAGGCGGGTTGACGCGTTCCTGGAATGCGGGGCTTCGAGAGGCCGTATCCATGGGCGCGGAGTATGCGGTTTGCACCAACAGTGACGTCCTATTCTCTCCGCATTGGTTCGCGCCATTGGCTGATGCGTTGGAAAACGGGTTCCACTTAGTGGGTCCGGTTACGAACGCACCGGGAGATGCACCTGCCCAGGATGTGCAGTGCTACTTGCCTGATGCTAAGGTAGTGACTGATTCCCCCAAGCAGATAGATTCCATTGCACGAGCACTGCGCAAAGCGGCACCTGCTGTGGTCTATGCACCTATCAATGGTTTTTTTATGATGGCTAAAACAGAGAGGTGGAGGCAAGGTGCTTTCTCCCGGCATTGTGTTTTTGATCCTCGCTTTCCATTGGTTGGTAATGAAACCGAATTGCAAAATCGATGGAAGAAGGCAGGTATGGTCACTGGCTTTGTACCTTCCAGTTTTGTATTTCACTACCGCAGCGTTTCGCGCCCCGAAGGGTTAATGGGGAAGTGTGGCGGAGGAGCTTTTCGGCGATGAAACATTTACTGCAATCTACTTTGTTTCATCGTTTGGATGACGTCGGTCCTGATGATTTGGCTGTACATGGCGTGTTGTGGATGCTTCGCGAACGGAGATTACCAACCATTGCAGCGGTTATCCCTCAGCATCTGGAACCTACAACGACACGCATGTTTCGCGAGCGTCCGGGCATTGCAGTATTTCAACATGGCTATGCACACATCAATCGCGCGCGGCCTTCAAGCTACTCCGACGAATTTCCAAGTCACTTAGAGCGAAGTCTAATGCTCAAGGAATTGGGTGATGGGAAGCAGATGCTGCAGCAGGCCATTGGAGTACCTGTCGTAGGATATGTGCCGCCATGGAACAAAACATCGGGAGTTGCTCACCAGGTCTTGGAGGAGTTAGGGTTCGAATATTTTTCCGGCAATCGAAGGTATCGCCCCAGAACCTCACTTCAGCGACTGGACATTTCAGTGGACATGGTTGTGGGCTGTTCGCCGGTGCGCTTTCGACCTATGGACGATGTGACGGCCGATCTTCGCGAGGCAATGTCGCTGAACAAGCAAGTGGGGCTGATGTATCACGTACAACGCACCGGAGAGAAGGGCGTTCGGTTTATCGAAAAGCTGTTGAACAGGATTGAGAAAGAGTTACCTTAGCAGATGGTTGTTGCGATAGAATTCACTTCATGCCTGTTCGTCCTGCTCAATTTCTTCTGATTGTTTCCACCGCTCTGCTGGCTCAGTCCCCTCACGAAACCGCCGTTCAAAAAGGGGCTGGACTGTTCGATAAATCCTGCACCGCGTGCCATGGTGCCAAAGCGCAAGGTGGCCGCGCCCCAAATTTGACGCGGGGTGATTGGAAATTCGGCGGCAGTGATGAAGCCATTGCGCGCAACATTACCAAGGGGATTGCCGGTACGCAGATGCCTGCATTTGTAATGTCTGATGACGATGCAAATGCTATTGTCGCTTATCTGCGATCACTCGAAAGCAGCAAGCCCGAAGAAGCGCTAACTGGGAATGCTGAAAAAGGAGCCGAGCTGTTTTTCGGCTCAGCAAAGTGCGGAAACTGCCATATGTTCCAAGGTCGTGGTGGACGGCTTGGACCGGATTTGACCAATGCAGGCACGGAACGTAAAGTGGTCGAGTTGCGCAAGTCGATTGAAGATCCTAGTGCTGCACTGCGCAGCGGCTATCGCACGGTGGAGGTTACTTTCAAAGACGGCCGAAAGCTTGTCGGCGTTGCGAAGAACGAAGACACTTTCTCGTTGCAAATGATGGATACAACTGGGCGGCTGCAGTTGCTGAGTAAGTCAGCACTTTCTGAAGTGAAGCAAACTCATCAATCTCTAATGCCGAAAATGACCCTCGATGCTGCGGTAACTGCCGATTTGCTGGCCTTTTTAAAAGCCGGCAAGGCCGCGCCCATGCCATGGAACCCTGCGGCAGATTTCAACATTACCAGCACTCGCATCAAGCAAGCGGCAAGCGAACCGCAGAACTGGCTGACTTACTGGGGTGACCTTAATGGCCGCCACTATTCCCGGTTAACGCAAGTTACTCCAACAAATGTTGCAACATTGCAAAGTGCCTGGTCGCACCAGTTTGGCGCATCGAATATTGAAACCGTTCCGATCGTCGCCGATGGAGTAATGTTCGTCACTGGTCCGGGCAGTAACATGGCGGCACTCGATGCACGCAACGGCCGCAAAATCTGGGACTATAAACGACGTCTGCCGGAGGTTCATAATTACTGCACCGTGATGACGAATCGCGGTGCTGCAATCTTAGGCGACCGCGTCTACTTGGCCACTCTGGATGCCCATCTTGTCGCGCTTGATGCTAAAACTGGTGCCGTTATTTGGGATGTGGAAGTAGAAGACTATCGCAAGGGTTTTTCCATTACTCATGCACCGTTGGTTGTGGACAACAAGGTCTTTGTGGGAGTTACTTCCGGTGAATGCGCACTAAGTGGATGGGTAGACGGTTTTGACGCAACCACCGGCAAGAAACTGTGGCGCACACATTCTGTGGCACAACCGGGAGATCCGAATCGGGCAAGCTGGGCTGGAGATTCCGCAAAGTATGGCGGCGCGCCTACCTGGATGACCGGAACTTATGATGCCGCTACGGATACACTTTTCTGGACCACAGGTAACCCCGGCCCCGATTACGAAGGCACTGTGCGCGCCGGCGACAACCTATACAGCTGCAGCGTGTTGGCCCTGGACCCTAATACCGGCCGGTTGAAATGGTATTTCCAATACACTCCGCATGACGTCCATGATTGGGATGCCAACGAAACTCCGGTGTTGATTGATGCAATGGTGAAGGGTCAAATGCGTAAGTTGCTAATCATGGCCAATCGAAATGCGTTCTATTATGCGATTGACCGAATCACCGGCGAGTTTGTTACTGGCAAGGCTTTTGCAAAGCAGACCTGGGCAAAGGGATTGGATGCTCGTGGACATCCAATCGTAATTCCAGGAACCGACCCCACGCCTGAAGGGAACTATGTTTGCCCCGATGCATTGGGTGCCGCTAACTTCGCTGCACCATCTTACAGCGAGAACACTGGATTATTCTATGTTGCAGTCCGCGAAACTTGCGCCACTTACACAAGCGTAATCAAGAGGCCTGTGCCAGGACAACCGTATACTGGCGGCGGCCAACGGGAAGATGAAAAGCAAGGAGAGCAAGGCTTCATTCGTGCACTCGATCCAGCTACGGGTGACGTCCGTTGGAGCACCCCAATCCAAATAGGCTCCCATGCAGCGGGTGTGCTTGCGACCGCCGGTGGCGTTGTATTTGCGGCATCGAAAGAGGGAAATTTTATTGCTCTTGATGCCATTTCCGGCAAAATCCTGTGGCACTATCAAACGGGTGCGCCCATGCGGAGTTCGCCGATGTCTTACGCTGTGGACGGGAAACAGTTCATTGCGATTGCTAACGATTCCACTCTGCTTACTTTCGCCTTGCCTTAAACCGCTCTGTTATATTATCTAGAGGTCTTGGAGAAAAATTGAAGCGTCTACTTACGTTATTGAGTGTGTTCCTTTACGTTGCTATTTTGGCTGCGCACATTTACACTCGCCGCCCGTGGAATGATGAAGCAATGTTTCATATCCCCGCCAGTAACCTTATCGACCACGGTTTCATGGGAGTTACAAGTCTGGAATTGATTGGCTCAGGATTGGAAGGATTGGACAAGCATATCTACATGATATTTCCCGGCAATATTGTTCTGATGGCAGGCTGGTTTAAGATCGTCGGCTCGGGGCTATTTTCGGTTCGCGCCTTGTCCGCAATTGCTGGAATCGGTTTCTTCGCCGCCAGTTTCTTTCTACTGCGGAAACTGACAGGCAACCAGAATCTTGCGTGGCTTGCTACCGCCTTAACTGCCCTTGATTATCAAATAATGGTGGGCAGCACCTTCGGACGGTATGACATTCTCGTCGCATTTTTGGGAACGGCTGCTTACGCATCTTTTGTATGCCTGCGGGAAGAGAATTTCAACAAGGCCATTCTTATTTCTGAAACTCTCATCTGCATGGCCGGAATGTGCCATCCAAATGGACTAATTTATTTCCTTGGACTTATATTTTTGATTTTCTATTACGACAGACATCGTCTGGGCATTAAGCAAGTTATGATCGCCGCCATTCCTTATTTAATAGGGTCCTCTGCCTGGGCTTGGTGGATCTTGCAAAGTCCTACAGATTTCACATTACAAATGCGGACCAATGGTTCTGGGCGTTTCGCTCTTTTCACTCCCATTACAGCTATCATAGACGAGGTCACCAGATTCACTGTCGCTTTCGGCTTTTCCCCGTATCGTACTGGAGGATTCGTTGGCCCCGCTCAACTGAAGGTAGTAGCATTAATCGCCTATATATTTGGTCTCGTTTGGGTTGTAAGCAATCGTTCATCTCGATCACAGATTGGTACCCGGACCATCCTTTGGTTGTTTGCGATTCACATGGCATTTCTTACATTTGTTGATGGCTTTAAGTTTTATTTCTATCTAATCCATGTGATGTTCTTTTTTTGCACGTTCCTCGCTATTGCCTGCTATTCACTTTGGCAAGAAGCCCAAATACCAAAATGGATGATTGCATCCTGCCTTGCCGTAGTTGTTTCGATCAATGTGGCGGGTATTTTGCTTCGAATCAAGGCGGATACATATCACAAGGTCTACTTGCCCGCGGTATCCTGGGTTGAACAGAATGCCGCCAACAACGACCTGGTAATGGGGAGCATGGAGTTTGGGTTCGCCTACGGATTTCGCCCAAACTTTATTGATGACATGCGATGGGGATACTACAGTGGAAAACGTCCCCAAATTCTTATCGTCGAGGAATCCTACAAGAACGATTTCGAAGGCTGGCTGGAATCTGAACCCAAATTAGGTCAGTACATGAAGCGGCTATTGAACGATGAATACGCACTTCGTTTTGAGAACGTTGGCTACAAGATCTACCAGCGAAAAATCGCCGGAAAATAGCAACACAGCGCTTTTCCGTTGAGCGACAATTCCCGCATGTCCTGACACCAACGTCTCGCGTCGCCACTTCTTTTTCGGCGCATTGCTTGCTGGCCCAGTTCCAGCTGCTGGTTTTGGCTCGGTCCCTTCCTTACGTGCGTTGGGGTACCCTATTACGACAAATTGAACGTGGCCGCCGTCGGTTGCGGTGGTCAGGGTGGCGTTGATTCTGAACGATGCCGCAAAGACTGAAAATATTGTCGCAATGTGCGATGTGGATGAAGCCCGAGCGGCGGCGAATTTTCAGAATTACCCTAAGGTCCCAAAGTAGAAAGACTTCCGGGCTAGCGCGACGGTAGCGTGCATGAAGTCTGGAATGCCGATTGTGACGGCATCAATATTTTCGCCTTCCTTGTCCGCGCGGGAAGCATGTATACTGCGAAAAGCCACTTACCCGCAAGCTCTGGGAAGCGCGTTTGATGATGGACGCCGCAGCCAAATACAAAGTGGCAACGCAGATGGGGAATCAGGGATTTTCACATGAAGCAAATCGCGTGGCAGCGGAAATCGTGTGGTCCGGCGAAATTGGTGAGGTCACTGAAGCGCACATTTCAGTAAGTCCGAGAACCCATCCAATTGCGCTGAAAGACTTGCCTGTATCAGAATCTTTACCCAGCACAATTGATTGGAATTTATGGTTGGGTGGCGCGTCGCAAAGGCTGCCGGCCCTGTGCATGTGGCGCTGCAATTGGGCGCGCCAACCAGCATTGAATGCATTCGTGTGGAAGGTGCCAGTTCCGTCACCTATCCAACGCAGGCCGTAGTGCGGCTTGATTTTCCAGCACGCGGCGGCATGCCCCCGGTAAAGGTCTATTATCACGATGGGCCGCGTTCCGACGATTCGTTGGCTTATCGCATTCCAGGCATGGAGAGCGAAACCATTTTGCGGCCAGTGAATAACTTTGGGGGACAAAGGGCGCGGGTCAAAGCTCGGGTGGAGGAAGAGGCGGACCGGGCGGTGGAGCGCCTACGGGTGCTGGTGGGCCTGGCGTAAAAGTGTTTGGGTCGCGGGGTCCTGCGACGCAGCCTGGAATTTTGAGCGGCAACGGTGCAGTGTTCATTGGATCAAAAGGCGTAATGGCAACTTCATCCCGTGGCGAAGGCGTGCACTTACTTCCAGAAGCCCGATGGAAAGAGTACCGTCTGCCTCCACAGTTACTAACCCGTTCTCCAGGGCACATGTTGGATTGGGTTCGCGCCTGCAAGAGTGGCGAAACTTCCTGTTCCGATTTCAGTATTACCGCACCCTACGCAGAATGGTTAGCATTGGCCGCAATTGCTCTTCACGTGCCGGGCAAGTTGGATTGGGACGCCAAAAACATGCGCTTCACCAACAGTGTGGAAGCCAATAAGTTTGTCAAGCCGGTGTTCAAGAAAGGTTGGGAGCTGAAGGTGTGAGGATTACATAAAGTAATCTTTCACCTTATCGAACAAGCCCTTTTCTTCCGGTTCATTCGACGCCGGCAAAGTCTCCGAAAGTTGCTCCAGCAACTTTCGTTGATCCCTGGACAGCTTCTTGGGAACGCGTACTTCAATATGAACGAACAGATCTCCACGCCCGTGGCCGTTCAAGAGCGGAATGCCTTTGCCGCGCAAGCGCACGTCATCGCCGTTCTGCACACCTTCTGGCACCTTCACTTTTTCCAGACCATCGAACGTTAACACTTCGACATCGGTTCCCAATGCAGCTTGGGCAATATTGATGGGCACGCGGCAATGCAAATCTGTATCTTTGCGGTCAAATATTTGATGCTCTTTTACACGAATCACCACAAATAGATCGCCGGATGGACCACCATTGATTCCAGCCTGACCTTCGCCGGTGAGCCGCATGCGCGTACCGGTATCGACACCTGCCGGGATATTAACCCGTAGCTTGCGCTCCGTCCGATTATAGCCTTCACCACTACACTGTTTACAGGGACGCCTGACAATCTGGCCGCGTCCACCACACTGAGAACATGTCCGCCGGATGGAAAGAAAGCCTTGCTGAAAAACCACTTCCCCACGCCCTCGGCACATGGGGCAAGCCGTTAAGCCATCATTGGCTTCGGCGCCAGTGCCCTTGCAAGTTCCGCAGCTTTCCAGGCGCGGCACTTGAATATCAGCCGACATTCCACGAATGCAATCTTCCAACCCGATCTCCAGATCGTAGCGAAGATCTTCACCCTTTTGAGCCCGATTGCGCGAGCGGCCTTTGCCGCCGAACATATCACCAAAACCAAAGAAATCGCCCAGGATGTCACCGAAATCCTGGAATTGGTTCGGATCGAACCCTTGCGATGCACCAGCAACTCCCTGATGACCATAATGATCGTAGGCAGCACGTTTTTGAGCATCGCTCAGTACAGAATAGGCCTCGGCGGCTTCCTTAAATTTATCTTCGGCACCCTGATCGCCAGGATTGCGATCGGGATGATATTTCATGGCCAGTTTACGGTAAGCGCTTTTCAATGCACCTTCGTCAGCCTCACGGCTCAGCCCCAGAATTTCGTAGTAATCGCGCTTTGTCACTCTACTGCAACCTTCACCAATGCTGGGCGCAGCAAGCGGCCTTTAAAGTTATACCCTTTCTGGAATTCAGCAAGAATAGTCTGGTCTTCTTCGCCGGTGCTGGAGACGCGGTCAATGGCGTGATGAATGTTCGGATCGAACTTCACCCCGGTGGTATCGATTGGATCAAGTCCCAACTTTTTCAAGCTCTCGATAAGGCGGCCATGGATCAGTTCCATGCCTTTGGCGTACTCTTTGTCGGCGCATTCCACTTGAAGCGCGCGCTCCAGATCGTCAACCACTGGGAGCAGCGCTTCGGCCATACCCATGCTGGCATGATCCCTGATTTCCAGCCGCTCACGTTCAACCCGCTTGCGGAAATTCTCAAATTCAGCGCGCGTGCGCAGCAGCAAGTCCTGAGCCTCGTTCTTGGCAACAGTTAGCGCATCCCTTTCCGCCATCAACGTGCTTAGGGGATCAACGTCGACGATTGGGCTTGAATCGACTTCGCCTTCCTGACTGGAAGCCTCGTCCGGTTCCATAGTTTTTATCACCTTCCTATTTTACTGGATAAAACCGGAATTCGGCTACAACCCCGCAAAAGGGCGGTTGAAGCAGCTTTCCGGATAGTGCTACTGATTCAAGTATGACAGGTGGTGTCAAGGCTTTATGCTCTGAAGGTCCCGGCAAGTTGTTGAGGGATTACAAATTCATTGGCTGGGGGCCACCTGTGACAGCATAGAATTTGTTGCCCAATTTCGCACAGCGAGCATAAAATTAGCTTTGTTTCAACAGGCTGCGTTTCAAGCTTTTCACTTTCGGTGGATGGGTTAGTTGGTCAGTTAGCTTCGTTTCAACACCTTATTTTGTGGATTGAAGTTGGATGCTCCGCCATGGTTGGGTAATCCCCATCAACGATTTGGGAATCGACTTCACGTTCCTGATCTTTGATCGTGCTGGAAGCCTCGTTCCGGTTCCATGTTTTTACCTTCTAAACCGGAATCCGGCTACAAGCCCGCATAATGTTGGGGCGGTGAGCATTCCTTTCTAATGATTCCAGTATGACGGATAGCGGTGGATGCATAGAATTTGTTGCCCATTTTCGCACAGCGAGCATAAAATTAGCTTTGTTTCAACAGGCTGCGTTTCAACTTTTTCACTTTCGGTGGTGTGTTGCTGTTGGTCAGTTAGGTTTGTTTCAATACCTTATTGTGGATTGAAGTCAGATGCTCCGCCATGGTTGAAAATCCACTTCAACGATCGGGGTAGTTTTTTATCACCTTCCTATTTTACTTACTGGATAAAACCGGAATCCGGCTACAACCCCGTGATTCCAGTATGACGGATGGTGTCAAGGCTTCATGCTCTGAAGGAGCGGTAAGTTGTTGAGGGATTACAAATTCATTGGCTGGGGCCACGGGTGACTGCATAGAATTTGTTGCCCAATTTCGCACAGCGAGCATAAATTAGCTTTGTTTCAACAGGCTGGGTTTCAACCGTTTCACTTTCGGTTGATTGGTTAATGGTTGCGGTGGTTAGTTAGCTTTGTTTCAACGCCTTATATTGTGGATTGAAGTCGGATGCTCCGCCATGGTTGGGGAATCCACTTCGACGAGTAAGGTAGTTTTTTATCACCTTCCTATTTTACTTACTGGATAAAACCGGCATCCGGCTACAACCCCGTGATTCCAGTATGACGGATGGTGTCAAGGATTCATGCTCTGAAGGAGCGGCAAGTTGTTGAGGGATTACAAATTCATTGGCCTAGGGGAACCGGTGACTCCTTAGCTTTATTGCCCGATTACACCCGGCGAGTATACATTCGCTTCTTCTGAAAGCACAATACTACATTCCCCCTAATCCGTATGTATCAGTGACGGAAACCGGGGAGCAAGGTTGGCTGTTTACTCCTCATGTTGTTGTTCCGTTTCTGCCTCCTATGTGTGCCGGACCATGCAAGATGACGTCAGTAGGGTTCTCGGGATAGCAATTCCAAGCTTGCCTGGTCGAGGACTGTGATGTTTGATCATCCAATCTTTTCGATTTTCGCTGGCAACCGTCGTTGGCAACCGGATGTGTTGCCCACTTATGGAGAGAAAAACATTGCGCGCCTTTCGGATCGTTGTTAACTTCTCCCAAACCTCGGTGGTTTATTCTATAGGTCCAGTTTTGATTACCAACCCAAACCTGAGGCTGACTATGCGGAAGTCCAACTTCCAAATCAAGTATCATTAGAATTCAAAAGAATTCAAAGTTATCCCCTAGAGGCAATCGGCATAAATGCCCTCAGATTTTTCCTATTTTGGAATGTCCCATTTGCGCCGAGTTGCTTCAAGAGACCCATTCTTGATTCGCATGGAATGTGCTGAAGAGGGCAATCCATCATGATAGTGTGTCAGTGCCATCCCGTCGATTTGGAGTTCAAGGAATGATTGCCAGCCGGAGGATTCGTGAACGTTTTTGACCTGGATTCCACGATCATACAAGACTACGAACGCTTTGCCCGATCCTTTACGGACATCAAAGCGGAAGACATTCGTCTGCAGATCGATAACCTATATGCCAGCGGAAAGTTCTGGCCAGAGCCTTTGGTAAGCATCACTACTGTCCGGCTATCGTTTTTTGGAGCCGAGCAACCCTTTCATAATCAGCTGTATGAGAGGTGGTCTCTCCGTTTTGGATTTCAACTTTTTCAGAC
>JAYTTF010000162.1:0-5250 GCA_043745195.1 Bryobacterales bacterium | reverse complement strand
ATCATGCTTATGATGTGGATTGGGAGCCAGAATCAAGATTCCGTTACCAGGATCTTGATGGCTCAGCCGCAGAAAATGCAGCAAATCATTTTCACACTGACTGAATCCGAAAAGAAAACTCTATTTCTTTACTCGGCCAATGAGATGACCCGCTATTACAGCAACATCTGGGAATGGGCACAGCTAGCATTAGGTGTTACAATTTTGGGCCTTCTCGTCGTAGCAAGGCAAGCCAGGCAATTCATTGTGATTTCCTCAATCATGCTGCTTACCGTGATTGCTTGCCACTTCCTTTTGGCACCGCAACTACTTGGTTTGGGCCGTACTATTGATTTTGGTGGCCCCACCCAATTCGCTGCTGAGCGAGGGCAGTTCAATTCCATGCGCACTCTTTATTTTGCGATGGATGCAACAAGACTGTTGCTTGCAATCCTGCTTACCGTTCAGTTGTTACGCCGGGGATCGGATGAAAAGCGCCGAAGGCGCTCAACCAAGACTGACGAAATCCAGTATCCCAATTACGGCCATATCGATGGGTGATTCCGGACGGCCCACGCTGGTCATTGCCGAATAACCTTCCGTCACTAACAACACCCGGTCGCCAACCCCGGCATCTGCCGAATCAACGGCGATCACTGCATCGCCGCGATTCGACCCATCCAATTCCAGCGGTTGCACAATCAGCAGCTTCTGACCTTCATGACTTCCATGTTTGTGGGTAGCCACAACCTCGCCCACCACTTTGGCAATCAGCATGGCTAGCGTTCCACCCGGACTGAATCGACGATGCCTACCACAGTCATGTCAGTTGGAACTTCCGTGGGAAGAAAGGGAAAACTGGATTCCTTGCCTTTGCAATAGTAAATTAGTTCGCCTGCACCAGCCCCCACGGCATCGGTGCAAATGACCTGTTTCCCAGTTGCCTTCTGCTCGGGTGTTAGTGGCTGGACGATAAGCAATCGCTGCCCGGTGAGGCGGGGGTCTTTCACCTCAGCCCAAACCCGTCCGATGACCTTGCCCAGGTACATGCGCTATTTCCCCTTCGAGCTTGACGTACTTTCCCGATCCGAATCCAAGGAAATAGTGTCCACAATACCAATAATGGCTGAATCAATGGGGGTGTCCTTACAGCCTGCCGCCATGCGCGCTGAAGATCCACTTACTGCTAAAACAGTTTCCTTGAAACCGGCACTGACGGTATCCACGGAAATTACGTAACCCGATTCATCTTTGCCATCAGCACTGATCGGTTTCAGAATCAGAAGAGTCTTACCTTCCAGGCGCGGATCTTTCCGGGTAGCGACAACTGTACCAACCACTCGCGCCAGGATCATAAATGAAGAGCCTTATTTCGATCCACTTTTTCCGATAGGAAGAACGTCTTCCAAGTTCTGATGCGGTCTGGGGATGACATGGACGGCAACCAATTCGCCCACACGGCGGGCGGCAGCGGCGCCAGCGTCTGTGGCAGCACGAACAGCGGCAACATCACCTCGAACCATCACTGTTACGTAGCCGGACCCGATTTTCTCCCAGCCCACAAGCGTGACCTTGGCTGCTTTCACCATAGCGTCGGCCGCTTCAATCATGGCTATCAAGCCACGAGTTTCGACCATTCCTAATGCTTCACCCATTTTCTTTACTTTTCTCCTTGGCCGGACTGGCGCGTAAATCCTATTATCCTTATCCGAAGGCTCCGGCGCTACCATGATTTTTGCCCGGATCCGCGTTGGCACTCAAACCAGATCTGCTAAACCTTTCGTCCAACGGTTATATTTGTTAGGTGATCCGAAACGCCATTGTACCAGTGGCGGGCCATGGCACTCGCCTGCTGCCCGCAACCAAGTCCCAACCAAAAGAAATGCTGCCAGTGGCTCGGAAGCCAATTGTGCAATATGTTGCCGAAGAGTTAGTGGCAAACGGCGTGAACCAATTGCTGTTCGTAACCGGGCGAAATAAGTCGTCCATTGAAAACCACTTTGACAGTGACCCTGAGCTGATGCGGGTGCTGGAATCCACGAACAAGCAGGAATTGCTGGACGAATTAAGATTCGAGGAGTTGCAAGCAAATTTTTTCTATACCCGGCAACGTCAGCAAAAGGGCTTAGGTGACGCTATCCTGTGCGGAGAGAATTTTGTGGGCGAGCAACCATTTATCGTGGCATTGGGAGATTCCATTCTAGGCATGAATGGGGAATCGAAGGCCGTTAAGCGTCTGTCGGATCTATTCGTCGAGATGCGCGCCAGTTGTGTCATTGCTGTGGAGGAAGTTGGTGAAGATGAAGTTAGCAACTACGGCATCATCGATCCTGGCGAGGGTGAAGACGATTGGTTTCGTGTGAAGAATCTAGTGGAAAAACCGGCAAAGGACAAAGCCCCGAGCCGCTGGGCGATCTCTGGCCGCTATGCATTCTCTCCGCTGATTTTCGACATGATCCGTCGCGTAAAGCCGGATAAGCGCGGCGAAATTCAGCTCACGAATGCTATGCAATTTCTGTGCGAGGAAGGCAAGCGGGTGATTGCCTTAAAGCTCCCCCCTGCCGATAAACGTTACGACATTGGCAACTTCCCCAGCTACTTTGAAACTTTCGTTGAATTTGCGTTGGCCGATCCCTCCTACGGCGTGGAATTCCGCAAAACCCTTATCCGGATTCTGGAGAGAAAATAGATGAACAGGCGCGCGGCTTGGGCGCTGATTGCAGTGCTGGTAATCGCCGCGCGATTGTGTCATCTGGACATCGTTTGGGTGGAGGAAGGTTATCCGACGGCGGCAGCTATCCAGATGCTTGCCGGTAAGGCCATTTACAAAGACTTTTGGTTTGACAAGCCTCCACTTTTCCCAACTTTGTACTTACTGTGGGGCGCATCTACGGGGCTGGCTTTGCGCCTTGCCGGTGCGCTGGTTGTCCTGCTCTGTGCATGGACTGTTTCCCGATTCGCTTACGACTTATGGGGTGAATCTGAAGCCCTGCTAGCGGCGGCGCTCACTGCGTTCTTCCTCACCTTTTGGATTCCATCGGCAGTAATGGTGTTGGGCCCCGATCTACTTATGATCGTGCCGCATGTTTTGGCCGTTCATCTAGCTTGGAGGGGAAAGGCGATGCTGAGTGGGCTTGCTTGTGGCGTAGCGTTGGGCTTCAATATAAAAGCTGCATTTGTAATTGTAGTATGCGCAATTCTATTGTGCCGTATTGCGCCGTTGTTCCTTGCCGGCATAGCAGCTTCTTCTGCAATTTGGCTGGGCTGGTTGGCTTCTATGGGCGCGTTAGCCGGCGGGTGGCAGCAGGTTTGGCAATGGGGTTTGCTTTATTCATCCAACACTTTCGCGGAATTGGAGGGGGTGACGCGCACTGCCAGTTGGGCTGGATTTCATGCTGTGTTAGTCGTTGGTGTGGCCGTTTGGTGGTGGAAGGAACACCAATGGCGATTGGTGCTTTGGCTTGCAGTTTCAACAATTGGTGTTTGCGCCGGGTGGAGATTTTTCCCGCGCTATTACTTCCAACTATTGCCAGTTTGCGCGTTGATTGGTGCTCGCGGATTGATGTTGATCCCAAATATTTGGTGGCGTCGTGCGGCTTTTGCCCTGCTGCTGATTCCTTTCATCCGCTTTGGCCCCCGTCACGTACAGCTTGGTGCCGACTTACTACTGCATCGCCCCCATGATTGGCGTGATCTAGCAATGGCAGATGATGCCGTTGCTGCGGCAAAACTGATCACCGCTGCACCAGAGGATAATCTATTGGTTTGGGGATACAGGCCTGATCTGTTTGCAATCACGCGTCTAACCGCAGGAACATCATTCCTCGATTCGCAACCGCTCACCGGAGTTATTGCGGATCGGCATTTGGTGTCCGCTGAAGCGGCAGCTCCGGAGTTGGCACGGCGGAATAGAGAAACGCTGTTGAGCACAAAGCCGATTTGGATAGCAGATGGTTTGGGGCCTTACAACAAGGCTTTGGCAATCACTGAATTTCCGGACCTGCACGAGTGGTTAAAGAACTACGTTGTAAGTGGCAGAACAACTGGTTTTGTAATTTATCGCAGAAAACGTGACGGAATTTGAGTTACTTCAAAACTTAGTGTGTTGCACCGAGCGAGAACGCAAACACGTTGCCACCTGCGGCAATGGACACGTACTGCTGTCCCTTCACGGTGTAAGTCATCGGGGAAGCCTTCCAAATTTGTCCTGTATTGAAGCTCCAAAGAGTCTTGCCGGTCTTGGCATCAGCGGCAGCAAAGGTTCCGCCGGATTCTCCATAAAACAGCAATCCGCCGGCAGTGGAGAGAACTCCGGAATAATTTGCTTCTGGGCCGCCGATCTGCAGTACTTCCCAAACCACCTTTCCAGTTTCAATATCCAGTGCACGGAGTAACTTTTGCGGCGGATTGGCTGGATCCCTGTGGCCCGCAAACCAATTTCCTGATTGACGGTAAACACTGCAATCCTCTACGGCCATAACATAGAATAACTTCGTGGTTGGGTTGTAAGCCGTGGAATACCAGTTAGTGGCCCCGCGGACAGCCGGACAAGTTACGCTTCCACCCGCAGTTGGTTTACGATCAGACGTCAGAATTGGGCGGCCTTTTGGGTCAATTCCGCTTGCCCAGGTGAGCCGCTTCACGAATGGCGTTCCTAACAGAAACTCTCCGGTGGTGCGATCTAATACGTAGAAAAATCCGTTGCGGTTGGCTTGCACCAGCAGCTTGCGCGGACGGCCTTTGAAGGGAGCGTCAACCAGCACCAAGGGCTCTGTGGCGTCCCAATCCCAAAGGTCATGCGGCGTGAATTGAAAGTGCCACTTCAGCTTTCCTGTTTTTGCATCCAACGCAACTACGCAATCGCTGTAGAGGTTATCGCCACCTCTCTCAGATCCATCTGTATCAGGGTATGGGTTACCGGTTGGCCAGTATAGCGTGTCGCTTTGCGGATCGTAGGAGCCAGTTAGCCAAGTGGCCCCGCCACCCACTTCAATGGCGTTGCCCACCCAGGTATCGGAAGCTGGTTCGCCCCGCTTTGGAATGGTCCAAAAGCGCCAAACCTGTTCCCCGGTTGTGGCTTTGTAGGCGGCGAGGAATCCGCGCAATGGACCGTCTCCGCCTGCAATGCCGGCGATAACCAGATCCCCCACTACCATAGGAGCTCCGGTAGCGCTGAAATCTCCTTTGGATTCGGGCATGAACACTTGCCACAGCAGTGCTCCGGTCAGCCGGTTTAGCGCAACCAGATGCGCGTCATCGGAAGCAAAAAAG
>JAYTTF010000161.1:0-20113 GCA_043745195.1 Bryobacterales bacterium | reverse complement strand
GACAGTTGCGTGGAAACCATCTGTCACCTGAATGGTGAGCGCTCTTTCGATTCTAAATTCAATCGTGGGGCTCGGCTTGGGACTAAGCTAAGGTGCGGAGGGCTGCGAAATCCGGGCTGCAATTCAATGAAGATGTTCTGCTTACGGAAGATTTGCAAAAGAATTGCACCCCCCGTCCCGGATTTCACGAATTGGACAGACAGGGTGCCGGTTACGGCTTGCAACTGCCGTTTTTGGGCTGATAGGCCCAAGCAAGTCCGCGTTCCAGGTTTCATTGCCAATTAGCAGAGCGACTGTCGTCACAGGGATCCCCCGACACATTAGCGGCCTTTTTTCTTTCCAGTTCCGTCTACGAAAGTCGATGTATTGAAACGATTTGTTCGGCAGTTCATTCCCAACCGCCATTTTTGACGTTATAGTAGTGAGTTGTCAATAACCTCCCAATTGTCCTGGAAGTTGCGCCTCATTTTAGGTTGGCTATTTTGTGGCCTCCTCCTTAGTCTTCAACCGTTTTTACAGCACATTGATTTTTTCCGGAATACTGGGAGGCTTTTCGTTGTAATCAAAGCTCTTCCGTTTCTCGTATTGATATTAGCCCTGGCTCACTCCAAGCTTCGTTCCAATGGATTCTGGCGCTACGAACTCAGCCTTCTATCTGCCACCTTGCTGGGCGTCTCTATGCTCTCCCAACCTCGCGCCACTCTACTTATTGTTTGGCTGGCTTTGTCCGCTTTTTCGCTAGGCCTTGCAATTTCCCAGCGGCTATCGCTCCAGATTTCTGAAGCACCAATAGCAGTCCTGCTTGGGCTAGGCTCCTTCATTGTGCTGCTGTCGGCTGTTGGCCGGTTAGGCTGGTTTTATCCTTCCGTATTTGTTGCCATATTATCTATACCGTTGCCGTTTCTGTTCCACTTCCGGACTTCGGCGGTCGCTTCCATATTGCATCCATTTCGCGCCTGGAAAAGGGCCGATAAACTTGCAACCCCAACCGCAGGCTTAGCCGTCTTCTTCGCTATTCTCTTTGCCGGCTGCACTCTCCTGATGATGCTAACCCCAGTAACGGCCTTCGACGTTCTTTCCTACCATTTGCCATTGGCAGAACTCTATAACACTACCCACCGTCTTCAGCCAGTCTCATACATTCCACAAAGCTTCTACCCGCAAGGCTTCGAAGTGCTGCTGTCCCTTGCGTCTTCTCTTGGTGGAAGATCGGCCGCTCAAATGATGGCACCGCTTTTTTTCTTATTGTTCCTGTGGATTGCTTTCCGCATCGCCCGCGATTGCGGCGAGAACTCCTCCGCCGCACTCCTGGGCGCAGCTGCTGCGGGCACTCTGCCATTCCTCCATTGGACAGGAAGTGTTCCCAAAAATGACATGGCAGTTGCCGCTTTCCAGTTGGCCGGCCTTTATGCATTTCTTCAATGGAGCAAAGCCAGAGGCTTCGCCTGGATAGTCGCCGGCGTGTTTTTCCTTGGGCAAAGCTTCGGTGTCAAGCACGTTGCACTCTTCGGTGGCATACCTCTTGCAATGCTCTTCGCTGTCTCGATCTATCGCCAACCCCGTCCCTGGCGGGTGGCCATCCTTCTTGTCACGCTGCTCGCCATTTCCGGTTTTTCCTGGCACCTTGATACATTTCTGCGCACTGGCAATCCAATCTTTCCAGAAATCAGTCAAAAAGCTGTGCAAGGCGGTTTGTACGTAAATGGCAGTACCGCTTACGGCTTCGTAAGGAGATACGTGACTATGCCCTGGTTTCTCTTTTTCCAGGGATGGAATGCTTTTGAATCACCCATCGCGAATCCCGCCGGAATGTTCCTGGTGTTCTTTGCTCCAATCCCCATGCTATTGCGGCGTCCTTGGACACCAGCGCGACGCGCCTGCGCATTTCTGGTAATTCTCTACCTCGCATACTGGTCCTCAATTCTTAGCAGTTTGCGCTACGCCATCGTGCCGTTCACCTTAATTACGATTGTGGTTGCCGGCGCATTCACGCAACTCGAGTTTCAATCGCCGCCTTGGATGCAACTTGTCTTACGATTCGGAGTTTTCTCTGCGTTTTTATTTTCCCTTATGTCCATCTTGACTTTTGAAGTCAACAGCCTTCAAATTTCCTATCTTTACAAAAACGTGGATGAAACCGGCTATTTGAGTCAGGCCTTGCCCACCACCCCAGTTCTGTTTTCGCTACGTCAGGGGAATGCCCACCCAGCCGTATTTGGAGTTGAAAATTGCTCACGCTTATACGCTCCTGACCCAACTCGTTTCGGTTGCCTTTTGTGTGGCCGCGAGAAATGCAGTCTTGCTGAACTTAAGACCAAACTCAGCGAATTCCAATACGATTACCTCATTCTGCCAACAAGCCCGCAATATGACGAGTGGCGGAAAGACCTGCTTAAAACCTACCAACTTACCGAGTCTTATCACGATTCCAAGTTTGTAAGTTACAGGTTGTCGAGCGGTGTACCAGTGTCCAAATGATCGGCGTAACGCTGGGATGCTGAGATTAACCTTATAGTGTCTAGAAACGGCAGTTGCAAGCCGTAACCGTCCTCCGCACCTTAGTCCCACGCCGAGCCCCACGATTGAATTTAGAATCGAAAGAGCGCTCACCATTCAGGTGACAGGTGGTTTCCACGCAACTGTCGGTGGGTACGGGAGTTGATCTATGGACGGTGCGTCAACTGCTGTTTTTGAGATTAACCTTCTATCTACCGCGTACGCCTGGAGCCATGGTAGTCGCGGCCCAGGGTTCGATTTGCCCGACGCCAGTTTGACAATGCCAAAGCACCTGTACTTCGTCATGGGGAGCACGGAAGTTTTGCCGGCAACTCGGTGTCACGCTAATTTCGTAAAAAACGAATCGTATCAACTCAATTGATTTCCATTCCACCCTCTCTCTCGAATCTTCCTTTTTTCTTGTGTACTAGTGCTATACTTAATTTTGTCGAACCTAAGCAGTGGGCGAAAGCCCACTTTTTTATTGGTCGAGTGAATCCAATGGCTCTGGCCACGCAAGCAGTTGTTGAAAAGATTACGGCGTTAGCGGAACAAATCGGCGACCCTCAGGGGCTTGAAATCGTCGAGGTTGACCTTTTAGGTGGTGGCATTCACCGTGTTCTCCGGATTTTTATTGATAAACCGGAAGGCGTAACACACGAAGATTGTGCGCTGCTCTCCCGCCAGTTGAGCGAGTCGTTGGACGCCGGGGACGTTATCCCCGGGGGCGCGTATACGTTGGAAGTCAGCTCACCCGGGGTAGACCGGAAGTTGTCGAAACCAAAGGATTTTGAACGGTTCAAAGGCCAGAAGATCAAGCTTTCCCTGAAAGCACCAGTGGACGGGGAAAAACGCTACGAAGGCGTACTTGAGGATTTTGAATCAGGGGTGCTCACTTTGAGCGTGAAGCAGGGCAAGAAAGAGCCCAAGCTGGTACGCATTGAGTTTGAGCAGGTGGACAAGGCGAATTTAAAGTTTGAGTGGTAGCTGGAAAGAAAGAGAGTTGCAAAATGCCTAGCATTTATCAATCTATTGAAATCCTGAGTAAGGAAAAAGGAATCGATCCACAAATCGTTGTGGACGCCGTAAAAGAAGCCATGCTTGTGGCTGCGCGGAAGCATTTCAAAACCACTGAGGAACTGACGGCCGAATTCGATCAGGCATCCGGAGATCTGCAGATTTTCGCAGTGAAGAAAATTGTAGAAATGTGCATCGATCCTTCTCACGAAATCTCCATAGCCGATGCGAAAAAAATCGATGCCAGCGCTGAAGTTGGTGGCGAAGTTCGTTTTCCCAAAAAAGCCGAAGGTTTAAGCCGCGTCGCCGCACAAACTTTCAAACAAGTTATTCTGCAGAAGCTGCGTGAAGCAGAGCGCGACACAATTTTCACCGAATACGCCCACCGGGTCGGCGAATTGGTTACTTGTGTTGTGAAGCGCATCGAAGGACCTGACTTGGTCCTGGATATGGGCAAGACCGAAGCTCGGTTGCCCAAAAAAGAACAGTCCAGGCTGGAGAATTTTTCCATCGGAGACCGTGTTCGCTGCATTATCAAAAGCGTGGAAAAGAGCGGTAAGAATGCTGGTGTTGTCCTATCCCGTGCCGACGCCGATTTTGTGAAGCGTCTGTTTGAACAGGAAGTTCCGGAAATCTACGACAACACGGTTGTCATAAAAGCCTGCGCCCGGGAAGCTGGGGAGCGCACCAAAATCGCCGTCTTCAGCCGTGACCGCGATGTGGATTGCGTCGGTGCCTGTGTCGGTATGAAAGGAATGCGCGTGCAGTCCATCATCCGCGAACTGCGCAGCGAAAAGATCGATATTATTGAGTATTCCGATGAGCCGGTGGTGTTTGCCACCCATGCTCTGAGTCCGGCAAAAATCAGCCGTGTGACCATCGTAAATGCTGCCGAACGTCACATGGAAGTGATTGTCGAAGATACGCAGTTGTCCTTGGCCATTGGCAAGAAGGGTCAGAATGTCCGTCTTGCCGCAAAACTGATCGGTTGGAAAGTAGACATTAAGAGCGAAGAGGAAAAGCGTCAGGAAGTGGACGCCGCTATGTCCGCCATGATTGTACCAGGCGCCCCTGTAAGCGTTTTGATGGATCATGGCCTAACCGAAGTCGTCATTCAGAAGCTGGTTGAAGCCGACATTGATACGGTGGAAAAACTGGGCTACATGACGCCCGAAGATTTGGAAGCTTTACCAGGAATTGAGCCGCAAATGGTGGAAGCCATTCAGCAGGCAGTGAACAGCTACTACAGCCAGTTTGAAGAGCAGCAGCCGGCCGAAGTGCCCGCCGAAGTTGAAGCGGTCACATCGGAAGCGGAAGCGGAAACACAACAGGCAGCAGCGAACGAAACGGAGTTACCTCAAGCAGAAGTACAGGCTGTGGAACCCGTCGATGAATTAGTGGATCATACCCCGGCGGCGGAGAAATCCGTTGAGGGTACGGAGGGAGTTCAGTCTTAGAATCTGGTACCATAGCTTGGGACAATCATCCTTAGCGAGGCGATTGGTAATCAGCAGACGTCCAACGTATGAGTAAAATCCGTATCAACGAACTGGCCCGGGAGCTGGAAGTTAAACCCAGCGCCATCATAGATCTTCTCCCGGAGCTGGGCGTTACTGAAAAAAAGACCCACTCCAGTTCGATTGAAGAAGACGAGGCTCTTATCATCCGCAAGCGGCTTGCCGAAAGCGGCCACAAGGGTGAACACGACTCCGAACATTCTGACCGCGCCTCCATGGCGCAGGGTGATTTGTTCGACCTTCATGTGACAGAAATTCCAATTCATAAAGTAGCAGCTGAAGAGCCAAAAGTCGCTTATAAGCCTACAACGAAACCTCCGGCTGAAAAGCCACCAGCCGATAAACCACCAGCCGAAAAACCAATGGTTGCCTCGGCCGCTGCCGATCAGGCTGCTCCGCCTGCGCCCGTAGTTTCGTCGCATGCGGTTGAATCACACCCTGCTGAAATGCCAGTCGCCAGGGCAACGCACATGCCTTTGCGTCCACCGCTTGCCAGCGGCAGTGCACCGCGCATACAAGTTCCATTGCAGTCCCGCACACTAGTGCCTCCCAGCATTCCCATTCCGCCGGCGGCTCCCGCACCTCCGCCACCTGCGCCACCTGTAATTAAGAAAGCCGCGCCGCCTCCAGTTGCAGTGGCTTTACCAGTTGCCCCGGCTCAGCCTGCACCGTCTGTTCCTGCAATGCCGGCTGTACCCTCAGCCCCTGCTGCTCCCGCAACGCCGGTTTCTCAGAAGGCTTCAACCTTTCCCGGTAAAGCTGCTCCCATTCCAACCAGGCCGCTGCCATCAGCGCCAAGACCGGGTCAGATTCTTAGTGGGCCGCGTCAACCGTTTCCTTCTGGTCCGCACGCCCCAGCCATACCAAGGCCTCCCGTTGCCGGTGCAATTCCTGGCGCTCCTCGCCCCATGACATCTCCGTCTTTGCCACGGCCTCCAATGGGACGCCCACCATTCGCACAAGGCGACAGGCCATCTCCGCAACCAAGGCCGCAAGGTCAGCACCCACAGGCTAATCTGGGAGGTCAGCAACAACCTGGCCAAGGCATCAAGCCGCCATTGGCTGGTCAGCCCATTGCTCGTCCTATCGTTCCACCGCGACAAGACATTTTAGACCGTCTTCGCCAACAAGCACAGCAAATTCCAGCCAAGGGCATGCCCGGCGCACCTACGCCTCGCCCTCCTGGTTCGTACATGCCGCAAAGGCCCGGTGCTCCAGCGCCTGGTCAACCTATTTATCAAGGCCGCGTGCGACCTGGGCAGACTATTGCTCCCCGTCCCGGTGGACCTGGAATTCCATACCCCAGCAGCCCTGGCGGTGGTGGTGGATATGCTGGCGGACAAGCTGGTCGCATGCAGCAACGCCGCGGCCCACATCCAACTTCTCCTGGTCGTGGTGGTCCTGGTGGAGTCACTCTTGAACCGCCCGTACTTCCCGTCGCTACCGATACCCAGCGGCGCACGGATGCAGCCAAGCGTCGGCACGATCCGTCTCGTGATCGCGAATCTGAGCGCGAAGGCAAGCTTAAGCCAATGTCGCGCCGGCACGAAGTTCCTGAACTTCCGCCAATCGATCGTGAAATTACCATCTCCGAAGGCATTACTGTCAAAGAACTATCGGAGAAGCTTGGCGTAAGGGCCAACCTGTTAATCAAGAAATTGGTCGACGTGAAGAAGGTTTTCGCTTCCATCAATCAATCGCTGGATGCAAAGCTGGCCGGGGAACTGGCGCGCGAATTCGGCGCATCTGTCAACAAGGTCACCTACGAAGAAGAGCACACCCAGGATATCGATCTGGCTGAAGATCCCAAGGATCTCATCCGCCGCGCCCCAGTGGTAACTATCATGGGTCACGTCGATCACGGTAAAACCTCTTTACTCGACGCAATTCGTCAGGCCCGCGTCGCCGAACGCGAAGCTGGCGGCATCACTCAGCACATTGGCGCATACCAGGTGGAAAAGAATGGCAAGAAGATTGTCTTCATCGATACACCTGGCCACGCCGCCTTCACCCGTATGCGTGCCCGCGGCGCCAAAGTTACCGACATTGTAATTCTTGTGGTTGCGGCTGACGATGGCGTCATGCCCCAAACCAGAGAAGCCATCGATCACGCCAAAGCAGCAGGCGTGCCCATCATTGTCGCCATCAATAAAATCGACAAGCCTGATTCTAATCTTGATCGCATTAAGCAGCAATTGAACGATCTCGGTTTGCTGGCCGAAGATTGGGGCGGCGACGTTGTCATGGTTCCCGTTTCGGCAAAAGCCAAAACCAACCTGGATCTGTTGCTGGAAATGGTTCTTCTGGTCTCGGAAATTCTCGATCTGAAAGCCAACCCAACTCGTCCTGGTTATGGTTCGGTACTGGAAGCCAAGCTCGATAAGGGCCGCGGACCAGTGGCCACGGTACTTGTTCGTAACGGCGTCATGCGCGTCGGAGATTTCTTCATTTGCGGTTCAGTATTCGGCAAGGTTCGCGCCATGTTTGACGATCGGGGTAACTCCATCCGCATCGCTGAACCATCCACTCCAGTCGAAGTTTTAGGCTTGGAAGCTTTGCCAGAAGTTGGCGACACCGTCCAGGTAGTTGTCGATACCGCAAAAGCCAAACAGATTGTTATGTACCGTGAATCGCAAGCGCGCGAAACGGCCATGGCCAAGAACAAGCGCATAACGCTGGAACAACTTCACGCTCAAATGAAAGAAGGCGAGCTGAAGGATCTCAACCTGATCATCAAGACAGACGTCGGTGGTACAGCCGAGGTATTGTCCGACACTTTAGTCGCACTCACAAACGACAAAGTAAGGGTTCGAGTTCTCCATTCCGGTGCCGGTGCCATCACGGAAACAGACGTGTTGCTGGCCACCGCATCGAACGCTATCATCATCGGCTTCAACGTTAAGCCGGAACGTACAGCCCAAGCGGTTGCTGATCGGGAAAAGGTGGATATTCGCCTGCACTCGATCATTTACGAAGTTACCGATCAAATCAAACGAGCCATGGTTGGCTTGCTCGATCCGGTCTACAAAGAAGTCTATCG
This sequence comes from Bryobacterales bacterium, assembly GCA_043745195.1. GTDB lineage: Bacteria > Acidobacteriota > Terriglobia > Bryobacterales > Bryobacteraceae > JANXSF01. The sequence goes on along the minus strand of JAYTTF010000161.1, from coordinate 12,043 downwards.
TGGCCGCGCCGAAGTTCGCGAGGTGTTCCGCATCAGCAAGGTTGGTTCGGTTGCAGGTTGCATGATCATCGACGGCACCATTGGCCGCGATAACGAAGTCCGCATCCTGCGCGATAAGGTTATCGTCCACACCGGTAAGGTAATGGCCTTGAAGCGATTCAAGAACGATGCCAGCGAAGTGCGCGAAGGCTTCGAGTGCGGTATCTCCATCCAAGGCTTCAACGACCTGAAGAGCGGCGACATCATCGAAGGCTTCGTCAACGAAAAAGTCGCCCACGAAGCAATGCCCTAACGAAATCTGACTAGCCCCCGATGAAAATCGGGGGATTCCCCAGATCCACGGCCTCCTGGCAAACCGGGGACTGCCTGCGAATTTCCGCGCACCGGAGATTCCTAAATACAAACAACGTTCTTGGCGCGGAATTTCGTTGGCTGTCCTCTGTTTGCCAGCGGAATGCTTTAAAACCACGGCCCCCTAAGCCTTCGGGTGAGCCTTATCGTAAACCTTCATAATGTCCGCCAGTGATACATGCGTGTACCGCTGCGTTGTCGTCAATCTTGCATGCCCCAATAACTCCTGAATAGCCCGCAGATCAGCTCCATCGTTCAATAAATGAGTTGCGTAAGCATGCCGCAAACTATGCGGATGCAGCGAATCATCCCCCGACAACATCCGCGAATAAAACTTCACAATTTCCCTCACGCTGCGATCAAAAATCCGCGCCCCACGAGTATTCGTAAACACCGCAAGCTCCCCCGGATTCGCAATGCGCTCAGCAAGATAATTTTCCAACGCCGCCGTCGCCTTGCCCGCATAGGGCACCTGCCGTTCCTTCTTGCCTTTTCCGCGCACACGAAGCCAACGCTCAGAACGGTCAACATCTTCCAAATTCAATCCACACAATTCACTAACCCGCAAACCGCACCCATACAGAATTTCGAAAATCGCCAAATCCCGTTTCAGAAATGGACGATCCAACGTATCCGCCTCCACTCCATTAATCAACGTGCTTGTCTGTTCTTCCGTCATCACCTTGGGCAGATGCTGCGGAGCCTTCGGCGTGCGCAACTGCCTGCTTGGATTCACAGCTAACAGCTTTTCGCGCATCAGATATTTGAAGAAGGAACGCAGGCACGCGATCTTGCGCCGAATCGTCACCACACTCAAGCCCAGATGATAAAGATCCCCAAGCCATTCCCGCAAGGCCAACCCATCCAACTCCTCAACTGCTGGAGTCGCCCCCGTTTCAAGCGTAAAGTACGCATGAAACTGATCCAAATCCAGACCATAGTTGCGCAATGTGTGCTCGCTGGAATTGCTGCGCTTCAGTTCGTCCAAATAACGGACCATCTGTTCGCGTAAAATCATTGGCCCACTGGCACGGCCAAATATTCTTCCAACGCCACTTGCCCCAGCCGGCACACTTCCGCATGCCGCGCTTTCTTATCCCGCTTCAATTTCGCCCGCGTCTCTTCATCCAGGGAAGGCAGCAAATCGAATGTGATATTTGCCGGTTGGTAATTCTTCGCCTCCGCCGCCGAAATGTAATGGCAAAGCGAACCCAATGCAGTGGCCCGCGGCAGTGCCCTCGGCTTGCCGCCTTCCGCAAATGTCACCGCATGCAGGGCTGCCATAAAGCCAGTGGCAATCGATTCCACATAGCCTTCCACCCCTGAAATTTGCCCCGCAAAAAAGATCCGTGGATCGTTTCGCAGTTGCAGGCAGTCGGTAAGCAGTGACGGAGCATTAATGTATGTGTTGCGATGGATCTGTCCATACCGGACGAACTTCGCATTCTCAAGTCCTGGAATCAACCGCATCACCCGCGCCTGTTCGCCGAATCGCATGTGGTTCTGAAAGCCCACCAAATTGTAACTATCCGCCCGTAAATTTTCCTGACGCAGTTGCACCACTGCATATGGACGACGCCCAGTGCGAGGATCATCCAGCCCCATCGGCTTCATTGGCCCAAATCGCAACGTGTCCCGCCCACGCCTTGCAATTTCTTCCACCGGCAAACAGGCCTCAAAAAACGGCGTGGCGTCTTCCGGTATGTGCGGCTCATAACACTGCGCCTCCAGCACAGCGTCAATAAAAAGGTTGTACTGTTCTTTGTTGAACGGACAGTTCACGTAATCGTCAGTGCCGTCCATCGACTTCCCATAACGCGAAGCCCGAAACGCAATGTTGTAGTCAACCGAGTCCGCTTCCACAATTGGGCTGATTGCGTCGTAGAAATACAGCCGTTCCGAACCAGTCAATCGCGCAATGTCTTTGGCCAATGCATCCGAAGTAAGTGGACCGCTGGCAATAATGACAATCCCCTGTTCCGGCACAGCCCTCATCTCTTCCCGCACAATCGTGATCCGCGGATGGCCACAAACCCGATTGTTGATCCATTCAGAAAACAGAACGCGGTCCACTGTTAATGCCTGGCCACCAGGCACGCGGCAAGCGTCGGCAGCTTTAATCACCATCGATCCTAACTTCCGCAATTCATTCTTCAGCAGCCACGGTGCGGAGTTTTCTGTTTCGCTCTTCAACGAATTGCTGCAAACCAGTTCCGCCAGTTTATCGGTTTGATGTGCCGGGGAACTCACCTGCGGGCGCATTTCATACAAGGTAACCGCGAAGCCGGCTTCAGCAATTTGCCACGCAGCTTCCGATCCAGCCAGCCCGCCGCCTAAAACAATAATTCCATTACGCGTCATTGTTCTTTAAGCGTACAGCGTTTCCGCTCGAAAAAGCGTTTCAGAATTTCCGTACATTCCACTCCCAGCAGCCCCTCAACAACTTCCACCTTGTGGTTCAGCAGCTCAGAATCAGCCAATCGAAATTTGCTGCGCACTCCACCAAAACGTAAATCGCGCGCACCGAAAACCAGTCGCTCAATACGCGCATGGACAATAGCCCCGGCGCACATAATGCAGGGTTCCAGGGTTGCATAAAGTGTGACACCCTCAAGACGGTAATTCCCCAAAAGCAGCGCCGCAGCGCGCAGCGCAATCATTTCAGCATGGGCACTGGGATCGTGAAGCGCAATGGGTGAATTAAACCCCTCGCCTATGATTTCCCCATGCAGCACCACCACGGCGCCAACCGGCACCTCGCCCAGCTTTTCAGCTTGGGCAGCAAGTTCCAGCGCACGCCGCATAAACCCTTCGTTAATTGGATTCGTTACATTCACAGTGCTCAGTTCGGCAAACCGGGGACTGCCTGCGAATTTCCGCGCACTGAATTTAGCAACTACAAACAATGTTGTTGGCGCGGAATTTCGTTGGCTATCCCCGGTTTGCCAGCGATCTACTTTAAGGTAACTAGTTTAAACTAAGAGTACTCAAGATCTTCATGCGATTCCTTGGCTTTATGAGATTCTTGAACGGCACCCGCGTCCCTGGATACACGATGTTCCATTCATAATTTCCGGGTCGGGCAGCACGACCAAAGTCTCCATAAACACTTCATTGTAGCCGCAAAACGGGCCCCGAAAGCGGATAGCACCTACAAAAAGGCGTTTGTAACAAATGGCCTTTGATCGACAAAGATCTCACCGTTGGCCCCTTGCTTCGGGCTGTTGGTTCATTCTGTGAATCGTCAATTTCCTGTGGCTTAAGTCCCGCACTAATACGAGTTGCCGACATCTTGCTCACGTGGTTTCCGCGAATCCAATACCTCAGATTCCACCACCCCATCGGGAGTCAAATCAGTTCGGCAAGCTCTTCCTCTGTGTTATGCCAATTTCAAGCAGACCCAATCCCACAACGTATAACCTTGTCTTGAGGGCGTGGTGGCACCCACCGGATTTGCACTGGAAGGACTACGAGATGAGAAAAGGGTTTACCAGAAAACCGAAAGACGACGAGCCCGCGACGCAAGGCAAGAACTACATAACGCCGAGCGGGCTGCAGCGACTTCAAGATGAGCACCGGTTTCTCCTTACCAGGGAACGCCCGGCCGTGACCGAGGTAGTGACGTGGGCTGCCAGTAACGGCGATCGCAGTGAAAACGCCGACTATCAGTACGGCAAGCGGCGGCTGCGCCAGATCGATGGGCGGATTCGCTTTCTCATGAAGCGAATCGAAGCGGCGGAAGTGGTGAACCCGGAAACTCCAAGAATGGGGCAAGCGGCCACCAAAGCATTCTTCGGCGCCACCGTGCGCTATGCCAATGCCGCAGGAGTGGAGCGAGTGGTGAGCATCGTGGGCACCGACGAAGTCGATCTCGACCGCAACCACATCAGTTATCTGTCGCCGCTGGGGCGCGCGTTGCTGAAGTCAGCGGCGGGTGACAGCGTTGAACTCCAGGCGCCGGGCGGTACAGAATACCTGGATGTGCTGGAAGTGCGTTACGTGCGCATTTCTATGGAACCATTTCGTGAGCCACCTGGATCCCAGGCCTCGTCGAGGAACTCCCTCGCCGGCCCCCGATCCACGTGACGAAAGTTGACGAGGCGAAACAAGGAATTCCATATCATGAGCACTACCTGATTCTGAGCAGCGCGGGGGGGACACTCAAGGCTTCTGGGCTTCCATGAAAGTGCGCAGAACTGCGTTGATTCTCGTCTGATAGCCTTTCTCTCGCCTCAGCCAGCCCAGCAGATCTGCATCCAGCCGAATCGTCACCGTCTGCTTGGCCAGCGGCAGCAAGATCTTCGCTTGCTTCCAAAAGTCCACGTCGGTTGGACGGGCCTCCGGATCTGCTTTCACGGCCGCTCGAATGTCCTTATCGCTCAAAGCGTGAAGGCGCTCCCAGTCCGTAGTGCGGCCCTTATCTGAGGTTTTGCCAGTAGGCTTTTCTTTCATGGCGTTCTGCCCTCCATGCCGAAATGATCCGGCGTTCGTTTTCTGAAACCTCCGTGTATATCAAAGTGATTTTAAGCCCACTCACGACGCCGATCGCGTAGACTCTAGTCTCTCCATATTCAAACCGGTCATCCACCCTCTCCAGCGTCGGGCCTTTGAAAATCTGGACCGCGTCCTCGAACGTGATTCCATGACGAGCAAGATTAGCGCGGTTCTTTCGCTGGTCCCAGACGAAATTCATCAGATTACATTTACATTATGTATTTACAGCCTGGCCCGATGCAAGCGGCCAGGGAAAAGTGTTCCGAACGCCTTGCCCGCGCATCTATGTTAAAGCGGAACCAAGCATTGCTTTCTCCTTCCGGCTACGGCATCCATTGGCCTTTGATCGATGAAGATCTCGCCGTCGGCCCCTTACTTCGGGCTGTTGATTGATTCCGCCGCAGGATCTGAATTCCGATTACACCACTCAGGACGCGAACACGATCTGCCCTGGTTGGATCTTCTCCAACTCCATTAGAATTGCTCCTACGGTTGGAAGCAAGTCTTCGATTTGGTTCGTTCGCGATCAGATAACAAGCACCGCAATCCCGCGCCCCAGAAGGTTTTGTTGGTGAGGGATACCTTGGTCCGTAGTGAGGAACACGCTGTAACCCGCGCTTTCGGCTTCCTGAAGGAGCCGTCCGTTCTTCAAGCTCTTGAAACCAGCCCACTCTGCGGTATGCACTTCGTGTTCGGGCAAGTGGTGGCGGAAATCAAGCGGCAGACATTCGTCCAACAAGATCTTCATGCGATCTTGGCAAGCAGAGATTCCTTGGCTTCCTCAAGCGCCTGGATGGCTTTTTCCCGCGATACCGTGGGGAACTGGTGCAGAAATTCACCAAGCGAATGGCCGCCCTCCAAGTAGTCAATAAGATTCTTGAACGGCACCCGAGTCCCTTGGAAACACGGTGTTCCATTCATGATTTCCGGGTCGGACACCACGACAAAAGTCTCCATAGCCCCTTCATTGTAGCCGCAAACCGATGAAGATCTCGCAGTCGGCTCCTTGCTTCGGGCTGTTGGTTGATTCTGTGCCGCTTAATTTTTGCGCGTGGTCCTCAAAAAATTAGGTCTGCAAGTCCATTGGTAAGGCTTCCTGGGACGTACCACTTTGTCGTACCCTGTGCGACTTCCCATTAATCTCGTCAAAGTAAACCCCAACCCATCGACATGCTGTATTTGGCATACTTTGAAATGTGGCCTGGGAAGTATAATTCACCCACGAGTTCCAAGTATGGTGGGATTCCCTAAGCGAGGATGAACAGGATGATGTGGCCGTTTCCGTTCGCCATCTTGTTGAGTTTGGCCCTGCGCTTGGGTTTCCTCACAGTTCGAAAGTGGTCACCTCACGCTATCCGCAAATGCGCGAATTGTGAACCCAGAGTGGCGGGAGACCACTCCGAACGTTGTACGCGTTCAATCCGCTGCGGACTGCCGTTCTTCTTGTCGGTGGAGATAAGACCGGTGACGACCGCTGGTAAGAGAACTTTGTTCTGGTCGCGGACCGGCTGTTTGGCAATCATTTGAATGAATTCAGAAAGGAGGGGCGATTCTAAATGGCTAGGCGCAATTTTCGTCAACTTGTGGAGGCGATGCCCCAATCGAGGCAACAGAAGATCGAAAGGCGTTTTCAAGAGAGTCTGGCGTCCATGCCCCTTGACGAACTCAGGAAGCTTCGGGAGATGACCCAATTGCAGCTTGGTGAAGCGTTGGGTGTGCACCAGAGCGAAGTTTCCAAAATCGAGCACCGGTCCGACATCTGTGTCAGCACACTAATTGAATACGGTGAAGCCCTTGGCGGGCATCTCGAAATTCGCGCCGTGTTCCCTGATAGGCAAGTGCTCATCAGCCACTTCGATGAAGTGCCGCGCTAGTCGACCACTTTTCGGCTGTTAGTTGATTCGGTGCCTATGGATTCCGCCCCGTACTTCTATTCTGCGAGTTTACCTACAATTCATCCGAGTGGATTGCAGGGATCAGTGGCAAGTTGCCCCAGCGATCCATGTCGGGATACCGTCAACACAACGGCAACTTAGACAACTATGTAGTCTTGAAGCGGAAATCGTGCTCCACTGAAGCTTTGCGGTCTAGTGGTGCGGTCTGGAAGATGCGACGCTGGCCGTTCTTGATTTCCGTTTGCCGAGACTCCTCCAGCTTAAACTTGCGGCCTGTGGCGTTCAGGGATTCGAGCAAGCCAGTCCGTAATTGACCCTCATCCAGCCGCGTTCCACCAATGCGGATAATTACTTGTGCAGAATCTTGAAGCAAGGGCGCGATGCCCTTCCACGCTTCCCTCAAAAACTGCCAGTACGCATCAATGCGTCTGTGCCGGTCGTCTTTGCCCTGCCCAGCAATAGGTTTGGACGCCCCGCCAAGGAACCAAAGCCGAAGCCATTGGTCCTCGTGATAATCGGTGATGTCCAAGTAAGGCGGCGAGGTAATGACGAGCTTCACCTTGTTTTTGTAAGACCGCAATAGCGTGCCAGCACGTCGAACGTCCCCCTCGACAACCCGTCCCTTCAAAGCCGGAACTGGGGATTCGTAACGGTACATGGCACAAGTCCGCAGGATTGAGAAGACATCCCGCTCAGGTGCTGTGCAGCCCTTTTCGCGCCACCAACGCACAGAGTAAGCGGGCTTTGTGCTAATTGTCCGAGGCATCCGGTTGCTGAAGCAAAGCTCCGTCCGATGGCTCTCACCGTGTAGGCAGCCCAGTGCCAAAGCATTGATGAAGCAGTCGGCCCGGTTGTGACGCCAGTCTAGCTTTTTCTTCAAGAACAGCAGTTGCCGCAGCGTCGACTCATGGAAGCAGAGCGTGAAAAACTCGTCACTGACTTCCGGCGCTTTAGACGTGAACCGCCGCGATCCGCGTTCAAGAACGTTTAAACGCTCTAACACTTCGTCCAAGGACGGCGGATCAGCCTTGGCCTTGGACAAACACACCGCCACTGGGCTTGTATCGCAACCGAGCGCACGGCGGCCATTAAGTAGGCTCTCAAGAACCGTTGTTCCACGACCCGAAAACGGGTCTAAGATTACATCATCGCGCTTCGACCAAGCCAGCACGTTGCGCCGAACGAACGATTCTGGGAACATCGCGAAGTATGGACAAATTGCGTGAAAGCGGTGACGCTCGATCATGCGGCGCGCAGCCTCTCGGTATACTCTTCTACCCATTTTCTCACGTCTTTCAGATCGTCTCTGCGTTGGATGTTCGTTTCGCCGTTGGCGATGAGTAGCAGTCCATCGGCCAAGTACTTCGCAATGCGGTCCCTATAAAAAAGGTTGCCATACCGGTAGCCAACATTTTGCATGTAATCCTTGAGTAGCTCCTCATAGTCTGCTTCAAGCTTCGCGTTCTCGGGCTCCAAACCGAACGGCATGAACATAGCGTCTTCCGGTTGTGAACTGGGACGTTCCACGAACCAGTACTCGTGAAAATGCTCCCTGTCGGACTTAACGCTCTTGTGCATCCAATTACTCCCGGACGCGACTTGTCCAATGAGGTATGGCATGTTCGGCAGGTTGTCTATTGACCTTCGCCACGCAATGATGTCGATGCCGTTGTCCTTGACCATTGAAGGTGCCGCTTTTCGCGGACGCTGGCATGGCTTTCCGTCACCGAACAACTTATACACCTGGTGAAGAGCTTTGAGAAAGTCTGCACCGTCTGGCCGTGGAAAGCCAAAAGACATCGAAGGCCCTTGAATGTACCCGCCCGCCGCGATAGTGGCGCATGCCTGAAACAAATCTCGAACCTTATTGTTGACCACCGGAGCGAATTCCTCGCCAACAATTGTACGGTCGTAGGCATGGGAAAGAAATAGGCAAAAGAGATATACCGAACCAGCTTCCGAAACTGGTTTGATGAAGTTCAGCGCACGTCCCTTGTCATCAATCCTGAAAGGATAGTCGTCGCCGATGTTGTCCCGCCGACGCGTTATCTCCGTTTGTACACAAAGGACGAGCCCTTCTTCTTCTGCGTCCTCGTCCCCGATGTTGGTCTCCTGTTCATTTTCACCAAGAGCTGTTGCGGAAATCAGCGTTCCAAATCCGACATGGCTGTCGGGGGACGCGATGGCCTTCAGTTCCAGCCAGTCCGCGATTTTAGTTCTGTGAACGGACTCATCAGGTACGGACAGCACTGGCTACTTTTTGCCCTTCGCTCTTGGCGCAGACGCCTTCTTGGAGATGGACTCCATGTTGTCGTACAACTGGTCCGTGTTGTCACGCAACTCGCGCCCGATCTCAAGGAGTGTGGAGTCGTCCGGATCGTAACCAATGATTTGCGACATCGCAACTTCTACTTCCTGTCGTGCATTTACCAGCGCAGTTTCAAACCGCGCTCCCTTGCTTTCGACTTGCTGGTATGCCTCGCGGAGATTGTTGCGAAGCATCAAGACTGTGCGAGCGCCGGGGTTGGACAACACCGCACCAAGATTCTTCAAGTCGGGATTCTGGGACGAAATGACAGGCTTCAGCAAATCCGATTTCGAGCCGTAAAGCCAGACCAGCACGTGCCTCAAATTTTCTAAGTTTTTCTTGGGGACAGGATTAGGTTTCGGTTCGCCGGAGCGCCATTCTGTCGGGAGCCCAAGGTATTCTCGATAGCCAGGTCGCGTGAGCGCGGTGTATAAGTGCGAAAAGGCGAACCGCTTTCCCGGATAGCGGTCGTGAAGGTCGAAGACTCGTGCTTCTGCAGCTTGATCTAGAACGAACATGCCGTTGACCAAACGGATCACCGTGTCGTGATTGTCACCGAGCTGCTGAGCGATCTTGTCGATAGTCAAGCCCTTGTTTTTTTCGCTCTTGTACCAGTCCGCTGCAAACCGAGCCTTTGCCAGCGCATCCCATTTGTGCGGTCCATTGATATGCTTGAACCCGATGTATTCTCGCGCTTGGTCCGGGCTGGAGACGGCGTAAACCGTGACTGCCTCTAGTGTCATCTTGTTTTCGGCGCTGATCTTCGGAGGGGTTATCCCGGTTCCCTTTGCGAGAGCAGGATTCTGCAAAATGCGGATAGCTGCCAGTCTTCGATTACCTTCGAGAACGCGCCAACGTTTGCCGATCTTCTGAGCGATGATCGGCTCAATGTCGATGTAGCCGTTCGCCGCGATGGATTCGACAACCTCAGCTAAATCGGACGAGTCCGATAAGGACTGGATGATCTGCACGTCCGTTGGGTTCTTGATGCCATCTTCAATGAGGCGCGGATTCGAAGGATCGAAGTCGAGCAGTTCTGTGGCTACTTTGCCCGTTGTTTTCGGAGCTATCGGCGTTACTGGCATAAGAGGTTAGTTCAATCAGCGGGTAGCGTCTTGCCCTATGATGGCACTCCCCAAACAAAAAAGATAGAAATGATACTTTATCATGCCTAGCCACTTCAGTTCCACTGGTTTGCATAGGGCCTTGTTATGGGAATGCGTCCATAGCACGAGTGGAGTTCGACCCCATTCAGCAACGATTTTCGCCAGATAAGGTTAAGCAAAAAGTTGCAATCACACCCGATTCTTTTTCCGTACAAAAAAAGTTACGGCAACAGAAATGAAATTCTACCGAAGCCAATCACCAAATCGAAATCGCCTAAGTTAAGGTTAAAGTACATACAAATTCACGCACCTCTGTTCCGCACACCATCGTGACATTCAACGACGATGCCACCGGCAAGCAACCACCACAACCCCACCAAGCACATCCCTTCCATCCCACCGTCAAAAACCGCAAGGTACCATTATTTAGAAATGTGGGCCACAATACTAAACTTAAAGCTTCAAATCCCCGCGAGGTGTTTTCTGTTTCAACTCCTCGTAAGTATCGCGAACCTGATCGGGCAAAAAGTCGCCTACCCAGTTCTTTACAGAAGCCGGAAGCTTCAGCGAAGTTGCTGTCGCCTTCCCGTTTTTCAGCGTGACAATAGACTCAACACTCTTGCCAGATTTTTGCACAGCTTCCACAGCTTTACGCAGCTCAACCATGAAGGCCAATTCCCCGGAAAGGATTTCCGCTCCGCCCGATGGACCATGTCCTGGCAGAACCACAAGCGGGTTCAACTTTTGCGCCGCTTCAATAACTTTTGGCCAATTGCCTACGTTTCCATCAGCGGTGTAGTTGTATGGCCCGTTCACCACCGCATCGCCAGTGCAAAGAATTTTTTCGGCTGGGAGCCAGGCAAATCCGTCTCCCTTCGTGTGGGCCCAACCCAGGTGATGGAACTCCACTTTCCGTTTGCCGTCAGTAATCAAATAAGGTGTCTTGTCGAAAGTAACCTTCGGAGGTTCCGCCGTTTTCAGATTCAACTTGGCAACATCGGGCCGACTTTTCGCAGTCTCCAACCAGCGTTCCGGTTCGCGCGCTTTCATTTCGTTAACCACGCCGATGTGGCCAATCGTAGTTGCACCCAGCTTGGTCCACAATGGATTGGCGTAAGCATGGTCGCCATGATGGTGCGTGTCAAACACGTATTTTATAGGCTTTTTAGAGATTTTCTTGGCTTCGGCAATTACCAGCTCCGCGCCGCTGGGGAAATTTGCATCAATCACAATCAGGTATTCCTGCATCTCAATGATGATGTTATTGCAATGCCCCTTTTTCAAATCGCCTTCGCGGAACCAAATCCCTTCGGCAATTTTCTTCATCTCATCGGGAGCCCCATTCAGAAAATAAGAAGTAGCCAGAAGCCCAAGGAACGGAACAGCGATAACAGTTCTTTTACCAATCATGCAAATTACAATACCAGATTCAGGAGCGTGTGAATGAGCGAAATAGTCATTGAGACCCGGGACTTGGCGAAAAAATATTCGCGGGATGAGTTTGAAGTTATCGCGCTAAACCATGTTGACATCCAAATCCACAAAGGCGAATTCGTGGCATTGATGGGTCCGTCCGGAAGCGGAAAATCCACCCTGCTCCATTTAATTGCTGCCATGGATAAAGCTACCGACGGTGAAATCTTAGTGCTCGGACAGAACCTCCGGCAGATGAATGATCGAGCATTAGCCAAGTGGCGTACCGCCCATGTCGGATTTATTTTTCAGTCGTTCAATCTGATCCCGGTTCTGTCCGCGCTGGAACATGTCGAGCTCCCTTTGAAGCTCACCAACCTTCCATGAGACGGCTGTCGCTGTCAAGGGAAATGTTATTAGCACGGTTCTTCGTTTTCCTTGTAACATTGAGACCCTGCTTCCATTCGCATTCTTAT
>JAYTTF010000160.1:0-5337 GCA_043745195.1 Bryobacterales bacterium | reverse complement strand
CGGCCGCAGTTCGCCTACTCCAGTTTCACCTTTTTCAGGATCATCTTGTATTGGAATTAACTCCGGTTTCAGGATCATCTTGTATTGGACAATTCTGCACCGGAACCCGGTTAACGGATTCTTTATAATAGGAGTTATCTAGTGTCCACCAGGACAGTTTCCATGGCTACATCTATCAATTCAATTGAGCGCGCAGTGCGCCTTTACGATTCCACCATCGGCAAAAAAGCGGTGATGGCCATCACCGGAGTAGTTCTCTTCGGATTCGTCCTCGCCCATCTCGTCGGCAATCTTCAAATCTTTATCCCTGCAGACGCTAACGGCGTCTATAAAATCGATGAATACGCCAAATTGCTTCACAGTATGCCCGCTGTTCTGTGGGCCGCGCGCCTTACTCTGCTAACCTCCGTAATTCTGCACATTTGGTCATCCGTCTCCCTTGCAAAAACTCAGAACCGTGCCCGGCCCTTGGGTTATGTCAAGAAGGACAATGCGCATTCCAGCTACGCCAGCCGCACCATGATGATCAGCGGCCCCATCATCGCCGCCTTCGTCATTTATCATTTGCTGCATTTCACCGGCGGCCAAGTCCACCCTGACTACCGCGAAATGAGCGTCCACCACAACGTCGTCCGCGGATTCCAACAAATCCCTGCATCTTTGTTCTACATCCTCGCCATGACTCTGCTGGGATTCCACCTCAACCACGGACTCTGGAGTCTCTTCCAGAGCCTGGGAGTTAGCCATCCCCGCTATACTCCCTACTTAAAAGGATTCGCCAAAGTTTTTTCCTTTCTGATTGTGGCCGGCAATATCTCCATACCGCTGTCCATCCTGTTTGGACTGGTGAAATAAGAATGCCCTTGAATTCAAAATCACCTTCTGGTCCTATTGATAAGCGTTGGGACAACTGCAAATTTGAAAACAAGCTGGTCAACCCAGCGAATAAGCGAAAGTTTTCCGTAATCGTGGTTGGCACTGGACTCGCCGGTGGTTCCGCCGCAGCCACTTTAGCCGAACTCGGTTACAACGTAAAATGCTTCTGCTTTCAAGATTCTCCCCGCCGCGCCCATTCCATTGCCGCCCAAGGTGGCATTAATGCCGCCAAGAATTACCAGAATGACGGCGATAGCATTTACCGTCTTTTCTACGACACCGTAAAAGGCGGCGATTTCCGTGCCCGCGAATCGAACGTCTACCGCCTAGCCCAAATCAGCGTCAACATCATCGACCAGTGCGTTGCCCAAGGCGTCCCCTTCGCCCGTGAATATGGCGGCACTCTGTCCAACCGCTCCTTCGGCGGCGCTCAAGTCTCCAGAACTTTCTACGCTCGCGGGCAAACCGGCCAGCAACTTCTGATTGGCGCATACTCCGCCTTATCACGCCAAATCGGCGCAGGCCGCGTGGAAATGTTCCCTCGCACAGAAATGCTGGACCTTATCGTTATCGATGGCAAGGCGCGCGGCATTGTCACCCGCAGCCTCACCTCCGGCCACGTTGAAGTCCATTTGGCGGACGCCGTTGTCCTTGGCACCGGTGGCTACGGCAATGTATTCTATCTTTCCACCAACGCCAAGGGATCCAACGCCACAGCAATTTGGAGAGCCCATAAGCGCGGTGCTCTGTTTGCAAACCCCTGCTACACCCAAATCCATCCTACTTGCATTCCCGTCAGCGGTGACTATCAATCGAAGCTCACTTTAATGAGCGAATCCCTCCGCAATGATGGCCGTATTTGGGTTCCCGCAAAGAAGGACGACAAGCGCGCCCCAGACCAAATTCCCGAAAGTGACCGCGATTACTTCCTGGAACGCCGCTACCCCAGCTTCGGCAATCTAGTGCCCCGCGACGTCGCATCTCGCAATGCGAAAAATGCCTGCGATGAAGGTCGCGGAGTAGGCGAAACCGGCCTGGGCGTCTATTTAGATTTCGCCGAATCCATCAAACGTTTAGGAAAGAACCTGGTTCGCGAACGCTATGGGAATTTGTTTGAAATGTACAACCGCATCACCGGTGAAGATCCCTACACTGTCCCCATGCGCATCTATCCAGCCATCCATTACACAATGGGCGGCCTTTGGGTGGATTACCAATTAGAAAGTACCATTCCCGGCCTGTTCGTAATCGGCGAAGCAAATTTTTCCGATCACGGTGCCAATCGTTTAGGAGCCAGTGCATTAATGCAAGGCTTGGCGGACGGTTACTTTATCCTGCCCTACACATTGGGAAATTACCTCGCATCCAACAAAATCGAAAAAGTGAGTCAGGACCATCCCAATTGCAGGCAGGCACTGGAAGCCGTAACAGCTTCTACAAAGAAGCTTCTCGCCATCAATGGCAAACGCACCGTCGACAGTTTCCATCGCGAATTGGGCAAATTGATTTGGGACTATTGCGGCATGGGCAGAACAGCCTCAGGCTTGCAAACCGCTTTGAATCGCGTCCCCGAACTGCGCGAAGAATTCTGGAACAACGTGAAGGTAGCCGGGGCTGGTGAAGAGTTCAACCAATCCTTGGAAAAAGCCGGTAGAGTAGCTGATTTCCTTGAACTTGGCGAATTGATGTGCCTTGATGCATTAGAACGAAATGAATCCTGCGGAGGACACTTCCGCGAGGAGTATCAAACCGCCGATGGCGAGGCCCTTCGCGATGACGATAAGTTCAGCCACGTTTCCGCTTGGGAATGGAAAGGTACCAACCAATCGCAAGCCTTGCATAGAGAGGCCCTCAATTTCGAGTATGTGCACCCATCGCAAAGGAGCTACAAGTAAATGAAGCTCACGCTCCACATTTGGCGGCAACGCTCAGCCGCTGAACCCGGCCGCATGGTGACATACCAACTGGCTAACGCCAATGAACACATGTCGTTCCTGGAAATGCTTGATGTTTTGAATGAACAGCTGATCCAGGCTGGCGACGATCCTGTGGCCTTCGATCACGACTGCCGCGAAGGCATCTGCGGCAGCTGCGGCTTCATGATTAACGGTATCGCTCACGGACCGCAGGCCGGAACCACCATCTGCCAATTGCACATGCGCCATTTCAAAAGCGGTGATGAACTATGGTTGGAACCTTGGCGCGCCACAGCATTTCCAGTCGTCAAGGATCTGGCCGTAAACCGCAGCGCCTTCGACCGCATCATTCAGGCAGGCGGCTACATCACCGCACCTACCGGCAATGCCGTCGACGGCAACGCCATTGCAGTGCCCAAGAATGATTCAGACCGGGCTATGGATGCCGCAGCATGCATCGGATGTGGAGCCTGTGTAGCAGCTTGTCCAAACGCCTCTGCATCTCTTTTCACCGGTGCAAAGATTTCCCATCTGGGATTGCTCCCACAAGGTCAACCAGAACGCCACGCCCGAGCTCTGAAAATGGCGCAGACCGCTCAAGACGAGCAATTCGGCAACTGCACCAACATCGGCGAATGCGAAGCCGTATGTCCGAAGAACATCCCTCTGGAAGTAATCGCCCGCATGAATGGAGACTTCCTGAAGGGGAGCTTCCTATGGCGCCCAGACTCCGGTGCCTAGCACCAAAAGTCCCTAAGCATTGGGGGGGCAGGCCCCATAAGCGCTAAGATAAGCCCGTCGCGCCACGACATATTGTGGTTGGCCTCGATTGCAGCCACGACCCGTAGAACATTTTCTTGTAAAAATGTTTTTACCTTAACCTGACTTTCGCAGCTAATGACCATTTTCGAGAAGTTTCGAGTAAGAAGTGGCAAGTTGGTGGACTAAGCCGTTCGTTTTCATCAAACATATCTGGCCATTTTTGTAATCGCTTGTAGTGGAGACCTACCCCCTATCAAAAGGTAATAAAGTATGCCATTCTGCCGAGGACAATGTTTCTGCGCAGCAATAAGCGAATCAAGGATGGTAAGGAGCACCTTTACTATTCGGTGGTGGAAAGCCGGAGGGTATCGCCTGGCCGGGTCGAACAAAAACAAGTGCTGTACTTGGGCGAGATCAACACCAACCAACAAGCGTCCTGGCGCAAGACGCTGGAAGTGTTCGATGAACAGGAAGGCCGTTATAAGCCAGTGAGTCTGTTTCCGGAAGAGCGCGAAGTTCCCGCCGACGCGTTAGACAGCGTGCAAGTGAAACTCAGCGGAATGAAGTTGGAACGGCCCCGGGCGTATGGTAACTGCTGGCTGGGATGCCAAATGTGGGAGCAGTTAGAACTGACCCAGTTCTGGAAACAGAAGCTACCCAAAAAGCGGGAAGGAGTGGCGTGGGCGCAAGTGCTGGAGTTGCTGGTGGTGAACCGGCTGATCGATCCAGGTAGCGAGTTCCGGCTACACCGCCAGTGGTTCGACCAAAGCGCGATGGACGTATTGCTTGGAGAGGATTTCGCGGTGGCCTCCAAAGACCGTCTGTACCGTTGTCTGGATCAGATCCTGGAGCACAAGGAAACGCTGTTCGTGCATCTGCAACAAAGATGGAAAGACTTGTTCCACGCCGAATTCGATCTGCTGTTGTACGACTTGACCAGCACCTACGTGGAAGGGGAAGCCGAGCAGAATCCCAAAGCCAAGTACGGATATAGCCGTGATGGGAGACCCGATTGCAAGCAGGTGGTGATCGCATTGGTGATGACCCCAAGCGGTTTGCCACTTGCCTATGAAGTGATGAACGGCAACACTTCGGACAAAACCACGCTGCGGATGTTTCTGGACAAAATCGAAACCATGTACGGCAAGGCCCGGCGGGTGTGGCTGATGGACCGGGGCATTCCCACCGAGGCCACTTTGGCCGAAATGCGCGAGCCTGGCAAAGAGACATTTTATCTGGTGGGAACATCGCGGTCCAAGGTCAAGGAGTACGAAAAGAAGTGGTTGGATCTGCCGTGGCAAAAGGTGCGCGATTCGGTGGAAGTGAAATTGTTCGGCAAGGACGGCGAGTCCTATGTGCTGGCCAAGAGCGAAGGCAGGCAGGCCAAGGAGATCGCTATCCGGCGGAAGAAACTGGTCCGGCTGTTGCGCAAGTTGCGGGCGATGCAGCGCAGTGGCCCCAAGCGGGATCAACTGCTTCTGCGTGTCGGGGCCGCCAAGACCGAGGCGGGCCGGGCGTTCGGATTCGTGAAGATCACCTTACCCAAGGTTGGCGACGAGGTGACTCGCAAGACTTTCCATTTTGTCATCGACAAAACCAAACTCAACGATGCCGAACTCCGCGATGGCCGCTACTTGCTGCGTACGAATCTAGTGGCCGAAGATCCAGCTGTGCTATGGGACCGTTATATTCAACTCACGCAAATCGAAGCCGCCTTCAAGTGTTTGAAAAGTGATCTGGCGGTCCGCCCGATCTATCATCAACTGGAGCGTCGCGTCGATGC
>JAYTTF010000159.1:0-20413 GCA_043745195.1 Bryobacterales bacterium | reverse complement strand
AACCAAACAAACCCTTCACCTAAGAAATCACACCGGCGAAAAGCGGGAGCGCTCACCGGGCGCGATAAGAAGTAGTCCAACCCTCCTCGTAAGCTCTTGCCTCGAAAATACTCTTCTCTAATCGCGACTACTGCGGTGGCGAAGTGGTTTCCTCCTTGGTCTTTCTTGGCTTTGCTTTAGGCCGTACCTGCGAAGGACTTCCGGCCACTCGATCTTTGCCAACTGAATATACTTGCTTCCGTGTCTGGCGAGCCCGAAATCCGAGTGCGCCCCTGCAGACCTTCGCTGGGGACTCCTTTCGGATTACCTTTTGCGGCGGCTCAGATGCCGGCTCTGCTTTGGCGGCAGAGCCGGCATCCGCCTGGTTCATCCCGGCAATCATCTCTTCCACCAGTTTCTCGTCGGCCCCCAGTTGCCGCAGTCGCTTGGCATGATGCCGGACTAACTTAGCCTTCTCCGTCGGACGGATCGTTGCCTCGCTCCGGCTTGTGTTTCTTCGCACACACCAGAACAACCTCCATACTGCCTTCCAGAATGTTCTTCACTGGTATCCAATACGATCCCGTGCTTTCCATCGCCACGCTGGTGCACCCTTCCTGGACTAGCCACTCTCGGAGTTCTTCTAATGCTGGCACGGTCGTTCCACACTGCCGTGTCTGCAACTTTCCGTCTTCATCAGCCGGACCTGTAATGAGAGCTGTCGCCAACTCTGCTTTGCCGATGTCGATTGCAGCGCATCGCTCACGTACTGCAGGGATCTCAATCATTGCTTCGCTCCTCTATGCGCGAATCGAGCAGCCGGCGTATCCAATTACACTTTGCCTCTCGGGCCGTAGAACGGCGCCAATCCGGGGTCCTTATCCGCCAGCCGGACCAAGTTGAAAAACGGGGTGTTCATCCTCCAGGAAGAACGGCGGTCTTCGCTCGTCCGCAGCGTTAGTCTATCTCAGTTGCGCCCATTTTCATTCACGGGGGTGTCCGCGCCCCAGCGGACTATCGGGTTGAAAATCGAATAACGCATTTTGTCATGTAAAGCCAATGGGGACAGACCGGGAAAATTAAATGTCTGACCAGCCCCCATGATAATGGGGGGATCAAGCCGGTCGCGCACCCGTTTGGTAGTGTCACCTTATGGCTTCTGGATCCGCCCACAAACGGCGGCTGTCCAGCTTAGGATCTGTCTAAAAATAACATATCCATATAGAAATGTTTTAGAGTATACTCGTTGCAGTGATTGACATTTCTGGAATCGCAGCACGCTACAAGGCTCTGGAACCTGTTCTGGACGAGCGAGCGCGACGGTTGATAGCGGCGGCGGAGAGTCAGGCAATCGGTCGAGGCGGGATTTCAGCGGTGAGCAAGGCGACGGGCATTATGCGTTCGGTGATTCGACAAGGGATCGCTGAATTGATAGCGCCCGGTTCCTCAGCATCAGGCCGTATCCGACGTGAGGGCGGTGGGCGCAAGAAAGCTGTGGACAAGGATGGCTCACTAAAATCCGACCTTCAGAGTCTATTGGAATCGACCACCCGAGGCGACCCCGAGAGTCCTCTGCGTTGGACGTGCAAGAGTGTCCGGCAGTTAACGGCCGAACTGAAGCGGATGAAGCATTTGGTGAGTCACCAAGTGATCGCGAATTTGCTCCATGAGCTTGGCTTCAGTCTGCAGGGCAATCGGAAGACCAAGGAGGGTTCCAATCACCCGGACCGTAACGCTCAGTTTGAGCACCTCAACGGAAAAGTGAAATGGAGCTTGGGCCGACGGCAGCCGGTGATTTCGGTAGACACCAAGAAAAAGGAGTTGGTGGGCGATTTCAGCAATAAGGGGCAAGAATGGCGTCCCAAGGGCGAGCCCGAAAAGGTTCGCGTTCACGATTTCGTGGACAAGGAACTGGGGAGGGCAACACCATACGGAATTTACGATGTGGGCGCTAATAGTGGTTGGGTGAGCGTGGGCATGGACCACGATACCGCCGAGTTTGCTGTTGAAACCATTCGACGCTGGTGGCGGACAATGGGCCAGCCAGCCTATCCGAAGGCCACGCGATTGTTGATTACCGCTGACGGAGGAGGTAGCAATGGTTCCCGCCTGCGCCTGTGGAAACTGGAGTTACAGAAACTCGCCGACGAAACCGGCCTGCGGATCGTGGTCTGTCACTTTCCACCTGGCACCAGCAAATGGAACAAGATCGAGCATCGCCTCTTTTCCTACATCAGCCAGAACTGGCGGGGCAAGCCGCTGCGCAGTTTCGAGACCATCGTAAGCCTCATCGCCGCTACAACCACCACGACGGGCCTCAAGGTTCATGCCGAGCTCAACACAGAATCCTATCAGGCGGGCATCAAAGTTTCCGACGAGGAACTGGAACGTATCAACATCCACCGCGACAAATTCCACGGCGACTGGAACTACGAGATTCGCCCTCGCAGCGCTTCCCAACTTGGCTAGGTTTTTTTCTAGACAGAGCCTAAGAGCTGAGTATCAACCTCAGTCTGGAAGCAACTACAACGTAAACAAATCAGTTAGTCAACGATACAAATAGTTATGGGAAAATCTTATTATTTACGGGATGATCATGATGGGAGCCTGCCAATAAGCTGCCTTTTGAGCTGTGGGGTCAAGCACGGTTACCTGGCAAATGTATTCACCTGGCTGCAATTTTGTAAGTGGCAAGCTAAACTTCAGAGGCATAGTTTTCAGCCGGTTGTTCAACGCCTCAGTTACAGCTAAGGGTTGTGTCTCGAAAGACTTTGTTCCTTGGCGGTAGAAAGTGACGTATGAGACCAGCGGTTGAGTAACTTCGGCGGTAGGCTGATAGGCTTGCAGATAAATGAACATCTCACGAGCCCGGCTGAAGACGCGCGTTACGCTGGGAATCAGTTTCTGCCCATCTTGCACCAACGGGTTGGTGGATTCGCTCTTATCCTTTTCTTTGGAAGCATTGAACAGGGCATCTTTCAAATTCACTCGCTGACTGCTGAGCACCACGGAACTGATGGGAATGCGCTTATCTTCCTTATTCAAATTGGGGATGGTGAACTTGCTGATGTACGTTCCTATGCGGCCAGTCTCAGCATCGCGTGCGAGAAACTTCACTACATACTTTCCAGGAAGCAGTGTGAAGCCTGTGTCGTATTGAATGGGGCGCTTCGATAGTTCAGCGGCGGTGGTATCTGTGAGTTTGATATCCACCTTATCGCGAACATTTTGAATCGTCGAACCAAACTCATCTTTCACCTCGCCAATGAAATCGATGCGCGTGTGCTCGGCGCCGCCCTTGTGTGCCAGTGCCAGTTCACTGCCGGGAATCTTAACAATCAGTGGAACAAAATACTCAGCACGATTCAATTGAAAGAAACCCAATTCCATGGCTATGGTTAGTTCGGTAACAGGGTCGCCTAGCATCAACGCGTCCTCTAACTGCCGCTCTTTATCCGCCACGGTGAACTTATTGAATACCTTGCCGGCGAAATAACCTTGACGAAAATCGAGTTTGGCGTTCATGCCATTGGTAAGCGTGATCTTGACGCGACGGAACTTGCCATCTAAGTTTTCGTTGCTAGTGTAGTAACCAAGAATGTAATAACTAGAAACAGATTGCTGCGCCTGGGCAATGCCTGCTTCCAAGTTGTTCCCATTCAAGAATGCTTTGCCGCCGGTATCGGAAGCAAGTGTGTACAGTGTATCTTGGGAGCGTTGAAAGTTATTCGATGCCGATAGTGCTGAGGCTCCCGTGTACATGCCGATACCTCCTGGCGACCCTTTGCTGGCATCCCCAAGCGGAGCTTCGGCGACCAATCCACGAGCGTCAACTGGCCAGAATGAAACGCCGGCGCGCACCGCCGCGTTGATGGTTGCGCTTAACTGCGCCTGATTATCAACGCCATTCAATCGCATGCCGCCAGCAAAATAAACTAACATTTTCTTTTCGTTCAACTGGCCTAGCATTTTGGCTGCGGTTTGCAGCGCTGAAAGCTGTCGATCGGTGTTGAAAACGGAAAATTCGCCATCGTCCTGACCGAAAGCAGCGCCGGTATCGGGGGCACTGGGGTCGCTGGCAAGCGGCGGTGCGTTTTCGTCTTCGCCAACAATCAGAGTCTGCAATGTGGCATCGATGCGTTCGCGGTTGGCTGTGAAATCCTGGAGCACGCGAACTGCGCCGCCGGTGAAAGTCATGATCGCCAGCAGGTCAGCGGAGGTCATCTGACTTTTAACGAACTTGCGCGCAGCGCTGAAGGCACGCATTTGATCGGGCAACTGCATAGCCGTCATATCGAAATACAAAGCAAGCAACCGACGATCACGATACTTGGTTATTCCCGGTGGTTCTGCAGCAATTTGAGTATGTGCCAGCCGTTGAAATGGTGCTACCTTGGCAAGTTCCGGAAGAGCCTCCGGCTGTTCCATCATTTTCTGAAATTCAAAAAACTTGATCGGTTGGACTATATTGTCTTCCGTGATTTGAAAGTCTTTGGCTGTTAATCCCTCCACGGACTTGCCGTCTTTATCTTTAACCGTTACAGTTTCAATAACCAGTTGACTTGTAGCTTTGAAGGTAACACCGGCGTCGACCGTTGGGCGGGCATTTGTGCCGATCACTTGTGCATTTACAAAGCAAACGAAGAACGGTAGGATCGCAAGGTTAGGATGCATTAGAACCTCACACGCAGTGTAGTCTGTATTGTTCGCATGGCATTCACCATTGCAGGCGAGCCGAACTGTGCGCTGTTGATGTTAGTCACCCAACTTGGGAAAGTAACATTGTTAATGGGGTTGGATGCATCAAGCCGGAAGTCCATATTGTAGCGGTCCGTCAATTTGAAACCGCGCCCAAGCGAGGCGGTTGTTGTAAACTGCGAGGGTCCAGTAATGGAATTGCGTCCAGCATTGCCCCAGCGGCCAGGAGCCGGAATGGCGAAGGCAGCAGAGTTCAGATAGAGTCCTTGCGGAACTGTATAAAGCGGAGCGCCAGTAACATCGGGACGAATGGTTCCAGTAACTCCTGTGCCATTGACGGGGCTGAAGTAAATGGGAGTAAGTGGCAACCCGCTACCTGCATTCACTTGGGTAACGAAGGTCCATTCCTTCAATGCGCGACCACGCCAACCACGCATTAACGTACCTCCAGCCTTACCCATTCCGCTGGAATACTGCATTTGGAAAGTCAATAGATGACGCTGGTCAAAGTTGGAAAGGCCACGTTCGCCACGCAGGTTCAACCAATTCTGGGCGATGATAGAAGAACCTTGCCCGCGTCCGCCAAGGGCACTATCGTCTATGGATTTTGAGTAAGTGTAATTGGCCGTGGCAGTGAAACCGCTGTGTAAGCGTCGACGAAGTTGCATGGTCCCGGCTTGACGAGTGGAGTTCCCATTAGAGCTAAGGTAAGCGAAGCCGCGCGGACAAGCAGGGCACGGGTCCACTGCGCCGACAGGATAGGTGTTGGGTAAAGACTGTTGCACCGCGCGCGTCCCCTTAATACCAAGGTAAGTTGCAGTCATGATCAGCGATTGCGGTAGATCTTTCTGAATGGATAACTGCCAGTTTTGCGCATACCCAACCAGGAAGGTGGGATCAATGGCAAACGTGTTTGCTGTGGTAGTAGCAGAGGTTTTGAAGCCATTAGCCAGAGTAAGTGGATTGGCTGCACTGTTGGCTACATTGAGGCTTTTCGAGAGCGGCGATTGTTGGGCCATTTGGCGTGCGATTGACTGGTAAACGGAGGTATTGTAATAGACACCATAACCTCCTCGAATGACCAATGACGATGCAGGCAACGGGCGCCAGGACATTCCAATTCTTGGTTGGAATGCGTGCTTCACTGGATAGACCAAAGAATCAGGATAATGTAACCCAGTGATGGAGCCGACCGGGTTTGAGGCAATGACTGGTGACTGCGCTGTAAACCCCGGCGCAATATCCAGGTTCACCAATCGCCCATAGCGTTCCGTGATTGGCGAACCATATTCCCACCGCACTCCGGCGTTCAAAGTAAATCCAGGCCCAATGCGCCAATCATCAGTGATGAAGGCGTTGGCGGCTGAGGACCGGAAATACTTATCGGCATTTCCAAAGGCAATGGAAGTAGTGTCAGGGATGCCAAGAAGGAAAGCTGCAAATGCTGACTTAGTACTTGAGCCATCGGTGAAAGTGAACGTGCCGCGTGGATCCTGTTGAGCAATTAAGTTGAATTGCTGTTTCTTGAAATCGGCTCCGAACGTG
Organism: Bryobacterales bacterium; assembly: GCA_043745195.1. Lineage (GTDB taxonomy): Bacteria > Acidobacteriota > Terriglobia > Bryobacterales > Bryobacteraceae > JANXSF01. The sequence continues at coordinate 14,191 of JAYTTF010000159.1, read as the reverse complement.
AAGTTGTGTCGGCTATGATTCCAAAAACTGTCGGCGGAAATGCCGTTAGTTTGATTGTGAGTAACATTCGGAAGACCGTCATTCAGCGATGCAATTCCATTGGAGAAGTTTAGCTGCGGAGGACCCCAATTCAATGGGTCCTGATTGTTGCCGGTGATTCCAGCCTTGCCGGAAATGTTTTCCCGATTGGCAAAGTATGGAGCGTAGTTCAATGAAAACCGGCTGAACTGAACACCCAAATTCACAAACAAGCGTGAAGTGTAACCATGTCGCCAACTCATCGATGAGTTAATACCGGCACTATCTGTGGTGTTTAGAAATCCGAAGACGCTCCCATTATCAGAACGGGTGCTTTGGTAACTTAGGTTTCCCGAGAGTTGATCTTTTTTACTAACGGACTTATTCGCGCGCGATTCGATGCTGTCCTGATGGGTGGCGCCTATTACTGGAACTTGAAAATTGAAGCGTGAACTGTTGTTGAAATTTGGTAGAGGATAAAGTTCCAGCAATACCTTGGCCTGGGGGCTGATTCGGGATTGCGGGATGATGCCGCCAGGGAATGGAACACCGCTGGTTGGATCAATGATCGCTGCTCTATTTGCCGAAAAATCTCCAAGGCGTTCGGCGGCTGTTGGCAATAGAACCGATTGATTTACGCCGTTGCGCTGGCGCATCCACTGATAGTTCACCGTGATGTTAGGTCCATTCTTCAATAAGTGAGGAATCTTTAGGGGTCCGCCGAAGGAGAAAAGCCCGGTTACACGATTGTAAGAAGGCTTAGGAGTATCTTGGCCAGTAAGCGAGTAAGTACGGGCATCAAAAGCCGCATTGCCCAGAATCAAACCCAAGTTGCCGTTATAGAGCGAGCGTGGTCCCTTCCGAAAATTTCCGAAGGCGGGAATCTGTGAAAAGGGCGAACTGGCCCCATTGTTGCGGCTGCCATTCACCAGGAAGCCATCGGCCGCTCGTTGGCTCAATTCGGCTGCGTCTTGATCCGATGGCGGTTTGGCATCGATGGCAGGAGGCGTTCCCTGCGCATTTAGATCAGCTTTTTGGAAAGCACCAGGCGTATTCTGCGCAATCGGTGGAGGAAGTTTCCCTTTCTTCTTTGACGATGCCGCGCTAGTTTGTGCAACGGCAACAGGCGCAGTGGGCGGTGGCGCGGAGGCTTTCATTACTGCCAAAGGGAGCAACTTCATTTCCCAAATTTTGGGTTCGGTATTGGATATTTCCTGCTTGATGGGGGCGAAGCAGAACATGTCTACTTGGATAGTAAACGGTCCATCGTCCAAACCGGTTAGAGAATAGGAACCGTGCGGATCAGTGATAGCTGCAAATACTTTGTTACCTTGGGTGGCGGTTACGGAAGCACCAGGAATCGGCAGGCCCCCAAAGCGCACCTGTCCGCGATGTTCCGCTGCGGTTAGTGTGGCAATAGCGAGCCAGGAAAATAGGACGGTTCTCATAAGTGCAATATTCTATATACGCCATTCTGACCTGTTTGTTCCTAATTTGCAGAAGGTTATTTTGTGAAGTATAGATCCGGCTTCAATTGAGGTTGGAGTTTCGGGATCAGCGAAAGCATTTTTGTTTCGTTTCATGTGCCGCTATACTCAATAGGTTGAATACAAAATTTCGAGTTGGAATCGTTGGGTTAGGCGGAGTTGCTGACCGCATTCACATCCCCGCCTGTCAGGCTGTGCCGCAAATTGAAATAGCGGCGGCATGCGATCCGAATGAACAGAGCCGCCTGAAGATGGCTGCAAAATTCGGCTTGTCAAATACGTACGCCACATTTGAGGAAATGCTCGATAAGAGCAAGCTGGATTTCATCATTGTTGGCACACCTCCGGGCTCGCACTTTGCGATTGCGCAAAAAGCCATGGAAGCAGGTGCGCACGTATTTTGCGAAAAGCCCTTCATGCCTACCATTGACGAAGCGGATCGCATTATTGAAGTGGCTCGTGCGAAAAATCTGCTACTGCGCGTAAACAACCAATACCGCTTTATGAGTTACTATGCCGAAACCAAGCGTCGTTTGCTTGAAGGTGAATTCGGCCGAGTTTTCTATATTCAGTGTTGGCAGCAAATGTTCCATCCGCCATCGGAGGAAACCAACTGGCGCAGTGCGCTGAAGAACTACGTGCTCTACGAATTTGGTACGCATGCGTTGGACTTGGCTAGCTTCTTCTTCGACGATCTGCCTGAGACTGTGAACGTGCACATTCCCAGATCTCGCAAAGAATTCGACGCCGATGTGCTTGTACATGCAACTCTGAAATTTCCAGAAGAACGGCTGGCAGCATTTTCATTCAATCGAATTTCGCATGCTCCGGAAAAGTATCTGGAAATGCGGCTTGATTGTGAACATGCGTCGATCCGCATCTCTCTTGGCGGCGTGGCGCGTTTCTCCGTTGAATATTCAAAGCATGCAGGCCGACCTATTTTGAAAGCAGGATTGCTGAAGGGCGGACAAGCGCGCAGTGAGAAGGGCGGAAAAAGCAAAGCATTCGTATCCTCAGCCAAGGGTGAATTCGCAACTGCCACAGCCGCCCATTTGCAGTACTTCATCGACGAAATGCAAAAGCCCCAGCGGTCCTTGGAAGGTGCCATTCACGCACGGGAAATCCTGAACCTAGTGTTTGCAGGATATGAATCGGCAAGCACTGGGGAGACCGTGCGCCTCGCTCGCGGAGACCACTAGCCAGTGGTCCCAATCGTAGGTGGCCTTTTGTGGATTGCAGTTGTTGTGGCCACTACGGCAATGCCATTCTGGTGGCACGTGGCATTCTTCAAACAAGCCGGACCGCAATTCTACCAATTGATCTTGTTGCTGCTGCCAGTTCTTTTTGTGGCACCACTGATTTATCAGCGGTTACGCTTACGTGGGCTTTGGCGCTATGAGCTGAAGGTGTATCTTGCTTTGGGTGTGCTACCTTGCCTTCTATACGAAACGCGCGGGACCCTGGGAATACTGCTTTTGGTGACATCCGCGTTTTCCATCGGCTATTGGCTGCAGCGTGTTGCCGGTATTGAATCCGATAATCCAATTGAAGAAATTGCACTATCGTGTTCGCTGGGATTAGGTTTACTCACTACGGTTCTCTTCGGCCTGGGCATGGCTAATTTGTTCCACACTTGGATCCTTGCATTGTTACTAGTCCCGGCTATTCTTGCATGGCGTCAATTTATGGAGGATATTTTGGAGGTGCTGGACGATGCAGCAAGTGCCACCGAAATGCAATCGCCCCTGGCAGGGATTGCAGCATTCTTTGGTGCCGGCTTGGTGCTGCTAGCATCGCTTTCGGCATTGACTCCACCTACCAATGGAGATGCCATCCGGTTTCATTTGGCCTTGGCTAAGAGTTACCTGCAATCGGGTGGATTGAACGTTCCGCAATTTATTGAATACGGTTATTATCCCCAAGCCTACGAAATGCTAACAACCATGGTGTGGGGCATCAGCGGTCTGGCTGCGGCACAAATGTTGCCAGGCTTTATCTTTCTGTTATGTTTGATGTTGCTGTTTCGCATTGGCCGCCAATGCGGATATGGTCCGGCACATTGCTTCCTAGGCATTGTGGTTGCGGCTTCAACGCCTTTTTTGCATTGGACCGGTACGGTTGTCAAGAACGACATGCATCTTGTGCTCTATCTTCTGGCAGCGTTCTGTTGCCTTTTACGTTGGAGCCTCACTAAAAACTTTCGCTGGGTGCAACTAGCTGTTTTATTCACCGGTTTCGGGTTTGGCGTGAAGCACACAGCCATATTCGGAGCAGTTGCGCTTGCCCCTATCTGCTTTGTTGCAGCATGGCGTCAGTCACAGAGACTGAAGGCCTTCGCTGGTTTGGCGGCCTTGATTGTTCTTGTGGGAGGGATGTGGGCTGCACGGACTTACTTACTCAGGGGTGACCCAACTTATCCGGAAGCAGTTACTCGCGCTGTTGGTCACGGCGGACAGGCTGGCGCAGTGTCCCGATTCATTCGTTATCCCGAAATTTTGTATCAGACTCACTTTCTGAGCCGCGTCCATTTTGAATCGCCCAGCAATAATGCCATGGGTGTGTGCCTGCTTCTGTTCCTGCCGGTTTGGTTTTTAGTAAAACGGGTTTCCGGCAATGAACAGGTGCGCTATGTTTGGTGGTTTGCGGGCTGTTACCTTCTCTATTGGAGCACCATACTAAGCACATTGCGTTATGCGGCGGCACCTATTTTACTGGTGTTTTTGCTTCTTTCCGTCCGCCTGGAAACAATTGGCAGAAGGGCTGGCCATGGAGCTAGCTTGGTAATGAGTTGCGCGTTGATTTATGGCTTCGTATTCGCGTTGTTAGTGAACGTGATTCAAGAACTAGCGCCGCCGCTTCCGGCAGTTCTGACTGGAAAAATCACCCAGATGGATTTGCTACGGCAGTTTCTGCCACCGTTTGCCGCCATGGAGCAGTTACACAAATCGGCGCGTCCTGAAGACCTGGTTTTCAGCGCGGGTAACTGGGCCGTGGCTTATGCGCCTTATCCGGCGGCGGTGAATCATATTTACAGAACAGATCGAACTTACTCAGGGAATGAAATTACCAACGAACTTTTAAAGCAACCTTATCGCTTCTTGCTCCTGCCGCATTCGCCAAATCGTCTGGAGTTAGAAGCGGCGGCCCGTCGTGTACGCACCTTAGCGGAATTGTATTCCGACAAAAACTTCCATTTATATTTGTTGAACTAGCAGCCATGCAACTGAGTCGAATTTGGCGCAATTTTTTGACGCTCAGCGCGGGCGAAACCGTTGCTCGCCTTCTGCATGCCATGGCGTTCTTTGTCATTGCACGCCGAGCAGGCACGGAAACTTTTGGCGAGTTTGGACTTGCGATAACCATGGCATTATATGTTTCGCTGCTGGTACAACAGGGCTTCGATACAGTAGGCGTACGCGCTGGGGCAAAAGACCCAAGCAGCATGAAGCAAATGGCGGCGCGCATTCTGGCTTTGCGAATCGCATCTGGCTTAGCTGTTGCCTTGCTGTTGATCACCTACACAGTGGCGCGCAACTGGAGCGTTAGTTTTAAGATTACCTTGGTGCTTTTCAGTTTTGGAGCCATGATTCGGCAGCTATCGCCGCGCTGGGTTTTGCTGGCAATTGAAACCACCTATCCAATTGCTTTGGCTAACATCATTGCGCAACTGGCCGTTCTGACAAGCGCGTTGTTGGTCACCAAACCTGAGGATTTGATTTGGGTTGGAGCAGGGCAGCTTGCAGGGGAGCTACTATGCTGCGCATACATTTTCCGCCGAGTGGAGCCATACATCGGCTGGCCGTCAATCTCCTGGGATGGAGCTGCAATCTGGCGCGAATCGCTGCCGCTGACTTATACCGTTATTGTGGGAGCTTTGCTCTTCAGCTTTGACGTTTTGGCCATGGATTGGCTCCACCGTCCAATGTCGGAAATTGGCTTGTACAATGCTGTCTACCGTTGCGTGAACATTTTCTCGATGCTTTTGGGAAGTCTGCAAATTAGTATTCTGCCATTGTTTGCCAGGGCCTATCCAGATCGAAGCAAGGGCCTCAAGTTAGCGTGGCGAGCCACACGTCTTTCCGTACCGGCGGGCGTGGCGTTGGCGGTCATTTTTACCGTTTTTGGGGGACAAATTCTAACATTATTATACGGACCTTCCTACGGCGAAGGTACACGGTTGCTTGCGTATCTAACCTGGGTAATGCCATTGGCCGCCTTACGAGGGGTGCTTCGTCCATGCTTAATAGCCTTCCAGTTGCAACATGTGGATGCGGTGAACATGAGCGTGGCTCTGGCAGTCAATGTCGTATTTGATTTCCTCCTGATTCCTGAGTATGGGCCAATGGGGTGTGTCATTTCGACAATCCTCAGTGAGATTACTTTAACTCTGCTTTCCGCTGTTGCTGTGCGAGGAATCAAGAACGCATGAAACTGACGGTAATTCTAATTGACGGAATGCCGCCGGCAGGCTTTTCAACGAACTCAGAGGTTGAGTTTTACGCAGTTCCACGGTGGGGGATGGGTTTTGAACAAGCGCGTGGAGAGAGAGTGGCTGTACTCAGCTTGTGTTATAGCATTGGTCCGACTTGGCTGGAAACAGCAATGAATACGAAGTCCGCGATGACATGGGGCATGGTGGAGCCGGACTCGGACGTCAGCCCGTACTATCTTTTAGAGTACAGTCATCTTTTGAATAATGGAATCAGAAATCCTCTTGTCGCGCCCGGTGGAAATGTGGTTTACCATCGCGATGTTGTGTCGCGAATTAAGCCAGGAGACTTCCTCCGTGAAGTAGATTTTCACAAGGAGCTGTTGGGCGAGAGCACTCAATTCGATCCGCTTCTCAATGTCACTTTAGCCGCGCCGCCACCTTGGCCGCAATACCGCACAGAACGTTGGGCAGCTTCATTCCAATGGGGACAGACGCATCGACATGGGGCGGCGGATTTGCTAACGCGGTTGGCATTACCTCCATTAATAGTGAGCCGGATCGCAACGCGAGTCCACGCAGACGGCCGCTATAAAGCAGCTTTCTGGCGAGGTCTGCCACGCATCATCGAAGGCTCAATGATTCAAATGTCGGGGGAGATCAGCGGTATTCTTGCGGGCAATCGCGATGAGCGTATGCCCCCAAGGTAGAGAAACGCCGGTGGAAAGAAGCCACTTTCGTTCCCAATTCAGATACCTATCCAACAAGTGAGTGCGCGGATCGGCGTTGACGCGATCCTGAATGTGTTTGACCGGCGCATCCTTGCTCTTATTTTCCGTAAGCTCGGCCCAAAGGGAAGGCAGCGAATTCACCCGCGCAATAAACATCACTGTAAGATGGCGACGCTCCAACTCGGCACCTAAATCGCGAAGACGGTAACTATGTGAATAATCCATTTGCGGGCGCTTGTCGAAACTTCGCCGGGCACCAACGCGCAGCGCCATCACTCCGCCAGGCTTCAAAACTCGGGCAAATTCGTCAAAGGCGAAGGCTGATTCTTGAAACGTTAGATGTTGGATTACATCAGCGCAATGCAATCCATCAAAACTGTTGTCGGTGAAAGGTAGCGATGCAGCCGAAGCGGCGGTCCAGTGGGCTTTGGAACGATCTCTGGCCAATTCCAATGCTGTTGGATAAAGATCAGCGCCAACAGTGGTGCCCGCCCCCTGTTCACTCCATTGACGTAGGAATCCACCAGTACCGCAACCAACATCCAGCACGCGATCCATGCTCCGCAGAGCATGTTTCTTGAGCAAAGTAAAGGTAGTGGCACGCATAGCGCGGGTCCATGGATGCTTGTCCTCCAGTGAGGCCATGCGTTCAAAATATTCGCGACTGAACTCGGTTTCCATTAGCCTTTGGCCGCCTCTTCCAACACTTGCAGAGTTTCCCAGGCTGTCTTCTTCCAGGAAAAGCGCTTGGAATTCTCCTGGCCACGTTCCGATAGTTCCGCGCGGTAATCGGCATCTTGGGCCAACCTTTGCATAGCTGCAAACAAAGCCGGGACTTCCAGTTTGTCCACCAACTCCGCAGCACCGCCAGTGATGTCGCGCATGGCCTCGGTGCCAATGCAAACTACGGGAGCACCAACGCGCTGCGCCTCCATCACCGGGAGTGACACGGTTTCATAAACAGACGGCATCACCATGGCGTCAGCGGCGTTATAGAGCAGATTCAACTCCTCGTCCTTTAAGTATCCGCACACGCTGACACGGTTTTCAATTCCGTTATCGTGAATCATTTTGACTAAGTCTAGATTGTGGATGTTCATACCAACAAGCACTAATTGATGGGGAAATTGGGTTCGTTTCACAAATTCTCCGAAGGCTTCAAACAAAGCTGGAATCTTCCGCCGTCCTGACATTTTCCCGACAAACAAGAAGTAGGGTGCACTGGAGCCAACATGTTTCTGACGAGCCCCGGGAATTCCCGGATCGTCCTTCGCTTGTCGAAAGTTTTCTGCAGGGGCAAGATATACCACCCGTACTCTTTTGGGATCCGCGCCCCATCCTTCCACAATGTCCCGACGAGCTGCTTCGGAATCCGTAATGGCCAGATGGGCATTGCGGGCGCTCCAGCCATAGAGTGACTTGTAGAGCAGGCGCGTGTAGAAAGGAAACAATTCGGGATAATAATGTTGCACAGCGTCATGACTGGTAACCACAGTGCGGCCACGGGCAATCAGAGGCCTTGAAAAGGATGGGCAGAACTGAACATCATCGGTGACGGTAGGTCCAAAACGTAGATTCTCCCACAGCAGCATGCGGCAATCGGGGTCCAGCACTTGTTCGTCAATATTGGGCGGTAAAGGGGCATCGGCACGGTCTAACAGCTTCTGGCTATAGAAGGTCACTTTGTCGAAGATGGTATTGCTCACCATGTCGCGGTCCCAATAGCGCACGATATTTAGAAGATACCTGCCCACACCGGTGCGGCGGCCATGAATACGCCACCCGTTAACTGCCAAACGCATAGTCTTTCAGGATAGCGAACTAATGCCCAAAGCAAGCCACTGTTTATTAAATTTTTGAAGCGAACATGTCACCGAGCCGTAATCGAACTGAAACAGGTGGGTTGTTATTCTCAAGGGCGAATGAGATTCTTCTTGCGAACCACTCCCCTCTCGCAAAACGGTGTTGTCACTTTTGTCTCTCTTCTAAAGGAGCCTCAAGCAATTTATGTCTATCAAGACCCTCTTACCCATTTTTTTGTCGATTGCGAGTCTATTCGCCCAGGTAACGATTGTGAACAACGCCAGTTTTCGCGGCGAGCAACCGGTGGCTTCGGGATCATGGGTAGCCGCATTTGGAGCATTCACCGGAGTTCAAGCAACGACGGCATCCAGCTTCCCTTTGCCGAAAACGCTGGGTGGCATTCGCGTCGCTATTGATGGAGTGGATGCTGCATTATATGATGTTCGCGCTTCACAAATCACTTTTTTGATGCCCAATGCCACGCAGCCCGGTCTTCGTCCAGTACAGATCGTTTTGGCATCTGGCAGCACAATTAGCGGTGCCGTCCGAGTAATTTCCAGCGCCCCAGGTATCTTCACAAAAGACGCACAAAATCCTCCACGAGGCGCAATCCGCAATCAAGACGGAGTGACTGAAAACTCGGCCACAGGGGCGGCCAACAGGGGTGATGTCATCTCTGTGTACGGAACTGGTCCAGGAGCATTTAACCGGGCGGTGGTTGACGGTGCAGCTCCCGGTTCAAGCCCTCTCGCAAGCACGCGGTCCACTCCGCAAGTATTTATTGGTGGCGTGGAAGCTGCTGTGCAATTCAGCGGATTGAATCCGGACGCTCCGGGCTTATGGCAACTGAATGTAATTATTCCTAACCGCTCGTTCATAACCGGTCGCGTCGCTTTGCGGGTATTCGTCGACGGCGTGGATTCCAATGAGGTAACCTTGTTTGTTAAATAAGCAATTTCTTCTCGCAGTTCTTTTGGTTCAAGGCATCAGGTCCCAACCTGCTACTGGGACCGTAAGTGGCAGTACATTCGATAGCCAAACCGGACGACCCATCGCCGGTGTAACCATCGCTCTCAACGGCCAACTGAGCGATAAACAGGTTACCGATTCCGACGGAAAGTTTGTTCTCAAGGTCTCTCCCGGAACCTATACTTTGAGCTTTGCTTCAACCAACTATTTGCCGGTGGAGCTGACCAGTGTTGTGGTGAAGCCTGGTGAAGTTACTGAGGCCAGTACGGTGTTAGCCAATAAATCAAGTGTTACAACGCTCGAAGTGGCCGAAAAAGTCGATGCAGTCGACGCAACTGCCGGAGCCATGCTGCAGGAACGAAAACTCTCGTCGGTGGTTAGCGACAACATAAGCCGTCAGGAGTTGGCTTCCGGTGCGTCTTCCGATGCCGCTGGAGCACTGCAAAAGGTCACCGGAGTTAGCGTTGTTGGTAGCGGATTCGTCTATGTTCGTGGCTTAGGTGAGCGTTACAGTTCCACTCAATTGAATGGCGCGATGATTCCAACCACTGAGCCTGAAAAGCGCGTGGTGCCATTGGATATGTTTCCCGCCGGCATGATAGAAAACATCAAGATTCTCAAGACCTATTCGGCTGACATGCCCGCTGAATTCTCCGGTGGACTGGTGCAGTTGAAAACCATTGAATTCCCGACTGCGAAAATCTTCGATATCACGATGAAAACCGGTTTCAACACGGCCACCACTTTCAATAAATTTCTTTCCTTTCCCGGAGGCTCGAACGACTTTTTTGGGTTTGGCGCAGGTTCCCGCAGACTTCCGGCAAGCATACCCACCGATGCACGTTTGAACGTTGGACAATTTTCGCAGCAGCAATTGCAAAGCTTCGGTCAATCCTTCTCCAATATTTGGGAACCAACCGCGACTGCTTCGCAGCGGCCTGCTCTGGACTGGTCAATGGTTGCCGGCGGCACTTTTGGCAGGTTCGGCATTGTTGGAGCTATCAGCCTCTCCAACAAGTCGCAGAATCAAACGGAGACGCAGCGCTATATTCGGCAAGGTGGAACGGGGCCAATCGTATTCACCGATTATCCGGATTTTCGGGAATATTCAGAAAGCGCAAAATTAGGTGCAGTTTTCAACATCGCCACTCGTATTAATAACAATCACAAACTAGTCTTTCGCAACACTTACACACACGATGCCGACAAGTCAGCCCGTGAATTTTCGGGTTACGACGGTGGCATCGATTCCACTCTTTCCTCTCAGCGCATTCGCTATGTAGAGCGAGCTTTGTTATCAACGGGTGTAGAGGGCGATCACTCTTTCCCAATATGGCGCAACAGCCTAATTCACTGGCAGTTCACTTACTCCGATTCTAAGCGCGACGAGCCGGACCTTCGTGAAGTGATCCGCAACCTTTTGCCGGATGGCCGTTACCGCTACTCGGCGTCGGGATCTTCCGGCGTTCGTTTCTTCTCCGGACTCAAGGACCGTATCTATGAACCGTTGGCTGATTACAGCGTCCCATTTTTCAAGGGCTCGATCTCCGGCTTGTTCAAAACCGGTGTTAGGTTGACGTTTCGCCGCAGAGATTTTGAGGCTCGCCGCTTCATCTTTGGGCCTCAACAATTTACCACCTTGGATTTATTCCAACCAAGTAACACTCTGTTCTCACCAAGTAATATCCGGCCCAATGGATTTCAAATTAACGAATTCACCCGTGGAACGGACACCTACTCTGCGGAAACAAATACTTACGCTGGTTATGCCCTGGTCGATTTGACGCTGGGTCCTAAATGGCGCATTGAGGGTGGATTGCGCGTCGAAGACTCAGAACAAAAAGTGATCACTTTCGACAACCGTGTTCCAAATGCCAAACCGATTTTGGCCAGCCTCCAGAATCGTGATCCAATCCCCTCGGTGAACGCCATTTATTCCATATCTAAGACTCAGAACTTCAGGCTTTCCTACAGCAGGACGCTTTCCAGGCCTGATTTTCGGGAACTGTCACCCTTCGATTTCAACAACGTGTTGGGTGGATTCGTCGTTGCCGGAAATCCGCTGCTGAAACGGGCCACTATCAGCAACTACGATGCACGTTGGGAAGTCTTCCCTGGCGGCAACCAATTAATCGCGATAAGTTTTTTTGCCAAGCATTTCAAGGATCCAATTGAACAAACAATCGTCCCCTCGAATGACCTTCGCCAGACCTTTGTGAATGCGAAAGGTGCTCGTAATTTCGGTTTGGAGTTAGAGTATCGCCGCTCCCTGGCTTCCGTATCGCGCAAGTTGCGAGAGTTTAGTATCTCGGGAAATTTCACATTTGTCGACTCCAGTATCCAAATTAAACCAGAAGATGCCACTATCGTGACATCTCAATCACGACCATTATTGGGACAATCACGCTACATTGCAAACGGCGTCTTTCAATGGCAAAAACCCAAATGGGGTAGCGACGCCAAGTTTTACGCCAACTATGTTTCCCGCCGAATTTCCGATGTAGGCACCTTCCGTGTGCCGGACATCTACCAGGAAGGCAATACATATCTGGATTTTGTGTATCAGTACAGCCGCGGAGAAAAGCGTAGATGGACCTTACGTTTCGAGGCTGAAAATCTTGGCAACAACGACTATCGTTGGACGCAAGCGACTTTCGTTCAACGCGACTACCGTCTAGGCCGCACGTTTCAGGTCGGCTTAAGTTATTCACTTTTCTAAGCAGTATTAATAGGAGAAACAAATGCGAGTAAATCTGTCACTAGCCATTGGCCTGTGCGCTTCAGTTTGTGTAACGGCGCAAGAATTCCGGCCCGTAAGCTTGGCCACTGCCCGGAGTTTTTCTGAATCCCAGCCCGGCGCTTCCATTACCAACGGCTTTCGCACCAAGCTATCCATGTGGATCTGGAGCGATAAATATACTTACCAGGCCGGTCAATCGTTGACGCTGCGTTGGACCGTTAAAACCAACGGGGACCTTTATCCCTACACGGTATTCGTATACCGTCAAAACAACCAAACCGGCAGGAAAACATTTCTTCCCGGCGGTGGCGAAGCTCCTACCGATATCAACGGCGGAACGCTTGAAACCGGTTTTCAACCCGTTCAGCTAACAGAGACGACGAAGGCTGTACTGGTGGGTGATGGCGGAAAATTTCCGGCCATCACAGTTCCAAACGAATTGGGCATGCACACCATCGTGGTTCAACTTCGCGACTACACCGCAACCCGCGTTTTGAAAACTTCTTATATGAAGATTGGCGTTATTAAGGGTGTTACGCAGATCACTACAGACATCACCGCTGATCGCACACTTACCAACGACACGCAGTGGGATCTTAGGGGTGTAATCTATGTGAAGAACAACGCGACTCTTACTATTGAACCTGGCACGTTTGTTGTCGGACTGCCTGGAACCACGCCTCCTTCCGCGTTGATCGTCACTCAGAATGGAAAGATAATGGCTAGCGGAACCAAGGCTCGTCCCATCATCATGACCAGTTCGCTTCCGTTTGGTCAACGCTCACGCGGCGATTGGGGCGGACTCGCAATGTTGGGTAAGGCTCCGATTAACGTTGGCGGCAACATCGCCGTCGGTGCCACCTGTGGTACCGAGGGATGTAAGAACGCTCCGGGCACTTTCTACCTCGAAGGTTTGGTCGGCAACCCTGACAGCTTGTATGGTGGAACAGACCCGAACCACAACTGCGGCACTTTGAAGTATGTTCGCGTGGAATACGCCGGTACAATTCTTTCGCCCAACAACGAACTGAATTCGTTCACTTGGGGTGCCTGCGGCAAGGCCACCGTTTCCGAACACCTCCAATCCATATACGGAAAGGATGACATGTTTGAATGGTTCGGTGGCAATAATGATGCCAAATGGCTTATCGGCGGCCTTGGCGCTGATGATTTCACCGATTACCAACTCGGCTACACAGGCCGCGTTCAATTTGGTTTGATGTATCAGAGCCCCGATCAACCCGGCAACCGCGGCATTGAAGGGGACAATAGTGAGTACGACCAAGCTGCTGTGCCGTTCTCCAATCCTACTTTCTACAACATCACCTACTTTGGAAGTGGCAACCCCGGGTTCGACGAAGCCAACTCGCCCGGTATCTTCCTTAGACGCGGCAGTCGTGCGACCTTCGGCAACATGATTGTGTCGAACTTCTACAGTCCCTGCTTGGACTTTAATGACGCCGCTACCCAGACCCAGGCGGACGCAGGTAACGTAAAAATCGACGGCGTACTCTGCTGGAACAATAACATCGGATCAAAGGGTGCAAACACTCTTGATGGACAACTGTTAGTGACCGGATTGGCTTCGGCTCCTTACAACCTGGCGTTCGCACAAGGCACAAAGGGGAGCGGGGGCGGTAAGAACTTCGTCGTTACTGACCCGCTGATTGCGAAGCCCTTCGAATCCAGCGACCCAGATTTTTCCGGTTTGTTCGCCAGCCCAATCTTTCGTACAGGTTGGGTACAACCACCAGATGATGGATTCTTTGATCAATCGGCAAAGTTCCTCGGTGGCATTGGCGATGAAGATTGGACCGAAGAATGGGCAAGCTGGCTGACAGAGACTGACATCAAAGTCCCTTAGTCCATAACCATAAGCTATCAATCAACGGGCGGCATCGAAAGAAGCTGCCCGCTTTGTGTGCCGAGCATGTTCGACAGTTTGAAGGTGAAAGTCCTTTTCACAACCTGATGGAGGTGAAGTGATAGCGAAGCGCAAGGGCGTCGCCGCGAG
>JAYTTF010000158.1:0-20414 GCA_043745195.1 Bryobacterales bacterium | reverse complement strand
AGCCACAACCGGAATAGAGGAGACGCCGCACTCAAGACTACACATAATGTTCCAATAGCGATATATATTGTGTAGTTATTCTTGCGGCCTTACTAAGCCAGGTTTGTGAATTGCGAGCACATCTGCATCGTTATGAATAATCCAGGACTCAATTTCTTCTGGGGTGATCAACCAGCCCCAATCGGTAACGGGCACTACTTAATCCGCTCAAGTGCCTGGCGAACGGCGGGAACAATTGCTTCGGCCATGCGTTGAAAACCGAGGTCGGTTGGGTGGACGCCGTCAACGGTTGCTTCGTCGTCGTCGCCAAATAGAGATGAGGCGATGACATAGAAAAGATTCGGATCATCAGGGCTTCGTTTTGTGAAAATGCTGCGCAGTGTTTCGTTTTTTCTCACGGCGGAGGATTTGCGAGAAGGCAGCGCGAGGGAACCTTGCGCAATTACGTTTTCTACTAACACAATGGGAGTCTTGGGATGCGCCTTGCGAAGTTTAGCCAGCAGAGGTTCGACACGTTCCACTGCTTGTTCAGGACTCAGGTTGGGAAGACCGTCAAAAACATAAACTGAAGGATCCAATTCAGCTAACAGATCAGCCATCTCTGGTTCGCACATTCCGTTGCCCGAAAATCCCAGATTGATAATTGGGGCATCCAACATTCTTCCAATGATGGCCGGATAAGCCATTCCAGGCCTTGCGGCACAACCGCCTTGCAAAATGGAGGAGCCGTAGAACACAATTGGCTTCCGGTTTGTTCTGGAGACGGGGGCGAACTTGGCGCCGGTGGGAATGCCCAGTTTTACCGAATCCACTCCGTTATAGAGGGGAAGGTACAACATGAACTCACGGGGCTTGGGTTCCAATCCTGTAACCAGGGTGCTTTCGTTGAGCGGGAATTTTTCTGGCCTTCCGTTTGCAAGCCAACGCCAGCGCCCTTCGATTAAAACATAGAGGTCCAGACCGCTTACCCCAGTGGCAGGCATGTGAGGGAGCGCGAGTTTGTTTTTTCGCAAGGTCCATTTGGCGCGCAATTCGGTGGCGTCGGATTGAAATCGGAACAGGAGGCCTGCTGAATCTTCTGCAAGGGACCAGACGGGTCCGCGGACGACTCCTTCGGCTTTTGCCGGTAACCGGTCGTAGGGATGTTTGAGTTCCTTCCAACCCTGACCTTCCAAGCCGAGGTCCTTTATTTCGGTCCAGCGAATTTCTGCTGCGCAGAAGGCTGGGAGGAAAAGTGCAAACAATGCTCGTCGAATCATTGAGCCCATCATAATGGAAGTGTGCAGCTTCCGCACTCCGTCAAAAACTATATTGAAGACCGCGTTCAGACAGTACCCTTCGCCATTCTGGAGGCGGCTGCTTTGGAACTGTCGGCGCACTATCGTGCGGCCAGGGACAGTTTCACTGTTCCACTGCGGGCACAGCATAAAGCGATTGCCTATCTGGCAACGAGGATGCCAGCCACTTATGCCGTTGCTGTCACCGTACTTTCGGAAATTGCGGTTCATATCCCAGCGGTGAAAAGCATCTTGGATTTGGGAGCTGGAACAGGGGCGGCTTCCCTGGCAGCACAGAAAGTCTTTGGGGAGGAGACTGCGCTTACTCTTTTAGATAGTGATTCAGCTTTTTTTGCTGAAGCCAAGCAGTTGTTGGTTGGATCAACTTTCATTCAAACCGACCTGCCGAACAAAACCGAATTTCCAGAATCCGATTTGGTGATTGCCAGCTACACATTGGGAGAGCTTTCGGACGCCGCACGTAAGCAGGTGGTGGAGCGAGCCTGGGCGGCAAGCCGTCTGGGTATAGTCATTATAGAACCTGGAACCACAAAGGGTTGGGAAAACGTACTTGCTGTCCGTAGACAACTGTTGAGCTTGGGTGGATATTTGGTTGCACCTTGTCCTCACTCGCGGGAATGCCCCATGGTGAAACCCGATTGGTGTCACTTCTCGCAGAGGGTGGAACGGTCTTCCATGCATAGAAAGCTGAAGCAGGGAACGATGGGTTACGAAGACGAAAAGTACAGTTTCGTGGTGTTTTTGAGGCAGCCGGTGAGTGCGGCTACTGGTCGAATTGTTCGACGCCCGGTTTATCATCCAGGTTTGGTTGAATTGGAGGTTTGCCAAGTTGAAAATATTAAAAAAGTGAGAGTTACAAAGAAAAATAAGGCAGAGTACAGGACGGCGAAGGATGTGCAATGGGGTTCCGTCTGGGTTGTTTCTGGGGTTAAGAGCTATCTTCGTTGAACCACCTTGCTAAATTCACGATATAATTAAGATATTCGAATGAATGAGATTGAGCCTAGTCCGCAAATACCCTGGAAGCCGATCGTTTGGTTCGGTGTTTTCCTGGTTCTGGCATATTTTCCCGTGATTGTTGGGCTGGTGAAGCATTGGAATCTTGACGATGATATGGGGCACGCCTTTTTTGTCCCCTTGGTTGCAGGCTATGTGGCGTGGGATAACCGAAACGAACTTTCCAAGCTGAAAGCCAAGCCATCGGTTGTGGGTTTGTTTCTGATTCTTTGGGGTATTGTCCAACTTTACATAGGGTCGTTGGGTGCTGAGTTTTTTTTGCAACGATCAGCGCTATTAATCTCTTTGGTTGGAGTGGTTCTGGCCACTGGTGGGTGGCAATTTCTTAGAGCATTGGCCTTTCCACTTACCCTGTTGATCTTCATGATTCCTATCCCTTCTGTTGTCTATAACCGAATTACGTTTCCACTTCAATTATTTGCCAGCAGCGTTGCGGAAAATGTTTTGCTTCTAATCGGAATTCCTGTACTTCGCGATGGCAACATTCTGGAATTGGCGAGTCAAAAATTATCGGTTGTGGAGGCATGCAGTGGTATTCGATCACTGCTTTCCTTAACTTTTTTGTCTCTTGTGTATGCCTACTTTTTCGACAAACGTCCGAGAATGAGGCTCTACATGCTACTAGCCACGATTCCGATTGCTATTATTGCCAACGCTGGCCGTGTAACGGTCACTGGTATTTTGAGTGAAATTAATCCTGAGTTGGCTCGTGGAGTGTTTCACGAAATGGAAGGATGGGTTGTCTTCTTAATTGCCGGAGTTTTATTGGCGATGGCTCACCAAATGTTCAGTTTTATTCTCAATTGGAATGAAAAGCGCAACGCAACCGTACTCGCTTAAGGAAAACATGGAATTTCTGAAATCACGTTTTGCAATTATCGTCACCGTTTTGCTGATGGCAGAAGCAGTTGGTGCCTTTGCTATTGAACGGCGAAGTGAGAATATACCAAAGATTTCGCCTTTGAGTACTTTAGCTTCGGCGTTCGGCGGCTGGCGTATGTTGCGTGAATATCCGCTTGAAGACGAGATACAAAAAGTTTTGAAATCCTCCGACTACTTGAACCGTGATTATGCGGGCGCTGGAGGGCTGATCAATCTTTATGTGGCCTATTTTCAATCCCAGCGAAGCGGCATAGCTCCCCATTCCCCTAAGAACTGCCTTCCCGGCAACGGTTGGGTGCAGGAGAGTAACGAAATTACGACTATCAGCGTGCCAGGATCTCCAGATATTCAATTGAACCGCTATGTGGTGCAGAAAGGGGATTCGAAAAATGTTGTTCTTTATTGGTATCAATCCCGCCAACGCACTGTCGCAAGCGAATATACGGCAAAGTTATTCGTGATCACCGACGCCATCCGGTTGAACAGAACGGATACAAGTCTGGTGCGTGTGATTGCCCCGATTCAGCGTGGAGATATTGAAGGGGCCAGTAAATCGGCAGTCCAATTTGCAAAGGACGTCTACCCAGAATTGCTAAAGCAGCTTCCGCAGTAAATTTATTTTCAATCAAGGCCGAAAGCTAAAAGTACATTCCCGGGCATGCCGGCAAGTGCTCCATAGCCGCTGCTGACGAAGATCATTCCCGAAGCTATTACAGGGCCAGACCCGCCGCCCACTGATCCACCCTTTGCCTTAACTCCATTCACAGTTTCGAATTCCCGTCTCGTGTTGAAATCCCAAACAATTTTACCCGCAGTCGATTCATAAGCGCGGATGTGCCCGTCCATGGAACCGGAGAAAACTACTCCTGGCACCACTGAAACTGGAGACATTTGTGCTGCACTACAGTTTGGTACACCTGTACAATCCGGTTGAGGTGCCGGAGTGCTCCATATCTTTCCACCGTTTGCCAGGCTTAGAGCAAACAAGCCTCCCTCCAACTCAGGCTTGCCTGGGGTACGGTCACTCAAAGCGGCATAGACATGGGATGAATCGGCAGCCATGCCCCATTGAATACCGCCAAGTGATCCACCCTTGCCGATTCTAGTTTGCCATTGAATGGCACCGTCGGCATCGGGATCCAGAGCATGAACGACTCCTGATTTCTGGCCAACGACAACAAGATCCTTTCCCTCCCGTGTTCGCACCAGAATTGGAGGCGCTCCGAAATCTACATCAGGGCCGGAGACCTCAGGACAACTCGCTTTGTTGGGATTCACACAAGCAAAATTCCACCCATCTCCTTTGGTAATTTGCTTCACCCAAAGCCGCTTTCCTGTTTTAAGGTCGAGTGCTTGAATGGAATCTGAGTAGGCTGTGTCGGGATCTGAATACCCATTTCCCGTTCCCACATACAAAGCTTTGCGCTTGGTATCAATGGCCGGGGTCATCCAGACGGCTGCACCGGACGGGCCAAACAATTGAGTGCCCGCCGAATTCCTTTTTCCAGGCTTCGGCTCGTCAGGAATCATGTAAGTTTTCCATGCCACTTTACCGGTTTCAAGGTCAAGCGCGACAACGCTTCCACGAAAAGTACAGCATTCATACTTTGCATTTGCCGGGGAAACTTCCTCAGTGCTTGAAACTGGCACGTAGAGGCGATCCTCATATAATTTTGGCGCTCCGGTGATTCTTGCCAAGCGATGGTCATCTAATTTTGTTTTCCATAGCTGTTTTCCTGTTTCCGCATCAAGAGCGTAGACATTGGCCTGCGTGTCGCCAAAATAGGCGACGTAACGATTGTGAGTTGTGCCCGCAATTGTGATTGCTGTACGAACGACGGTTGGGGCTTTGAAGGTCCAATAGATGCAACCGGTTTTAGCGTTCACAGAGTAGATTGTGCCATTTTCGCTGCCAAAATAAAGCTTGCCGCCCACCAGGGAGGGTTGTCCGAATGACGAATTCGATTGCGGAAATCCGAAGGCCCATTTCAGCTTCAACTTTGGCAAATCTGCTAATCCCAGCTTTGCTTGATCGGCTGATTGGAAGCGTGAGTTCTTTGCGTCCACCCCCCAGCCGTTCCAAAAAGTGGAGTCCGTGCGTGCTTGCGTGCCGGTTGCACAAAAACCGGTCATGGCAACTTTGCCTGCATCGACACTTCCTAGAAAATTGGCCAGCAGCAATCGTTGTTCATTACTCAACTGAGCTGCTTGGGCCTTCATGGTGCCGCTTTCCAATGCGACAAGAATATCTTTTGGGGCCTTTGATTTGAGAGCATCGGGTAAAGGCGCTCGGGTGGTATGGCCTTCTCGATGGCAGCCCTGGCAGTGTTGTGCGAACAAAGTTGGGGCATCTTCGTTGGCGGCGATGGCCAACAGCGGCAAGAGTACAAAAACTAGCTTCACGACAAAGAATACTAGCACGCTTGTATACTCAAAAATGATGACGGATCCAAATCGTAGGAATGCCCTGGCTGCAATGCTAGGTTTGCCAGCTATGGCTATGAGCCTGAAATCGCTTCCTCTACCAGATCCGGCGCTGTCTCAATCGGCACCGGAAAAGTACTGGCGCGCTATTCGTGACGATCAGTTTCTATTGCCCGGTTGGCGTTCCTATATGAACAACGGAAGCCTTGGCGTGGCACCTAAACCAGTGGTGTCGGCAATGGTTGAGTATCAGGAAAAATCCTCATCGCTTGAGGTGGATGGCTATCCGCGGTGGGGATATGAAACTCTTGATGCCCATAGGGAAAAACTTGCCTTGCAGTTTGGTTGTAAAAAAGACGAATTAGCTTTGATGCACAACGCAACCGAAGCAATGAGCACTGTCGCTGCAGGGTTGGACCTGTCTGCGGGTGACGAAGTCATTATGACCGATCAGGAGCACCCTTCCGGCAAAGGCGGTTGGACGGTGCGCCAAGCCCGGCATGGTGTTGCGATCAAGACAGTAGCAATACCTCTTCCACCGCGCGATCCTGCCCAGATTGCTGACTTATTGATCAGTTCCATTGGTCCACGCACGCGCGTTCTCAGCTTTTCTGGAATTACGACAACCACTGGGCTGATACTGCCGGTGAAAGAAATTTGCTCGGCCGCCAGGGCCAAAGGCGTCATCACATTGGTGGACGGTGCTCACATGCACGGCCAGATTCCAGTGAACATGCACGACCTGGGTTGCGATTTCATGGCGGGAAGCCCGCACAAATGGTTGTTTGCACCAGCTGGTTGCGGACTCCTTTATATCCGTGAAGAAATGTTGGACCAGTTGTGGCCTGCCATCACAACGGATGCATGGAAGAACAAAGATTTGAAAGCGGCTCGGTTCATGATGATGGGAACCAACAACAGAGCCATTTTTGAGGGCATGATGGCGGGCTTGGATTTTGCCAACGCCATCGGGCCCGATCGTATTTACAACCGCATCCACCAACTTGCCCGCAATGCTTTTGACCGCGCCCGGAAGCTGCCATACTTGAAGATGTTGACCCCCGATAACGACAGTATGTTTGGCTCTCTGGTATCTTTTCAAATGACTCCCGACCATTACAAACGCTTCGCAGCCGCTTGCGCGAAGAAGCGAATTTGGATTCTTCAATCCGAGCGTATGCGTATTGCCACTCACATCCACACAAGGCCTGAAGATGTGAATCAGTTCTTTGAAGTTCTTGAAGAAACCAAGACTGCATGAGCGCTGCCATTGGCCTGGATTTTGGCACCACCAATAGCTCAATCGCCTGGATCGGTCCTGATGGAATTCCACAACTGGCAAGCTTTTCTACGGAAGGCGGACTGACGGAATCCTACCGTTCTTTGCTGTATCTTGAGATGGAGAAAGTGGCGGGACGCTCAACCATCAAAAGTTTTAGCGGTCCGCATGGTATGGAGCGCTATCTTTCAGCGGAAACCAAGGGGCGCTTAATTCAATCGATGAAGTCGTTCCTGGCTTCGAGAACGTTGATAGCTACTGAAGTTTTCAACAAAGCCTTCACGCTGGAAGAACTGATTGCTGCTATTCTGCGCGACATTAAAAGCGAAGCAGAAAGGCAATGTTCGACAAAGATAAGCACCGTCGTTGTAGGCAGGCCGGTTCGTTTTGTGGGCGCAAATACCCAAGAAGATGACGACTACGCGCTGGGACGTTTGCGCGATGCCTTAAAACTGGCCGGCTTTGGACGGGTAGTTTATGAGCTGGAACCAATGGGCGCTGCCTATCATTACGAATCAACGTTGGATCATGATGAGTTGATTCTGATCGGCGATTTTGGTGGCGGCACAAGTGACTTTTCATTACTTCGAGTGGGACCAACTTTTAGGGCCATGGCTCGTCGCGGGAAAAGTTTGCTTGGCAATGAAGGGGTAGGACTTGCGGGCGATGCGTTTGATGCAAAGATCGTCAGAAATCTGGTGTCTCCAGCACTTGGATTGGGTACTCAAATACAATCTTTCCGAAAATTATTGCCGGTTCCAAGTTGGGTTTACAACAAGCTGGAGCGTTGGCACCATTTGTCCCTGTTGCGGAACAAAGATACGCTTCGCATGTTGGAAAGCGTGCGGGTCCAAGCGGTGGAGCCAGAAAAGATCGAAGCGTTGATGGACCTTGTGCAAGCTGACTTGGGCTTTCAATTGCACAAAGCCGTACAGGCTACTAAGTTGCAACTTTCCGCCTTTGAAAATGCCACATTCGAGTTCGATCAGGGCGGGGTGGAAATTCACGTTAAAGTGACCCGTGACGATTTTGAAGGCTGGATCAAAGACGAGTTGCTATCGATTGAGAGCTGCGTTGATCGCCTACTGACATCGTCTAAAACTCCAGCCGCATCTATTGACCGTATTTTTCTAACTGGCGGAACTTCGTTCGTTCCCGCAGTACGAAACATTTTTGAATCCCGATTTGGTGCTGCGAAAATTCAAGCGGGCAACGAGTTTACTTCCGTTGCCCGTGGCCTTGCGTTGCGTGCGGCGCGAGTCTAAACCGTGAACGATTCTCCGCGCTTGGGGATAATTACTTGCAACTGATACATATCCTCAATGGCGCGTTTTAATGCTTCCTGCGGCATTGGTTCCCCATGCACAAGAAACACAGTTTTCAACTTCGGCGTGACAATGGGACGCATCCAAGTAAGTAGCTCCCGCTGATCTGCGTGGCCGGAAAGTTCGTTAATCTTTTCTACTTGTGCGCGAACGACAGTTGGTTCACCAAAAATATTTACTTCGTGTTCACCATCAAGAATCTTTCGGCCTAACGTGTTTTCCGCTTGGAAGCCAGTGATGAGTATTGTGTTCTTTGGATCGCCAATTCCGTTCCGAAGATGATGGAGGACGCGGCCTGCTTCGCACATACCGCTGGCGGCAATCACCAAATAGGGTATGCGCAGATCGTTAAGCGCCTTCGATTCGTCAACGGAACGGATATATGTAAGATGACTAAATCCAAATGGATCCTCCGGTTTACGAAACTCAGCGCGAACCTCTTCGTCGAAGCACTCCTCGTGCTTGCGGAACACTTCGGTCACGTTCACGGCAAGTGGACTATCGACAAAAATCGGAATCGATGGGATGCGACCATGTTTAGCCAATTCGTGGATCAGCACCACCAACTGTTGTGCACGGCCAACGGCGAAGGAAGGAACGATAATGCGGCCGCCGCGTTGCACCGTGCGATTGATAATTCCGGCCAACTTGTCCGTTACGGCACCTTCATCTTTATGCAATCGATCCCCATAGGTGCTTTCCATAATCAGAAGGTCGGCGTCGGGCATCACTTCTGGATCACGGATGATCGGTAAACCTTTGCGCCCCACATCGCCTGAGAAAATGAGGCTCTTGCCTTCGGTTTCAATCTTCATGGCAGTTGATCCAAGCATGTGGCCCGCCTCGAAGGTGGTGTAAGTCAATCCATCAACATTGGTAGGCGTGTGAAGTGCAGTAGGCCGGAAGAGTTCCAATGTCCTTTTAGCGTCTTCGACGGTATAGAGGGGTTGTACTTCTTCATTGCTATCTTCTACGCCGATACTGCGCCTCCGGGCTTTCCGCTTATTTAAGTAGAGCGCATCCTTTTCCTGGATGAACGCTGAATCCTGCAGCATGGCACTGCAAAGATCTGCAGTGGCTGCGGTGGTGTAGATGGGGCCGGAAAACCCATTCTTCACAAGATTCGGAAGGTTGCCGCTATGATCGATGTGGGCATGAGAAAGCAGAACGGAATCCACTGCGGCTCCTGGCCAAGGAAATGTTTTGTTTCGTTCATTCGCCTCGCGCCGTTTGCCTTGATACAGACCGCAATCCAGCAGTAGCCTTTTTCCATTTGTCTCAATCTCGTGCATGGACCCGGTGACGGTCTGCGCTGCGCCGCGAAAAGTAATTTTCATTATGTATTTAGGATAAGCGAAACGGATGTCAGTGAATGATATGATGGGCCTGAACCATGGTAAACAGAAGAGAATTTAGCCAGATGCTTGCAGGTGGTCTTGTTGCCTCCTCCGGTTTTGCTGCCAAGATTAATTCGCGGGTTAACGGCGTTTGGATTGGAGCCCAATCCTACAGCTTTCGCGATCGAAGCTTTGAGAAGTGCCTGGAAGGCATGAAGGAAGTTGGATTAGGGGAAATGGAGATGTGGCAGGGCCATGCTGAGCCACAGGGGATGAAGGAACCGGAACTTCGCAAATGGCGGTTGGAAACACCTTTATCGCATTTCGAAGCTCTTCACAAGAAAGCTGCGGCTGCTGGGGTGACCATTTACGCTTATAACTATAGTTTCCGCGATAACTTTACGGATCAGGAAATTGCACGTGGTTTTGAAATGGCGAAGGCGCTTGGCTGCAAAGTGATAACGGCGTCTTCTAATGTTTCTACTGCAAAGCGCATTGATCCTTTCGCGAAGAAAGCGAAGATCAGGGTGGGCATGCACAACCACTCGCGCATTGTAAAGAATGAATATGCCACGGCTGAAGACTTCGCCGAAGCTATGTCTGGAACGTCTGAGTACATTTGCGTCAACCTGGATATTGGCCATTTCACAGCTGCGAATTTTGACGCAGTGGATTATCTGTCCAAACATCACGATCGTATTGTGACATTGCATATTAAGGATCGGAAGAAGAATCAAGGCGCAAACGTTCCGTTTGGCGAAGGCGAAACTCCTATTAAGGAAGTGCTGCAGCTCCTTAAGAATAAAAAGTACAAGATTCCAGCGAACATTGAATACGAATACAAGGGCGCGGATACAGTGGCGGAAATGAAGAAGTGTTTCAGCTTCTGTAAGCAAGCCGCCAGCTAATCCGGTGAGCATTTCCAGAAGGCAACTCTTAATTGGACTAGGGGTGCCAGCTACCATCGCGCTGGGATACGGGCGTTTCGTTGAGCCAGGCTGGTTAGATCAAACTGAAAAACAAGTGAAGCTTCGAGGGCGTTCCTTACGGCGTCCGCTGCGGATTCTTCATCTTTCAGATCTGCATATTTCAAGTTATGTCACTTCAGCATTCATTCAGTCTGCATTTGAGCTAGGCGCAGCCACCAAGCCTGACGTCATTTGTCTCACGGGGGACTACATCACAGTGGGGGAATCCTTCGACGCACCCAGTTACGAAAAGGCACTGCGCTGGCTTTCTTCATTAGCTCCAACTTATGCAGTGTTGGGCAATCATGACGGTAATGTCTTTGGAGGATTGCCAGCCAACAATTACGTCGGCAGACTGCTGACCCAAGCTGGCATTTCCATTTTGCACAATCAGTCCCGGTTTTTGGACTTCGGAGGATCACGTCTTAGGCTTGCAGGGGTTGGGGATCATTGGATGCGTGAAGTGGACGCCAATGCAGCGTTCTCCCTTGCCGGAGCTTCGGATCTAACGATCATCCTAAATCACAACCCGGATGCCAAAATGTTCTTTGGCCAATTTCCATGGGATCTTATGCTTTGCGGTCATACTCATGGAGGTCAAGTTCGCATCCCATTGATTGGTGCTCCTTACGCACCGGTAAAAGATAGAAGGTACGTTCAAGGGTTGCTTGATTATGACAAAGGGCAAATCCATATCACCCGAGGTGTGGGCAATGTGGAACGGATTCGATTTAATTGCAGGCCTGAAGTTAGCCTGTTGGTGGTGGGGTGAGTGGTAGCAAGATAGCCGTATTGGTTGCTGGTCTTGGTGTGTTCTTTGCCGCCTGTATTTGGTGGCGAACCAATCAAGTAGTCAAGCTTTCGCAGCAGCAAATTAGTTTGGAGAGTCAGATCCGGTTCACTTTGAATCCTTGGAATCGAACAAGCTCCGCAGGTTATGAGCCTGTTTCGGCTGCCTCTGCATTCCTTGATGCAGCTTCTTATCAGGGCAAACTATATGTAGCTTCTTCCAATGCACTCCTGGAATACACGGCTGAACAAGGCGCACTTACGAGGACTTATCGCTGTGGATTAGATTTACCCCCGTCCCCGATCACTGCGCTTGCCACCGGACCTGCTTTAGATGGCACTGGAGAATGGCTTTATGTGGCCACTGACGGCGAAGGCATCCTGATTTTCAATGGCCAGTCCTTCAGGCATGTTCGTCCGGAACTGCCTTTGCTTCGCTCCATTACGGCGATTGCTTCCACTGGCGTTTCTGGTTTGATTGTTGGCACTAAGGAAGCTGGTATTTTCCGGTTCGATGGACGCGAACTGAATTGGCTTCATCCCAACTTGAAGGACCTTAAGATCACTGCTTTGGCTGGTGAGTTGGCTGATCTGTGGATCGGCACTCGAGACAAGGGAGTGGGTCATTTCCTGGCGGGACAGTTGACTTTCACTTCGGAACCGCAAGGCCTACCCGATGTGCAAGTTCTTTCGGTCTCTGCTTCACCGGACTCAACTTTCGTTGGAACTCCCAATGGTGTTGCTCTTTTTCGAATGGGAAAGTTTGAACGAATCCTTGCTCCTGGTTACTTCGCCCGATCGCTTGCTGCCAATTCTGCAGGAGTTTGGATTGGGACACTTGAAGAGGGCGTTATCAATGTGCCTTTGAACGGCCGGGCGAACGCTACTTCATTAGAAGGCGATGTTCGTCGGATTCTTCAATTTGGTAAAGAGTGGATCGCCGTGACTCGCGGAGGCCTCTACAGTCTGTCAAAACAGGGGCCAAAACAATGGGTGAAGGCACCTGATGCGCTTCTTGCTGACGGGAACATTTCGGCGTTAGCCTTCGATTCCTCAAGCCGACTTTGGGTCGGTTATTTCGACCATGGTCTTGACGTCATTACTGCTGATTTCCTGAAAGCGACCCACGTTGAATCATCCACAATTTTCTGCGTGAATCGTATTGTTGACGAGCCGGATCGCCAGCGTATTACCGTTGCAACGGCCAATGGTCTTGCCTTCTTTGATTCCAACTTACGCATCCGTCAGACCTTGTTGAAAGCGGATGGCTTGATTGCGAATCACGTGACCGACATTGTGCCAACGGCGACGGGCCTTGCCTTGGCTACTCCGGCTGGAATTACTTTCCTTGATCCGCAGGGCGCGAGAAGCATTTATGGTTTTCAGGGCCTGGTGAACAATCATGTTTACGCGTTGTCAGTAGCTGGCAATCAGCTCTTGGCAGGTACTCTGGGGGGACTTTCCATTCTGGAAAAAGACATGGTAAAGACGAACCTGACTACTGCCAACTCTGGCTTGAAACACAATTGGATCACGGCAATTGCTTCCTATGGCAATCAATATTTCATTGGTACTTATGGTGGCGGGGTGGTGAAGATAAATCCCTCGCTTCAAGTGGAAACATTTCCTGACATGCCCAAGGAAATTATCGTAAACCCCAATGCCATGTTGGCGACTGCCAATGCACTCTACGTTGGAACGCTGGGAAGAGGTTTAGGTGTTTACAGTCGGAAACAGCAACGTTGGCGTTTTGTGGAAAGTGGCTTGCCATCGCTGAATGTTACGGCATTTTCTGCTCATGCGGGTTATCTTTATATAGGTACCGAAAATGGTTTGGTAAGAGTACCTGAAAAGAACTTGGAGTTGTAAAATGCGCGCCCTGTTGGGGATTCTTCTACTTATTGTGCCCTTGTGGGCAGACGTTGGGGTGCTTATCCCCGGCGAAAAACAACTTCCTGATCCAGCGATTCTTTCCCTGGAGGAAACGTCAATAGACATCAATGCCGATCAAAACGGTGTACGTGTTTTGATTCGCCAAATTTTTCGCAACCGCACCAGTTCCAACTTAGAAGGCAACTATGTTTTCTCGTTGCCAGGTTCGGCGATTGTCAGCGATTTTGCGGTTTGGGATGGGCCCACTCGCATTGCAGGCGTAATCCTGGAACGTAAGCGGGCGGAGGAAATTTATAAGGATATTCGGCTGCAATCGCTGGATCCGGGATTGTTGCAAATGGGGGAACGCGATGCGGATCAATCGCAACGTTCGGCTATCTTTTCTGCTCGAGTGGTTCCTATTCCGGCATATGGAACCAAGAGGGTTGAGATTGAATATCATGACCGGCTGGCTGTTGAGAACTTGGCTTCTTTGTTGGCTGTACCGCTGAGGCCTTCTGCCTATAAGTCGATCACTACGGGCAGACTTTGGATCACGGCGGAATTGAAGTCAAAGCATGCCATTCGCGACTTTGAATTGACCAGCAAGACATATCCGTTGAAGATCATAGAGCAGACGGCAAACCTGGTAAAGGCCAGTTTGGAAGTGCCAAATTTTGCGTTCACGGAAGATTTCGGAGTTCGCTGGTCCTATGATCCAGCGAAGACGAATCAATTGGAAATCGCTTCCTACAGGGATGCTCAGGAAAATCCAACGGAGCCCGGATTCTTCCGTGCTTCTACAGTGCTTGCTCCTTCAACTGCGGTGGATTCGACACCTCGTAATGTTGTTGCGCTGCTGGACGCTTCTTTATCCATGCAGTGGGAAAAACTGGAACTTGGTTATCGCGCGTTGGAAACGCTACTGAAGTCCCTTCGTCCGGCTGATAAGTTTAACGTTGTTGTGTTCAATAGTCAGGCCACGTTGTTCCAGCCTACAACTGCTGCGGCTACATCCAACGAAATTGAACGCGCACTGACTTGGGTGAAGAGCAATCGATTGAAGGGCGGAACGAATCTGAAAAGTGCGCTTGAAGCTGGTTTAAGTCAGAGCGGCCCAAATGGATATTTGGTGCTACTCACGGATGGCGGTGCCACGGAGGGCATGTCGCATCCTGGTAGTCTTGTGCCGTGGTATGAATCGGCGTGGAACAAACTGCCGGCAGCAAATAGGCCGCGCACCTTTGTGTTGGCCATTGGTGACGATGCTAATCCTGGCACTTTGAAACCGATGGCCCGTTTGAACGGCGTGTTTGAATGGATTCGATCTTCTGAGCCTGCTGATTTCAAACTGAATGCGTTCCTCAGCAAAATAGGGCGAAAGCCAATTGTTGGGCTAAGTTTAACTGCTGAACCGAAGAACAATTTCGACTTCATTTATCCTTTGCAAGACGCTCCCTATTCGGGAACTATGCCAGCGTGGGTCGGACAATACAAGAAGCCGGGTCGCGGCAACTTTGCGGTTCAAAATGCAAAGGCTTCTGTTGCGTTGCCGGATAGAAGCCTGGATCATCCGCAATTACCGCGAACGTGGGCGAAGGCTCGCGTGGATGCTCTGATTGAGAAAATTGATCGTGAAGGTGAAGATAAAGCCACCATTGAAGAAATTATCCGGCTTTCCCGCAAGTACAAATTCGTGACCCCATACACATCGTTTCTGGCCGCACCGCGTGCACTACTCCGTCCGCGCTTGATACGACCCGGTGACCCTGTTTTGCGCATTCATGCAGATCCGTCGATTGTAAGCATCGTGGCACTCTTCTCCTTCGGAATCGTGAAGCCGCTGAAGTTTCTGAGCGGAGAAAATGTTTGGCAGACTCGTTTTCTTGCTCCTTCTGATCTTCCCGATGGAACGCATCCTGTGCGGTTGATTTTGCGGGATCGCCAGGGGCGCGTCTACAAAGAACAAAAGACGTTTGTGATTCTTAGTAAGGCTCCGTTGGTGCGGGCGAAGCTTGACAAGGCGCGCTATCGGCGAGGCGAGGCTGTTCAGGTGAAGGCATTCGCTTCTGAATCAGCACGAACGATTGTGGCTCGTCTTCATGGTGCCGAACCTGCTTTTCTGAAGTGGAATGCCCAAGCCTTGGCTAGCACTGGTGCTTTAACCATCCCAGCCGACCTTCCGCCCGGGTCATATAAAGTGCGCGTGACCGCAGAGGACATGGCTCACAATATTTCTTCGCAGGAGGTTTCGCTTGAAATTCTCCCGTAAAGTTTATCTGCCTGCTTTGTATGCATTGATTGGGGTTGGGCTTTGGGCTGACCTTTCGAATTGGGTTCGTTTTGTCGATTTGGCCAGCAATTTGGAATCTGTATTTTTCAAGACTCTATCCGTTCCCGGTGGGCCGGTTGCCTGGCGCAGATCGCCTCGGGAATCCAGGGAAGAGCTTACCAAAGTAATTGGTCAAACACCCGGCCGCGCTGAGCTCTACTCGCTACGAGCTTTGGAAGCGGAGCGCCAATTGGACTTTTCATCGGCGGAGACCGATTGGAATAAGTACACGGAACTTTCCACATCTAATCAGGATGCATGGATTGCAAAGTCTGATTATCATCATCGCCGTTTGGAGCCTCAAAAAGAATTAGAAGCACTTCGTCGAGCCATTTCCTTGCCAACTCCTGCGCAGGAAGCTGAGCTTCCAGCGGAGCTGCAGTCTGCTTGGAAGTTGTCACAACGGACCATTCAAATTGTTCAAGATCAGGATCTGGGTGCTGATGTTGCGGTGACGCAGTACCGAGGCTTTCTGAACCGCTATCCGCGCGAATCTGCACTTTACTCCACATTTGGCGATTACCTGCTTTCGCAACAAAGATGGAACGACTTCACGGCGCTGACAGATACCTTTGAAAAAACCTTTCCGAAGGATCAGGCAGGTTTGTTGCGTTTGCGCGCGCGGTTGGAAAAGTCGCGTGGATCAAGCGCCACAGCGCTGGCCTTGTACGATAGGTCCTTCCGGCCTGATTGGGAGAGCACATTAGTTTTTGACTATTTCCAACTCATAAAGGAAACCAAATCGCAACGTCCGTTTCTGGCTGCAGCGCGGAACCGTTTGCAATCGCAACCTGGGAATATTGACCCGGTTGGGCGGCTGTTTTATTACTATCAGCAGCAAGGAAATTTAGCAGCAGGACGCCGCATTCTTCTGGAATATAGGCAACGTAAGGAGAGTCGCAAGTTGTCCTGGACGGTTGACGAACTTCACTGGTTGGCTCAATGGTTTGAAGCTTCAGGAGATGTGCCGGAATCTGCCAAATTGCTTTATTCCGAATACGCGCTGAACCCAAATTCAGAACGGGCGTTGGTGAACTTGACGCGGCTGCTGGTTGATGCTGCGGACCAGCCGATTCGGTTTGGACAAGGCGATCTTTCCCTTTATCGTGACATTGGCACCATGGATCCGCACCCGGGGTTCTGGAATGGAATTTTGTCTCTTCTATTGAACCGGCAAAATTTGGATATGGAAATGAGCCAACAGGAGAACAAGTCTGTTACCTACTTCCATCATGCCAAGGCTGCGGAATTAATTGCACTTTTGGACCAGCGCTTTCCCAACTCTTCTTCCCGGCCCGAATTGCATGCCAGTTTGATTGATGCATACGGACGACATGGTGCCACGGCATCGGTTCTAACGCGCGGACGCTTGTTTCTGAATACATTCAAAGATAGTCCTCACCGCGTGACCGTCGCGTTGCTAATGGCAGGTTCACACGCAGCCAAAAAGGAAACGCAGGCGGAGTTTGCCATCTACGATGAATTACTTTCGGAACTTGCCACCAAGGCTGGGAATCGTCCTTTAGGCGCCGTAACCGATGGACAGCCTAGGCTGCCGCGCTCGCCTGATTACGCTCGCGTTCTGGATCGGTACATTGCTGGCTTAGTGGCGTTGAAGCGCATGCCGAATGCCTTGGCGCTGTATCGCCGCGAATTGGATCGCAATCCGAATGACCCTGCACTTTACGAGAAACTCGCTGCTTTTTTTGAACAAAACAAATTTGGTGCCGACGCTGAGGCTGTGTATCGGCGAGCACTCACTCAATTCCCGGACACTTCCTGGCATCATCGTCTAGCTCGCTTTCTTCTGCGTCAAAAACAAAATCAGAAGGTGGCAGAGCTTACAAACCAAGTAACCAAAGTATTTGCCGGATCGGACCTTGAGCGGTATTTTGCAAAAGCGTTTGAAGATGGTCCTTTGGATCCGCAACTGTTCCTGCAAGTGAATTCTTATGCCAACCTCCGGTTTCCGCATCACATGCAATTTGTGAAGAACTTACTGAACGCATACTCTGCGGCGGGAACTGCGAACCCCGCTGCATGGGAAAAGTTAATGCGCGCGAACTGGCACTATGATGCGGGTTTGCGCGACCAATTCTTTGCCTACCTTTCTCGTACTGGGAAGTTGGATGCGGAGTTGGCCGCGTTGCGTAATGCCAATCCTGCAATGCCTGCGGAGTTAGTTAAGTCAAACCCTGCGGCGCTCTATTGGATGGCGGAAGCGGAGGCTTGGCGCTCCCATTATGAAACCGCCGCGCCAATGCTATTGGCGATGGCCGATGAGCAGCCTGCGGATTTGGATATTGCCGGTCGTGCAGTGGCGATGCATAGGTCGTTGTCGGCATTTGATCCACCGCTTGTACTGAAAGCTCTCACTGTTCAGGAAAAGCTGCAGCGCGCATATCCAGGCGATGAAGGCATAGCAACGGTGCTTGGGGAAATCAGCGCCGACCGGGAATGGTTCTACAAGGCAAAGCCGGTTTGGAACAAAATGCCCGGAACTGCCCCTGGACGTAGTGAACTCTATTTGAATGCCGCAACCGTGTTTTGGGATTACTACCAGTACGACGATGCGCTGCGCATTCTGGCCGAAGGACGCAAGCGGTTGAAGTCACCTGCAATTTTTGGTTTCGAGGCGGGGGCCATTCATGAGAACAACGGGGACATGGCGAAGGCAATCGGCGAATACCGGAAAGCGGTGCTGCTGGATCAGGATTCGAAATCACGAAACCGTTTGGTGCGTCTTGGTTTGCGACCGCAGTGGCGGGACGCAATTGAGGCGGCTACGTTACAGCCTGTAAGTGATCCAGCCACTACAACCATTCCGGCACTGCAATTGCGGGCTGGCCTGTTGGAGGCGCAGTCTCGCCGCGAAAATTTGGGGCGGCTGGCTACGGCCATTGCTACGCAGACATCGGACTGGGAAATGCTGGATCAGTTGAGGCAATTGGCAACGGATAAAGGTTTTGAGGAATTGTCGTTGGCTGTGATTGACAGGCAGGTGTCGCTGAATGATGATCCCTTGGAGAAACTCCGTTTACGATTACAGAAGGCACGTCTGCAAGAAAACCTTGGGCGTACGCAAGCGGCTGGCGCTTCCGTGGATGCGCTCTATCGCGAGAACCCTTTGCTATTGGGTATTGTGCGTTCCACGGTTGACTATCATTGGCGTGGGAAAAATTACGAGCGTGCGGTGAACGTGTTGGTTGAAGCCTCGGCCAAAGCGTGGCCTGGGCTGGGGATGGACTTGCGTTTGGAGGCTGTGGACAAAGCCGCGAAGTCTAACCAGTTTGCACTTGGCGGTCGCATTGCAGACGCTTTGCTTGCGGAGCACCCATTGGATGCACGCTGTATTACGGCTAAGTCGGACTTGCTGTCACGGCAAAATGATAGCCGTGGACTCGCCGCGTTTTACCAACAGAAGATTACTGAGGCGAAGGGCAATCCAAGCCTGGCGGCAAGCTTCCGCCGCGGATTGATTCCTGCGCTTACGCGCATGAATGATTTTGCCGGGGCAATGGAGCAGTACATACAACTGATCAATCAATTCCCAGATGATGGGGTGCTTGCTTTAGAAGCGGCCCAGTTTGCCACAGTTCGAAACGAAGTAGTGCGGCTGAAGAACTTCTATGCCAAAGCTGAGACGGACTCGCCCAGAGATCATCGTTGGGCCATCGTAACGGCACGGTTGGAAACCGCTTGGGAGAATCAGTCTGCAAGTCTTGATGCTTACACGAGAGCGCTAAGAATCAGGCCGGAACGTGTGGATCTGTGGACTGATAAGGCTGCACTGGAAGAACGTCTGCGCCGCTGGGATGATTTAGCAGCAACCTACACAAAGTTGTACGACCTTTCCTACAAGAATGCTTCGTATCTTGAACGTGTAGCCGAGGTTCGCGTGCGTCAGGGCCGCAATGATGAGGCTGAGAAGACTTTGCGTCAGGCGTTGATTGATGGAAGGCCTGCTGCGGCAGACAACTATTTTGCCGCTGCCAGGAATCTTGCTAACTGGAACATGACGGCCAAGGCTGTACCTTTGTGGGAAGCTGGGTTCCCGCTGCTTGCGCAGTCCGTTAATGCCGATCAGGCGGCCCGCGAGTATGGCGCTGCTATGACTAAGCTCCGCCGTGCCGAAGAAGCTTTGACCAAATTGAAGTCGCTCGCCCCACGTGCCGACCAAACCAGATACCAAGCGGTTTTGCGATCTGGACTTGAAGGCATCAGCGATGCGGCTGGTGTTTATTACACTCCTGAGGAACTCATTCGTTTTGCAGCATGGCTACCAATGCAATCGAACATTGCTGGTCCGGTTACTTTGGCCGATTGTGCTCGCCGCGCGAAGCTTCAAGATGTTGCCGGCAGGATTGAGTTCGCCTACCTTCAAAGCAAGCCGGGAAGCGAGGATGTGGTTGGCGTTTACCGCACATTTGTGGACAATCAAAGGTCCCGGTTACAATTTGAAGCACTTGGTCAACAGTTGGAAACCTACTCCCTATTGCTGAAGAATGAAACCGTAAACCAGGTTTTGGACGACGCGAAAAGGGCTTACAATGCTGCTGGGAATGAAGTTGCGGAGTTGCGCATTCTATTGCGGATGAGCGCCCGATCCAACGATGATTTGGCACGGATGATTGAGTTGCTGAACCGTCGCGATCCACAAAGGTTGGCGACGATGATCAACGCTCAAGGCGAGTTCGATTCGGTTGTTGCGAATGCCGCGCTTCGAAATGGGAATGCGGCACTGACTACCCGAGCACTTTCGCGCACTACGCGGCAACCTGTCTGGCGGGACTTTTATCGAGCTCTGGCAGGGGTGTATTTTGCGGATGCATCCCCATCTGTTGAAACCTTGTTCCGAACGTTGCTTGGTTCAGAACTGATCGGCGAACGT
>JAYTTF010000157.1:0-20428 GCA_043745195.1 Bryobacterales bacterium | reverse complement strand
CCCTGCCGGTTTGCTCACACCTCTTTCGACCAGATCACACAAGCCAACCTTTCGGCCATCACTACTTATCCCCACCGCTTCCGATCCCCGATCTGTTGTTTAGGCAAGGCGTCGTCATCGCGGCGAAGACCCAGACAGGGTAGTATTCCAAGATTCTGATCACGAACAACCGGCGCACCAAAAAAACGGGCAATCCGGATTTCCGGGTTGCCCGTTTAGTTTGCGAAACCAAGCCAGCCTGATGGAACTTATCTGCTTTGGCTCAAACCTCCAGCTCGGCAGGACCGGCAGATACCAAACGTGCTTCCATTACCAATGTTATTGGTGCAGCGATTAGTGATGCTGGCCAACTCTGCAGGACTGAGCGATGCACGCGAGAACGGCGTTTCGGTTACAACAAACGAACCTGCACTTGTGTTGTGTACAGTGGTACCGAAAGCTACCAAGCCGCCAGCCAATGGGAAAGCTGTCCCGCCTGCTAGGGCTGCGGAATTAGTGCAGTTCGTTCCCGTAAAATCTGCACTTGCGCCGGCGTTAACCAACTTAATCACAATTGAGTTGGGCCGAACGCCCGTGAGCGTATTGCTTATCAGGTCGAGATTCGCCGAAAGGGAAACCAAACCGTTTGGAGTTATCAGGCAGGAACAGCAGGAGACAAGCTGCTCATCGGGTGAAAATGCATAGACATTCACGCAAATGTTGCCCGCCGCTCCGCCAAAACCGGGCCCGTTCAATGCAGCGCCGTTTGCTCCCGTGTTTGTGAGGTTGATCACGGAATCGCCGCTAGTGAGGTTCGACGCATAGCGCACAAGAAACGCATCGGATTGCGAAACTGCCTGAGTGATCTGCCCAAAAATGGACAAGCCGGCGAAGTTACCAGGTGCTCCCGAAGGAAAGGTATTGACCAAAGCGCCGCTGGAGATGTTGTAACGGTGAATCGCACCGTTGGAGGCGTCACCGGTCCAGAATGTTGACCCGTCCGGGTCAACATTCAATGCGAAAAGAAGGCCAACCAAAGCAGGTGTGTAGGTTTGGGTGATCGCACCCGCAGCATTCAGACGGATCACACGGGTATTATTGGCTGAAAGCAGACCACCATCACCCAGTAGCCGGAACGCGTAGTTTATGCCACCCGGATTTGCGAAATCGGCCAACTGCGTATTCGTTGCGGCATTAATTCGTAATACATTGGGGCTCTCATGGGTGTAAAACATTGTGGATTGATCGGCGGCCAAATCAATCCAATCGGAGTTCCCATTCGTAGTCAGCGACTTAATGAAGGCACCAGCTGCCGTGTACATTCGGATGTTCCCACCTGCTTGGCCAACGTATAGGTTGCCAACTGCGTCGAAAACCAAAGATTCCGGCAATGACAACCCGGTTATGTAGTTGGCGTTTAGCAGAACTCCATTGTTGTTGAACTTGGCAACTGTTCCCGCAGAGAACGCAGTGACGTAGAAATTGCCGGCAGAGTCGAATACACTACCCGTAGTAAATCCGCCAAGACCCGTGTCCAGAGTTTGCAACAAGGTTCCGGTGGACGAGAATCTTGCTACTTTGCCGTTGCCGATTGAAGCAAAGACGTCGCCAATATTGAACGCCGCATGAAGAGGCAAACATGCCGCAGCCAAAAGCGTAATTGAGAGGAATTTGTTAAACATAAAATTATCCTTGTGTGAAATTTCTTCACAATCACGGCATTCCAGAAGCGTTTGTTCGGGAAGGACGAAGATATTCCGCATTTCCCAATCTCGAAAAATTAAGCTTTTGTACCGGTATTGCTATTCTTACGACTAAGTAAGAATACTGCTGTTTCAGCCTAATTGGAATCCTCCAAAGGAAGTAACCCATTTGGGTTACGACTGCTTGAAAAGTTGGATTGAATTGAATAGTCCTGAATGTGTAAGCCTACGTATTGCTGCGCTTTGGAGTCTGGACCTCAATTTGATTAGGTCTAACTCCGGGACTCGGCACACCAACAAAAAGGGTACGGATTGCTCCGTACCCTTAATAATTTGTCGAAAATGTCGCAGACAGCTTGAAACTAACTATCGGCCAGTTGCCCGCTGTTGCTTGCGCGCCTTAAAGCGGTTGTAGTTGCTGCCGCCCTTAGGTGCATTGGCGTAGAAGGCTGGTCTGGGGATTTCAATTACAGAAGCCCCACCCTTTATTTCGCGTTCCAAAACGATAGCCACTTCCTGACGAAGCAGCTGGATTTTCAACGTGCGTTCAATATTGCGAATATCACCACGTTCGTTCCGCGTACCGAAGGTGGAAGACATTCCACGAGCACCAGCGCGGCCAGTTCGACCAACACGGTGGATGAAATCTTCTGGCACTTGCGGTAGATCGTAGTTCACAACGTGCGCAATCCCATCAACGTGGATACCCCGAGCGGCCACGTCAGTCGCTACCAGCACCCTGTAGGCACCCTGCTGAAATCCCTTAAGAGCTTGATTTCGTTGGCTTTGTGTTCTATCGCCATGAATGGAAGTGGACTTCACTCCACCGACAGAAAGTTTTTTCGACAATTTGTCTGCACCATGTTTCGTGCGGGCGAAAACCAGGAACGAGCCTTGCTCTTGATCCAGTAAATGGTTCAAAAGACTTAGCTTGCGGTCCTGATCGACTTCGTAAACATGAAGGTCAATATTTTCCGCAGGTTTGGTCGCCGAACCGATTGCAATGCGCACCGGTTTGTTCAAATACTCGTTAATGAGGTGGGCAACGGACGATTCAATGGTTGCGGAGAAGAAAAGGGTCTGGCGATTGACAGGAATTAGCTCCATGACAAATTCAATTGTCGGAAGAAACCCCATGTCCAACATGCGATCCGCTTCATCTAACACCAAGTAATTGACGGCGGAAAGCTTCACTAACTTACGCTTCAGGAAATCCTGCAAGCGGCCAGGAGTTGCAATGATCACTTGCGCGCCCTTGCGAATAGCCTGGAGTTGAACGTTTTCGCTCATGCCTCCCACTACTACTGCTCCACGGATACCTGTCCCATGGGCCAATTTGGCGAATGTTTCGTGAATCTGGATGGCCAGTTCTCGAGTGGGGCTTAAAATCACAGCGCTGACGCCTATCGGAATTGTCTTCGATGACAATGCTTGCAACAGCGGAAGAACGAACGCGAGCGTCTTGCCCGTGCCGGTTTGCGCCGTTGCGACAACATCGTTGCCGGCTAGCGCTGGAGGAATGGATTGAGCTTGCACTGGAGTCGGTGTGACAAACCCGTGCTTCTTTAAGTTGGCCGCCAAAATAGGGGACAACGAGAGTTCTGAAAAAGTATTCATTAAATTTTTTGGGGAAGGAAAACCAGCGAGCCAAACTACAGAACAGGAGGGGTGCGGATTAAGCTTCCAAGTACAACTGAATTAATTATAGCGCACATTTTATTCCAGAGGGAAAGTAGTTTGCAAAGGGGAGTTATTGGACTACGTTCCCGTCAATTGTGTAATTTTTGCATATCACCAAATGTTCCGGCCGAAATCCACAAGCTATAAGTCCTGCATAGTCAACCACCTAGGTTTATTAATTCACCGCAACGCAATCTTCGGCCTTAGGATTGCATTGTCATGTGTTAACGTTCATGCCACTAAAACTCGCCAAATTCGCCAATTTTCGTCTTGCTCTTCTATTTACTTTATCCATGCTGATTCCAGCCCCTGCATTTTCTGCAACGGGAGTCATCGTTTATGAAAGCCGGGGCTTGGATACGCGTCGCACACAAACCGGGCACTCTGCTCTCATACTCACCCAAGTATGCGCAGACGGATTGATTTCCGTCCGTCCTTGCTCGTCTGGTGAACTCCCCGGTGTTGTCATAACCCGCTACACAAATCTTGCGTGGGGAAGCCCAATAGAATTCATGGTGCTACCATTGCGAGATCATTTTTTAGGCACCGATGATCCGGATAAGTTGCCGTTGCTTACCACTGGACCAGTTCTGCGGGAAATGCAGCTGCAATATTGGCGCAGCCACTGGAAAGACGCAATTCCTCCTATGGAAACTGACGAGTATGAACGCCATCGCAAAGAACTGGACCATATAACGATGGTCAAGGCTTTGAAATATGTTGGTCAATTTGAATTCATGATGAAATTGCTGGCACCCTCTAAGAAGTCTGAACCAACCGCGCCGATTGCTTTACGGGATCCAGTATCTGGAGTCTTGATTCGAGATGGCCGGTGGCGAGCCGTTTTAGGTGCGCAGCACGAACGCGACAGCTATGTCTTCCTTACTCCGACAGAAACGGATCAGGAACTTTCGCTTGTGGAGTTTCTGAAAGACGAACGTCGTGCAAGGTTTAACTTACTTGCCTCTAACTGCTCTGACTTCGTTGGCCATGCTTTCTCCTTCATGTTCCGAACTGAGAAGTTTCATCGTAGACCTCGCGCCCTAGCTTTCGGAGATTCCTTTATCTCCTCTCCGATTAGCTTGGCAACCGATTTTGTCCGTTTCGCAAATGATCGCAAAATGCCACTGGCAGTTTACTTTGTCCCACAACTTGCTGGCTCGCGATCAAAGAGCACAGGATCCCGCACAACCGTTGCAGGTTGTCTGAATCCCTCTTTCCGCCAGGGCTTAATCGCGTTTGGCGTGAAGGCCTACTTGTTACAAATGAATTTCCTGGTGCCCACGCTGGCTTTTGCAGCCGACCGGCTAGCCTTCAATATCAACATCGACAAAGAAGCTACTGCACAAGCTCTACCTATTTCGGAGTTGCTTGGAGGCCCACCGCAACCTGAATTTCTCCGTGTCCCCACACGTCTTCAACAGACCTCTTATTACGGAACCAAGCAATGCTGGCAGACTCGCCGCACGGAATTCAAGGTTATGCTGAACTTTGCTGTGGAGCATGGGCTGATTCCAGCCGAATCCGTGAGGCGGGCGAACACATCTTTCTGGCCTGTAAATTTGGCGCAGGATTTGGAAAAGCGCGGCCTGCTGAATCCGGAGCAAGTGCTGAAACTTAATAGAGGCTGGGCCGCAAAGCTCTCCGCTGACGGACCCATTCCAGAAAGTGATTTGTCTTTGCTGACACGGTATCTGATCCTGGCAATCAACTTTGATTTACGTCAGGACGCCCTGGATCGCCGCTCGGCTCCAGAGTTCGACAGGGATTGGTTACTGCTCAACAGGGCATTGCGGCAGATTGGGTATAACGGGCTATCGCCACAGCAACTACGTTCGGTTGAAGCGTGCAGCGCCGATGAAGTGCAAAGTACTGGAATGTTGGCCATGGCCGAACGACGCAAAGCCACCAGCTTTTCATCCGGAGTTGGCCGCGAGTTTAAGGCGGCCTTTCAGGGATCTCTGCGGTAAGAGCTTTTGCCTAGAAGATATACTTCAGTGCTAACTGCAGTTGACGTTCGCCACTCTTTGATGTAATTTGACCGAATGCACCACTTATTGGGCTGGAGTTCGCGCCTCCCCAATTAGGATGGTTCAAAACATTGAACATCTCGAACCGGAATTGCAGCTTCTGTTTTTCGGTCACTGCGAAGTTCTTCCGCAGGCCTAAATCCCAGTTGTAGAAGCCTGGATTGCGGATGATATTTCGCTGGAAGGGTGCAAAAGTTCTTAAGTCAGGCCTTGCAAAAGCGTCTTTGTTGAACCACACAGCGAAGCTTGTAAACGCCGTGCGCGTTACTGCGCCTGGGTCCCCTGTCACTTTCCAGAACTGAGTTCCGGACCCAGGTCCAACACCCGCATAATCCACGCCTTCCCTGATGGAAATTAGTCCACCAGACTGCCATTGATTTACTCCGGATAACTCCCAGCCACCGAGCATAGACTTCGCCACTTTGTTGGTGCTCTTGTTGAAGAAAGGAAATTCGTAGATGTAGTTGAGGATCAGTACATGGGGCCGGTCGTTGTCGGAAATGCCATAATATCCTTTGCCATCAAACGCATTGGGAAGCACTTCCGTCAAACTCGATGCATCGTCTTTGGTGCGTGATAAGGTGTATGCGACGCCAAATTGAATGCCTTTCGAGAAACGCCGCTCCACACTCATCTGAAGCCCGTTGTACATTGACTTACCGGAATTTTCTGAGATCCCAATAATGCCGTAACCAAGGTAAGGACGCAGGAAGTTTGGATTCACGCCGGGGTTGCCTTGGACTTCCCCAATTTGCAATTGATTGATGTTGCGCTTCCGTTGATTATGCAATCCGCGACGGGCAACATACCCCACTTCAACCCGGAGCGACCCTGGCAATTCCCGCTCAAACGTGGCGTTCCACATATAGGCAACAGGAACCTTGAACACCGGATCCTGAATGGTCATCACAAAAGGGAAGTCGCGTTTCGTTGCCCCGCCAGGCGCGTCCACGCTTCCATTGAAAACTCCCTGCTGCAGTTGGAACGGTGGATTCGACCCAAGTGCGGTATCTCGATTCACCATGGTCCGGTTATAGAAACTGCCAAACCCACCACGCAGAGCTGTCTTTGTATTGAACGCATATGCCAGACCCAACCGAGGCTGCCACAAGTTCTTATGCGTCGGCGAAAGCCCGTCGGGCAGATTATGATACAGGTTAGAGAATTGGCCGGAATGAAGTTGAGGAATGCGGTTTCCCTCAGCTTTGGGTACACCATTCCCGGGGAAAACAATCCCATTGTAACGATCGCCACTTACAACAAAACCAGCCGCCCTGTCGATTACGGCGGCTTTCGATTTGTCATAATACTGCGGTAGAAATTCTGAAATATTGCCCCAGCGGCTTTTCCATTGCGGCCACAGCGAATAACGGACGCCATATTCAAACGTCAGCTTCTTTGACACCTTCCAGGAATCCTGCACGAAAAAGTCGATGGACGTTGATACATAGGGAGTGTACGCCTTGGTGCCAAACTCCGAATAACTATCGAAGTTTCCCAGCAGTGTGTTGCCAATGGCCAAGCCGGTTGTAAGAGGGTGGCCTCCGGAATCGGCAAATGTGAAATCACCATTTTGATTGTTCGTAGTGCCGGGTCCTGCTGTAGTGCCTTGAATGTAATCGTTCTGTCCGCTGCGTTCCAAATACACGCCAAATTTGATGGTGTGCGTATTCCAGATTTTTGTTGCGTTGTCGGCGAAGCCATATACATATCCGGCCCATGCACCAGGGTAAGGACCGGCGTCCAAAGATGTAAGTCCGGCAACTCGGATGGTGGGCACTTTTTCAGGTGCAGCCTTTGTTCCTGGAAATAGAAATGGATAATTCACACCATAGGCGCTGCGACGGCAAGTGGGGCAGTTGCTCCAGGCAATGTCACCCAATCCATCTGAATTTGCCGATACAGTAAGTTCGTTGATAAAGGTTGGGCTCACACTACTGGTTAAGCTCGCCGCCCCTGTGCGATTGGGGCGGGACCACAACTCCTGCATGCGTCCAAACGTGTCACTGAATGGTACGTTGAATGTCCAGGGATTATAGGTGCCGCGGAACGACATTCGATTCTTATCATTAATATTCCAATCAATCTTGAAAGTGTCCTTTCGCATGTTCGATTCCGTATGCCCGGTTCCAATCCAGTTTGATGCTCCTTGCTGGAACCCTGCTATGGGTTCCGGATACACACGCAACAGCGCGCGGCCATTCGGACTCAAACGCGATTGAGGAATAATATTTCCGGGAAAAGGCAGCTTGGAATCGGGATCGGTGGCGGTTCGCACTCTTCCAAAGTATGGATTTGAGGCCACC
This sequence comes from Bryobacterales bacterium, assembly GCA_043745195.1. GTDB lineage: Bacteria > Acidobacteriota > Terriglobia > Bryobacterales > Bryobacteraceae > JANXSF01. The sequence goes on along the minus strand of JAYTTF010000157.1, from coordinate 12,730 downwards.
AGCAAATTGCTTAAGTCGCCATTGCGCATTGCCACGGAGGGAACAATTCCCGTATTGGTGTTCTCGTATCTTCTTTTCACCCATTCCACGGCATAGAACCCGAATAGCTTACTGCGATCAGCATTGAATTTTTTGGGAATGAAAACCGGACCACCAATATCAAAGCCAAACTGGTTGAATCGGAATGGAGCCGCTCCGGAATTCTGTGCGGGATCAGGGCTCCTATTCCGTTGCCACTGATTAGCATCCAGAGCAGAGTTTCGGAAATTTTCCACCAGATCGCCATGAAAATCCCTCGTTCCACTCTTTGTAACAAACCGGATCTGTCCACCCGAGGATCGGCCATACTCAGCCGAATAATTCGCTGTCAGGATCTGAACTTCCTGAACAGTATCGACGTTCATGGATCCAAGCATGGAACCGGAAGACCGGGTGCGTGTGGCGACCGCTCCATCCACCATCACTACATATTCGTCCGAGCGGCTGCCGTTGATATTGAAACCACCGTTCGATACAGAATCGGGATCAAACGTGTTCATACTTCCGCCGCGCACTCCGGGCTTCAGCAGTGCCAGATAGATTGGGTTGCGGCCGTTTAATGTGAGATCCTGAATCTGCTTCGATTCCACTACCCGTCCAACTTGCGCCGATTCCGTCTGCACTTGCGCCGCCGAGGATCGCACTTCAACAGATTCGGTAACCTGGCCCACCGTGAGTTCAGCCTCGATATTGACCTTTGTTGAAGAATTCAAAATGATGTCTGTTTGGACGAAGCGCTTGAATCCTTGCGCTTCCACTGAAATTCGGTAAGTTCCAATCTGTAGTAGCGGAGCGGAGAAGTAACCCTCTTGATTAGAGACCAGCCGTTGCGTGGCACCGGTTGCATCATTGGTTACGGTTACCGCTGCGCCGGCAATGATTGCGCCGGAGCTATCTTTCACTGATCCGGAAATGGTTCCAGTATCGAATTGGGCTAAGAGTGGGGCTATTGAAAAGCCGGTAAGCAGAGCAACCGCAGAAAATAAGCGTGACAAGTGTAATTCCTCCCAGTGCGAATAGTATCCGTGATTATATAGGGTTTAGCCTTTGGGCGCAAAGGGCAGAACTATTTTTGGGGGATCGATTTCGCGGCAAAGTTGACACCAAGCCAACGAACCAACCGGCAAGATCCGTAGTTGTACATTTCGGTGCGGCGGCCTACAAATGGCCGCATTGATCACTACTGTAACCGGCGCTCAATAGGGGGGTGATTAGGGATTTTGAAAAACATCCCCCTAGCTCCACCTAACAACACTGACTCCAAATAGACGAGCCTGCCATCTCTAGTGATATGAACTATGTGCCTTCCAATTCCTGCTCCGTAGAGCCTGAATGATCCGTCTGCATCAACTTTTGCTTGAATGCTCTTATCTCCAAAGGACTCTTGGAATTGCACCCACATATCAGCTAACCCTGGTGCGGGATCGACTTTTCCAACCACTGGATCAAACCCATCGAAATCTATGGCCCCCAGAGTGTTCCCAACCAAATCAATAAAAACATTTGCCTTGCTTTGAACCGAGACCCAAGTCTCTGGGACTCTTAGCTGCAAGTTGGATTTTGACAAGTATAGAATGTGCTTGTTTTCTCCTGAATACAACGCATGCTGTAACACCGCGTTGTAAGTTGCACAAGGAACCCTTGCAGTGAGACCGCGAAATTCAGATGCATATTCCTGATTCTGGGAATTCGTAAAAGACTTGATGGCATAGGGAACAACTGTAGAGTCCAGTGGGTTAATCACTCTAAATGTTACGGCGCATTTATTGTCTGGCACTGCTATTTGGCCGATAATGGTATTTTCCGCTGCGCAGTACAGCAGAAATACTCGTGCAAAATAGGCGTATTCGCTTCTCATTTGGGTTTACCCCTCCAAAGTATTGAGTGGCCGAGTCTGTCAATGAGTCGAGCACCCGATACTGCCATACATCGGCACTTTGTACGCGGTTCTCCACATCATAACTGCCTAGTAAGTGCGGCTGGTGCTCCAGTAGCGTCGCTTTTATTTCACCCGATCTAGCTGTATGAACTCGTCCCTGCGTCCCTGGGTTGAGCATGATAAAGAAAATGGTTTCGAGATAAAACCAGGTGCAGCAACGTTACCAGCAAGGTTGCCATTGACTCCGACTAGAAGCAAGGATCTCCCCAGCAAATCTGTTTCAAAGGGTGGAAATTCTGGTCGCTCAAAGTTAACGGTCGCTTTCTCAATCCACTGACCATTTGTATCTGAAACTCTGAATAGAACATAACAATCACCCCAAGTTCGACGCCCAATACAAGCTTGGGGATCGTAAGTTACTTGCAGAACGTAAGGTGCCCCCCATTTTATTGGAACATCTCTAACTGTAATTTGGTTGCAACTGTCGCGACCTATCGTCACTGTAACTGGCTCGATTCCAAGATCGCAAAACGTAACTTTCCCTGATGTAACGGATTCTTTCTGAACAGTGCGACCATTATTCTCGCGGACCGTAGTCAACACTCTCGGAATCTGACTTCCTTCTGGATCCACTAGCTGAATCGTGAGTGAGCAGAAATCAAGACCACTTGAGATCCACGGATTTATAATTATCAATAAGAAAAATAAAGTGATTTTGATCATGATAATCCTTAGTTTGGCAATACTTCAAAATACAGCTGCGAGTTAACCCTCTTGAATTAGAGACCAGCCGTTGCATGGGGCGATGGACCGCAGCCAGCCTTAGAACTTATTTATTATGTCCGATGCCCTCAACCCAAAAGTAACAAGTATTTCTGTTCCGCAGGTTGTTCCAGCTTGTCCTACTTTTCATGCAACCACTCAAAGCAGCGAATTATATATTCAGCTGCCTGCCAATCTTAGCTGGGATCGTGCTGTTAGCGGTACCAGGCTACTCCCAATACTACTCAAATGACATCACTCCCCCTTCCGCTAATTCCGGGAAGCTCCAAGGTGCTTCCTCTGGTAAGCAAGTCGGCGGGGGAAGCAATAGCCACGCTTATGTACTTAGCGGCAATGCACTTTCCGCCGTTGACCTTCACCCTGCGACGGGTTACTACAGTTCCATGGCCACCTCCACCGATGGCACCGATCAATGCGGCTACAGCGGATCCAATTTAGGCGGTTACCATGCCATGAAGTGGTCCGGCTCTTCGTCCTCTGCCGTGGATCTTCATCCCAGTGGATACAACTTTTCTTATTGCACCAGCGTGGATAACGGACAGCAAGGCGGATTTGCTGAGCAGCAATCCTACTTTATTGCCGCATCGCACGCCATGCTGTGGAACGGTTCGCCTGCAGCTATTGATTTGCATCCATTGGCCTACACTTTTTCCCGCGTAATGGGAATCAAAAGTGGGCAGCAAGTGGGCTATGGTTCAACCGTCGTTTATACCTATGGGGATTATCCCGGCGTTCACGGCACAAGCCAAGCCCTGTTATGGAACGGAACGGCTGCAAGCTACGTTGTCCTCCATCCATCGGCCAGCTTCACCGCTTCGGAAGCGCTATCTACCAATGGAACACAGCAAGGTGGTTGGGGTTACAACGTGATTAATGGCGGTCGTCATGGCCTACTTTGGTCCGGAACTTCCACCAGTGCGGTTGACTTACACCCGGCTGGTTACACCGATTCTTCAGTAACTGCCCTCACCGCCACAACGCAGGTGGGCGAGGGTTGGGTAGGCGCACCTGGTGCCGCCGGCTCGGTTCGCCACGCTCTGCTGTGGTCCGGGTCTGCCTCAAGCGTAGTTGATCTAAACCAGTATCTGCCCGCCGGATACATGCACGCAGTGGCCACTGGTATTGACGCAAATGGAAATGCGGTGGGTTATGCTTACAACACGCTAAGCTACGGGTTGGCGATCAGTCCCGATGCTATTGCCATTGTTTTTGCTCCCGGTCAGGCCCCGGCAGGTTCGCTGTCTTCCATCACATTGAGCACAACCAGCCCAGCTCCAGACTCGACCGTTCAAGCAACGATCAGTCTAAGCAGCGCGGCACCGGCAGCGGGCGTAACTTTAACATTTCTCAGCACCAATTTAGCAATGATGGCAACCCCAGCTTCGGTGACAATTCCTCAAGGACAAACCAGCACTACAGTGTCAATACCAGTTTTGGGAAGCACTCTTACAGTTCCGACAGCTGCGAAGTTGTTCGTTTCAGACGGCAATGCCAGCAGGAATGTGTACTTCGCTGTAACCCCGATTGTTAAAGTAGCTTCCGTTATGGCCAATCCGGTGGAAGGTGGTTTATCCACAACTGGCACAGTGGTTCTTACTATTCCAGCGCAGGCTGGTACCGTTGTCAGCCTCAGCAGCAGCAACCCAGCTCTACTGCAAGTTCCGGCCACTATCAATGCCTATCAGGGCCAAACGGCCGTTCAGTTCTCCGCTACCACTTCTATAGTTACGGCCATCACGTCCGTACCTGTAACAGCAACGGTTAATGGAACTTCAGCTACGGCCAGCTTCACGTTAAACCCAGGTCCAGTTATTGCACTTTCGTCAATCACCGGAGCTTCCGTTGTTGGCGGACAGTCGATTAACGGCTACGTTGTATTGAACAACTACGCACGTGGCGTAGCAGGTGCAACAGTAACACTTTCCAGCACTGACTCTGCGGTCCAGTTGCCTGCTACCGTAGTTGTCCCTTATGGCACAACGGTCGGTTATTTCACTGGAACCTCCTCTGCGGTGCCCACAACAAAGAGTGTGGCTGTTAATGCATCCTACAATGGCTCCCAAGCAAGTGGAACAGTAACCCTTGCTCAACTGCCGACCGTAACTATCACGCTTGCCGACTATAAGCCACTTACTCAATTGCTGAAGATAGACGCAACCACGTCCTATGCCAACAGCACACTAACTTTTGGTTCAAATGGTGTGGCTTTTGGCACTATGCAGTTGAACAATACGGGCATTGGGTACTCAGGTTCCATCCTGATGGCAACGCCTCCAACTACGATCACTGTTTGGAACTCAAACGGCGGCCAGGCAACCGCACCTGTAACCATTAGCATCTCTGGTGGTGGGGGCGGCGGCGGTGGTGGTGGCGGTTCCGCAACGGGCCCTTTCAAGATCACCACCAGCAAGACCGGCAAAGGAACGATCACCGCTAATCCGAGTGCAGCAACTTATGCCAGCGGAACAGTGGTGGTTTTAACCGCAACTCCTGATCCGGGTCAACCCTGGATTGGTTGGGGTGGATCTTGTTCTGGAACAGCAACCACCTGCACGTTGACAATGACCAGTGACAAGGCAGTTTCAGCTAACTTCAAGTAAGCTGATCTGATCAGTGGATCAACCCCGGCTTCGGAATATTTCCCGAAACCGGGGTTGATTCGTTTTGTTCAAGTTAAAGATTTATCTAAGTTTTCTGTTCTATGAAGGTTTCTCAACTGTCCTAATATCCGTGCAGCGTTATAATCTCAAGTATGGACAAACTCTCCGACGAGGAACTGATTGCCAAGTTCCGCAATCGGGGATCTCCGCCTGGCGATCCACATCTAAACCTTTTGTTTCAACGCAATTACCAGAAGGTATCGCTTTGGTGCCTGCGGTTTACGGGGAATCGGGAATCAGCAGCCGACTTAGCGCAGGAAATTTTTCTGAGCGTTCACAAGCACTTGGAATCGTTTCGCGGAGATTCCAAGTTTTCAACTTGGCTGTTTACAATAACGCGCAATCACTGCCGGAATCGTTGGCGGGAAGGCCAGACAACTCCGGAACAATCCTTGGAACCGGCCTTGGAGCTAACCATTGCCGATGTTTCTCCAGATGCGCACTCCCTGTTGGAAAGCTCACAACAGACCAATTTGATGCGGCAATTAATGCAAGATGCATTGGAACCCATCGAACAACAGGTAATGAGCTTGCATTACGCAGAAGAAATGCCGCTGGATGCGATCACCAGGTTGCTGGGATTAACCAATTCCAGCGGGGCAAAAGCGTATGTGGTCAGCGCACGACGAAAGTTGAATACCGCAGTGGAGCGGTGGAAAGAGGAAGCACGCAATGCCAAGTAATGATAGGGACGGCGAACTAATGCGACGCGCCCTGGAAGCTACGTCCGAATGCCCTCCACTGGATCAGTTGGTGCAAGCCTCCAGGCCCGCCCAGATTGAAAGCCACTTGCACGAATGCGCCCATTGCAAGAGCGAACTGGCTCTTTATCTTGAATTTGAAGCGGCAGAGGTTCGTCCTGAAGAGGCTGCGGACCTTCGTTGGGTAGCAGCAGAAACGGCTAAGAGCGTTCAATCCGCCATCGCGCCAATTCCTTGGTGGAAGTTGATCTTCTCCCCTCAAGTTTCAATGGGTATTGCGGCTTTACTTGTGGTGGTAGCAGGAACCATGATGACTCGAAGTACTCGGGAACCGGTGTTCCCAGGGGAGATCCCTAGTGTATCCACCTTACGAGCCACCAGTATTCAACTTATTGAGCCTGTTGAAGATATTAATCTTGCTCCATTATTGTTTCGCTGGGAGAAATTAACACAAGCTATCAGCTATCGGGTGATAGTATTCGAAGTGGATCACGTTGAATTATGGAGTGGGAACAGTGCAGCAGAAGCGTTGACTGTACCGGACATCTTAAAGAAGCAGTTACTGCCGGGAAAGACAGTTTTGTGGAAAGTTGTCGCGCTTGACGGACAGGGTAAGCAGATAGCGGAATCGGAAACAAAGAAATTTCGCATCGCAGTGAATTAAGAATTTTATTAATTGGAGAATCGTTATGAAATACATTGGCTTTGCAGCACCTTTGCTTTTGAGTAGTGCGTTGTTGATGGCTGCCGGCGGCAAGCCGGCAAGCGGGGGTGGAGGCGGAACTCCAGGGGTACTTTCTTTGCGGCTCACGAGCGAAACGGCTCCAACAGGTGGTGTGGTCCAGGTGAAGCTTCTGCTGACCGAACCATCGCCAATTTCTACCGGCAAAATGGACTTCGCGTTCGATTCGTCCATGTTCAGCGATGTTCTAGGCATTAACCTGATCGCCCCAGGCGGCGACGTTAGCGGCACTGCGGTTGTAACTAATGGCAAGCTGAGCCTTCATTTCACTTCACCCAAAGGTACCTTCGGCACCATTTTGGGTTATCCAATCATGACCATGGCGATGAAGATTCGCCCCAATATTTTTCCGGGAACGCAATCGTTTGTAACTCTGAATACAGATACTTCCGTGTTTTCTGGTCTTTTAGGTGCTCCCTTGGCAGCAGCCATTAAGCCGGGAACCATCACGGTTGGAAACTTTCCGGCTATTTACAATGTTCTGCCCGGTGGAGGCAAAGTGAAAGCCGGCGATCCAATTACCATCGTCGGAAGAGGTTTTGACGCCGGTGCCAAGCTGTCTCTTGATGCAACTGTGAAATTTCAAGCACAGTTCGTAAACTCCAATACATTCATTGTCACAACCGCAACCGATTTTCAGTTGGATGGTGCGCGGATAAGAATCGTGAATACGGACAAAGCTAAATCAACGGCGGAATATTATTCGTATCTAAGAGCCGCCTCCTCTGGTGCAAGTTCCGATGCAATGTTGTCTCAAACCGTTCCATTATTTTCCGGGAATGATTACTCCGAAGCGTTTGTTCCCATTGGAACCAACCTTGATACAGGCATTGCCCTGGAGAATGCCGCCGCTTCTGATGCCACCGTGCAACTGGAAATTAGCGATGCATTTGGCACCAAGCTTGGTGAAACAAGAGTGATTGTGCCGGCTTACAACAAATTTAGCCGCACGGTACTGGAGCTGTTTGGGGTGAAACCTTCGGTCACCAGCGTGGTGAGGGTTCGATCCTTAGTGCCGGTTCGGGTGATGGGCATCCTTATCAATCAGACGGTTCAAGATGTATTCCCAATCAACGTGATTGGCGTGCCCGTTTTATAAGCGCATAAAGAAGAAACAGGCCGGCGGAGAATAGCAGCATTGGGCCGGTTGGGGCCACTGGTCCCAGGCGGCTAAACCCATCACCGGTTAGAACAAATGCTGCCCAATATTCGGGGGCGGCCCATTTGGTTCCCGAATGGAGAAAGCTCAGTTTGGTTTCACGCAAAGCATGGGCCTTGGTTTCGCCCTTGCTCAAGTGAGTATAGAACAGCTTCATAAAGTGGGCTGTTGCCGCATCGTCCACGCGCCACAAAGTTGTGATTGTGGATCTGGCTCCGGCAGTTAAAAACGCGCGGCCCAAACTCATCACACCTTCCCCTTTCACAAAGCGACCACGTTCGGTTTCGCAGGCTGAAAGCGTAGCCAACTCCACCCCATTCAGGTTCAGATTGTAGACTTCGTTCAGGAAAAGGTACTCACCCTGGGCGAACAGTAAGCGAGACCGATCTGGTTCTTCTTCATTCGCTGCGCCGTGGGTTGCGATGTGCAGTAGCCGCACGCCGGTTGTATTGGCAAGATACTTTTTCTGGGCATTCAGGCCATTTAGCACTTCAACTCTTCCCGGCAAAATATGTGGCAGTGCGTTGGTCTCTTGTGCTGAATAATCGAGTTGCTGCCAACGCTCGTCACCGGGTAACAAAGTTGCATTTCCTGTCGCAGGATTACCGAAGGCCAGCGCCTGCCGTTGCCAAGGCCACAGCCATCGGTTGGGCTTTGGTTGTTCGTTAATCAACAGCGCGGCAGCAGGCAAATGCGCGATCTCAAACCGTTCGATCATCATTTGATTCGGCTTCCAGGGAAGAGTGTCTATGGGTTGCACCGCTTGCGATCCATCCAAAATGATCCAGAGCCGATGTATTCCTTGATCTGGAAAATCCCCTAATCCCGCGCTGTTCTTTGTGATCCACAAACGCAAAGGCTCCGGTTCGTGAGACCAGTAAGTCCATAGTGCCGTTTTATCATCCAAGCGTTGTTGAATGTCACTGATTTTGATGGTGGGTAGTGTGACAGCGCGGCGCAACTGATCCTGAAACATGCGGGCGCGGGCTTGTTCCATCAACTCCAAAATACGGTCAAGCGGAGGCTGAGATTGGTTAGCCAATTTCGAGATCAAACCATCGTAGACATCTCGCTTATCCGCTAAGAATTCCGGACGAAGCACTCGCGATGCCAGATTCAAACGCATGCCTTCAATCATTCGCAAGGCTTCGGTTTCATACTCAATCGCTTTCGCCGGATTGGCAACTCGAGCCATGCCATGCAGCGCCTTCCACTCGTCATCTGGAGCCTTGATTTCTGCGGCAAGATCGCGCGCATTGCTCCAATCCTTTCCTGCTCCATCCAAATCGGTCAACCGCAATTTCACTTCAGCCCGGTAAAGATAGGCTTGCATTAGTTCGCGTTTGTCGTTGAAGGCAGTTGTTTGAGCCACTAGACGATCAAATCCAGCGAGGGCAGTTTTGTAATCCTTCAGGTCTAAAGCCTGGGCGATGGCCGAATTCTTTTCCACCAAAATCTGCCCTTCCCGATGTTGTTGTTTGGTGTAAAGCTCCTTGGCTTTGGCATACATAGAGAGTGCCTTGTAAGGATCACCCAAGCGCCGGAAAAGAGTACCCTGATTGGTTAAGACTCGGGCTTCTTCGCTAGGAGTAAGTGATCCCGGCTCTCCGCGCATTTCCTTGTAAAGAGCCAGAGCGGATTCAAAGCGTCCCAAGCGTTGATAGAGAACCGCCAAATTTGCTTTTGTAAGTGGGAGTTTTTCCACTTGGTCAGCTGACTGATAAGCGGATAGGGCTTCCTGATAGCGCCCTTGAAAATAACGGGCGGCTCCGATGTTGTTCCAACGCCGCACTTGGTAGAGCTTTGAACCGGAGGCTTGGTCCAAGGCAAGTGCCTTCTGGTAATTCGCTATTGCAGCGTCATATTCTCCAAGGTAAACATGAGATAAACCAATGCTGTTCCAAGCTATGGCCTCGGACTTGCTGTCGTTTGCTGCACGGCAAAGCTCAACCGCTTTAGCCCCCAGTTCCTGAGCCTTTTTATAGCTGCCGGAATTTACTTGCTTATCGGATTCATTGGCAATCGATTCACAAGTCTGCGCCTGAAGCGAAAGCCCGAGGAGGACAAGAATGACAAGCAACATCCGTCACACTGCTTCAGAAATGCTGGTGAAGGGAAAGTCCTTCACAACCATTGAAGGGGCAATCATGCCTTGGCCTTCGCCACCACGGACGCGCACGGGCTTACCTAAAGCAATGGTGTTTTGCAGCATTCGCACAGGGCTTTCGTTGAAACGAAAGTTCACCACTGGTGCAGTTACTTTTCCGTCCTCAATCAGAAACAAGCCGTCACGAGTAAGTCCTGTTAGTTGCACTGTCTGTTGATTTACTGAGCGAATGTACCAGAAGCGTGTTACTAACAAGCCGCGTTCCACACTGGCGATGAGTTCCGCAAGGGACTTGCTGCCGCCTTCCAAAACTAAGTTGCCTGGAAAAGGAGTAGGTTCCTTACCGGCACTGCGTGCATAATAGCGATCGTAGAAAAGCGACTTCACAACGCCCTTCTCCACCCAAGTGGCATTGCCCGCAGGCATGCCTGTACCACCGCCGCCACCACGCCCGCCACCGCCTCCTCCACCAAAACCTCCGCCACCGCCCCAAGGCAACACGGAATACAACTTGTTCTTAGGATCGGTGCGCAGCGTAATAAATTCCGGAAACAACTTTTCGCCCAGCAACGTTCCGCCGCCTTTCTTACTTAAGAAGCTGAGACCTTCTTCTGCAGCGCGTGCCTGCATGCTGAAGCCCATCAATTGCACCAGGTCCCCAACGGCCGTAGGTTCCAGCACCACTGTGTACTTGCCTGGCTCCAGAGGTTTCGGATTCTTCCACTGCAAACATTTTTCGATTGCCGACTTTCCAACGGTGGCCCCGTCGATATCCTCTATTCTCACGGCCGGTTGACCGGCCCATCCAGAACTGCTGCCATCACTGTTGCGGATGGTAGTGGAAAGGTGTGCGTCTGTTGTGCGGCCGTAACCAAAGTTGCCCTTCTTATTGGCAATGGCAGAGGTGGCTGCGGCGCGTTCAAAAAATCCAGCCGCAATCAAAGCAGCCGTTTTCGCTCCTTCAATGATCGACCGCACGTGAGGAATCATAACCTGATTGCGAGCCGAGGCGGTGGACATGGCGTAGTTCTCAATATCTGGATATTTTTGCGCTTCGAGCGGTTCTTCGCGTTCCGGATTGGGTGGAGAAATACGGGCTAGTGTCTCCGTCTGTTTCACTGCGGCTTTCAGCGACGCATCATCAAATTCATCGAGTGTAGTGCTTCCTGATTGCCCATCCTTTACCGAAGTAATGGACAAAGATTGCGAAACAGTGAAGCCAGAAGTGGTGATGCCATTCAGCGCGAAACGAATGGAAGCACGTTCGGAACTGGAGATGCTAATGTCGCATTCCGGAAATGTGGAAAAGGAGAGTACTTTTTCGGCGAGTTTTTGAGCTTGTTCTTTGGTGATCATATCGGTGCTCTTCTTAGTCGGTTTGAATCACATTAATCTGGCGGAATCGTGTGGGCGAACAGCCGTGACTTACAGAGTTACTCTGCGCCGGTTCACCTTTGCCGTCGTTCGTTGCGCCCCATTGTTGCCAGTAAGAGGGTCCGGCAATGGCGTCGCATGCCTGCCAGAAATCGGTGGTGCGGGCCTGGTAGCCAACTTGCGAAACCATGCCCGCGCGCTTGCCTTTTTTGATGGCCCAGAAAGCGTCGCCGCCGAATTGGAAATTGTAGCGTTGCTGGTCAATGGAAAAACTGCCGTCGCCGTCAATCAAGATGCCGTCTTCAATTCCTCCAATCAGGTCGTCTATTGTTGTGGTGGGTTTGCCCGGTTCCAGCCAAACGTTGGGCATGCGCTGGAATGGCACGCTGGACCAGTTATCGGCAAAGCAGCAACCGCGAGATTCCTTTTCATTTATCAAATGGGCCTGATCGCGAATGGTTTGGTAATGCTTGAAAATTCCCTTTTCGATGATGGGGAACTTGGTTGCTTTCACGCCGTCATCATCGTAGCCAACGGTGGCCAAGCCTCTATCGGTAGTGCGGTCGCCCCAGACGTTGACGATATCGCTACCAATGCGCGCTTTGCCCAGTTTATCGGTGGTAAGAAAACTGGTTCCGGCATAGTTGGCTTCGTAACCTAACGCACGATCCAGTTCCGTTGAGTGACCCAGGCTTTCGTGAATGGTGAGCCATAAGTGATTAGGTAACAGCACCAGATCTTTCTTGCCGGCAGTAACTGGTGGAGCAGTTAGATGTTCAATTACTTCTTCGCGCACCCTGCCGGCATTTTCAATGAGGTTCATGATGGGCACAAACTCGTAACCAGCAGTAACAGGGGGCGGCACGTAGCGGCGCGATTTGGAAAGCGCCTTGCCCACATCCACTGCTGTGGCGTTCACCTGTGCAGAAGTTTGAATGTTCAGCTGCTGAATGGAGCTGCCTTCGGACGATGCGAAATACTTGTCTTCCGAGCGGAAGCCAACATTGCAGCCAGCTGCGAAAATGCGACGGTCTTTCTTAGCCGCTGCGGCTGCAGCGCGGATCAGCTCCAGCTTCTCTTCAATGGAAACGCTGAAGGGATCCTTTTCATGTGGAGTCTGCCAGCGGTCGCGGTAGGCTTTCACGGGGGCCAGTTGCACAGGGCGCGACTTCAGCACAGAATTCGCTCGGGCCACGGCGACAGCTTCACCGGTGATGCGGGCGATCTCCGCTTTGGTGACATTGGGCGAGGCTGCAAAGCCCCAGGAGCCTTCGGCAATAACGCGG
>JAYTTF010000156.1:0-20451 GCA_043745195.1 Bryobacterales bacterium | reverse complement strand
CGCCGGATTTCAACCAGCCAATGTAGTTCCACGTCATCCCAGGAGTGTGCGGCTCCCACATTGCAGCAGTAGCGGGGCGGCGCGGTTTTTGACCGGCGGTTGGCGGTACACCGGTTTGCATGTACCCGTAATCGAACTTGTTCCGGTTATTGCGGTCCCTGTTCGACTGATATTGATTGTCCACCGTAAGTACAATCGCCTTTCCACCGCCTTCTTGAACACGCTTAGCGTAAGTGCGAGCAGAGTCCTCCGTCGGCGACCCAATGGTGTTAGACCACCAGTTCAGCGGCTTGCCTTCAGACAGTAATTTCTGAACACCAGTTGCGGAGCAGATTGCCGTCTTTGAGGCCAGTGCGGCCGTTGCCACCACTTCATCAGCGCTAGGAAGCACCAGATTCTTGCCGCCGCTGGGAGCAATGATAATAGGCGATTCCAGATCCATTCCAAGCAGGTTCAACCGCAGGTCCACTTTCGATGTGTCCACCATCACGCGAGGCAACAGAAACGTATGATCAAATGCCTCGCGATTCGCTCGCAAGGTTAGTTCATCCTCCACGCCTCCAGCAATAAAATCGTAAGCCAGCTTGTGCAACTTCTTGCGAGCGACAATTTCGAATTCGTGGATATTCACCGGCCCAAGAACATCTTCATCGTTCACCTTTTCCCGAAGTGCATCGGGAGACTGCGCAAATAGCGGCGAACCCGCAGTGAAGGCCAGTAAGTTACGTAATGCGTTTCGTCGGGTGGTTGTCATGGACGCTTTTCCTTTCAAGAATACCCGGAGCCTGCTCAGCAGCCTCCTTAATTAAGAATCCCATCTTGGGGTGAGTAGGCATCATATCAGGAGTAATACCGTGCTCTTCAAGCGCTTCGGTTGAGGAAGGGCCGATGGATGCAACCACAATGCAGGCCAACGCTGCGCGCAATTGGCTCTCAACACCATCTTGCGTTGCAATCTGCATTAGATGAGTAATTTGAACTCCAGTGGTAATCACCAGCACGTCGAACTCACCGGCTATGATGCGGCGAACAGTGAAGCGAAGCTGATCTGGATCTTCCGGCATGGCCCATTGATAAACGCGCACTGGAGTTACCGTTGCACCTCTCTGTTCCAGCGCCGCATAAAGTTCCGTACTGGCCCGGCCGTATTCCTGCACGGCGATGCGGCGTTCCTTTCGTCCTTCAATGGCAACCAGAATTTCCCGCCAGGTATTCGGTTCAGCGGCTGAAGCAGCCACCGGGACTTCCCATTCGCGAAGCACCGCCATCGGCTTTGGACCCCTGGCAACAACAGCAAGTTTGCGTAACTCCTGGCGCAGAGTTGGGCCATCAGGATACTTGGAAGCGATTACAGTTTCCAGTGCACGGGCACCCACACCAGTAAGGAAAATCATCATGTCGAACTCGCCGGCAAATAGACGCTTAGCGAATGCGAAGGCTTCCTGATTGTCGTCAATGGGCACTTCGCGTAAGGCCGGGACAACCACGGCGTTGCCGCCATTGTTGCGGATTAATTGGGCAATTTCGGTGGCTCGACGCGATTCAAGCGCCAGCACTCGCAGACCGGAAAAGGACATAAGTCTATTGCACCATGAAGCTTAGAGTGAATGAAACCTAAAGTTCCCATCTTTGTTGTCCGATTCATGATCAAGGGCAAGCTTGAGCACAGCAACCGTTGAAATATCAGCAATTCGGCCTTTAAACGCGAACTGGATTATTAACCAGCGTGAAGACTTAACCTGGTTCATCGGATCGGGGCTAATCGGTTATTTCGTCATCGCCTTGATGATGGCCGGTTTCCCGGTGGAACCTCTATATATTCTTTGGATGTTCGGCATTGACGGACCGCATGTATTGGCTACGGTCACGCGCACTTACTGCGATAAAGAGGAAAGGTCGCGGCTAGGCATGTGGTTGTGGATCCTCATCCCGTTCTCATTGATTGGACCCTTCGCCGTCAGCCTGGGATACACATCGCTATTTTACTTGTTCGCCATCTGCTGGCAGCATTTCCACATCGTCAAGCAACATTTCGGTTTTGTGATGCTGTACAAAGCCAAAAACGCAGACCGTGATCCCTGGGATTTCAAGCTGGACCGTTATTATCTATTGGCCTCCCTGGTTCTGCCTTTGGCTCTGTTTGTGGTGAACACGCAGGAATGGATTGGCAAGTGGGCCGCAGTGCAATTCATGGCCAGCGCCGCTGTCTTCCTTTACCTTGGATTTGCTGCTTACTTTTTCTGGTTCCAATTGCAAAAGTACCGCGCCGGGAAACCGACGAATGGCCCCAAGATGCTGCTGTTGGCGCTGGTGGTTCCTCTGCAATGGATTGCCTTCCGCTATGCGTCCCAGTTTGGAGCTGAGGGGATTATTCGGGCCGGCATTCCGTTAGGCATGTTCCACAGTTTGCAATATCACCGGCTGCTTTGGTTTCACAACAGGAACCGGTATTTGGAAAATAAGGAAGCAGCAGAAAAGCATGGCTTCGCCGCCACCCTCGCCAAAGGCGGATTGGGCGCTTACCTTCTGGTGGCGATTGGATTGAATTTGTTTATCGCCTTCGTGCCAATGATGATTGGACGGGCAGTGGAACTGATCAAGGCCGCCGTTTGGGGCTTCGCGTTCACTCACTATGTTTTGGACGCCCGTATTTGGCATGTGCGGAACGACAAAGGTCTGGCCCGCGCACTGCACATGCACTAACTACCTTCTCGGCTCATACCGCATTGCTACCGCCCCTGAGGCGAACTCCAGCCGACTCAGAAGCCTCAGGTCGACACACATCGATAGCCCAGCAAACAAAGTCAGCCCGTGGCCCGCTATTAACGGGCTGGTGAGAAATCCGAGTTAAGGAATCGGCCACGCTCACCAGAGACACGCCTCGCCGCTCGAAGCGCTTCAGCAGTTCGGCAAGATCAGCTACTGAACGGGTGAGTCGGTCCAACTTCGCGATGATGACGGTATCGACCGCGCCGGTATCCACAAGGTCCAGAAGGCGCGCCATGCCCGGACGGTGGAGCGACTTTGCGGATTCGCCCGCGTCCACGATGATTTCCGCCAACACCGCGCCCGGAACGACTGCGATGGCCCAAACCTTCTCGGATTGCGCTATGAGCGAAACGCAGAAGTCCGCCTGCTTTTCTGGCTTACCCGGACGTAACCGACTGCCTCTTTGCCGCGTTGATAGTCCGGGCGAAGGGTTCCATCCAATTGGGCATTGCTCCCGTACCGGCAGAAGTCCATCAGGCCTCCCAAGGGTTGATAACGCTGAGTCCAGCCACGGCAAAGTCGCTGACGTTGCGGGTAACGGCGGTGAGGTTGTGATGGAGAGCGGTAGCTGCGAGCAATCCACCACAACGGGCAGGGTCATACCTTTACCTTGGGCCTGGGCAATGATCCACCCCCCCAACGGTCTGCTACAGCTCCATCAATCGCCAAAATGCGGCCAGCGAACCGCGATTGCAAATCGACCTCCAACCAGGACTCCAAGCGAGTGCGCTTTTTGCTCTGCGGTAGAGCCGCCACGCCCTGGCGAATTTCACCCAGCGTCATGACGCTAAGAAACAATCGGCTTTCATCCGCAGCTTCCATCCAATCCAAGACGCGCTGATGGGGTTTGATGCTGACAAGTTCGGAGACGGTGTTCGTGTCGAGTAGGAAGCCGTTCATAGCTCGATCTTGCTACCGGTGTCCTGGCTCCGCTCAAACTTCATCTCCATTCCAACAAACGGGGACTCGCGGAAAAACTGGACTAGGCTCTTAGGCTGCCGGTTCTTTTCGCGCAAGGCCGCCAATGCGTGATCGAGCACCTCGTCCGGGCTGTGGAAATGACCGTTTTGAATTTCCTCTTGAATGATGCGCTCCTGCTCGGGGTTGAGTTGGATGGTCATACAAAAAGGCTATCGTGCGATGTTGGAGGTGTCAAGAGTGTCCTTTCCCGATTGAGCTGCTGAAAGGCCGCCCCCAGATCCCCGCGCACTAATTCCGCGTTCCAATCGACCCGGTCCAGGGTGCTCGACGCGACGTACTTATTTGCCGTGTTGATAGTCCGGGCGAAGGGTTCCATTGATTGGGCATCGCTCCCGGGCCGGCAATCGTACGGAACGCTTACTCCATCATTTTGAAAGTCAAGCCAAAGAGGGGAGCATCGGCCCGGTCGAGTTTCGGCAGTGTGGCAATTCAGTTCTTCGTCCGTAGCGGCCGTATCGGGTTACTTCGTCTCCACGACCGGTTCCACCTTACTCAGCTTTCCAAACATTTTCCCGCCATGCTTGGTGCTTCCCCAAGTGCCGGCGTAGGCTCCATCATAAATAACCACTCGCGCTGAAAAGGTGCCGAAGCCGGGAACTGCATAGTTAGTAAGCGAAATTACAGGCGTATCGCCGGCCCACTTAACGGGCACGTTGATGGCAATTTTCATATCTTTTTTGTTGTACTGCACGCGCGCTTCAAACTTCCAAACGTCGTCCTTCAATTTGGAAATACGTTCAATCACGTAACGATCTTCCTTCAACTCTGCCTTATCGCCCTGACTATAGAAGCCATCCATCACAACGTTGGTCATCTGCTCCTGAAACAGTTTTTCAGCAGGCGTCAATTCTTCAGCCCAAACCAAAGAGGTAAACAGAAGGGTCGTTAGAAGGCGCAGTTTCATTTCCCTATTCTACAAAATGGGGACCTGGCTTCTGTTGAGCAACTCGCGCAAAACGGATCTCCGGCGGCCGTGGAAATTTCCCAAGTTTCTGGTTCGTTTGGTGGCCGCCGGGCCCTTTGCGCTTTTGAGCAAGTAAACTAGGATTCTTGAAGCCATCCAAGTTCAACAGTTGGGCACCGCTGCTTTCCCTCCTACTCCCCCTTGCCTACTGCACAGTTTTGTATTGGCACGGCATCTTCTGCTGGTTTCAACAAGACGACTTTGCATGGTTAGGACTCAGCGACGAATGGACCACTTTCACTCAACTGCTGCGGACGCTATTCCAACCCATGGCACAAGGCACTATCCGCCCCATCAGCGAGCGCGCCTATTTTATGGTGTTTCGCGAACTGTTCGACCTGGATGCCCTGCCCTACCGCCTGCTTGTCCTGCTTACACAATTCGGCAGCCTGATCCTGCTCAATCGGATCGCCTGCCGTTTGACCGGGTCAGTCGCTGGTGGCCTGTTAGCGGCAATGCTGTGGTGCTCCAATAGCGTGCTGTTCTGGCCCATGTCGTGGACATCGGCGTACAACCAAATCCTGTGTGCGTTCACACTCCTGCTGGCCCTGTTCCTGTTCATTCGTTACACGGAAACCGGCCATAGAAAGTACAACTATTGGCAATGGGTGGTCTTCCTGCTTGGCTTCGGAGTGCTGGAAGAAAACGTCGTGTACCCGGCTCTGGCGTTAGCTTACGCATTTTTCTTCGCCCGCAATTATCTGCATTCGGCAGCATGGCTAACACCGGCCAGCATTGTCTACGCATCGGCTCATCACTACTTTGCCAAGGCGTCTCATGAAGGAGTCTATTCAGTCGAACTCGGCGCTAAAACGCTGCCCGCCTTGCTCCAATATTGGATCCTTTCCCTTTGGCCGGAAAAACTTTCCACTTTCGTTTCTGTACCTCAAGGCTTGGCGATAAGCGTGGTGGCTTTGATCTCCGCAGCCTTGGCGGCCTACCTGTTTTTTAAGGGACGCAACCAACCGTGCGCACTTTTTGGCATCGCCTGGTTTCTTGTGAGCGTGGCTCCCTACCTGCTTGTTCCAAACCATGTCTCTGAATATTATTTAACCGTCCCCACCATCGGCTTAGCACTCCTCGGATCCATTGCCTTACTCACATCATGGAAGCAAGGCTTCCGCTTGCGCCCGTTCGCAATTTTACTGACGGCTATCCACGTTGTGCCTTCTGCCTACTCGGCTTGGATCAGTTGTCAAAAAGTGAGAATGGATAGCACGCAAATCAAGAGTCTGGTGTTCGGCGTAGATCAATTGAAAGGAAAAATGAGGAACCAGAATATTTTTCTGGAAGGCATTGATGATCAACTCTTCACCTACGCCTTCTTCCACCATCCATTCCGGCTGGTGGGAATTCATCGTATTTACCTTACTCCCGAAAATGCCGCCTCACTTGCACCGTGGGATGGAATGACTGACTTTTCCGAATACGCCTTGCCCGCCACCGCAATTCTTCGCAGCCTTGAAACTGGAACAGGTGTGGTGCTGCGTTTCGCGAATCAGCAGTTGATTGAGATAACGAATTCCTACGCCGCCCGATTGCGCGAACAAGTAAAGGAAGCAGGGCCGCCCACGCGAATCGATCCCGGCAGCGAGTTGTTCGATCCGTATCTTACCTCAGGTTGGTATCAAGCCGAAGCGCGTCATCGCTGGATGTCGCAGCGTGCCGTCATTTCCATTGGAAGACTAAAGACCCCAGGACAAATGTTACATTTAATCTGTTCCTGCGCCGAAGTGCAGCAGCGCGACGCGCCGTTCCAATTGTCAGTAACCATCAACAGCAAGCAGTTGCCACCAGTCCAAATTCCTCAATGTGGATCAGCCTTGGAATTCAAGTTTCCCATTCCTGAAAGTGCCGGAAACAAAATGGAAGTTGTTCTTGCACTCGACAAAGTCTCAAAACTTGATTTCGACAAGCGCCTTCTTGGTTTAGCTATTCAACGAATTGAGGTACGCTAAAAAGTTGACGTCCATCGATAAACGAAGCGCGATTCTCTACACACTGCCGCTGATTGTATGCGCGCTGCTCTATTGGAATGTTTGGGATTCCTGGTTTTTCCAGGATGATTTCTCCTGGCTCTACTTAAACCAGCAAGCCGCCGCAACCAGCCTGTGGGAAGTGCTTACCATCCCCATGGCGCAAGGCACCTGGCGCCCCTTAAGCGAACGGGCACAGTTCATGATTCTGCCGGCATTGTTCGGCCTAAGCGCAACGCCCCACCATATTCTTGCTTTCCTCACTCAGTTTCTAAATCTGCTTTTGCTGAACAACATTGTCCGCAGACTATCCGGCAATCAATGGGCAGGCTTTGCCGCCGCCATGCTATGGGCCGTAAACGCATCGTTGGCATTGCCTATCGGCTGGCCATCGGCTTACAGCCAAATCATGAGCGGACTTTTTCTACTCACCGCTTTTTGGTTGTGGATCCGCTATACCGAAACAGGCAACCCTCGGTATCAATGGGCACAGTGGGCGGTATTTTTGTCAGGATTTTTGGTCCAGGAATTGAATGTTGTTTATCCGGCCATCGCATGTTTTCACGCTATGCTGTTTGCCCCCCGCTACGTGAAAAAAACGCTTGGGCTTTTCGTGGCAACCATCGCTTATGCGATTTGGCATAACCGATTTGCACCCAAAGGGCATCAAGGTATTTATGGCCTGAACATTGACACAAGTATTTTCACAACGCTTCTGAAATATACGTCCATGGCCATTTGGCCACGCAATACCGAATGGTTCTTGCACCTGGACCTCCGCCTTAGGCAACCAATTTTGGCCTTTCTAGGCTTTGCGATTTTAACGCTTCTGGCCTGGGCGTTCCTCAAAAAAGACAAAGCAATTTTATTCGGCTTCGCACTGTACCTCATCATTTTAAGCCCGTTTCTATTGCTGCCAAACCATGTTTCCGACTACTACCTTTCCGTACCCACCGCCGGTCTTGCCATGGCCTTTGGTTGTGGACTTGCTGCTGTTTGGCGGAAGTCGGTTTGGATGCGCATGGTGGCCCTGTTGTTTCTCGGCGTATATGCAATCGCCGGTGCCCGATTGGCCTACGTCATCACCCAAGGCAACCGCGAAGGCAGCAATCATCTGCGCAGCATGGTTTTAGGTGTTCAACAAATCAGCCAGAAGCACCCAGGAAAGACCATCGTCCTGGAAGGGATCAACGAAAATCTCTTTATTGAAGGGGTCTATCATAATTGCTTCGCCCTGGTCAGCGCTGCCCGGGTTTATCTTACAAAGGACAATGCGAACCAGTTGAAGCCTTATCGCGAAATGAAAGAACTGTCCGACCTGACACTCCCAACAGAAGATTTCGAACTGGGGATTCGCGCGGACACTCTGGTGGTATTCAAATACGAAAAGGACCGCCTAAGGAACACCACACTTGGCTATCAGGCAACTCTTAGTCCAAGGTCCAATGCCCCGCCGAAGAGGGTTGTTGTTGCATTGCCTTACTTCGCTTACCTTTTAAGTAAAGATTGGTATACCGCCGAAGATGGGTATCGTTGGATGCCGAAATCAGCAGAAGTCACCATTGGCGGCCCTTCCAGCGCAAAGGAAATGCTGCAAGTGAAAGGATTTTGCGGGGCTGCTCAATTGCGCAACGGGCCTATTCTCCTTTCCGTTGAAGTGAACAAAGTTGCTATGCAAGATACGGAAATTAAGGACTGCTCACAACCGCTGCTATTGAAATTTCCGCTCCAAGCTTTCGCTGGGCAGCAGCAGTTGAAAGTGGTCTTCCGGGTAAATAAAACCAATCGCATTGAACCGGACATCCGCGATTTGGGAATTGCCATCCAGGAAGTGCGAGTGCAGTAGGCCTCAATCGTCGTCGGATGCGCTGGTAACCCGCAGCACTGCAAGGAAAGCTTCCTGCGGAATATCCACGCGGCCTACGCGCTTCATCCGCTTCTTGCCTTCTTTTTGCTTTTCCAACAATTTCCGCTTACGCGAAATATCGCCGCCATAGCACTTCGCCAACACGTTTTTGCGGATAGCAGGAATCGTTTCCCGCGATACGATTTTCGCCCCAATCGCCGCCTGCAAAGCTACCTCGAACATCTGCCGGGGAATCAGCTTGCGCAGCCGTTCAATCAGCGTCTTCCCACGTTCATAGGCCGATTCTTTATGGACGATCATCGACAAAGCGTCCACCGGCTCGCCGGCCACCAGCACGTCCAGCTTCACCATCGGCGATACGCGATACCCAGCCAAATGATAATCCAGCGAAGCGTAACCCTTCGAGCAAGACTTCAACCGGTCATAGAAATCCAGCACAATTTCATTCAGCGGCACTTCGTAAACCAGCATCACGCGGCCACCGCTGATGTACTCAAACTTTTTCTGATCGCCGCGCTTCTCTTCCAGCAGCTTCAGCACTTCACCCACGAAATCCTCACGCGTGATCACTGTTGCTTCAATGATCGGCTCTTCAATTTTTTCAATCTGCGAAGGATTGGGGAATTTGGTGGGGTTATCCACTTCAATCAACGATCCATCAGTCCCTGTAATCTTGTAGCGCACGCCAGGTGCGGTAGTGATCAGGTTGATGTTGAACTCACGCTCCAGCCGTTCCTGCACAATTTCCATATGCAGCAAGCCCAGGAATCCACAACGAAAGCCGAAGCCCAGCGCAGCGGAATTTTCCGGCTCGAAATTCAACGCACTGTCGTTCAGTCGCAATTTTTCCAAAGCATCGCGCAGCAGACCATGCTCGTGGCTTTCCACTGGGTAAAGACCAGCGAACACCATCGCCTTAATTTCTTCAAACCCGGAAAGCGGCTCAGCGCAAGGTTTAAGATGATCCGTAATTGTATCGCCGATCTTAGCGTCACTCACCGTCTTGATGTTGGCAATTACAAAGCCAGCCTCACCAGCGGAAAGCTCCTGGCAAGTGGTCGGTTTCGGGGCTTGATAACCCAGCCCGTCCACGTTGTACACCGCACCGTTTGACCAAAGCCGAATCTTCTGGCCTACGCGAATTGTGCCGTCCATAATGCGCATCAGAATAATCACGCCACGGTATGGATCAAACCAGCTGTCGAAAATCAGCGCCCGCAGCGGATCATCAGGATTGCCCTTCGGCGCGGGCACTTTTGCCACAACTGCTTCCAAAATTTCCTGAATGCCAATGCCTTGTTTCGCGCTTGCCATCACAGCTTCGCTTGCATCCAGGCCAATCAACTGCTCAATCTGTTCTTTGATTCGTTCCGGCTCAGCGGAGGGCAAGTCAATCTTATTGATCACCGGAATCAGGTCCAAATTGTAGTGCAGCGCCAGGTAAGTGTTGGCCAGCGTCTGCGCTTCCACACCCTGCGATGCGTCAACCACCAGCAGCGCGCCTTCGCAAGCCTGCAAGCTACGGGCAACTTCGTAGGAAAAATCCACATGGCCTGGGGTATCAATCAAATTCAATTGATAGGTGAGGCCGTCTTTCGCTTTGTAGCTTAAACGCACGGCATGGGCCTTGATGGTGATGCCGCGCTCGCGCTCCAGGTCCATGGAGTCCAGCACCTGGTCCATCATTTCCCGTTGGCTTAAGTTGCCACAGTATTCAAGCAAACGATCAGCCAACGTCGATTTGCCGTGATCGATGTGGGCGATAATAGAGAAATTGCGGATGAGAGCGGGAACCATGCGGTAGAATAAGGGCTGAATCTTCAATTATCCCATATGTCCCCCGGTCACATTCAAATCAGCGAGGTAGTGGACCGCATTATCACCCTCACCATCACCCGTCCAGAGAAGCTCAACGCGTTGAGCGCACAGACATTGGACGAGCTTGACGCTGCCTTTGAAAGCTTTGAAAAGAATTCTGGGATAGGCGCTGTCATCATCACCGGCGCGGGTCCAAAATCGTTTGTAGCCGGTGCGGACATCGAACAGTTGGCGAAAGCTTCGCCTCTCGATGCCCGTAAAATTGCGCACCAAGGGCAGCGAGTGTTCCGTCATATTGAGACCTGCGGAAAACCTGTCATTGCCGCGATCAACGGTTTTGCCTTGGGTGGTGGTTTGGAATTGGCCATGGCGTGCACCCTGCGCGTAGCTTCAACCAACGCAAAGCTGGGTCAGCCGGAAGTTAAGCTGGGCATCATCCCAGGCTTTGGCGGAACCCAGCGTTTGCCGTTGTTGGTGGGGCGTGGCCGAGCCATGGAAATGCTTCTAACCGGTGATCCGATTCCAGCCGACGAGGCATATCGAATCGGCTTGGTGAATCACGTTGTAGCGCCAGATCAGTTATTAGAAAAGGCTCATGAAATTGCGGCAAAGATGCTGGCCAACGCGCCTGCAGCATTGTCGTTGACAATGGAAGCAGTGGATGTAGGTTTAGCCTGCGGCCTGGAACAGGGCTTGCAGTTTGAAGCAACCGCGTTTGCATTAAGCGCGGCAACAGAAGACAAGCGTGAAGGAACCCAAGCGTTCCTTGAAAAACGCAAACCAAATTTTTCCGGAAAGTAAAATGGCATACAAAACAATTGAAGGCAAGCTGGATGCAAGCGGACTGAAGTTCGCCATCGTCGTTGCCCGTTTTAACAGTTTCATCACAGAGCGTTTGTTAAGCGGTGCCATAGACGGCCTGGTTCGTCACGGCGCAAAGGAAGACGAAATCGACGTGGTGCGTGTTCCCGGTTCCTGGGAGTTGCCGCTTGCCGTTTCCGAGGTCGCTAAGACCGGCAAGTACAACGCGATTCTTTGCCTGGGCGCAGTGATCCGCGGCGATACTCCACACTTTGACTATGTGGCGGGCGAGGCCACAAAAGGCGTGTCCCAGGTTTCGATGCAGACCGGCGTGCCCATTGCCTTCGGGGTGTTGACAACCAACACAGTTGAGCAAGCGGTGGATCGCGCAGGTGCCAAGCAAGGCAACAAAGGTTTCGATGCTGCATTGACGGCCATTGAAATGGCCAACGTGTTGCAGCGCCTGCGGGGAAATCACTAACGGATGCCAACTCGCTTTGAGTCCCGACGGCGTGCCTTGCAAGTTCTCTACTTGTGGGATATGCGCCGGCAGCCGGTGGAAGAGGCCATCCAAGCCTATTACGGAACACTGTATTCAGAAGAGGAAGACGAAAGGCCTGCATCCGATTCGTTCTTAGAAGAGCTGGTTGCCGGGACAGTAGCCAAGCAGCCTGAACTGGATGAAGTGATTACCAAGTACGCCTCCAACTGGCGATTGGACCGCATGCCGGTGGTGGACCGTAATCTGTTGCGCATGGCTATTTTTGAAATGGTGCATTACGGAACACCCGCGCCGGTAGTAATTGATCAGGCGCTGGAGTTGGCAAGAAGGTTCTGCGGCGATGAGTCGGTCAAGTTCGTGAATGGCGTGTTGGATGCGGTGCGCAAGGGTTTAGTGGCTTAGGGAAATTACAGAGGATGATAAATCCACGGTATGCGCGAATTGCTGAGCGCCTGAAACAACTTATTGATGAAGGGAAGAGTCTGCCCATCAGCGGGGGAGACCGTAGATATGTAAGGGACCAAGTGCGCTTTGCGGCATGGCATGTAAACGTCCGGAACATTATTCAAAGTTCCTTCGGCAAGGATAGCGTGTATTCAAAGTCCCTTGCTAATCATCCAACTACTGCCGAATACTCAATCCAATCTACAATCGGCGTATTATCCGGTGCGTTGAATGATCTTGAGGGCGGGTACTGGACAACTCATGAAAGTCTTGTAGCAGGTGCCATCTTTGACTCAGTGCTTGAGCAATCGAAGCACTTGCTGGAGGCAGGCTACAAGGATCCAGCCGCGATTCTCTGCCGAGTGGTGCTGGAAGATTGCCTAAGACGAATATGCCGCAACCTTGCATTGTCTGACACGAAAAAGGCTGCTGAATTAAACAACTCCTTACGAGAGGCAGGCCGCTACAATCAACCACAATGGCGCTCTGTGCAGGTTTGGTTAGACATAGGCAACGCGGCTGCACACGGGAAATTTCAAGAATACGATGCAGCT
The DNA here is from genome assembly GCA_043745195.1 of Bryobacterales bacterium. Lineage (GTDB taxonomy): Bacteria > Acidobacteriota > Terriglobia > Bryobacterales > Bryobacteraceae > JANXSF01. The sequence goes on along the minus strand of JAYTTF010000156.1, from coordinate 7,775 downwards.
CAAGTGAAAACTTTGATCTCCGACGTTGCATCCTTCGCCGCCAGGGAACTTGGTCCGTGATTCAATCGATTTGCCAAGCGAAAATCTTGAAGTCGTCAACGCTTTTTCGGAGTCAAAGCCGCTAGTAATTCTCAGGAATGTGCCGCTCCAGGTCGCGGCCGTCGTGAAGAATACGTCCCACTTCAATAACTCCAACTTCGCGTTTGCGGTAAAGAATGAAATGCCGGGGCTCTTTGACTTGAGGTCCCATCACCCGGCTCCGGCTGAATAAAAGGTGGTAGGTGCGAACTCCTCTTCTCAGGATTTCCCGGTGCTCTCTTGAACCTACAAGTTCAGGATCCCCCTCAATATCACTCAAGGCTTGCTTCAAAAGTGCTCGATACCGTTCTTGCGCGAGTATGCCGAATTTCTCTTCACTCCACCTCAAGATTTCCCGTACATCCTTGAGCGCGGCGGGGGCAAGGCTGAGCCGCGCCGAGTCTCGTTTTTTAGCCACGTTTGCGCCCGGCTGCCATCTCCTTTGAGACCTCCTCGCCGATCTGATCTATGTAGTTTCCCAATTCCTCCATGGATTGAAACTCCATTCCCTCTCCGCGATCCAGTTGGTCAAACCCTTCCTTTGCGGCACCGCGAAGCCATTCGATCTTGGCCTTGTCTTCCTGCTCGCGTTGCTCCAGCAACCGCAGACCTTCGCGCACCACTTCACTGGCATTGCTGAAGCGCCCGGATGTAATACCAACATCAATGAAACGATCAAGGTATTCTGTAAGGTTTATATTGCGGGTCGGCATACAATTACCCTAGCAGAATTGGCAATGATTGCCAATGGTAAGTCAAGCGAATACAAGCCGACTTCCTTTGGGTTCTGGGACGGGATCACCAACATTGGCATCTCCCCGATTCTGATTTTACTGAAGATCGGGTCGAGAGGGAGGAACTCCTGGATCAAGTTCAACAAGCGTACCCCCGCAAAGGGTACAATTGATTCGTGTCCATCTATGTTGTGCACATCTCGCCAACAGCTAAACGGGACCTACGGAAAATCCCGCTCCACGTGTTGGACAAACTCCAGACTTGGGTTGACGCGGTAGAAACGGACGGGCTCGATCAAACTCGGAAACTTTTGGGTTACCACGATGAACCCTTAAAAGGGCTGCGAAAAGGGCAGCGTTCTATCCGGCTAAGCCGAAGCTATCGGGCAATCTATGTCATCCGCGATAGTGGCACCGTGGAGTTCGCTTGCGTTGAGGAGGTTTCAAAACATGACTACTAGTGATAAAAGTGACGCTAAAAAGTTCCTGGAACGCCTGCGCGGCGGCCCCCTCACTTTTGGCCGAATGCTTGAATCGATCCGTATCACTGATGAAATCCCGCAAGCTGAACTTGCCCGGCGATTGGAAATCTCTCGTGCCCATCTCTGCGACATCGAAAAGGGACGCCGTCATGTCCGGGCTGAGCGAGCGGCCCAGTTCGCCCGGACGCTGGGGTACTCGGTGAATCAGTTCGTAGCCGTTGCTCTGGAGGATGAGCTACGCAAAGTTGGTCTGAAAGTTCGGGTGCGCCTTGATGCGGCTTAGCCGCGCTTGACCGGTAACGATTAGAGTTGACACCGTGAGAAAGGATTTAGTAGTTTAACCTTCGAAACTTCCTCGCCGATCTGATCTATATAGCTCCCCAATTCATCCATGGATTGAAACTCGATTCCCTCTCCACGATCCAGTTGGTCAAACCCTTCCTTTGCGGCACCGCGCCGAGTCGGCATTGTGGAGCACTCCTACAATTACCCTAATACAAGCCGACGCCCCTTGGGTTCAGGGACGGGATCACCAAAATGAATCGCCGAGTTAATCCACAACTGAATGGCTTGTTGCGCACTTGTAAGCGCTTCTTCCTGAGTTGGTCCGTGAGCCACGCAGCCTGGAAGTTCCGGCACTTCGGCAATAAAGGCACTGTCTTCATTGCTCCAATAGATGATCACTTAATACTTGCTCATAATCGGCTCCCCAATTTGTTTTTCAAAACCAAAGCTCGATCCTGCTTCACATGATAAGGTTTCGGGTAATCGCCGTTCCGCTACTTCGCGTTTCGGAGTGTGTCAGTTTGAATTTAGCCAAACTGCGCATCCTTCTTTTGCGCTGGTTTTAAGGTCTTCCGTAAGTCAAATTCCTTTGGGCCGAGTTCCGTTGGCAACTCAATTGTATTTTATCGAAGATTTCATCTTCTCCCCAAATTTTCAACTTCCAATCTTTTGACCAAAAACACGCTCCCGCAATCCTCCGGTCCCAAGCGATTGCAAAAACTTATCTCCCTCCAAATCAGTAACTTCTCCTCCAACCCCCATCCTCAAACTTTACACGCAATGTTACCGTGGTTTCAGGAAGAAACACCGCTGGCCAGCGATCTTCTCAACGTCAGTCCGCGCGCGGCATCCTGAGTTGTTACTCAGGTGGATATCCGGTTGTCTCAATGTTCTGAAAACTCTTAGCACTCCCAAGGCTGTGGTGGCCAAAGGAGTGCCGCTGTGAGTCAGCGAAGCTATCGTGGTGGGTAGCCGAAGAGACGAAGAACAAAAATGCAACCGGAAGTCCGTTTCCAATCGACGCCGAAGTGTGTCTACTCATCCAATAATCTAAACTGACACTGGTTACCTACCGCTTCCTGGAATCGTCCCTAAAATGATAGACTAAACGCACATCGTAATCTTGGCGATTAGGCACATTGTGCCGGTTGGAGCAACCTTGTTAAAATCCCTGTCGATTGTCCTATTTTGCGTCACCATCTCCTACAGCGCCCCGCTGCCGTCGTCCACTTTTGAACGCTACTGTCTGCAATGCCACAGCAAGACAGCAGCCATGGGAGGCGTGAACCTTCAGCAACTTCTCTCGCAGAAATCCATCGCCGCAGGCTTCCGACATTGGGAAAAAGTTGCAACCGCGCTCGAACAAAAGCGTATGCCGCCTGAAAAAATGCCCCAGCCAACGGACGCTGAACGCTCGCAAGCCGTCACCTGGATCCGAACAGAATTGAGCACCTACGCCAAGCAGCACGATGGCGACCCCGGCCGCGTCACCGTTCGCCGCCTTACCAGCGGTGAGTATGGCTACACCATTCAGGACCTCACCGGCGTTGAAGTGGAAACAGGCATCGACGCTTCCAGCGATTCCGCCGGTGGCGAAGGCTTCACAAATTTTGGTGACGTGCAGTTCATGCAGGACGCAAATGTCGAACGCTATCTTGAAGCGGCCAAGCGCGTTGCCAATCACGCAGTCATCGGCTCAGGTCCGCTTCAGTTTTTTACCGACCCAGGTAAAACCGGCTTTGAACTTTCCGCCATCGATCGCATCAAAAACATTTACGCATCCAACGGTATCCGCACAGTTTCCGGCGAAGGCGGCCGCCCCTTCGGTCTCGATAAATATGGCAAGGCATTCTATGTGGCCTGGCGATTTCAACACCGTGCCGGATCCACCAAAACTCTCAAAGATTTCGCCACCGAAGAAGGCGTTAGCGTTCGCTTCGCCCAACATATTTGGGACGTGCTTCACCGTCCTTCCCTAGGCTTCCCATCCTCCGAAGTTGCTGCACGCTGGCGTAAACTTCCTGGCCCCATGTCCGACGCTAAAATTGTCCGCGCGCAGTGCGAAGGAATTCAAACCTTCCTTGTAACATGGCCCAGTTGGCTATTTGCTCGCGGCGACGTGGCCGCAGGTGGAGCCGGTGACGAAAGCCCTCTTTACTTCAACGACAAATCTCTGGCAGTGGATGCCAAGCGCCAATTCCGCTTCAACACCGGGGGGCGCGGATCTCGCGGTCGCACCCCCGGGCCCACCAAGCTTTATCTGAATGTTGCTCCCGTCAACCTCGGTCCAAATTCAAAACCACTGATCATCTGGCGCAATGCCACAATTGCCATCCGCCCACCATTGCCACAGCGCAAGCAGGGTGAAACACCGCCGGTCGCTACCGGGAATAATCCGCGCAACTTCCCTCCCGCAGGACCCAAGGTTCCATTGCGCTCCGTTGTCAGTGCAGAAACAGCCAAGCTCCTCAACTTTGGCAGCAGCCCCGATGGCACGCCCATCGGCCCGGACGATTTCGCTTCCGGCAAATCGGTTAGCTTTGAAGTTATCGTGCCCGAAGGTTCCTTTGGCGTTGAACTTCTGGTGGATGCCGAAGTCGGTCCCGATCGCGATCAAGTCTATCGCATCACTTTTTCCGATCGTGAAGACGGCGGCTCCCGCGGCATTCCAACTCGCGCACTACTCGGCGAACCAACCAGCGAAGGCTATAAAAAATTCAAAGCCGGTGTGTTGGAACTGGCGCATATCCTGCCCCCAAATACCCATGGCGAACCAACTCCTGCCGACAAGGATCCTGTTCCCGACCCATTCGACAGCACCTTTAACGTACCGGAACACGATGAGTTCGTCCTCAAAGTAAAGTACGTTCGGGATGATCATTTCATCTACGAAAACATGCTGGATGACTCCACTCGGAAACGTCTGGATCAAGCCTGGAATGATCTTTACACCTCCTTCGACTATCACGATAATTACCTCCGCATGATCGCTCAGCATTTCAAGCTGGATTTGAAAGGCAAACACATTGGCGATATGACAAGGGCACAAATTGAAACCCTGCCAGCCGAAGTGCGCAAGTTTGTCAGCCCGCTTGCATCCAAATATCAAGAGGCCCTATCCGCCCAAGGCGCAGCACGGCCCAGGCACATTGAAGACTGTCTGCAAATTGCCAGCCATGCTTGGCGTCGGCCGATTTCGCCCGCTGAAAAACTGAACCTCCGCACATTTTATGAAAAGGCTCTGGCTTCGGAAAAAGACCATCGCAAGGCCATTCGTGCATTGCTGGCTCGCATTCTTGTCGCCCCGGAATTCCTCTATCGTGTGGAGCAATCTGCAAATCAAACCCAATCCAAGCCCCTGTCCGGTTACGAACTCGCCAGCCGCATCAGCTATTTCCTGTGGTCATCAATCCCCGATGACGAACTGCGACGCGCCGCCGGAGCTGGCGAATTAAGCAACCCCAAGCAAGTGGAAATCCAAGTGAAACGCATGCTGGCTAATACCAAAGCGCGACGCCTTTCCACTGAGTTCTTCGGACAGTGGCTTGGCTTCTATCGCTTCGACCAGCATCGCGGAGTGGACACCGCTCGTTTCCCTGAATTCACCCCTGAAGTTCAAAACGCTATGTATGACGAAGCAGTGTCGTTCTTTGAACACGTTGTCCGAAAAGATCGCCCAGTGCGTGAACTGTTGTTTGCCGATTACGCATTTCTCAACAAAGCCCTGGCAAAGCACTACGGTGTTAAGCAGGAAGTGAAATCGTTGGACAAAGTGGAACTGGTGGAAGGTGCCAATGCATTTCAACGCGGCGGCCTACTTCGTTTGGGAGCGCTGCTAACAGCCACTTCCGCACCATTGCGAACAAGCCCCGTCAAGCGTGGGGATTGGCTTCTGCGTCGCGTCATCGGCACCCCCGTTCCGCCGCCACCAGCCAATGCCGGAGTCCTTCCCGCCGACGACAAAAACTTTGGCGGCATGACTGTTTTCGAAAGATTGGAATCGCACAAACGCAATCCCACCTGCGCCAATTGCCACGTCCGCATCGATCCTCTGGGCTTTCCGCTGGAACACTACGATTCCATTGGCCGCTGGCGTGACACGTATTCTGACGGCAAGCCCATTCATGATTCCGGCGTACTGTCCGACAAGAAAGAAATTGCCGGCATTGATGGTTTAATCAACTACTTAAAGAGTCAGGAAAAGCAAGTGCTGCGTACCGTGTCGTTCAAACTTACCGGCTATGCATTAGGCCGCACCGTGCAGCCATCGGACGAACTGTTAATCAGCCGCATTGCTGAAGGTGGCGGCGACGCTACGTTTTCGCAAATCATCACGCAAATCATTACCAGTCGGCAGTTCCGCTTCCGATTGGGGAAAGAACAAGATTCACAAATAGCAGGGGTATTCAAATGACACATCAAAAAACACGACGGAATTTCCTACGCGGTGCAGGCGTTACCTTAACGCTGCCTTGGCTGGAATCCCTGCCCCTTCTCGCCGCTGACGAATCAAAGCCCAGCAATAAGCCACCAGTACGCTTTGGCTGCATCTACTTTTCCAATGGTGTAGAACCAGCGCATTGGTGGGCCAAGGGCAGTGGCGCGTCCATGGAGTTCGGTCCCGGCGCTCAGCCGCTTTCCACGCACGGCCAGGACCTGGTTTTCATTCGCGGACTTTATCATCAGTCGGCATTCGTTTCCACCAGCCCACACTTGGGCCGCATGAACCTGCTTTCCGGTGCGCCTGTCAGTCTTGATCCGAATGACATTCGCGTAGGCACTTCTATGGATCAGGTGCTCTCCCGTCAAATCGGCGGCCAAACTACCGTCCCAAGTCTGGTGATGGGAATCGAACCCAATGAGCTGCGTCTGGAAGACGGCCTGTCCATGATTTATGGCTCTGCTGTTTCCTGGGCCACTCCAACCAAACCTGCTACTAAGGAAATCTATCCATCACGAACCTTCGATCAATTGGTCGGCGATGGTTCCGGCCGTAAGTTAGACCGCAGCATTCTGGACGCAGTGTTGGCCGAAACCCACAACCTGCAACCCAAGATCAGCCGTGGCGACAAAGTGAAGTTGGATGAGTATTTAGAATCCGTCCGCGACATTGAGAAACGCATTGACCGTGCTGCAAAAGAGGAACGCCTGGAAGGTTGGCGGCCAACGTTGGCGAAACCGAATATGCCCCGCCCTGCCGATCAGTTACCACAGGACGTGCCTGTCCACATGAAGTTAATGTTGGATCTTACAGTGCTGGCTTTCCAAATGGACAAGACTCGCATTGCCACATTAATGCTCAATAACGATCTTTCCCAAATGAACTTCAAGTTCCTGGAAGGCGTGCGCGGAGCCCTGCATTTAGACTTAACCCACAATGGCCGCGCTCCAGCATTGGAAGCAATGTACTTGAAGACCAATCAATATCACGTGCAGCAATTCGCCTACTTGATGGATCGGATGAAGGCTATTGACGAAGGCGGTTCGTCGCTTCTCGACAACTCGCTGCTGATGCTTACCTCAAGTCTGTTCGATGGCGACACGCATGGCGCAGATCAATTGCCCATCGTATTGGCTGGCAAGGCTGGCGGTGCGCTGAAGACCGGGCGAATCCTGGACTACCTCGAAAAAGGCAATGAAAATCGCCGAGCCTGCAGCTTGTACCTATCCTTAATGGATCGCATGGGCGTAAAGCTCGATCGCTTTGGCGACGCAACTACGAGGCTCGCGGACCTCTAAACCTGCATACCGCAAATACCAGTGAGGCAAGCCAGTGGGGACATGGGTGGCTGGCACAAGCTACTAAATTTTCCATGAAACCCTGGTTTGCCCCATGCGAGGTATTGCCCTAAGCGAGCTGTCAGTCTCCCGTGTCCCCATTGGCGACCTTTTTTCAAACTCCTCAGTCGGGAAGGTAGAAATTTGGGCTAAACTCAAACGCGCTCGGGCACAACATAAGGTGTACGATATGGCCGTGAAAGCATACCATTGGCCTCGCTGTCACTTTCAAATCGCTTGGTGCCCGGGTTGAATTTCAACTCCCGGCCCAGGCGATACGAAATATTTCCAAGATGGCATAACTCCGTTGAGATCGCCGTTTCAGAATTGTCCAATACAAGATGATCCTGAAACCGGAGTTAATTCCAATACAAGATGATCCTGAAAAAGGTGAAACTGGAGTAGGCGAACTGCGGCC
>JAYTTF010000155.1:0-59728 GCA_043745195.1 Bryobacterales bacterium | reverse complement strand
ATGAATTTCCTTGGCCAGAATATTTTAGGGCAAATCACTGCTATTGAAGCCCACATGTATCGCAATACTCCGCATGGCAAGCCGCAATGGTCTCGCCCGGTTTTTCCTGATATGACTGAGGAAAATATTCTCTGGAGTAAATTCTTAGGCGATGCTCCCAAGCGCGATTTCGACGCCAACCGCTTCACCAATTGGCGTTATTTTTGGGATTATTCCGGCGGCAACGTGTACGAAAATCTTTGCCATCAGCTTGGTTTTTGGTACAAGTGCATGAACCTTCAAATTCCCAAAGCGGTCACTATGGTTGGTGGTGTTTATCTTTGGAAGGATGGCCGTGAGGTTCCAGATACGATGAACGTAACCATGGAACAGCCGGAAGATATCTTGTTCACCTGGAGTTCCGGGTTTGGAAATAGTCAACTAGGTGCTGCTGAACACATTTTGGGAACGGACGGAACCATCATCAAGAACCAGCAAATCCGCTACATTCCGCAGAGTGTGAACCGGCCCAAGACCACCGAAATTGTCGGCCAGACGAAGACTGGAGCGCAACCGCACATGCAGAATTTTTTCGATAGCATCCGAACTGGCAACGAACCCAATTGCCCATTCGATGTTGGCTTCCGGGTGTCTGTTGCTTGCCGCATGGCGGTGGAAAGTTATCGCCAAGGGCGCACTATGCGATGGGATGCGACGAAGGAAGAGATCGTTTAGCTCTATGGATTTTTCGTTCAGCTCCGAACAGATTGAGCTTCGCAAGCAGATTCGAGAATTTGCCGAGGCAGAAATCAAACCTCATGTAATGGAGTGGGACGAAGCTCAAACGTTCCCGCTGGATGTGGTGAAAAAACTCGGGAAATTGGGCTGCCTGGGTGTTATTTTCCCTGAAGATCTTGGCGGTGCAGCACTCAGTTACATCGATTATTCCATTGTGATTGAAGAGTTATCGCGAGTGGATGGCTCCGTTGGCCTGATTGTTGCTGCTCACAATTCGCTGTGTTCCAATCATATTTTTCTGGCTGGTAACGATCAGCAACGGCAACGGTACATTCCTAAACTTGCAACCGGCGAGTGGATCGGATGCTGGTCACTCACTGAGCCTGAAGCCGGATCCGATGCCGCTGGAACCCGAACCACCGCAGTGCGCGATGGTGATGGTTGGCTGCTGAACGGTTCCAAAACATTTACCACCAACGCTCACTATGCGGACGTGTGTGTGGCCATGGCAGTGACGGACCGATCGAACGCACATCATGGTGTCTCAGCGTTCGTCATTGAAAAGGGAACACCTGGGTTTAAGACGGGTAAGAAAGAAAACAAGATGGGGATGCGGGCCAGTGATACCGGTGAGGTTGTGTTCACCGATTGCCATCTGCCCGATTCTGCATTGTTAGGAAAGTTGGGTGAGGGGTTTGTAGATAGTCTGCGGATTTTGGATGGTGGCCGAATCTCCATCGCCGCTCTTTCCATCGGCATTGCCCAGGGAGCTTACGACGCTGCATTGAAGTATGCAAAACAGCGCAAACAGTTTGGCCGACCCATTTCAGAGTTTCAGGCGATTCAACATAAGCTGGCTGATATGGCTACGGCGATTGAAGCCTCTCGGTTGCTGACTTATCGGGCCGGTTGGTTGAAGGATCAAGGCAAGTCGGTGAATAAGGAATCGGCCATGGCGAAGCTGTTCGCCTCGGAAGCTGCCGTCGATATTTGCAACGAAGCTGTTCAGATTCATGGCGGCTATGGATTCATTAAGGACTATCCGGTGGAAAAGTTCTATCGCGATGTGAAGCTGTGCACCATTGGTGAGGGCACCAGCGAAATTCAGCGGCTGGTGATTGCCCGCCAGATTCTTGGCACATGACGGCGGTCCAAAGTATCCTCGCTGGGCAACCACGAGCCATCGCCCGCGCCGCTACAATCATTGAGAACCGGAATCCGCAAGCGGAGCAGCTTCTTCAAAACCTTTGGCTCAGCACAGGCAAAGCCGAAGTCTACGGCATTACGGGCCCGCCAGGCGCAGGCAAAAGCACTTTCGTAACAGCTTTAGTGCGTGAGCTTAGGAAGGAAAGCAAGACGGTGGGTGTGATTGCCGTCGATCCCACAAGTCCCTATTCAGGTGGCGCGATCCTTGGGGATCGTGTCCGCATGCAGGAACATTACGGCGATCCCGGAGTGTTCATCCGCTCCATGGCCACTCGAGGAAAACTCGGTGGCCTTGCACCCGCTACCATGGATCTTACCCTGCTACTAGATGCTGCAGGCTTCCATGTAATCCTTGTGGAAACGGTCGGCGTCGGTCAGGACGAAATTGATATTGCCAATATGGCCGATGCAACGGCTGTGGTTTTGGTCCCTGGCATGGGCGATGATGTGCAGGCCATCAAAGCCGGCATTTTGGAAATCGCCGATGTTTTCGTGATCAATAAAAGTGATCTGGATGGGGCCGCGAAGCTGGAAGCAGAACTCCAAATGATGCTCTCATTAGCACATCGACCTGATAATTGGTTGCCTCCCATTGTTAGAACTGTCGCCACCGAAGGGAAGGGAATTGCGGAAAGCCTTGCTGCTCTGCGATCCTTTAAGTCTCAAGCAATTTTGAAGGACCGCGAACACCTGCGGTGGATCGTGCGGCTGGAACAAATGTTGAGGGAAAAACTGTCGGATCAAATTTCCATACAGCAGATAGAGGAAGCCGCTTTGAGAGTAAGCAGGCGCGAAACTGACCCGTATTCAATCGTCAATGACTGGCTCAAACAAATTTTCCATTGATCACCTTGGCATCGCAGTGAAGTCGATCGACCAGGCACTCGGGTTCTATCGAGATGCGCTTGGACTCGCAGTGGAGCATCGCGAAACGGTTGTGCAGGAAATGGTGAATGTGGCCATGTTGCCTGCTGGGGAATCCAGGTTGGAACTCCTCGAAGCATCCGGCCCTGACTCGGTGATCGCAAAATTCATCGCCACAAAAGGGGAAGGGCTCCATCACATTGCTCTTCGGGTGCCTGATCTTGCGGCAACTTTAGAAAGACTGCAACTGCAAGGTGCCCGGATCTTGAACGAGCCCCGCATTGGTGCCGGCGGCCATAAATACGTATTCGTCCATCCCCGTTCCACTGGGGGAGTGTTGTTAGAACTGATTGAGGAGACAAAGATTTGACCCCAATAATTGGAATCATTGGAGGCAGCGGACTTTACAGCATGCCTGGTTTCACAGTGCAGGAAGAAGTAAAGATTGAAACTCCTTTCGGCCCGCCCTCAGATGCTTATGTAGTTGGGAAGCTGGCTGGCCGCGATGTGGCATTCCTTACTCGCCACGGACGTGGACACAAAATCATGCCCACCGAACTAAATTTCCGTGCCAATATCTATGGCATGAAAAAGCTGGGAGTGAAGCACATCCTTTCATTGAGTGCCGTAGGGTCGCTGAAGGAGGAGCACAAACCTTTGGACTTCGTTATTCCGGATCAGTTTTTCGACCGCACAAAAGGGCGCGTCTCCACATTCTTTGGCGATGGCCTAGTAGCACACATCAGTTTTGGGGATCCGATTTGCGCGCAGATGTCGAAGCGAGTTGTGGATGCTGCTAAAGTTGTCGGCGTTACAGCCAAGCCAGGCGGCACATATCTTTGCATGGAGGGGCCGGCTTTTTCCACCAAAGCGGAATCGAACGTTTACCGCAGTTGGGGAATGGACATCATCGGCATGACCAATTTGCAGGAAGCGAAATTGGCTCGGGAAGCGGAGATTTGCTACGTTACAGTGGCAATGGTGACAGATTACGATTGCTGGCATCCGGATCATGATCATGTGACAGTGACGGACATCATTGCCAACTTAACCAAAAATGCTGAAAATGCGGCGAGCTTAGTGGCCTCCTTCGTCGGTGCTTTTCCAGAGACCATGGATTGCAAATGTCATTCCGCATTAGCCAATGCACTGATCACCGACAAGACAAAGATTCCTGATGCTACCAGGAAAAAATTGGAGCTGATCGTTGGCAAGTACTTCTCCTGAAGAGTTAGCCCGGCAAATTTTGAAACAATGTGTAGCCGGGCATCCCTGGTCTATGGATGCGCTTGCGTCTTTGATTACTAGTTGCCACAGTTCAGAAGGTACACATGCTCTATTCGCAGGACTGGTTGAACCGCTGGGTGACCTTTTTGAACCTTCTCTTGCCGATAGTTATGTTGAGATTTTCTCCGAAGTAATTGCTCAGTCTCTAACTGGGCAAAATGCCGAAGCGCTCCGCGAAAGATACCATCGAATTCGGGTTCCTCGCACATATCAGGGAGGGTTTGTTCAGAAAGTGTTTGTGTTGAGCCGGATCACCCTTGGTGCTGATATTGCCATTACCAGTCAGTTCCTTCAAGCCGCTTGCGTTATCTTCCCCAACGCTGAAATCTACTTTGTTGGACCACGTAAGAACTACGAGATGTTCGCTGCCGAAAAGCGCATTCAATTGGTGGAAGTCGCCTATAGCCGGGCTGGATTGTTGCTCGAACGATTACAGTCGGGGATGAACTTATCCCGAGTTTTGCAATCGCCAAATTCCATAATCCTAGACCCCGATTCGCGCCTTTCCCAACTCGGTTTGTTACCAGTTGGTGAGGAGCATCATTATCACTTTTTTGAAAGCAGATCCTTCGGTTACCCCAGTGATCAGAGCCTTGGGCAAATAACCGGTGAATGGCTAGAGCAGGTGTTCGGATTCAAAGATGCCATGCCTTGGATAAATATGAATCCCATCGGTCTAGTTTCTGCGGCCGGCGCGGATGTTACGGTTAGCTTCGGTTTTGGCGACAATCCTGCAAAGCGAGTTGGCCCCGCGTTTGAATTGCAAGTGGTCAAACAACTACGATCTCGTGGTTTCAGTGTGTTGATCGACGAGGGTGGTTCAGTGGTTGAGATGGAAAATGCCCGACGAATCGCTTCCCTTACAGGTGCGTTAACCCATCAAGGAAGCTTTGCCAGTTTCAGCCAAGCGATCAAGACCAGCCGTCTTTATTTGGGGTACGATTCAGTGGGTCAGCATGCTGCCGCTGCTATGGGCGTTCCACTAGTGACCGCTTTTCGAGGTTATATTGGTCCGCGGATGTTGCAGCGTTGGACCCCATGGGGGCTCGGCATTCGCAGGGTTGTGCCTCTGACAACGGAAAACTCCGATGAAGCATTTCAGCGAGTAATTACAGAGGTGGATCAGCTCTTATGATTGATCGAGAAAAAACCGCCAGGGTTGACGAAAGGTCATTTCCGGGCGGTTTTTCTTTAATTCTTATTGCTAGAGCTGAACAGGGCTAGTCACCCCAAACAGCCATACCAGCCTTTACGTTGGAACGAACTTTCATTTTGATCTCCTTATTATTTAAACCAAATTGGTAATTCACTCAGGTGTTTCACCTACTTGGCATAGGGGAAGTATAAAGTAAGGGATAAGAGTGGGGGTATCAGACTACCCCTATCAGTAGGTAAGGATTGTTCTGATGTTAGTACCAAAGAAAAACCTCTGGCACAGGCCCAGAGGTTTTTCGTTTCAAATAAAGCAAAGCAGAGAAAGGTTATTCACCCCAAACAGCCATGCCAGCTTTCACGTTAGATCGAACTTTCATTTTATTCTCCATGAGTTAGTAAATCAAAATCGCCTTAAGGGAAACCCGGTAGGTCTTCTCTCAGGTCAATCATGTAGGCTACTATACACCCTTGGAGATATGCAGTGCAACTATCTTTCATAAGGTATCGATAGAAAGTACTACCAACAAACAAAAAGCGAAAACCGCAGTCTTCGCTTTTTGTTTTTGGCTTGCTGTAACGGGTCGGCTTAGAAGACCCTTGTTGATACAAAGTTCACAATAACTCGGGTTGATGAAGATATACCCTTGGAATTGGTAACTGTCAGTTCAAACGTATATGTGCCAAACTGCTCACCAAGTTGGACTCTGGTTCGCTGTGAGTTTGGCTCCAAAATAGCAGCCGTCTTATCGACAATTCGCCAACGGTAAGTCAACGGTAAACCGTCAGGATCCGTTGATTGCCCACCATCCAATTGTAATTCCCTGTATAAGGTTTCAAAATTGGGTCCAGCGTTGGCGATTGGTCCCTTGGGAACTTGGATCTGGTTAACCTTCACAAGCACTTGGCAAGTGGTGGTTAACTGATTTGCTCCATATGCGGTAAGGGTATAAGTAGTGTCAACTGTTGGCCGCACTGTAATGGGGCTTGAAACTCCTAGTCCATTAAATGTGACTACATTAGCGTTCACTGCGGTAAAGCTGATCAATGCAGCCTCCCCAGAGTTTATACTCACTGGGGTTGCGGAACACGAAGTCAGCACCGGAGGTTTAGGTGCGGCTGCCCGAACGTTTATCGCGACGGTTGAAGATACCTGGCCGTTAGGATTCGTTGCCGTTATTGTATAGATGGTGTTCAATTGCGGATTCACCTGTCGACTGCCACTGAGTGGTACCGTGCCCAAACTGGTAATGGTAACGGTGTCCGCATTTTCCACCAACCAACTCAGAGCCGAACTCTGATCGGTCGTGATTTCTTGCGGAGAAGCATCAAAGCGAATTATCCGCGGGCCCGAAGCAACGGGTCCGCCAGGTGTGCCGTTTACCTGAACAGTAGCTGTCGCAGTAACATCACCGAACTGGTTCCGTGCGGTCAGTTTATAAGTCGTCGTTTCCTTCGGCGATACCGGAGCCGCACCGTTGACATTTACTTTGCCGATGCCATCGATTTCAACTGTATCGGCGTTCTCCGTCTGCCATGCCAGAGTAGAAGTCTGCCCTAAATTGATATTTGCCGGAGAGGCCGAGAAGCTGATGATTCGCACCACCGGTTTATCAACTGTTATGGTGATGGTTTCGTTGGCTTCGCTGTTCCGGTTCTTCGCCGTAATCTTATAGGTGGTGGTTTCCTTGGGACTGACCTGCGAAGACCCTTGGGTCTTGTCAACCATTCCGATTCCGGAGATTTCCACTGTGTCTGCATTTTCAACCTGCCAATTGATGGTTGAAGTTTGGCCCGACTTGATGGTTGCCGGGATGGCGGTGAATCGCAGAATGCGGACAAGATTTGGAGCACGCGTTGTAATTGATACGCGAGCTGTGCCCTGACCGCCAAAGTTGTCTTTCACTGTGAGCCGGAACGCGTAGGATTGCGAATCGGTAGAAGTGAAGCTTGCCTTAGCTGAAGTAGCGTTTGTAATAGTTACTGCCGGGCCGGCAATTTGCGTCCATTGATACGTGATCGGATTGCCTTCCGGAGAGTAGGATCCGGAACCGTCCAGATTCACCAGTCCTGCAACAATGCCGTTTTGATCAGGACCTGCGTCGGCCACTGGGGGATCGTTGCCTGTGCGAACCCTTCGGGTCAGCAACTCATAACGAACACGAGGAATGTCCACGGGCACTGGACCGGTTTGTGTCCCGAAAGTTTGAGGACGAAGGAAATTACCAAACAAAACGCCGAAAGCTACTCGACCGTTGGAATCCTTACCAATCATGGTTTCATTGAAACCACCTTCCACGCTAAGAGCGATGTGGGTGTTCAGAGGCTTGACTAAACGGATGGTTCCGCCTGGCCTGTCGTTGCCCAACCTGCTCTTCAGATAGGCCAAATTCGCCTCAGCATAGATGTCCTTGTAGAGGGCGATTCCTGTGGATACGCCAATCTGATCAACTGCCTTCATATATGTTTCTTCAAACACATTGCGGGTAATGAGAGTTCGATTCAAAACCGCATTGTTCATGAACGCTTTAGTTCCAAAAACACCAACCCGTCCTTTGTTGAAGACATAATCAGCTGTGAATGCCGCTTGTCCAAGAGTTCCGCCGTTTTCAAATTGATTGAAGCTGACATGCTTGAAGCTGGAGAACAATCCCATTTGGGCCCGCTTGTTGCGATTCACTAAACCGAAATCGAACTGCCCTTCCTTACGATCACGGAAGTACATATATTCGCCTTCCGATTGGAATGCCGTACTCTCGCTCAGCTTGCTGAAGAAACGTCCTTTTCCGGTGAAGGTGAGTTTGCCATCGGAGGTGGGTCCTGCATTCAGACCAAGAAGTGCAAATTTCTTCAGGAAGTTATTGTCGTCCATTCCGGTGCCGGAGCCAGATCCTTTGCCAGTGCCAGAACCCCCAGGTCCTCCTGAACCTGCCGGACCAGTTTGACCAGTTGCTCCGCTCGCCCCGCCAGGAACAGGTCCGAATTGAGCGGCACCGGGATTTGCGTTCCCCGTGCCGGATCCTGCGGATGGGCCCGCCGCCATATGGGCTGCCAACTTGTTCTTCAAGTCGTCAACATCGCTGCCGACTTTCTTAACATCACTGCCCACACCGGCAAGCTGCTGCTTCATCTGTTCGTTTTCGGTCTTCAGTGCACGTAGCGCAGCCAGAATGTCGTCCAGCTTATCCAGGCGTTTCAGCACCTCGTTACAGCATTGATCGCCCATTGATTTGTTGGCTTCCAAGCCACGAATCGCGTCGCCGATTCCACCAGCGGAAATCGATTTTCCGTTGCCGTCGACAATATTAACTTCCACTCGCCTGTTCATCAAATCAGAATCGGGATTTTTGCCCGACACCTTGGGTTTTTCATTCCCCATGGAAACTAATTCAATTTGCGAAGAACGCGCCCCATATTTTTCAAGGAAAGATTTGACCGTGGCCGCACGGCTATTTCCCAATTTATCGTTATACCTCTTCGACCCATGCCAATCGGTATGGCCAACCAGCCGGGCTTTGAATGTAGGGTTTTTCCCCAACAAATCTGCCAGACGGAGTAAGCTGGGGTAGCCGTCAATCAGCGTTGCTGAATCGAATGCGAAATTGATTTCTTCCCAATCATCTTTTGTAGCAGTTGTGCTCAAACCCTGCGTGAAAGCAGGGGAGACAGTGAGTGCCGCCAAAAGGGCAAGGGGTAGTGTTGACCTTAACATTACGTTCGTGCCTCCAACCTATTAGACATAAATTTGGGTGCTGCGTTTCCACAGAACTTCATTTTAGTTTACCGCAACCTTAGTACTATTGCTACTAGGCGGAAAGAGGCAAAGGGTTAAGAATGAGATTGATACACTAGATTGCCACTAATGTAGTTCTTGAGAATTGTAATTTTCTTCGTCTCCTCATCGAAAGTAAACTCAATAATGTCCGCTCGATCGCCTGCGACTAGCCCATTTTCACGATCCTTCACTTTCCCTACTTTTGCGGGGTTTGTAGTCGCCATTGTGATTGCTTCTGACAAAGAGAGTCCACCTATCCTCATTAAGTTGGAAACCCCGGTGTCCATCCGAAGGGCTGAACCTGCAAGCCTGGTTTGTCCGGCTAATACAACTCGGTTGTCTTCGGTCAGATCCACTTCCTGTTCCCCTAACTTGTAACGGCCCGGTGCGGCTCCGGCCGGTGAACTGGCGTCAGTGACTAAAACGGATCGCTCTATTCCTTTCGCCCGCAAGGCGACTTTCAGAAAGCTGTCGGATAAATGGATGCCATCTACAATGAAATCCGCAGTGAGCCTGTCCTCCGCCAACTGCTCCCAAATATAGTTGGGGTGACGTGGAAGAATTGCATGGGCTCCATTGCCCAGATGAGTAGAAAGCGTAGCCCCGGCTGACACCGCATCTTGGATTTGCTGTCGGTTTGCACCAGTGTGCCCGATAGAAATTACTACGCCGTCTTTTACAAGCGACTCAATATAGCTGGGTGCTTCGGGCCATTCGGGAGCCAGCGTCACCAGCTTCACCAATCCCTCAGTGGCGTCCTGCCATCTTTTGTACTCCTCAATGTCTGGCTTTCGAACGTATTGAATAGGATGCGCTCCTCGGGGACCGTCCTCTGCGGAAATGTGTGGGCCTTCAACATGGAATCCTTCAATGGCAATTCCCTCAGGCAGAATTTGTTTGGCTCTGGTCAAATTGCGCAATGCCGCTACCATTTCATCCCGGCCACCTGTGATAACGGTCGGGTAAAACCGGCTTACGCCACAACTAAACAGAACTTGAATGGAACGGGCAATCTCGGAAAGTGGAGTGAAGCCGGAATTGTAGTCCACCCCGGCGAAGCCATTTACTTGAAGATCAATGAAGCCAGGAGCAAGATAGTTCTGATTTTCTGCCGACCCGATAGGATTCACCCTCACTTGGGTTATATAGCCCCCGCATTCGAGGTTAATATATTCCCCCATTCGGGTAGTTTTTCCAAACCAATTTGTTCTTGTCATGTTTTATCCACAGCTTTGGCACAGTTATGGTGTACCAAAGTGTTGATTATAGACTACAAATAGTTCTGAGGGAAACCCATTTTCTGCTAGCAATATACCGCAGTACCTGCTAAAACTAATACAGATTTTCGCTGGCTGACGTGGCCCGGAGCGCTAAACTCGGGGGAGGTGGCGTCTTAGGGTTGCGTTAGCTAGCGAATATCTACTCAGTAACTGCATTTGCGGACCACTTAGCAACCGTGTCTTTCAACTCTTCCCATTTTACAGGCTTACTGATGTAATCGTCCATACCTGCCATAATGCAGCGTTCTCTGTCGCCCACCATGGCTCCTGCGGTCATGGCAACAATTGGGATTCGGATGCCCTCCTGTTCGCTAGCTCGTATCCGCCCTGTCGCTTGGAAGCCATCCAATCCTGGCATTTGGCAATCCATGAGGATCATATCGTAACTTCTTTGTTGAAGCTTCTCCAACGCCTCGTTGCCATTGTTGGCTAAGTCCACTTTCGCTCCCAGCTTTTCCAATAATCTGGTTGCTACTTTTTGACTGACAATATTGTCTTCCACCACCAAAATGTTTAGTGAACAAACAGGCGAAGTGGTTTCTGGGGTGTATGTCAATGTGTGTAATCGAATTAAGTCATTGCTTTGTTCTTCTTCAATATTTGCTTGCTTACCTAGAGATTGCGCAATAGCCGAAACTGTTTCCACAAGGTGCCATTCCCGGATTGGCTTGGTGAGAGTTGCTTCAATACCTCGTTGTCCCCAGACTTGCGAACTACTACGCTGGCTAAACGGTGTAAGAAGCACCAATTTCATTCCATTCAATTGCGCATCTTCGCGGATTCGATTGCAAAATTCGTATCCATCCATTTGCGGCATATTTTGATCTACAAGAACCATGTCGAATCCATGATTCCTGGCAGCGAGAGTGCCGATCAATTCAAGCGCGCTCTCTGGATCCGAGCATCCTTGCACCAGCGCTCCAGCTCCCATGAGTAAACTTTCAATTGTCTTCCGGACTGACTGATTGTCGTCCACCACCAATACCGTAACACCGTTCAATTTTGCTGGGTGTGTTTCGACATCAGCGTTTATTGTCATTTTCTTGAAGCGAAGTGTGAACCAGAATGTGGAACCGCATCCAAGTTCACTCTCCACTCCAATGTCTCCACCCATCAACTCCACAAGTTGCCGGGAAATTGCTAAACCCAGTCCTGTCCCACCGTACTTTCTTGTCGACAATCCGTCTGACTGGACAAATGCCCTGAATAGATTTTCTTTCGTATCCGGTGCGATCCCAACCCCGGTATCCCGGATATTGAACTTCAGACCAATGTGTTCACCATCTTCTTCATAAATTAAGGTTGAAACGACGATTTCACCTTGGAGTGTGAATTTGACTGCGTTTCCAACCAAATTCAGCAAGATTTGACGTAGCCTGCCAGAGTCACCGCTTACAAATTGTGGGACTGCTGCAGGGATCTGGCTGAGAATCTCAAGGCCTTTGGCGTCACTTCTTTCCGCCAGCAATTCAATTGCATCCTGGATTGTGGCACGGATGTCAAAGGAAACATATTCAATTTCCAACTTGCCCGCTTCGATCTTTGAAAAATCAAGAATGTCGTTAATGATTCCAAGAAGGCAATCTGCGGACATTTGTACCGTCTGTCCAAATTCCCTCTGTTCTGGGGTTAAGTTTGAGTCCAACAACAAACCCGTCATTCCAATAATTCCGTTCATTGGCGTCCGGATTTCATGGCTGACATTTGCCAAAAATTCCGATTTCAAGCGGGAAGCTTCCAGGGCGGAATCGCGGGAATGGGTGAGCTCCTGCGATTGAACCAGCAATTGTCCGGCCTGCTCTTCAATTTGAAGTTTTGCCTCCTGCGCCACTTTCAACGCCTCTTCCGCTCTGGTCCTTTCAGCCTCTGCAAGTTCGTGGGCAGCTTCAGTTTCTTCGGTTCTTCTCAGAAGCGTTAGTTCATATTCCTTCAAATGCGTAATATCTGTTAGGGTGCCTTCAAAATAAAGTTGACCGGTTGCCGAATCCCAAACAGGTCTGGAATTCTCAAGAACGGTTATCTGGCTGCCATCCTTTCGCTGTAAAGTCAGCTCCAGGCTGCGCAGGTCCCCATCGTCTTCCAGCCTATCTACCAAACGCTGCCGGTCTAATGGTTTCAAATAAAAATCCTGGTAGAAATCAAGTTCCCTCAGGGCCTCAGCGGAATATCCCAACATCTTCACCAATGCCGGATTAGCTGCAACGATTTTGCCCTCTGAAGTCATCCGATAGACGCCTTCCAGGACGTTCTCAAACAACTCCCGATATCTGATTTCGCTGGCCCGAATGGCATCTTCCGCCAGCTTTTTCTCAGTAACGTTGTGCATCAGAAGTTGGACAGCGGGCTCCCCTTTGTATTGAACCGCCAAAGCAGTCAACTCTATGTTCAATTGACGGCCGTTGGACAGCATGACTCGAGATTCTACGGGTGTTTTTTGAAGGCTTAGATCCCCGTTTTCAATCGAAGTGCACAGGTGCTCTATTTCTGGGGCATCCTCGGCGTGAAAAAACTCGAATAATCGAAGTCCTTGAAGCAACCCTTTGTCTTCAACTCCCAGTAAACTCGCCGCTGCTTGATTGGTGAACCGCACTTGACCCTGAGATTGGACAACAATTCCATCAGGTGAAAATTCAACGATCGTGCGGTATCGTTCCTCGCTTTCCTGCAATATACTTTCATGTCTGAACAATTCACCATTGGCGCGCCGCAGAAGATGAAGGTAAAGGATAATTCCTGTTGCAAGCATGGAAGAAAATCCAATGCTGAGTGCCAGCGCGCCCCATAGAACGGCCAAGGTGTCGTTCGATACTTGAAGATTTGTCCCAGTGTCATGAACATACAGTTGAACACCAGCTTGCAAATCCTTCAGTGTCTTGCGCCACTGTCGCGTAAGATCCTTGATTTGATCCGGTTCCAAATCCTGCCGAAGGTGGATATCCAGCGGAAACAGCAAATGGGCAGCGTCCTGGATTTTCTTAATTGACTCACTTCTTTTTTGCAATTCCCCTTTTCTTGCAGGAATCGAAGCAGCATCAAGGGCAATTGTCTCAACCGTCTCCTGCATGGAGGATTTGGTTTCGTGGGTGACACGCGTGCCTTCGGAAAGCCATGCCACGATATAGGATTCAAGCTTTTCCGCATGTTCCAAACGCTGGATATCACTGCGGTTCTCTACCTGGATATGTTTAATGCTATTTAAAAGATAGACCGAAGTTCCAAAGCCGATAAATGCAAGTACCCCAGCCGTCAAACCCCAGGTTGAGGTCATAGCGGATATGGGGCGCTCTGGCCCGAATCTTGCTTTTGATTTCATCTCAGCAAATTATCGGGTGAAATGCCTTAAAACTTCAGTTCGATGGGGATACTAGCGGGTCGCTTCTTTTATCTCGAAGCGTTTGATGGACATGGCTTTTCCAGTTTCAACGTCCACTCGGACTATCGATGCGTGGAGCTCCACTCCACCTTTGGCTGCTTCCATTCTTACCGGCAGGGCGGTGAGGAATCTCCTCATGATCAAATCCTTTTCCACACCAATGACTGAATCGTAGGGGCCAGTCATACCGCAATCGGTTTGATAGGCCATGCCGCCTGCAAGAATCCGTTCGTCGGCAGTTGGAATGTGAGTGTGAGTGCCCACCATGGCGGATACCCGCCCATCCAAGTGCCAACCCATCGCAACCTTTTCACTCGTCAGTTCCGCGTGAAAGTCAACGAACCGCACCTTCACGGATTCAGGAATACTACCCAGAATTCCATTCATTTTCCGAAAAGGATCGTCTGTAGAGGGCATGTAACTTCTACCCTGCATATTGATCACCGCGCATTCCACGCCGTTGCGGGCCTTGCCCATCCATAGTCCGGTTCCAGGCAAGTCTTCACTATAATTTGCCGGACGCAATAACCGCGGTTGGCGAGGGAGATAATCGTACAATTCCCGTTTGTCCCAAACATGGTTTCCGGTTGTCAGCACATCCAGTCCTAAAGAGAGCATTTCTTCAGCAATGGCGGGCGTAACCCCAAATCCACCTGCTGAATTTTCCACGTTAGCAATTGCCAAGCTGATTTTTTCTTCCGTGATGATGCGCTGTAGATGTTCAGCGACAATGTTGCGACCGGCGCTTGCGAAAATATCGCCGATAAAGAGAATGTTCATGCGAATACTATTCAATTTTTGTTGCTTTGAGAGTGGACGCTGAAAAAACAACATCAGCCCCCGTCTTTTGACCCCATTTGTTAAAACAAAGGGGGGAATCCTCCGGGCATTTTAAGGCTTCTCCAATGATGCCCCGTGAAGGACATCGGAGCTTGCACACCAATGCAACTATCGAGCCGGATTCCAGACGTATTGGTATAGGATCAATTTTAGAGACTGACGACATCCTGTCCCCTCAACGCCCACTCCGATTTCGATTTTAGCACGCTTGTTTTGAATTTCTACGCTAGAATGACATCGTCCGATAAACTTCGCGTAAAATTAAGAGGTTCCACCTATGAGAATCACTCGTCGCACAAGTATCCGCCTGATGGGGCTATCCGTCGGCCTCCCTTTGTCAGCCGCTTCTACCGCCCTCCCCATTCGATTGCGTTCCCGAGTGGAGCTATTCAAAGGTTCAAATGTATGGAATGAAGTAACCCTTACCGATTCTTTCAAACCAACCCAATCTGCGGTCTTAATCTGTGACATGTGGGACAACCACTGGTGCTCCGGCGCAACCAGGAGAGTTGGCACCTTGGCAAAATCGATGGCGCAAGTTCTGGAAAAGGCGCGGAAAGCGAAAATCCAGGTGATCCACGCACCCTCCGATGTCATGGATTTCTACGAAGACTACCCTCAGCGGCAGTTTATGAAACAGTTCGCCGCAAATCGGGTCGAACCCGGATTAATGCTTACCGATCCCCCATTGCCAATTGATGATAAACAAGGTGGCTGTGACACAGGCGAAAGCACCTACAAAGCCTGGAAGCGTCAGCATTCGGGGATCCCCATTGAAGCAGGCGATGTAATATCTGATAAAGGTGCCGAAATTCAGGGACTGCTTCGGTTGCGTGGGATTGACACTCTTTTCGTCATGGGAGTCCATACGAATATGTGTATCCTGAACCGCACGTTTGCCATTAAGCAAATGACAAAGTGGGGCTTTCGTTGCATTCTGGTTCGCGATCTTACCGATGCGATGTACGATCCCAAAGCAAGCCCGTTTGTCAGTCACGAGCAAGGCACAGAATTGGTGGTCCAGCATATTGAAAAATACTGGTGTCCCACTACTCTTAGCGCCGATTTCACAAAGGCGCTGGCTACCTCACATCCTTAACCGAAATCGTGACTCCCGATGGCGAAGAGTTTCCGCCGATGTTCACCGATACAGGAACATCCCCGGCAATCCCAAGTGGGATGCGGACGTTAATCTGCATCAGCCCGGCAACCAGGTTTGGTGCCGCTCCAGCGTATTCCACCGTGGCTGGCAAAGTTCCAATCCTTACAATCACCGGACCTGCGGGGCGAGGCAGGGGAACGGTGGACAAAGTTCCATCGCCGGGTGTTGGCGTGACTGCACCCTCTCCGGTGAGGTAAAGAACCACAATACTTCCTGGGTTCGCCGGATTAACGCTGCTGTTCACTGAACCATCCTGATTCAGTGCAGCCGCATTGCCTCTTCCACTTGCATTGGCGGTGAAAATTCCAGGGCTTGTGTTTGCTACTCGCAATTGGAAAGGATCGGAACGGACTCCATTTCTTTCAACCGAAAGCTGAACCACGCTGCGATTGGATATGCCATAAGGAATCACTCCGGCAATCTGATCCCTGGCTGCATAGATCATCGGCGACGGGAACTCGTCAATAAACACGCGTGTATTCCCCGTTGTGGTTCCAACCACTCCATTCGTCAGTTGGACCCCAGCTGTCTGATCCGGTCCAATGCCGCTACCGAAAATGGTGAAGATCATTCCAGGAACTGCATCGGAAATGATAAAGGAAGCTGCATTGGTGAACGACCTTACAACAGGCTTTGCAGCTGCTAACACGGAAAAGGCTACAGGAACGATAAGAGTTGGGGAACCATCGGCAGGGGTAAGAACAACCGATGCTGTATAGTCTCCAATGGGGAGAATGCTTGGATCCACAGATACAGAAACTTCAGCCGGTGAAGTCGCATCCGACGGCGAGACCGACAACCAGTTTCCAGAGGAGATGCGCACGGTTGCAGTGAATCGAGTTGTCGCACCGCCTGCGCTGACTCTCAATATCTGTGGCGATGGATTCGTGCTGCCAAGACGATGTGAGAATGCCAACGAGGTTGGAGATACAGCAAGCGAAGTGGGCGAAGTGATAGTAAGGGTTACTGGAATACTGATCTGTCCAGCCGTTTGCGACTGGATGGAAAGCGAGCCTGTATAGTTTCCGGCAGCCAGACCGGTTGGACTAATCGAAATAGTAATGGACGAAGGCGTTGTACCGTTGGTTTGGGATGCGCGCAGCCATCCACCATTCGATGTTGGCGTAATTGTGAAAGTTGTTGAGTTTTGACTTGCCACTAGTAATTGCTGACCAGGAGGTAAATCCGATCCGGTCTGATATTGGAAGCTAAGCGAGGTTGGGCTGGCACCTATGATTCCGGTTTGGGAAATGATCAGGGTGACAGGCACATTCACAGGACTATTCGGCGCGTCGCCAGAGGTTATGATGACCCTACCAGTGTAAGAACCAACTGCCAGGCCAGCTGTATTGACGGAAACTTGAATGTTAGCCGGAGTGGTTCCCGCCGTCTGACCCAAGGAGAGCCAATTTCCGCCATCTGTGGTAAGAGTGGTTGCTGAGAACGAAAAGCTGGAAAGGCCGCTGGATAGATTGAGCGTTTGCGACGGCAACTGACTGCCGCCAATTTGTTGGGTAAAACTAAGTGAGGTCGGCGAAGGTACCAAATTGGCAGAGCCGGTAACGTTCAAGGTGACGCGTATAAACTGACTGGCAACTCCGGCGGCGTTCACCGTTACGGTTCCTACATAGCTGCCTGGGCCTGGAATGTTGTTGGTAAGCGAAACAAGAATAGTGGCCGGAGTGCTACCAAATTGCGGGTTCACCGCCAACCAATTTCCTCCCGATAATGTGCTTGCGGTTGTAGTGATGTTGAAGGGAACTCCAGACGATGTCACGGAGACGGGTTGCGGGTTGGGAGTAATGCCGGAGCCGTTTTGAAAATTGAAATCGATGGATGCGGTGCTGAGAACAACCTGATTGGAAGAAAGAATGTTCAAGGTGACGGGAATGGTAAGTACAGCTACTCCAGCTTGGGTTGAAACTATAATTTGTCCATTGTAGGTTCCTACGGCAAGACCAAACGGATTCGCTTGGACAATGAATTCTCCTGGAGTGGAGACAGAAGCGTTATTCAGCCGGATCCAATTTCCACCTGCTGTTGTAGTGGCCGTCAAATTGAAGGTAGCATCTGCTCCTCCATTGTTTGTAATGGTCACGGTTTTCGGTTCTGGCGTTCCGTTGGGCGTCGTATTGAAAATCAAACTCGTAGGATTGGATACCGCCCCGTTTACAACCGTGACGATCATGCGGATGGTGATAATAATTGGAGCAACGCCCGATGGTCCTGAAACCTGCAGTGTTGCCGTTGATACGCCGGGTTGGGTGAAAGCAGCCGGCTTCACGGTGATGGTTAATTTGGAGGGTGTGAGGGAACTGTTGTCGCAGCAACTGAACTCAAGCCAGGAAGGTAGGGTTGACACTGCAGTCGTGGTGATTCCGACTCCAGAATTGGGCGTGCTTTGAATCGTAATGCTAGTGGTTTGATTCGTAGTGCAGTTGACGGCAATTGTGCAGAAGAAGTCCAGACTATTCGACGGGTTTGCAATCAGCACTGGCGTCGCGCCAACTATTAATGTGTAAAGCCGCGTGGCGATTCGCCCTTCGCTATCCGTCGCCTGAATGTTGAATGAATAGCTTCCACCAAGACTGGGTGATCCTTGCAATGCGGATGAATTTCCATTGCCGCAACCACGTACAAGAGACATCCCGTTGGGAAGTGCGCCGCTCAAAATCACATAGTTTACCGGTCTTCCTGCTTCCTCCGAGGAACCACCAACTGCAGTCAGGCATTGGTTATAGCTGGTACCAACTGACGCGTTGGGGAGTGATGAGATTGGGCCAATTCCAAATGTTCCACGAATGATGAGCGTGACATCGCGCGTGGCTGTGCGGCCTCCAGAGTCAGTAACCTGTATCCGGATTACAATTCCTGCTGAAGTGGTGGCCGCTAGCGGTGTCCCGAAAATACGCCCATCGGTAGTAATCATCTGCAAGTTCACCGGGAGCGGCGTGCCTACTACAGTCCAGCCATATGGTCCTGTTCCCCCAGTAACCGTCGGCGTCAAGAGTGCTGGACTGGAACTATTTACGTTGATAGTTCCGTAACCGACACTTTCACCGCCAATCACAGGATTGGTTTGGGCAATCAGCGACATGGTCGCCAGGAGGAAAAGAATCGGTTTCAAAGGGAGCTGTTTCATGTTCTGGATTCCGGATATCACAGTAATAGCCTATACCTTACTTCGTTTCGTTTCAACCATTTCCATATAAAGATGTTTTCGAGGCTAAGATAAATGAATGCCACATCGCCTCTCTTTGGTCGCCATGCAAGCTGCTTTACGAAGTAAGCAAATCTCAGCCGTGGAGCTTCTGCAGTCCCATTTGACTCGAATTTCCGCTGTGGATCCGCAGCTCCGCGCCTTCGTGCGGGTGTTGTCTGAAGAAGCTTTAGCAACGGCCCGAGCCTTTGATAATCGAGGAAATAAGGATGCTGGGCCACTGGGCGGCATTCCAGTCACGATCAAGGACAGCATGCATGTTGCCGGACAAGCAACGTTGGCTGGCAGCAAATTGCGAATCGGCCACGTTGCTAAAGAGGACTCCGTAGTTGCACGCCGATTGAAAGGCGCTGGCGCTGTGATTCTGGGAAAAACGAATTGCCCGGAATTGCTGATGAATTATGAGTCGGACAATTTCATCACCGGGCGCACGGCCAACCCCTGGAATTTGGAATTGTCAGCAGGAGGTTCCAGTGGGGGCGAAGCCGCAGCGATTGCATCGTTCTGTTCCGCTGGTGGTGTTGGATCCGATGGGGGCGGCAGTATTCGCGTGCCCGCGCACTTCTGCGGTATCGCCGGACTGAAGCCTACGCCTGGTAGAATTCCCGCCGCTGGGCATGTGCCGGATTGCCTGCATCCTGGTGGATTGCTGGGTGTGGTTGGCCCTATGGCGAGAAGTGCTCAGGACCTGAAAGTTCTATTTGACGTTCTAGCTGGGCATGACGACCAAGATCCATTTTCTGCACCAGTGCCCGTTGGGCCAGGCGATTTGGCGGGGCTGCAGGTTGGCATTTGGGAACAGTTTTACGATGTCCCTGTGCTGCCTTCGATTCAGACTCTGGTACGAAAAGCTGGGCAAGACTTGTCATCGGCAGGCATTGCCAGTCGCGACTTTTCCCCGGTTGGTATGGAACGTGCGCCTCACCTTTGGGACTTTTTCTTCACTCGTCTTTCTGAACCATTTTTGCGCAAAATGTACGAAGGTCTGGAGGAAAAACCTCACTGGACGCTGATGGAATTCTGGGCTGAATCCCCACGTCAATATACTGCATCTCAATTGGTGGAAAAGTTAGGTGATCGGGACAGATTGCGTGCTGCCCTGTTGGAACAAATGCGAGAAACACCATTGCTGATTTCGCCAGTGATGTCAGTGGCGGCTTTTCGCCCACGGGAAAGGTCGTGGATTGTGAATGGACAAACCATTCGACTTTTTGATTCCACCATGTGCGCTACGCCTTTTAACTTGTTTGGATTCCCGGCGGCCACAATTCCATACGGCTTTTCCGAAGAAGGCATGCCCGTTGGAATTCAAATTGTGGGTAGACCCTGGGAGGAGGATCGTGTGCTAGCTTTAGCAATCCTCCTGGAGCAAATTCGTGGTCCGTTCCCATCCTGCCCAATGTAATTTCGCAGGAAATTTTGCACGTACCGCCTTGTTTCCGCTAGGCGGCAGGAGTAAGATCCATAAAGAGAGGGTTTGGTGATGAGATTTCTATTCTCCGCGATCTTAGTTACAGGTTTGGCGTTCAGTCAAGACCGCGCATCGCGGCCTTCTTTCGGCTATGGAAGTATCCTTAACCCCGGCGGTGTAAATCCAGCTCCTATCCGAGTGCCTTCCAATGGTTCTACACATGCCGGAAATCTTGGTGCCAGCATTAGCGGAAGGCCAATTCCAGGCGTGACTGGGAATGGCAATGGCAATGGCAATGGTGGGCGTGGTGGTGGATATCGTGGCGGTGGTGGGGCAGTATATGTCCCATTTGCTTATCCGGTCGCTTATCCTGTTTACGTTCAGGATCAATATCCTCCTCAGCAACTACAACAACAACAGGTATATGCACCGCCTTCGCCTTCGGTGATCATCAATAACAATTACATGCCGGAAACTGCGTCAAAACCAGTGATCCGTGAATATTCGGCGGAATCTTTACCGCAGCCCTTGGGACATCAGAAGCAGTCACAATCCACGGCTGAGGATACGGAACCAACCGGAGAAGCCAAGCCTGTTGTCTACCTTCTTGCCATGAAAGACGGGAGCATTTATTCAGCAGTGGCCTACTGGATTGAAGATACAACGCTGCATTACATTACTCCACGGCATGATCACAATCGCGCATCCCTCGATTTAGTGGATCGCGAAATTACCGATCAGGTGAATCGTGAGCGCAAGGTTCCTTTCCGATTCACTTCACGCTGAGGCGGCAAGCCTGCGCGAGGGTAATACAAAATCTTTCAGAATCACCAGAGCGTCTTCCAGGGGTTGATCGCCGGCGATCGTGATGTGGGCATGCATGCTTGTTGGCAACACGAATGCTTCTGCCATGGGACGAACGGTTGATTCGTACTGCTTTCGGACACACTCTTCGGTTCGCCCACGCTCGGCAATATCGCGAACCAGACGCCGCCGATAACATTCTTCGTCTGAAGTCTTAACAAAAACACTTGCCTTCAGCAGATTTCTGACTTCCGGATGATGCAGTGTAAACAGCCCTTCCAGGATTACGAAATCACCGGGGACAACGCGTCTGGATTGAGTGGACCTAGTGTGTTTGTCAAATAGATAGACCGGTTCTTCCACAGGATGCGCCTGGGCCAGTTCGCGGACATGTTGGACAATTAAGAGCCAATCCAAGGCGTCGGGATGGTCGAAATTGCAGGTGGCCCGCTCCTCTAAAGACAAATGATCCAATGCGTGATAGTAGGAATCCAAAGACAGAATTGGTGCTCCAGAAAGAGCAGTGGCCCATTTGCGGGCCAACTCTGTTTTGCCGGAACAGGAAGGTCCGGCGATGCCGATCAGATAGGGATTCATGCAGATGTTTCAGACAGGATAACAGACCTGCTTGGTACAATCGGAACTAATATGAGAAATACATTCCTTATGAGCATTCTTGCTCTTCTGATGACTAGTGCCATTGCCCAAGCCGGTGAAAAGGGCATGATGCATTGCTTTGCGTTTACTCCCATTGAAACAGCGACCCCTGCAGAATGGGCCGCCTGGTACAAAGAGACTGACATGCTGCCCAAGAAAATCAAGACAATCAAGAAGGTCTGGTATGGCAAACTACGTGGCAATGGTCTGGGGCAGTACAGTGTTGATGCCGCAACCAGCAAGCAGTTGATTGCCGGAGAAAAGAACGTTCAGGGAACTGTGAACCGCAATGTTCGCAAAGCTGGCGCATGTTTCCTTTTCACAAATGAAGCCGCGCTTGCTGCTTACGTGAAGGATCCAAATCACGAAGCATGGGTGAAGGCCTACGAGAAAGTTCGGGTTGCCGGTACCACCACTTTCGACATTCTGGGACAGTAATATGGCAGCGCCCGGGATCCTTTTTCGGGCGCTATAACCCACATAATGAGTTTTCAAGAAAACCTAGATCGTGTCCGGGGTCGAATGGATGCTGCTATCGCACGCGCTCACCGTCGCCCTGAAGATGTGACCTTGATCGCAGTTACCAAAATATTTCCAGTGGAAGTAATTCTTGAAGGTTATGCAGCAGGGCTCCGTGAATTTGGTGAAAATTACGTTCAGGAATTTGAGGGGAAGCATCTCCAAGTAGCATCGCTTGCAGGTGTGCGTTTTCATTTGATTGGACACTTGCAATCGAATAAAGCCGCGAAAGCGGCGGAACTGTTTCAGGTAATTCAAACAGTGGATAGCGCTAAACTCGCCAAGCGATTGGATGCCAGTGGCGTGAATTTGGACGTGATGATTGAAGTGAAACTATCCGATGAAGATGCAAAGCACGGTGTAGTTCCTGAGGGTTTGAGTGAGGTAGTGGATGCAATTGCGGCGTGCCCGAACTTGCAATTGTTAGGTTTGATGACCATGCCCCCCTGGTCTGAGGATGCCGAGTTGGCGCGACCCTATTTTGTTAGACTGCGCGAACTTGCAGAACGTTGGAAGTTGTCGCGACTTTCGATGGGGATGTCCAACGATCTGGAAGTGGCCATTGAAGAAGGGGCTACTGATGTTCGAGTGGGGACCGCGTTGTTTGGTAAGCGGAAAAAGCTGTGAAAGTCTCCTACTATTCGCCGATGCCTCCAGCCATGAGTGGTGTTGCTGACTATTCAGGTTGGTTAGTGAAACGTCTGGGGCAAATGGCGGAACTGGAGATAAATCCCCAAATTCCAACGGGCCGGGCCCTTTATCATATCGGCAACAACCCGCTGCACCGGGACATTTATCACACAGCTTTGGCTCGCCCAGGAATCATGGTGATTCATGACGCAGTGCTCCATCATTTCTATCTTGGACTTCTTGATGAAGCCAGCTACTTAGAAGAGTTCGTTTATAACTACGGTGAATGGACTCGTGGACTGGCAACCAATTTGTGGAAGAACCGGAGTCGATCGGGTGCCGATGCGGATTACTTCGATTTTCCAATGCTGCGCAGAATTACAGAAAACGCGGAATGTGTGGTGGTCCATAACAAGGCGGCTGCAGAAATAGTTCGGGAACATTCCCCAAACGCGCGTATTGAAGAGATCCCCCATTTGTACGAACCGTCCGGATCCTTGGATGGCGTGGTGGTGGAAAGGCTGCGGGCGGGATGGGGCGCAATGCCCAGTAGCTGTGTGTTTGGAGTTTTTGGTCACCTTCGCGAGGCGAAGCGAATCAATGTTGTGATGCGCGCTTTTGAGCAGGCTCGCAAGGTAAATCCGAAAATGTTCCTGTTGTTAGCTGGTTCCGCAGGGTCGCTGGATATCGGGCCTGCATTGGATCGTTGGGGAAATCAGCCGGGAGTTGTAAGGTTAGGCCACACGGCTGAAAAGGATTTCTTCAACCTTTGCGAAGCGGTGGATGTTGGGATCAATCTTCGCTATCCTTCTGCTGGGGAGACATCGGGAATCACGATTCGACTTTTGGGAATGGGCAAGCCTGTGGTTGTAAGCGAAGGGTCAGAAAACTCCACCTTTCCAGACAGCGCTTGTTTGAAGTTACCAGTGGATGCCAGCGAAGAAGCGTTGCTAACTGAGTACATGATTTACTTGGCCGCGAATCCTTCAAAACGGCATGCCATGGGACGAATGGCCACCCGGCACATATCGGAATTTCATAGCCTTGATGTGGTTGCACAACGATATTACGACGTTTTGTTATCCTGAACACTCAATGATGCGGACTGTGCTTTTTTCGATTGGAGTTACTGTTTGCTGTTGGGGGCAGGCCGGCGTCAATTATTCAACAACGAACTTCAAAATTCCCATGCATGATGGCATTCGGCTAAGCACGAATATCTTTCGTCCACTGGGCTCGGTGAAACTCCCTACTATTCTGGTTCGCACTCCCTATGGCAAAGGAACCGGGCTTTCTGCCGGCTATCGGTTGTTTGTACAAAACGGGTATGCCGTGGTTGTGCAGGACGTGCGTGGCCGACATGAATCCGATGGTGTGTTCGATTCCCATAATCAAGAGGAACCCGATGGTGAGGATACTCTGAACTGGATCGCCAAACAGGGTTGGAGCGACGGGCAAGTGGGTATGGTTGGGGGTTCGTATTTAGGAATTGTTCAATGGAAATTAGCGCTGCGGAACAATCCACATTTGAAAGCGATATTCCCCATAGTTTCTGGAGATGACGATTACCGCGACCGTTTCTATTCCCGCGGCGGAGCGTTTAAGGTGGGAAATCGCCTTTCCTGGATTGCCGGGAATCTTCGCGCCCCCTCCACTAAGCCGATGGATTTCGCGGCGTATGTTCGCACTTTGCCATTGCGCATTGCTGATGTGGCAGCGACTGGGCAAGTGAGTAATCTCTACTATCAACCGGCAATGGATCATCCAACCTTTGATGACTTTTGGATGGATAAGAGTGTTCGCGAGCATCTGGACAAGATGAAGATTCCCGTTTTCAGTGTGGGCGGCTGGTATGACAATTTTGTGGAAGGCGATCTGGAAGCATTCGCGCAATTGCGCAGGGCAGGGAAGCCGGCCTATTCTGCGATTGGACCATGGCCACATAACATGAGTGCGGTATTTGAAGGAGTCTCGTTTGGTAGTGATTCCATGCTTCCCGTTTCCAAACTACAGTTGGATTGGTTTAATCATTGGATGAAATCCCCGGATTCCGGGAAAACAACGTCAGGGAAATTTCCTGGGCCAAAACTGCGGTTGTTTGTAATGGGCCGGAATCGTTGGCGAGAGGAATCGGATTGGCCTCCAAAGAGTGCTCGGACCACTTCATTCTTTTTATCCAGCCATAAAGGGGCCAATACTGCTGATGGCGATGGACGATTGACGATGCGGACCGCATCCCGCGATCATTCTGATAATTATGAATACGATCCGGCAAACCCCGTTCCCACATTAGGCGGGTCGGTTTGCTGTTCTCCTGCTATTTTTCCTTGGGGCCCCAAGGATCAGCGAAAAGTGGAAGCCAGACAGGATGTTTTGGTTTACAGCAGTGAAGTCCTGAAAAAGGAAGTTGAAGTGATTGGGCCGGTAACGGTTGTTCTTTACGTTTCCACAACCGCCACGGATACCGATTTCATGGCGAAACTGGTGGACGTGTTTCCCGATGGAGTTGCTCGGAATTTATGCGACGGAATGCTTAGAATGCGGTATCGAGCTACGGTCCGTAAGGCAGAACTTGCGCAGCCTGGGAAGATCTACAAAATAATGATTGAAGCTGGAGTAACCAGCAATCTATTCTTACCAGGGCACAGGATTCGGCTGGAGGTGAGTTCCAGTAATTTTCCTAGATTCGATCGCAATTTGAACACCGGTGGGTCGATTGTTGACGAAAGCCGAATGAAAACAGCTCAACAGCGGGTTCACCATGGACGAAACTTCCCCTCAGCAGTACTTCTGCCAGTAGTTCCAGGACTTGGTTCCTTGACGGGGAAAGCCTCTCTCCCGTAAAGTTAGAAGAGGCCTACAAGCAACAAGGCGCGGTAGCCAAGTGGTAAGGCCAGGGTCTGCAAAACCCTTATTCGTGGGTTCGATTCCCACCCGCGCCTCCAAATTTCTTTCTTGCGAGCAAGCGTAGTACAGCATCGCGAACCGTCAAACGAAAAGTTTATGCAACTGGCGTTCCTAATTTCACCTTCTGGGCTGCCAACCACTAACAGCCTGCTTTTAGCGCTCACATTCACAGTGCTCAGCCATGTTTGTGATTCAGATTCCATTTGGAACGCCAGAGGAGTTTTATTGCCTCGAGGACTCAATATTTTGGGAAGTTGCTGGCCAGCAATTTGTCTTCCTGAATAAAGAGTCTCACAGGTTTTGAAGGTGAGGCCTGCTGCATTTTTGCAAGCGGTTGAAAAAATGGCGCATTGAGTTGAACGATGGTTGTGATGGCCACTTTTCCGGATTGCAAAAATGGGTAAATTGAAGGATAAAGAGCCTTTCCTTGACGGTGAATGGCTCTCTCCCGTAGAGTTAGAAGTGGCCCACATGGGACAAGGCGCGGTAGCCAAGTGGTAAGGCAAGGGTCTGCAAAACCCTTATTCGTGGGTTCGATTCCCACCCGCGCCTCCAAACTTCTTACATTCTCGTTCACAATTCATGGGCCTTCCAATCAATTCATCCTCATCCAATGCAAACCACGACGACGGGAGGCCGTTCTTTTGCCTGAACCATTCGGTGTCTGGTGGAAGAACTGACTGGCCTGGATTTGTATTGTTAGCCTCCGAAGCGGGTTATGTCGGAGCCGATTTCACTTCTGCGGATCTGGAACGAGTGGGGGTTGAGGCAGCAATTGAGCTGTTGGCGCAGTGTGGTGTAAAAGCAGGCTTTGGTAAGTTGCCCGTAGAGTGCCGTTTGGATGAGGCTTTATTTGAAGATGGCTTCCGAGGCTTGGATGGGCGCGCAAGGGACGCTAAACGAATCGGCTGCAAGGTGATGGGCTGTTCCGTGCTTCCTTCGGCTGATCTTCCTTTTGATGACTACTACAAGATTTCGCTTACACGATTCAAGCGATGTGCTGAGATTTTGGAAGCCAACGGTTTGAAGCTGGCGGTGGAATTTGTTTCTCCTTTGCACACTCGTCGCAAGAGAGCCTATGCGTTTATTTGGAACATGCCGCAAACTATGGATTTTATCAGCGATTGCGGGCACAACACGGGAGTATTGCTGGACGCGTGGCATTGGCATCATTCCAATGGAACAGTGGCCCAGATCTTAAACGCGAAGAGTCATATACTGCATGTGCATTTGGCGGATTCGGCTGAGATGGCTCCAGAGCAAGTGAATGATATGGAACGGCTGCTTCCTGGGGAAGGAGTTGTTCGGTGGAAAGAGTTCTTAGGTGCCATTCGCACCATTGACTTCGATGGCGGGATGAGTCCTGAAGTGTTTGGGTCACGGTTTAAGGGTTTGAGTCCTGAGGCTTGTGCCATGCTGACAATGGAGAAATGCAAATGGATTTGGGCCAATTACTGACAGAGCAGCGCAATGAGGCCAGCCGCGAGATTGACCGGGTGTCAACTTCCCGGATGCTGGAAATTTTTAATGCTGAGGATAAAAAGGTGGCTGCTGCCTTGGCTGCCGCAATTCCGCAATTGGCGAAGGCGGTTGATCTGCTGGCAGAGCGAGCGGCGAAAGGTGGAAGGCTATTCTATATTGGTGCTGGAACAAGCGGACGGCTAGGAGTATTGGATGCGTCAGAATGTCCGCCGACCTTCAACGTTGCTCCGGAGATGGTGCAGGGCATTATTGCCGGGGGTGAGTCTGCACTTTCACGGGCGACTGAGGCTACGGAAGATGATCCTGCCATGGGTGCCAGGGATTTGCTGGCGCGCGGTTTCGGCCCGGCGGACACACTAGTGGGAATTGCTGCTAGCGGCAGGACACCTTATGTTCTGGGTGCTATTGATGAAGCAAGGGCGATGAGCGCAGTCACAATTGGGATCAGTTGTACTCCGAATGCCCAGCTTTCGCGCAGAGCGGACATAGGAGTGGAGTTGTTAGTTGGTCCGGAAGTGCTGACAGGGTCGACCCGTCTGAAGGCCGGAACAGCAACCAAGCTTGCACTGAACATGCTGACAACTGGGATGATGATCCGGCTGGGGTACACTTACGGGAACTTGATGGTGAATGTTCAGCCCAAGAATGAGAAACTGGTGGACCGGGCTGTGCGGATAATTTCGGAGGCAACTGGGACGGATCCAGTGCGGGCGTCGGTATTGTTGGAACTATCGGGGCGTGAGGTGAAAACTGCGATTGTGATGGGTTGTTTAGGAATCAGCCGCGAGGAAGCGGAGAGGAAGTTGAAGCAAGTTTCTGGTCATGTGGCGAAAACGTTAGGCAAATGAAGGGAATTGGATGGACAAATTTCTAATTGATGGTGGAGTGCGATTGGTAGGGGAAGTAAGCGCTAGTGGTGCGAAGAATGCGGCGCTGCCGGCCTTGGCGGCTTGTTTGCTGACTTCTGAACCGGTTGTGCTGCATTGCGTCCCGCGGGTTCGGGATATTCGTACAATGCAAAGTCTGCTGGTGCATACCGGAGCGGATCTGGTGGAGGAAGGATCTTCCACTGTGCGCGTTAGGGCGGCAAAGATCAGCGCCGCTGAGGCTCCTTACGAAGTGGTGAAGACGATGCGCGCTTCCAGTCTGGTGTTGGGACCTTTGGTGGCTAGAGCAGGCCGTGCGCGTGTCTCCATGCCGGGAGGTTGCGCAATTGGTGCGCGTCCTATAAACCTCCATATGAGCGGCCTGGAGCGCTTGGGGGCGGTGATTACACAATCGCATGGGTATGTAGAGGCCATCGCCGCCGATGGGTTAAAAGGGGCTCATGTCAATTTTGACCGGATCACTGTGACTGGGACCGAGGATTTGATGATGGCGGCCGTGCTAGCTCGTGGCGAAACGGTTCTGGAGAATGCTGCACGAGAGCCCGAAGTTGTGGATTTGGCCAACTTGTTAAACAAGATGGGTGCCAGAGTGATGGGGGCGGGTACTTCAAGAATAGTGATTGAAGGCGTGGATTGGCTGCATGGAGCGGAGCATTCGATTATTCCAGATCGTATTGAGGTGGGAACGTTTCTAATTGCCGGCGCGATTACAGGCGGCGACGTGACGGTAACCAACTGCGCTCCGGATCATTTGAGCGCCTTGATTTTCAAGTTGCAGCAAATTGGTTGTGAGATTACTGAGCCAGCGGCTGGGAAGGTAAGAGTACAGGCGGCTGGAAAACTTCGTAGTGTTGACATGAAAACCGAGGAGCATCCAGGATTTGCCACCGATCTGCAGGCGCAATTTATGGCTTTGATGACACAGGCAGAAGGCATCAGCTTTGTGACGGAAACCATTTTTGAGAACCGTTTCATGCATGTTTTGGAACTGGTGCGGATGGGAGCAAATATTCGAGTGGAAGGACGCCAGGCGATCATCGCGGGCAAGACACAATTGAGCAGTGCTCAGGTTATTTGTTCCGACTTGAGGGCTAGCGCTTCACTGGTGCTAGCGGCTCTGGTGGCAGATGGAACGACTATTGTGGACCGGGTTTATCACATGGATAGAGGATACGAGAAGATTGAGGAAAAACTGGCAAGTTTAGGGGCGAGTATTCGACGGGCCCCCTAGGTGAGCGCGTAGCCCAAACCGGCGAGAACAATATATCCCCAGCAGATCCATTCGATGACATACAGGCCTTTGATCAGGCCTTGGGATAAAAATTCAAATCGTATGAACATTGCCACCATAATTCCGGCGTAAATGACATAGGGGTTCATGACGTCTTCCGACCATCGCAGATAGGCAATCATAAAACCCCAATAGACTAAAGGCCAATTGCTTTCATTGGGTAGTTTGGAACGGATTGCTGCAATCCACAAAGTGATCACTACAACGGCTATCGTTAAGATGCCAAAGTCTGTTAGCCGCAAATGCATAGAAATTAGAAGGCCAATGTTAGACTAACATAGCCGGTGTGGGCTTTATAATCCTGAAATGTGGAAAACTTCTCTCCATACCCATAATATTGATATCCAAAATTTGCTTTCAGTTTCTGTTTAAGAGCTAAGGAGATTCGCATTTGTGGTGAGGTGAAGGCGACTGGGAATGTCTGAACCGCAATGAAAGCTGCCGCCCCCAGAGATGGCTCGACGATAGACCCAGCGATTGGGCTGCTGATGATGGAGCGGCCATCTCCTGTGTCGTTCACGCGGTTAAACCCGAAAAAGACATCTACTCTTTTTCGCACGTTGAGCCTTGTAAAGAGGTTCAGAGCGTGGATGTTACTGACAAAGGCACTTCGATTTGTTGAAACTAATTGTGAAGAACTAAAGTAAGCCAGTCCGGAAAGTGTGTTCAAGTGGAGTTTGGAATAGCCCCCATCGAAAGAAAGCCAGGATCGGGGTGTCCAAGTTGCGTCGAAAGAAGAATTTCTGGAGCGGGAACTGAAGGCGGTGATTGCCGTGGAATTGAAATTGTAATTTGCCTTGTAGCTACCAGATAGTGCCAGTTTATTCGTTTTCCATTGTGCTCGGCCACCTAGGGCGTGGTAGTTTTTCTCGCTAATTGGATAGATCGGCTTGTCTGTCCGGCCAGTTTCGCTATCAAGGTTAATACGAAGAGTTTTTAAAGGCTGTAAGCGCAGGCCAAATAGACCACTATTCAAGCGATTGTTTTGCTCGTCGGGTATAAGTCCTTTAGCCGGATCGAGATCCTGGTACTGTATGGAGCGAATTCGCCGTGATGAATGTTGATAGCCACCATAGACAGAGCTCCATTTCGTAAAGCGGAAGGATGCATCGGTTTGGTTGCTCCAAGTTTGGATTCCGAGGAACTGAAAACTGAGGAGTGCTAGATTTGCGGAACCGTTGTTGAACTCCCGGTAAGTGGAATCACCAGACATTCGAATGTGATAAAAGCTTGTGTGATTGGTAATCGTTAGTTTTTCCGAAGGGAGAAAGCTGAGAGTCAGATTGCCAGTTGCGGCCGGGCGATAGCCAGACCCAGATAGCGCAATCTGTCGGTTTGCAGCCGCGCCGTTACGGCCAATGCCATTGGCTGATTCTGCCAAAGTGAAGTCCCGCCGGCCTTCTGAATAAGTGAAAAGTCCATTGGTTTGAAAGATTTTGGTGATGTTTTTGAGAATGGAGGCACGCCAGTAAGGGGTGCTTCCCTTGTATGGTTCATTGCGGCTGAGGTTGTTCAATGTCACCCGGTCATTCGGGTTGTTTCCGGCGCTGGGTGCCGTTAGATTTTGATCCTGCAACTCTGTGTAGTTCTCCCAACCACGCAATAAATTGACGCGAAATCCAAAAATGTCAGCCAGCCCCCCGAGGCGGTATTCGTTTCGAACCCGGTGGATGTTGGCGAATAACGTGAATTCGTCCCCACGGGAATCAAAGTATTGTGAGGTTGAAAGTCCAGGGCCATTTTGGACGTTTCGCGAGTAGCCCAGAAAAAGACGGTAGTTGGATTGCGGGAAGAGCGTTACGTCATGATCCTGCAATTGGCGCGTAGTGTCGAGGAAGTGTCGGCCTTCGGAAATCGTAAGAGCGGGGTTGTAATAATCGCTTGAGCGCCACAGAAAATCATAGCGATAGAGCTTGTTTTTTTGGAGACGAAGGAGCGAGAACTGATATGGATCGGATCCAAGCCCTTGGACATTCAGAACAACTTCATCGAAGTACTTGCCTTTACCGGTTTTGGAGTTAGCAGTTAAGCTACCGGCGAGAAGTCTTAATCCGTTCCGGTAATTCACGTTGCTGCGGTACATCCCTTCATTGCCGTCGACTGTGTAGAAACGGTATCCGGTCTCAAACGAATTGGTGATGTTGTAGTCCCCTGCATTTTCTCCTCGGGGTAGACCTGCTTGCTGGGGAGTAGGGCTGACCGGTGGTTGCGCCCACATAGCGCTTGCCGTTAGCAGAAGGATGGAAGGAATGTTGGTTCGCATCGGTTTCCTATCGCAAGAACAGCGGGTCAGCGTTGGACCCGTGGATTCGGACATGGCACGTTGTGCAATTCTGATATCTCGGATCGGCCATATTGTGGCTTGGCGATTGAGTGGGAATACCCTGTTGCGTTCGGCCAAATCCCGACGCGCCATTGTGGCATTCCAAACAAATGGTAAACACTACGGGGCGGCGTAGCAGTTTCGCATTCATTGAGCCGTGCGGGGAATGGCAAGTTTCGCACCCGTCTATTCTGATTGCGGCATGCTCAAATGCGAAAGGTCCGCGTTTATCGGCATGACATTTGATGCACGATTGTTCATTGGCTTGAGCATGCTCCATCATTCGTGGGCGGGAGCTCATTCTAGTTGTTGGAGCTTGAGCGCCATGAGGATTGTGGCAATCTGAGCATTGCACGACCCCTTCATTAACTCGATGCTTGAAGGGCATAGAAAATTGTGCCCTGACGTTTGCATGACATCCTGAGCAGAGATCAGCTTGTTTTGCCGCAAGTAATGACTTGGTGCTGGCTGGCGAGTGAATCGAGTGACAATTGTTACAGGCGATATTGGCCTGCGTGTGGCTACTTCGTTGAATATTGTGGCGGCTCAGATCTTTCGCGTGGCAACTTAGACAGATGTCCAAAGCCTGTTTAGGTGGCATTATAGAGAACGCCTTGATTGTTGCCTTTCCACCTTTTGCTTCGACATGCTTTTTCGCAGGACCGTGGCAACCTTCACATCCACTTTGTTCAGCAGAAATATTTCTGTCGGCAACACTTTTGAAGTGTGGGTTCTTAAAGAAAACTTGCGATATGGCAGGATGACAGCCACGGCAAACCAAGTTTCCGGCGAACCCGTCGGGGAGTGATTTGGGTTGATCTTGGCCGAAGGCTGATGCGACGGCTACGAATGAAATAATGAGGAAATTTTTAGGAGAACCAGCCACCATCAGCACACCTGTTATTGGAACACGAAACCGCTGTTGTAAGTTGTTACAGCTTGGCGGCTTCGTGTTAAATATTGTAGGCGAAGGTTAAAAAACGTAACTGATTCCTGCTAGAGGAGTGAAATCATGTACCAGTCCGCCGGGGCTGCCGCCAGTGGTTGGAAGAATTACCTTGCCTGGAAATGGTGTTAGAGTATCACGGAACTCCACCCGGAAATTCAAATTGCGCCCGATGTTCATCTTGACCCCGGCGCCGAACGTCATCATCGGTTGTAGTTCGTTTGTCCGAGAGAGAACTGCGATTCTTGTGAGAGTCGATTGAAAAGCTCGCTCTGCACCTGTGCCCTCATATCGTTTTACTCCGCCGCCAACTAAAACGTAAGGCCGGACTTTTGATCCGAGCGGGCTAAGATGGACTAGAACGTCGTAGTGAACAGAATGGCTTCTTCCACCGAAGCTGACTTCTTGTCCGTTCCCTTTCAGCTTGTAATCACCGGTTTCAAAATCGTAGCGAAACTCACCTCCGACTAGTCGGTACATGTTATGGCCCAGCCAAACGCTGCCCATTATCCCTCTGGGTAGCGATGCATCAGCCGATCCGCCTTGGCCTTTGATTGTTCGTGCCGGTGAAAAGCTACCGCCGATTCCACCACCGAATTCGAATCTTGCTTCATCGTGAGTCTGGGGTTTCGGGGATTGAGCTGACGCGAGTTGTGGCGTGCCCAAAAGCAATAGTCCAGTAAGGACAGTCTTGAAAATCAGTCTTATTGTCCGCATATGAAATCCTATCGTCAAAGTAGTCTTAGAACTTTAGTTCTAATTAGTCGACTACCCTTACATTTGCTCTAGTGGAGTTTCCAGCCTGAGTCACTACTAACGGTATAGAAATGCCTGAAGGCACCCTTCTGTTTATGGCGACATTAATTTGGTAGACCCCGACTTGACCCGGTGTAAGACCTGCGAATGACACAGGTAATGCAATCCCCCCGAGAGTAACAACTGGTGCAATCAGAACTGAGGGGAGTGGGTCGGACGGAGTGGGCACCCCAGCTTCTACCGCTGGAGTTGTGTTACCCATACCGGAAAGATAAATAGTGATTGTGTCGTCCTTATGAATTGGATTCGATAATGTCACCAACTCGTTGTTTCTGGAACGGATAATAGCCGGAATATCGGTATCTGTTCCAGCCGTTCCATTCCGGAAAATGCTAGGAGCTGCTGGCAAAATCGTTAAGTTAAAATTGTCGCTCACGCCACTTGGAGTATGAAGTACAAGGGTCACATTTCCATCCACTTGATATGGCAATTGGGCATTAATCTGTGTTGGCGAGACGAAAAGAACAGGCAACGGCAGGCCGTTCACGGTGAGGCAGCTTTCTCCGAGTGCGGTTGGAAGAGGCATCTGACTTGTTGCGATGTTTACAGGACTCAAATCAGTACCGATAATGCTAACCAAGCTACCGGGTGCGACTGTTGCATTTTGATCTGCGGCGTTTTTTATCTGCGTCAATCTGGGCGCGTTTGTAGAAGCATCATAGTTCCATGGCAACACGGTGAAGCCGCCAGTTGTCAACACTACTACTGCGTTTCGACTGTAGAGCGGTGCCAGAGTGCGTGTAAATGGAAGCTTATTGCTTGTTGCTGTTGTATCGGCAAGAATTGGAGCTTCAATTATGCGAGTGGCTGGAGACTCCCTTTTGAGGACATCTACACGTTGCATCATTCCTGGACTGGATGCATCCTGTGCTCCCACACGTAGTCCCGTCTGGTCTACAAAGGCGAATCCAGAGCTAAAACCGACACTTGTATCCATGGTTCGGATCGGCACGAGTGAAGAATTCAGTAGCAAATTGCCAACAACGAATTGATCGAAGTTGGAGGCGGCAATGGCACCTGAAACGAGTACGTCCAATTTTCTCGAAATGGTGAACGAGTCGGCGCTAGAATTGTAAAGCATAAGAGTTCCGTCCGACTGGGCTAGCAGAATGGAAGAGCCATTAGCCGAGGCAACAAGGGTTGTTGCAATGTTTATGTCATTCTTGAACACGCCTAACGTTTGTGGCGTAGATACTCGTCGTGAAGCAATGTCTATTTTGTCGATCAGCGCGGCCGGACTCCCCAATTCGTTGCGCACTGAAACTAAGCAGGTGCTACTAGCGCAGGCTATGGAACGG
Organism: Bryobacterales bacterium; assembly: GCA_043745195.1. GTDB lineage: Bacteria > Acidobacteriota > Terriglobia > Bryobacterales > Bryobacteraceae > JANXSF01. The sequence continues at coordinate 24,881 of JAYTTF010000155.1, read as the reverse complement.
GGAGCGTGACTTCCGGGCATGAAAATTGGAGCCACTTCCTGAAGTGTTTCCAAATCGTAAACTCGGATTACTCGGCTTGAATCATTTGCGATTAACAAAAACCTTCGGTCAAATGTGATGGCCATTTGTAGAGGATTCGTCGATGTCTTCAGTGTTGCAATTTGGCTATAGGAAGCGCCGTCGAAAACCAACACTTGGTTTTTGTCCTGTCGGAGAACGAAGAAGCGATCGCGAGTCGGGTCAGACAAAACGTCGACTAGAGTCCCAGGAACGTTAATCGATGTTCCTCGCTGGTCTGGTTCTTTGGCGTTGACCATTACACGAATATCGGAAGGAAGATTTACAGCATCGGTTGAGCTGATCTTCAGTTTGACGGAGGATGTCCCTTTTCTGCTGCGGAATGCTTCCTGGTCAATACGAATGTTGATAGTCGCCGGGGTCACTCCGGAATTTGGTGAAAGTGTGACTCCGCCATTGTCGCTAGCGATTGAGAATGGAACGCGGTTGCCACCTGGATCAAGGATCGTTATTTGCTGCGATGAGGTTTGCCTGTCGCAAAAACTACCCTTGAACACGACATCTTCCACATTCGCACGGATACGTGGAACTTGAGCCAAGGAACCAATTGGAATCACGGCAACTCCACTGTCCGAGATTGAGTACATGAGGTTTGCATCGGAACTCAAAATACTCTTACCTGTAAGGTTTTCTGGAAGTTGCAACTTTTCTAGAATGGTCAAGTTATCGGCGTCTTGAATGTAGAGAATTGGTGCAGTCGAAGCAGTAGTTGCTGTTCCTCCTGAACCCCCAGCTGCCGAAACTGCGTTTGTGAATTGGGAGTAGATTAAACCTCGGCTTGAATCGATCGCATGCGTGCCAATGTTAAGTTTGCCGTTTGGACTCGGGAATGTAGCGATGACGTTTAAGTTTGAGGCGTAGTAAACCCACCCTACAATGTAATTTGACCCGTCACGGCTCACACTCAGACTGCGAGGGCCTAATGCAGGAGAGTTAATCCAGCCGGCTGTGATGAGAGACTTGGTGTTAACGTTGTAACGGAAATGAAGCGTGCTGGTGTCAGATCCCCCTGCTACAACGCCATAAATGACACTAAGATCACCAGATGCACCCATCGAACTCGCCACGATACTCGATGGTGTATCGCCAGGGCCTGCGGGAAGAGGTTTGGCTGTCAAAGCAGATGTTGATAGCGTCTCGATAGCTCCCGTGGCTGGGTCGAGTAACAAAAAACCGGTGTTAGTCACAACCAATGCTCTTCCGTCGATCCCGAACTGAACCCCCAATGGCGCGCTTGTTGTTGCGAAAGTTTGTCTGCCATTAGTATTGAGATCGATTATGGTGAGGGCGTTATTGGGACTTGCCGGTGCTGCAAATGGCGCGAAATGGGCGACAACCAGGTATCGACCGTCAGGAGAAAGCGACAATCCGCTTGGCTCAGCGGCGACGTTTAAAGAAGTCCGAATACTGTAGTCACCGAGAGATATCACGTCAATCCTGTTGGCTGTGTAGTTGGCAACGTAAAGTACACGTCGGCTTTCGTCCAGGGCCAGGTCCGCAGCAAGGCCGCCAATCGGGACTACTTTCCCGAGGGTTGCCGCACTGCTCATGGCCGGCAGTAAAAGTAGGCAAATGGTAACTGGGCGAAATATCTTTTGAAACCGGATTTGGGCACGCATTGTATTGGAACTCATGGGTCGTCCTAAACTTCCTTTTTAAAAACTATCGGAAGAATCGTCTTCCGTCATTAGCTCGGGCGAGCATCCCTTGACGGGATACTGTTTATGTTTCGTTACGTTAAAGGCTGAACATGATCTCCGGGTTTTCAGCGCCGGAGACCATGTGAAAAACGGTCTACAACAGCTATCTACTCTTCTGTGTTGCGGCGACGGAGAATAATCAGCCCCAAAAGAGCTGCCGCCATTACCGAGCACACTATACGAACCATACCTGCATCCATTGTTTTGTCCTCTCCTTTTTCCAAATATAAAAACACTAACTACATACTGTTCATCATGGGAAGTAGTTCCCGAGTGATCTTAATTACCATTGGTCCGACTGTGACCACAAACAGTGATGGCAATATACAGAAGAAGATCGGGAAGACTAGCTTAACGCCTAGTTTCGCCGCCTTTTCCTCGCAAATCTGGCGTGCCTGGACGCGCATATAGTCGGCATGTGCTCTCAGTGACTGGGCAATCCCCGTTCCGAAACGATCTGCCTGAATAAGCACAGCAACCAGCTTCTTCAAATCGTCGGCATTGGTCCGTTCTCCCAGATTCCGAAGAGCTTCGGCGCGCCTCTTGCCTGCCTTTAACTCCAGATTTACCATCGCGAATTCTTCACTAATTTCTGGATGGGCGTGTTCCAACTCTTTTGCCACTTGAAGAATCGCTTGATCAAGGCCTAATCCGCTCTCCACCGAAACCACCATCAGATCTAAAGCGTTCGCTAAGCCTCGTTGAATTTGCTTTTGTCTTTTAGCTGCCTTCAATTTGACGTATTCGTTAGGACCCCAAAAGCCGGCGGCTGCCGACGCCAACACGAAGGCTATTTTATAAGTCGAATCTGATTCAGTTTTAGAAATAATTCCGCTGGCGATAAGGGGAAATAATACGGCCAAAACTACTTTGCATCCATACAAAATTGGAAGGGCGTTATCGTTCTTGATCCCTGCCCGTATCAATTTCCGCTTCATCACCGTGACATCTTTAGGTGAGTCGGGAATAAATTTTCCCATGCGAAGAAGAAAGTCGCGGAGCAAAAGGCTCGGGTGTTTTGGTGCTTCGGAATGTTGAAGGTCAACTCCCTTCACTCTCTCAATTGCCTCTGTTGGTTTTACGTACAACCTAAGACCAACGAAGGCTGTGCCAGCCATAACTGCTATGAAAAGTGCGATTCCTAAGATAATTGGCATAGGGGTTATACCTCGATCGTTACGATTTTTTGAATTACACCGTATCCAATAACTTGGAGTAGTATTGCTGTGCCCATCATGTAGTTTCCAGTTTCGTCAAGAAAAAAGAACCGAATGTAATCTGGGTTGGTCCAAAACATCATTACCGCGACCCCAACTGGAATTAGAGTGAGCGCAGTACCAGTCATTCTTCCGTGCGCGCTAATTGCCTTGATTCTTCCTCTAAGCTTGAAACGTTCACGAATGACATAGGCTAGTTTGTCTAGAATCTCAGCTAGGTTTCCACCGGTTCGTTTTTGCAACATTACGGCCGAAACAAAGAAATGTACGTCCAACAGGGGCATTCTCTGGGCGAGCTTTTCGAGTGCCACTTCGAGAGGTAATCCCAGATTGTGCTCCTCGAAGACTCTCCGAAACTCTCCACCAAGTGGTTCCTGGAATTCCTTGTGGATCATTTCCATTGCCACTGAGAAGGCATGGCCAGCGCGCATTGATCGGGCTACGAATTCAAGACTGTCGGGAAACAATTCCTCGAACTTATGGATACGGGAACTTCGCATTCTGATGAGATACAGGAGGGGAAGTGCTCCCAACACCAGACCGCAAATAGGTGCCATGCTTTGGAACTGTCCTGGAAGGAATACCCAGCCTGCTCCGAACCCAGCGCCAAATGCCACAATGGAACTGTTCACTAATTTTGCAGCAGTCCACTTTAATCCTGATTGTTCAATTAAAGTTCTTAACTTTCCCCCCAATTGAAAGCGATGGAGGATCTTAGCTAATACTTTGGTTTTGTCCTCATCGGCCTCAATGAGCGCAGGACCAGCTTTTTTCGCTTTTTCTGCTTTCTTTTGCGACCCTACTAGCCGGTTCTTTATCTTTCCCAGATCTGAATTATGGAGGAAATTGTTAAGAAAGTACCAAATCGCCAATGCCGCAATCCAAATACCAATAGCCATTGCAATGAACATGCCCATATTTCTATTTCCTCCTTACTCAATTTCCAGTACTTCATCGAACAAATCGGGTCGTAAACGGATGCCCGCTGCGAGAAGTTTTTCGTAAAATTTAGGTCGAATTCCGGTAGCTGCGAACCGACCGAGAACTTGGCCTTGGGGTCCCAATCCGCGTTTCTCGAACACAAAAATGTCCTGAAGCGTCACGATTTCGCCTTCCATTCCTGTTACTTCAGTTATGCTGGTCACACGGCGAGACCCGTCACTCAGTCGTGCTGCCTGGATGAACAAATGAACCGCACTTGCGATTTGTTGCCGGATTGATTCCAGTTTCATGCTGGCATTCGCCAGCGACACCATGACCTCCAGACGCGAGACTCCGTCACGTGGAGTATTTGCGTGGATAGTAGTGAGGGAGCCGTCATGGCCCGTATTCATCGCCTGTAGCATATCGAGGGCTTCGCCGCCGCGGACTTCGCCGACTACAATTCGGTCAGGCCGCATACGCAAACTGTTTATGAGCAATTCACGTTGCCTGATCGCCCCGTTGCCCTCAAGGTTTGGAGGCCGAGTTTCAAGACGAGCTACATGAGGTTGTTTAAGTTGTAATTCGGCCGCGTCTTCAATCGTAACAATTCGCTCTTTTGGCGAAATGAAGAATGAGAGCGCATTCAACAATGTTGTCTTTCCAGCGCCGGTACCTCCCAGAATGATGATGTTCATGTGTGCCTTAACTGCCGCTTCAAGCAGTTCCATCATTCCGGCAGTGAGGGCTTTTTTTGACACCAAGTCGGAGGGCATCAGTTTGTCTTTCGAAAAACGGCGGATAGACACAAGTGGTCCGTCAAGTGCAAGCGGGGGAATAATGGCGTTTACGCGCGAACCATCCAATAAACGCGCGTCGACCATTGGGGTGGATTCGTCAACTCGGCGTCCAACTTGTGAAACGATTTTGTCGATAATTCTCAGTAGATGGGAATCGTCTCGAAACGTAACGCTGGTCAATTCCAGTTGTCCTCGCCGCTCCACATAAACCTGCTTGGAGCCATTCACCAAGATATCGGAGATGGTATCGTCCTTTAGCAGCGGCTCAAGGGGACCGAGGCCAAATACTTCGTCGATAACTTCGTCGCAAATCTGTTGCTTTTCGATTGCACTGAGGAGCGTTGGCTCGGAATCAATCAACGAAACGAGGGCTATGCGAACTTCCCCGCGCACTCGCTGGTTGTCGATCGTCGCCAGTGCTTCAAGGTTGATTTTGTCAAGAAGCTTTCTATGAAGTGTGAACTTCAGTTCCTGATACTCAGGCTTCAGCGCGCCTTTCGGTTTGACTGTGTTCTTGAGTAGCCGCTGCTCCCAATTCAGTTGTTGTGGTGTTTTTGGTTCGATTCCGGAGATCATTTCGACTTCAATCCTCTTGCTAAAATTTGTGATCCCATTGTCTTAAGCCTGCACCATCGCCAGTTTAGGTGATCCGCTGTTGACGCTCGCCTGCTGAACGCTTTCGATCAATGTCGCAACTTTGGAAGCCATGGCTTCCAATGCCTTACCCAGTTCCGTATCTTGGCCCATTGGTTCTCCCAACGTGACTACACGGTGAAGTGAAAAGTAGTCGTTTGGAATCGTGGCGAACACAGGAGTATTGAACATTTTTTCCATATCGCTTCCACTGATTCCGTCTCTTTTATCAAGACGGTTTACAATTACTTGAAATCGCTTATTTTCAAATCCAAGTTGCTTTATCATTCCAATTGCCTTCCGCGTCAGATGCAGACTGGGGAGTTCCGAGGTTGTGACTAGGAACGTAACGTCCGATTCTGGAACGCCGAGCAACGTCATTTTATTGAATATCGAAGGCATATCCAGAATGATCCAATCGTACTTGCGTCTGGCAAATTCGAGAATTTCATGGAGCTTCGACTGGTCCAACTGAATATGAGAAGGTTCCTCAGGCGCCGGCAGAATATCCACCCCTGCAGAGTTCACTGTCAGATCATTCCACATATCCGATTCGAGGTCTCCGTCCGTTTCAAGCAACGAAAGAACCGAGTGGGTGGTTTGTGTTTTGACGTAAAACCCGACCGTTCCACCCATTAAATCCAGGTCCAGCAAAAGTACTTTTCGCTTATGCATTCTGCGAAGGGCGAAGGCTGTTTGAGCTGCCAAGGTCGACGCTCCGGAGCCAGGTTTGGTGCTGGTGAATCCCATGACATAAGCGAAGTCAGGCTCGGAGGTTGCAGCTTCCGGCCGAAGGAGTCTGTGAACTCTGGCCGCACTCTCACTTATAGTTGCAGCATCAAAAGGGGCGTACAAAAACTCGCTGGCGCCTGCTCTAAACGACTTCACGAGCACATCGGAGTCATTGACAATATGAAGACCAATTACAGGAATTTTTTGAGGGTGCGCTTGAACGACTTGAATCATTTCCAACCCCTGTTCAAGTCCAGAACTTAAGTCAAGGAGAACAACATCAGGCTTGAGTTGACGGAGTCTGAGGTCGAGTGCTTGACTAGTCAAAAAGCTCTTCATCTCAGAAAGAATGTGAAACGCTCGTGTTGTAACCTGAGTTTGCATAAACGCCTGGGCTAACTCCCGGTTAGGAGCGATTAGCAAAGCCGTTAACTGTGTTTCTCTTGACATTTCTATTTCTGCAATATGATGAAAACTAGATTTCCTTCTTGTAGTTAATGGCCTTTGCGAAATAGTCTGCTTGCAAAGCTACTCTTCGGAGCCTCTAAAACTGCAGTTGCGACCGGAGCTAGAGGAGCGCTATCGACTTTGTTCTCCGAAATAGGAGCCTTTTTTTCAAATGTTGAATCTCGATAAAACTCACGCGGGAAGTTTAGCTCAGGCTTAGGGTCGTTCTTTCCTATTGGTTGAACGATTTCAGGAGTGACAAGAACAATCAATTCCGTCTTGTTGCGATTCTCCGCCCTGGTCTTAAAAATGTGCCCCAATAATGGGATATTAGCCAATCCTGGGATTTTTGAAATCGTTTCAGTCACACGCTCATCAATCAAGCCACCGATCACGAAACTCTGTCCTTCGCCAAGTTCTAGCGTGGTTTCCACCCTTCTTGTGCCGATAGCAGGGATGGTGAAACCGCCGAACTGCACACCGTTGGCAATGTCGATGGTTGAAACTTCAGGCTTGATGTAAATCTTGATCGTATTGTTTTCTGTGATCTCAGGTTTGAAGGCTAGCCTGACACCGAATTCTTTGAATTGAACAGTAACTGAACCTGAATTCGAACCACCCTGCAAAACCGGAACGGGAAATTCACCACCAACGAGGAATGTAGCCATTTGGCCATTATTTGTAACTAAGTTCGGCTCGGCGAGTATTTGTAGAAGGCCCTTGGATTGCAAGTTCTTAACAAACACTCCAAAGTTGAGATCAGGTCTAAACGCGAAAATGTTTAACAAGTCGCTCATGTCAATGCCGCCGCCTTCTTTTAATCCAGTGAACGATGGAGCAGTAACTCCACCCGGATTGGACCGTGTCAGTGTTTTGCCCCCAAGTGCCATACTTACTCCGAAGGCGCTACCTGAATTGCGATCAATCTCAGCAAATTTCACCCGCAATAGGATCTGTTTTTCAATCTTCGCCGGTGGCAGCTTCATATTGTTTACAACAGTCTTTCCTAACGGCGCCACCATGGCAGCAATACGATCAGAGATAACCTGCGTGCTCACGTTGCCACCCAGTGTGACCGTGTCTCTCGAGGAAAGAATTTGAATATTCTCATCTGGGAATGTGCCCTTCAACAATTTACGAAAGGGTTCGATATTGTTTTCAACCGTGATTGAGTAAAACTCTCTTTGGCCAGTTCGGGACCAAACTATGAGAGTAGTGCCGCCTGGGGCTTTGGCATTGAGGAGAATTTCGCGAGTGGAGACCGCCACGTAGTCGGCAATTTCCGGATTGCTAGTCGAAATTCGGCCTATGTCCTCGGGGTAGTCAATCACTATGCTCTTGCCCACGGTTAGCTTCAATTCCTGCATGGACTGTCCCCAGCTTGCCGCAGCAACGATAATCATGGCGAGTGCTACTCCCGCTAGCCGGGATGTAATCCCGAACCACATTGTTTTCATAAACGCTTTTATCGACATGAAAAATCTCCCAATCCTGTTCAAATCGTTATGCTTCGAGTCCAGAGCTAATTCGCTCTTGGCGCAACCGTTCCAACCGTTTTAATGTTTCCCCGGAACTCAATGATTTCCGTAGGTGGAGCCGGCGGCGGTGGAAGCGCGGGTGCTACTGGGACCGGGTCCGCAGATGCGACCTGCACTTGTCGTCGCACGATCGGCTTCGGACGTGGCGGAGGCATAGCTGTGCTGTCCTCGTTGGCTGCCTTGACCTTCGGCGCTTTTGTATAGCCATTGAATAACTGGTTTACTTCACGACCAGCGGTTTTCGTTACTTCATTGTCGTTGCCATTGCGAAGGATCAATTGAATTCTGCCTTCGTTGCCGGCCAGTGTTAAAGTCTCCGCTTGCTCTGGGGTGCATAGTAGGGTTACTGTGTTTGCATTAATCGGCTGACCTCTTGAATCTGCTTGGATAGCTTGGCCTGCTGACAACACTTGCATGTTTTGCAAGACCGTAGCAGTTACTGTGCCTTCGCCGTTCGGTGGACGCCCAGTTGTCAGGACGTCTACTTTCATTCCAGGCATAACGAATCCGGCAACACCAACAACTTCATTGACTCGGATAGTCACTGCCCGCATTCCGACCGGGATGAGTGATGGCAGTCCTTGATTCCCGCGCTGAGCAAGCCTACCTTCGATGATTGGTTCGTCCTGTAGGATATTGCTTACCACTGGCCGGCTGACGACTTCTTCCACTTTCGTGAATGCACCTTTGGGGAAAGAGTCCACTGAAACTTTCGTCAGTTTCACATCGTCTGGCTTGATGATGACTCCGACCGAAATCGGCTTTACCGCCACAACCAAATCACGAAGATCTGATTTGGTTTGAGATTGCTGAGAAGGACCAGCTTTTCCAACCATCTGATAAAAGATGCTGGAAACAACTAGCGCAAATACCAAGCTAACGCCCAGAACCGTTAAAAATCTGCGATCCATTTTTCTAGGCCTCCAATTTCGCCCAAAGTGCCAAGTTTCCCTGGTTCATCCGTTTTAGAAATTTGTTCGAGGACACATGTAAACACCTGCCCGCGGTTCATTCCAGCCGAACCTATAAGTTCCCGATTAGTGCCAGCCATACACCCAGCGTGATCGCAGGAGCATATGGAATGGACGCTCTTTTCTCAGCCGCAGCTGAATCTGTTGACCCAATTTCGGCCGCTTTCGCCTTGGCCTTGTTCGACCGAATCAATGAAAGAATGACCCTGGTTACAAGAACAAGCACTGCCATTAAGCCACCGATCGCAGCTGCGTACAGCGCTGCATCGATCAGAATTGACGGTTTCCCAAGGACGGCGCCGAAACCAGCCATCAACTTGATATCTCCGCCGCCCATTCCCCCGAGAATGTAAAAGGCCAGAAAAACTCCAAAGCCTGCCAGGGCGCTGCCAAACGCCGTTACAATTCCTTGTCCGCCTTTTTCGTAAAGATGTAATCCAAGTCCACCCGTTAATGCCGCAAGCGAAGTCCAATTAGAAATTTGTCGGCGCCACAAATCTTCGGCGACAGCCGCAATTCCAATCCCTAACGCGAGAATGACTTGAGTTTCCATTTATTCGAACTTATCCGCGCTTAGCGTTCCACTTCTTTAATGGTGAATTTGTGGTCTTCAACAGTAGTGGTGCCAAAAAACCGCCCGCAACAGCGAACTCTTCCAAACGCATTCCAGAAGGCAAAACCCACCCTTTTTCGTCCACTGCTTCAGTGGCTGTTTCTACTGATGCCGAATCGGGAAGAGCGCCATTCTTGGAGGATTTCATGATTTGCGGTCTCTGATAGTTATTTCGGCCTTCTTGGGGTTTTTCATTAGGTCTACTGGAACTTTTTTCTCATCGTCCATCGAATGCCCCAAACTGCCATAGATCCCTTTGTTTGTTCGCTTTAAGAACAAAATTGCGCTTCCGTCATCCTCTAAGGTTTTCCACTCAGAGTTTCTTTTCAAAATGCTGGCTAATGGCCATGTTGGGGGAATGAAAACAGCTGTAAAATTATGTTTCTTCAGCAGTTCTTCCCATTCGTAGGAGCCCGAAAGAAGGGCTATATAATCTTTCCCCAGACTCTGGCCGTAAAAATCGCTTCGACCATCAAAGAACACTCTTACCTCAGGAAAGAACCGGTAGATCATGTAGTCACCCCATTCATCTGGAGCAAGAACCCGTGACTCGGTTAGGAGTTTGGCATGCTTAGTCACCATTGCAATGGGAAACTTTTCCTTGGGGAAGTCTTGTGGCCATCTTTTCGGATCGTTCCACATTGCTAGCCCCACCACCGCAGCGACCAGCCATATACTGACCTTCATGCAAGCTGGTCTCAAGTCATCTGACAAGCTTTCCAAGATGCGTGGCACCGAGTTCTTTGGTTTCCCATCTGCTAGAGTGCGAAGCCAGTGGCTGATCTCTGCGGCAATTATCGGGGAGGCGACCAGGACGAAAACAGAAATGTGTCTTACTGAAGCCAGCGCATTATGGGCCCAGAACAGAATGAGCAACGCTTCAACGTATTTCTTTCGGGAAATCAGGAATCCAGCAAAGCCTATTCCTACGAACATTAAACCTTCAAACTGCAAGACGTTTTCCTTGCGGAAACTTGGGGACTGAAATTCCTCAACTACGGACTTGATCCAATCGGATTGCAAATACTCCACCATGTGTTTATGAAGCGCGATTCCATAGGGATTGATCACGCTTGAAACCAGACAAAGGCCGCCAAGAATTCCATAGCGCCACATCTTCGTCCAATCCTTGGCCATCGCGGATCCAATGGCAACCAAACCCAAACAGGCAATCAACGAAAAGAATCCGCCATGCAAATTCGTCCAAAGTACCGTCAATGGAATTAATGCCCAAAGCCATTTCGTGGGACGGGTACGATCAACGTCGATCAGGAACAGACTCACTGCAAGGAACAAAAATGTGATTACATGCGGTCTTGCAAGATAGTGGTTGGAGGCCGCCCCGGTGGCTACCAGTGAAATACCCATTGCGACTAGCGGGGTTGCCCCGCGCCAGATCATATGCCGGAACATGAGGGTGAAGGAAAGCGTGATAACTACCCCGCAGTAAAGGACTACTGCTTTCAAGCCCCCAAAAGAATTCAAAACTGCAAACCATACCTCTGAAAGCCATTCCCAGGCGAACCACAATTGTCCGGGCCTTGAAAATGAAAAGAAATCTTCGTGGATGAATTGTTTGTTCTTGAGAATATACTCACCGGCGCGAATATGCCAACCAGTATCCCCGTCTGCCAGCAGACTATCCCAACCTGCGGGACCCAATGCGAACAACCAGGCGATGGTGGCTATGAAGAAGAAGTCAAGTACCGTGGGTTTCCAGAATGGCCATTCAACTTGAGAGTTTGTCTTGGATTGAACCGGAAAGCTACCTGTCAAAGGATGTGTTGATTCGGCCATGTTCTCACTTCGCTTTCCTTTAGAAAAGCAATACGCACTTATCTAAAACTCGACAGATTGTTGTGAGAACCTTAGGTTTTTATTGAAATGAATGCACCTGAGATGCGTGTAACAATGAACAGCTAAGCAGGCGATTAGGACGCTTGAATGTCTGACGGGGCAGGGCTTTCCTCAAGTATCAGTGTTTCCTCGCCACCCATTAACCGTCGTCCTTGGACTGCCAATTCGAACCGATCCTTCACCCCAGCTTTTTCGAAGATGTGCATGAGGTGTACTTTCACAGTACCTGGGGTGATGTACAGTTCCTCGGCGATTTCCTTGTTCTTCATGCCTCGACAAACAAGGCTCACAATATCGCGTTCCCGTGGCGTGAAACGTGGAGTGGACTTGCGGTTCAAGATATTGTTCACCTGTTGGGAAATGGAATTTTCCAGCCAGATATTACCTTCTCCGACACTTTTCAGGCATTCCAATAGTTGGTAGATGGGGAATGTTTTTTTCACCACACCACGAACTCCCAATTGGAGTGACCGGAACGATTCAACTTCAGCCAAATCGTTAACCCACAGCACCGCCCGGCTTGTCGGCGATAGGAACTTCAATTCACCAACGAATTGCAGAGTAGTCTTAAAACCACCATTTGTATCGAGCAGGACCACATCAGGCTTCAATAACCCAATGGTCGCGCTTGCTGATGAAACGTCCGAGGCGGTACCAACCAACTCAAACGTTTCGTCCATGGAAAGAACCTTGTTCAATCCTTCCAGCACGATCGGCTGGGACTCGCAAGCGAATACGGATATCCTTTTCATTTCTTTCCCATATATCGGCGGGTTGGCGAAGTTGAATTAGAGCCGCAGGTAAAAAAACTGGATCAAACAATATTAGGTGGTTGTTGGCGATGAAAGTCGGTGGCATGCTCCAACGCAGCGCCGACTCTTAAAATCGTCACTTCATCAAAGGGCTTACCAACGATTTGCAAACCAATCGGAAGCCCCCCTTTGTCAAATCCGCAAGGAATCGACAGGGCAGGGAAACCCACCACATTAATACCCCGAACAAAGCGAGTACTGGCGAGGCGCGTGTCCTCTTCCTGTCCATCCAACAGAACTGTGGCTTGCCCGATTTGCGGTGCGGTAAGTGGAGTCGTTGGCGTGAACAACACATCGATAGATTGGAACAAATCATGAAAGTGTCGGCGGTAGACGCTGCGCAATCGCTGCGCATTGACGTAATCGGTGGCTGGCAAAAGCATGCCTTGATCCAGCAATGCACGTACGTCTGTCCCAAAGCTCGTCCTGTTCTTTGCGTGCGGCTCCATCAAAGCTGAAGCTTCTGAGAGAAGAATTACCCTGCCGATGACGTTGATCGCTTCCATGTCAGGGACGCGAACCACCTCGGCCTGTGCTCCTAAGCCCGCAGCCAATTGCACCATAGCCCTCAGCCTAGCCATCACAGCCGGATCCACTCTTTCAGTGAAAAAATTGTCGGGGACGCCAATTCTGATACCTTTCAGATCAATGTTCTCTGGGGGCAGATAAGATGTGGTTGCGCGTGCCACCGAAGACTCGTCGCGCTCATCCTCCCCAACGATAGCCGCAAGTGTGAGTGCCGCATCCCGCACACAACTGTTCAGCGGTCCCATATGGTCAAGGCTGCTCCCCAATGGCAAAACGCCGTAGCGGCTTACCAAACCATAGGTGGGCTTCAATCCTACGGTTCCGCAATATGAAGCGGGGATGCGGATGGAACCGCCAGTGTCACTCCCCATCGACATGAAAGACATTCCGGCGCTTACCGCTGCACCAGATCCCCCGGAGGATCCGCCTGGAATGCACTCCGTATTCCATGGGTTGCGCACTGGTCCGAAATGAGGATTATTAGAAGTCACCCCATAGGCCAATTCGTGAAGGCCCGTTTTGCCCACCATCACGGCCCCGGCAGCGTTCAGCTTTTCAACAACTGCGCAGTCGTAATCCGGAACATAATCACGGTAGATCAATGAGCCACCAGTGGTTCGAATCCCTTTGGTCCGGTAAAGATCTTTCAAGGAAATGGGAATGCCGTGGAGCGGACCGCGATCGGTTCCGTTCGCTAGTTCGTCATCGGCTTTTTTTGCTTGGGCAAGTGCATGTTCTGCAGTCACTGTAATGAATGCGTTTAGCTTCGGTTCAAGCCGCTCAATGTTTAGAAGACATTGCTTGGTTAATTCCACCGAGGAGACTTTGCCCTCTCGCAGTGCAGCCGATGCCTCAACAATCGTCCGCATCAGGCAGGCTCCTTTAACTTGTAGATCATCGCCGACTCCGTGTTTGGATCAAGCGATTCAACCAACGGACGGAATGTAGCCTCTAGCCCATTGAGGGACGGAATTATTTTGTCGAGATCTTCAACTGGAATGGGCAAGTTCCAGGCTTGGGAGGTAAGCTTCCAATCTTTCATGCTTTCTGTCATTATAGCTGCCTACATCTGATACAGCATCAGATAAACGACCACTCCCGTCACACTCACATAGAGCCAGATAGGGAGTGTCCATCTGGCGATGGCCCGATGCTGTGGAAACCTTTCTTTTAATGCACGGAACAGTGTGATGCTAGCCAGAAATGGCACTGCAGCGGCCAAAACTGTGTGTGTCAGAAGAATCGTAAAGTAGACTGTTCGAATGATTCCCGTTCCCTGAAATTTAACCGACCCGACTCGGAAATGATAGACAAGGTAGCTAATTAAAAATATGACTGAACAGCCGAAAGCGGCAAGCATAAATCGCTTATGAGCCTTGATATCTCTTCGCCGAACCGCGAAGAATCCCAGCATCAAAAGTACCGCGGACATTGCATTCAGAATCGCATTCAATCCAGCCATTCAGAGCACCTCCTTCAAAATTCTGCTCAAGTCCTGTTTCAAACGTAGAATCCCGTCTTCTTCGGAGGTTCCATAAAAGCCGCGTATGTGCATCTTTCTGTCAACTAGAACAAAACGAGTGCTGTGATCCATCGTGCCATCGATATCTCCCAATTTGAAACCTTTCCGATTCAGCATCTGCAATGTCTCCCGAGGACCTGTAAGGAATGTCCAGCGGTTGGGATCGGCCTTGAATCGTTTGCCGTAAGCTGCCATAACCTCGGGAGTATCACGCGCAGGATCGATAGTGAACGACACCATACGGAATCCTGCGCCTTCGGTCTGCAGGCGAGTCATGATGGAACTCATTCGTGGGCAAGGGCCAGGACAGGTGGTGTAAATGAAGTCGGCGATCCAGGGTGTACCCATCAATTGGCCGCTCTTGAACGGTTGGCCCTGCTCGCTTGTCAGTTTGAAATCGGGAACAACTCCGTAGTCCTCAAGCGCCGGCTCTTTCTTACAGGCGGCAAATAGGGCTAGAAGAAATATCAGCCAGCGCTTCGGGAACTGGGTCGGGAAACAATCCATGAGGCAAGTACCACTAATAAGATGCCGAACCCTGCGGTTGCGGCTACACAAGTTGATACCGAAGCGTACTGATCGGCTTTAGGGTCCAACAATTGCCAAAGAGCGGAATAAGCGTAGGTCATAGGGTTGGCGCTCATTACAGCACGCATCCAAGGCATGGCTTTGGATGGCGGGAAGATTGCTCCTGAAAGTAGCCACAGAGGAAACAGAATCAGGTTCATCATGGCGTGGTATCCGGCGGAGGAATTCATTTGCCAAGCGATGATAAAGCCCAGAGCCGTAAATGTGAATGCGATTAGCCAAAGCATGCCGGCCACTTTCAAAAGATTACCGGTTTGATAACCCGCGATGCTTGTAAAGCAAAGTAGAATCAATGATTGAACCCAAGCCATTGACGCACCACCGAGCAATTTGCCCACAACCAACGATAGCCGTGGGGCAGGGGAGACCAACATGGAAAGCAGAAAGCCTTCGTTGCGATCTTCAATGATAGACATGGTGGAAAAGATGGCCGCAAACAGCACCGTCATTGTGAGTGCGCCTGGGAAGAAAACGCTTAGGTCACCAAAGCCAGAGCCAATCACGAACCAGAACAGAATGGGCGAGGCGGCAAAGGCTGCTACACGGGCTCTTTCGCGCCAAAAACGGATGAGATCCCGCCGCCAAAGCGTCCAAGTGGGTAGAAGGAAATTCATAGACTTGATCCAGTTTCCTTCATGAATACATCTTCCAAAGTGGGTTTGTGATACGAAATGCCTCGTACCGCTTTCGGAAATGCCGCAGCAACTTCAGTCACAAATTTTGATCCGTCGGGGGCTATGGTGCGAACCTTATTGTCCACTATAGTGCATACTTGTTTCCCGAAATGGAGAAAGACCCCTTGGCGCAACGCTTCCGGGTCGTCGCTCTCAATCAGCACAACGTCTCCTGGAATGGTCGCCCGCAATTGGGATGGCGTCCCTTGTTGGACGGAGATACCCATATGCATCAGCATCAGGCGCGAAGCGCGCTCTGCTTCATCTAAAAGATGAGTAGTCACAATAACAGTGATTCCAGTTTCTCTGCGAAGCTGATCGATGTATTGCCAAAGTTCCAGACGAGCTACTGGATCAAGTCCAGTAGTGGGTTCGTCCATCAGCAAAACTTTCGGGCTGTGCAGTAGCGCCTTGGCAATCTCTACGCGCCGCTTCATACCGCCTGAAAGCGTTTTCAAAATGCTGGAACGACGATCGCTGATCTGTAGCTTTTCGAGCAGTGCATCGATTCGCGATTTGAGCTTGGTTCCACTCATGCCAAACAGATGCCCTTGACTGGTAAGATTCTCTTCCACAGTCAAATACTTATCCAAGCTTTGCGATTGAAACACAACACCGATGTGCGAACGGACGGCTTGCGCCTGCGTTACAACGTCCAGACCGGCAATGGTAGCTTTACCTGATTGGGGGGATTCGATGGTAGCCAGAATGCGAAACATTGTGGATTTTCCAGAACCGTTGGGTCCAAGAATTCCGAAAAGTTCGCCGGCTTCGACGGAGAAAGAAACATCTTCGAGTGCCCTTTGTGCTCCGTAATTTAATTTTAAATGTTCAACGCTAACAATCACAAGTTGGTCCGGTCAAGAACCATTAGACAATAAAGCAGAGGCAAATAGATAACCGATGCTTTAAGGACTCCACGAGCGTTGAGTAAAGAGCGGTCTGAGAAAACCTGCCAGCTTGCGTATAAGAAAGCCATTCCCATCATCAGTGCGCCAACCAGATAAAACTTTCCAGACATAGCATAGAAGGCAGGCAACAGGCTCACTGGGATTAATGCCAATGAAAAAGCGACCATGTGCCGCGATGTTGAATTGCCGTCCGGTTCCACCACCGGCAGCATGCGGATTCCCGCGCGGCCATAATCTTCGCGATACATCCAAGCGATTGCGTAGAAATGGGGGAACTGCCACAGGAACAAAATGGCGAATAGAATCCAGGCTTCAACAGTTAAAGCGCCCTTGGCTGCGGCAAATCCGATCATCGGAGGCATTGCCCCCGGCACTGCGCCTACAGTGGTGGATAGCCACGACTTTTGCTTCATTGGGGTGTATATAAATAGATAGCTGACAAGCGTGAAGAGTCCAAGCAGTCCAGTTAAAAGATTGACGCCCCAAGATAACTCCACGAACCCAAGTGCCGCGATAGCGATCCCAAACCACAAAGCATTGGTTGCATTCACCCGGCCGGATGGGATTGGGCGCTTGTTCGTCCGCAGCATTTTGGCATCTGCATCGTGCTCGTACCATTGGTTAAGTGCAGCAGTACCCGAGGCAATCAGCCCCGTTCCAAGGATTGTGTGCAATAACAGCCAACCGTTCCAAGTGCCATCCCATCCAAAAAAATAGCCGATTGCCGTGCTCATTAAAATCAGCCAGGTGATGCGAGGCTTGGTTAGTTCCAGATAACTGTTCATGATGCCATTGCCAACTTTTGCTCCGGGACTTCTACTGCTACTACCACGTTTCTACGAATCTGAATTGCCAGCACAACACTCGCTGCCATGGTCAATCCTCCCACACCCACATGGAGAACCGTGTACCAAATGGTGGAAGTTGGCGGTGCGAGAGCGCCTGCCGATGCAAGGCGGCTGGCATAAGCGGCGACACCCAACACCACTTGCATACTGGTAATTCCCAACAGGGAGGTGGCTGCTTGTTTCAATGCTTTATGATTTGGGAACTGCGCCATAACCGCGATTGCTGTATACATCACCAAGGACGTCACAATGAGCGCACCGGCAATATGCGGAAGAATGTTGAGGACATGGTGACGGAATCCGGCACCCAAAGCGATTTGGATAAGCACTGCAACCGGCGTAACCATTGCTAGTGTGCGGAAAGAAGGCTTTCCGGCGTCTTCAACCAATTCAACTCCCAGTCGCCACCCAGGGGACGTAACCAAAGCAATCGTTACAACTAAAGAAAAGAATAATTGAGCCAGACAGGCGTGCGAAATGCTAACCGGCTTCGGTAGCAAGAACAAAACCGTCAAACCACCAAGTAAACCTTGAAGGCAAACCACACCCAGTGCCGTCCATCCTAGTTTGCGAACCCACGCTCTTTCGTCAACCCGTTGAATCCAGATCGCCAGGATGATAACCAGAAATCCTACGGTTTTTGCCACCAATCGGTGACCAGTTTCAAATAGCACACCACCTGTCATTTCTGGAAGAATTTGACCGTAGGATAGGGGCCAATCAGGGACCGAAAGGGAAGATTCGGTGCTGGTTACTGAAGCGCCTACTAACACCAACATCAAGGTGCAGAAAGCGACAAACAATGCGTACTTATGCAGACGAGCGTTCTTCATGAGAATCTCCTAGCAGAAATTGGATCCCGCTAAAATTCTATTCTAGCGCGAAAAGTTCTTGTCTGGCGAGAATATGGCTGTCTACTTAAAAATGAAGGCGGCAGTCGCTGAATCGTTCTCCCCAACTTTTACCTTTACTTCTTGGATGCCGAATTGTTCATGCCAGGCTTCTAATGTGTATTCGCCCGCAGGTAACCTTTTAATGGTGAATGTGCCCTCCTCGCCGGTGACTGCGAAGAATGGGTGCGAGGAGACTCCTACGAACACCCGCATCCAAGGATGCACATTACACTTTATCGGCACCATGATCTCTTCCTTTAGAAAAGTTTTGATCTTTTTGTCACCCTGCGGTGGCTGCGATTCATTCCATTCTCGATTATTGCGAGGCAATGGGTGGATATTGTGATTCACCGTATCAGAATTGGAGAACTCCACATTTTGATTCACCATCGCCCCAACCACGTGCGGCGAATACACGCAGCCTTTCTGGTCAATCGTAACCGCCGTTTCGGGTACCGGCCAGGTCTGATTCGGCAAACCGTCCTTCACTCGCACGAAAACATTCTTCACGCCGCCAGTTCCATCAATCACAACATCCTCAGAATAAATCGGACCGCGGTGCTGCTTCAGGCAGGAGGGAACCGCCTCCATTTGTCCTCTAATATCTTTTGGCTTGGGTTTCTCCCCGCTGAAGCTGACTTTTCCAGAAACAGTCCCGTTCCCCGAAATCCGTGGGACATCTTTTTGCACAGGGCTGACTTCAGGTTTTGAGCTGCCACAGGAGCTTAGCAACAACAACCCACTAGACACTACAAGAATGAACTTGTTCATGATTCCCCTTCACTATATCCAAGTTGCCGAAACAGTTGTTACGATAAACATTGTCATGCGACTTCTCGCCCTGTTCGTCGCCATCGCCCTTACCGCTTGGCCACAAACCATCAATGCACCTTGGTTTATTCAAAACTTGTACCCGGCATTGGAAAAGGCAAATTGCCGAACATGCCATGTCTCCGACGGAGTTGCTGGTCCAACTAATCTTCTATTCCCCGAATTAGACGCAAGCGATGTGGAGCGCGAAATCTTCGGACTGCAATTGCAGCGCTGGGTGAATCCGAAGACTCCCGCACAGAGCT
The DNA here is from genome assembly GCA_043745195.1 of Bryobacterales bacterium. GTDB lineage: Bacteria > Acidobacteriota > Terriglobia > Bryobacterales > Bryobacteraceae > JANXSF01. The sequence goes on along the minus strand of JAYTTF010000155.1, from coordinate 5,522 downwards.
TGCTGCTTAGAAAACCGACCAATCGGTTGAAGCATTCCGGTGGCATGCGTATCGCACAGAATAGCCCCGATGAAAAAATGCTCGAATCCTGGATTGGATATCTGGCTGGGCTTTCGTCCCAGGAACTCCTGGCATTAACGCCTCCCGCCCCGAAACGCAAAGTCGCAGCAACAGAAACCTTGCGGCGGCTCACCCATAGTCAGTACAACAACACGGTTCGGGATCTGCTTGGAGATGCTTCAAACCCTGCGGCCCAATTTCCTCCCGAAGACTTTATCAACGGCTTCAAGAATCAAATCCAGGGCCAAAGCCTTTCTCCACTGCTTGCCGAAAATTATGCAACCGCAGCGGAGAACCTTGCCGCTGCCGCCGTTCAGCGTCAAGCTAAGGAATTGGTTTTCTGCAAGCCAGCCAGTCCCACTGATTCTGTTTGCCGCGAACAATTTATCCGCCAGTTTGGCCGCCGTGCTTTTCGTCGGCCTTTAGAACCGGAAGAACAGATCCGGTACAGCCGTTTGTTCTCCTCTGAAGCCAAGCGGGGGAACAATTTCTGGTCGGGCATACAAGCCACGGTTGAAGCCATGTTACAGTCGCCCAATTTCCTGTTCCGTCTGGAACGCACCACCAATCCAAAGTGGAAAGCTTACGCTCGCGCAGCTCGCCTGTCCTACTTTTTCTGGGACACTACCCCTGATGACGAAACTCTACTCCAAGCCCAAACGGGGAAACTGAACGATTCCGCAGGAATGGAGCGTCTTGCCCGAAAGATGCTGGCAAGTGATAGATCCAAAACAGGTTTTGAGGAATTCATCTCGCAGTGGTTTCGTTTTGATCGCGTTACAAGTCAATTGAAAGATCGCCGTTTGTTCCCCATGTTCACTCGCGAACTGGCCCTTGCCATGAACGAAGAAACTCGTCGTTTCCTTCACCAATTAGTGTGGAACGAAGCCAATTTCATGGAATTCGTTTCAGCCTCCTACAGCTTCTTGAATGCCGATTTGGCCGCACTTTACAAATTCCCCGTTCCTGATGAGCCATTTGCCAAGGTGAACTTTCCGGTTGATTCCATGCGCTCCGGTGTCCTAACTCATGGCAGTGTTTTGGTACAAACCTCGAAACCGGTGGAGACTTCCCCAACTGCCCGTGGCTTGTTCGTAAGGGAACAGCTTCTTTGCCAGCATGTACCGCAGCCTCCTCCAGGAGTCAACACTAATCTGCCTGAAGTGAGAGAGGATCGGCCCATGACGAATCGGGACCGGTTAGCGGAACATCTCACAAACGAAAGTTGCGCCAGTTGCCACAAACTTATTGACCCTATCGGTTTCGGTCTGGAAAAGTTCGATGCTGCGGGAGGTTATCAGGAAAAGTTCATGGCCCACGCGGTGCGAGATAGAAAAGATGACAGCAAGGCTAAATTGGACGTTGAACTGCCCATCGATATCACCGGCTCCGTGGCAGGCCTGCGCAATTCCGAATTTCAGAACCCGAGGCAACTGGGCAAGATTCTGTCAGAAAGTGTCGCCTGCCGGGCCTGTGTGGTGAAGCAAATTTTCCGCTACTGCCTGGGACGCACCGAAACCCGTGCCGATCAACCGGTACTGGATCAGGCAATGGCTGAATTTACGGGCTCGCAATTCAAATTGAAAGAGCTTATGATTACAATAGTTACCCGTAGCGAGTTTGCCCCTTAACCCGAGGAACCCATGAGCAACGTTTGGACCAAGCCTACAAATATCTCGCGCCGCCGATTCCTTAGCGGAGCCACTCTGGCCGGAACCGCTATCCGCGTTGGCTTGCCTCCATTGGCCGCGATGTTCAATGCAAATGGCACGGCGTGGGCGGCCGGGCAAACGGTGGAAACCCGCTTCGTGTTCTGGTTCAATGGCAACGGCATTGTGGAAAAATATTGGATTCCCACTGACACCGGCCGAAACTTCACCATGACTCCATGCTTGTCGCCGCTTGAGTCCTTTAAAGAAGACATTCATATTGTCACAGGTCTGGACAATCCAGCCGCGCGCATGCCTGGTCCCGGAAACGATCATCACCGATCGATGAGCGCCCTTGTCAGCGGTACCCAGTTCACCGGTAGAGGTGCGGGTGGTCCGTCAATTGATCAGGCCATTGCGCAGAAGCTGGGTGGCACATCCAGGTTCCGTTCCCTTCAAATCGGGGTTTCCCAGGAATCGTTTGGTGAAAGCATTCAGCGCAATATGAGCTGGGCCGGGTATGATCGCCCACTGCCCCCTGAAATGCTGCCGCACAAGCTGTTCGACCGCCTGTTTGGAGTTCGCGAAGAAGGTTGGGTTACTCGTAAGCACAGCATCCTTGACGCAGTGCGCGAAGATCTTGGCGGTCTGCGGAAGATCCTCGGCAAAGAGGATCTGGGTAAGGTGGATGAGCATCTACAATCGGTCCGCGATATGGAGAGAGCGATTGAAGGGCTGCCCGCCAATTACCGGAAAGTGGATGCACCCGATTACGATGGCGACATGAAGGATTGGCCGCGTATCGCCCGTCTGCAATCCGATTTATTAGCCCATGCATTCGCTTCCAGGCAGACCCGTGTGGCCAGCTACATGTTGACCAAGTGCCAAGGTCTTTCGCGATTTCCATGGTTAGGATACACCCATGGTCGGCATCACGATTACACACACGGCGATGTCCCATCAAACACTCCCGAGAAGTTAGCCGGAAATCGCACCATGCGGGATATCTGTAAATGGCACGCTGAAGAGTTCGCTTACCTATGCAATAAATTGAGGTCGATTCCTGAAGGTGGCAAGACGGTGTTCGACAACACCTGCCTGCTGTACGTGCACGAACATGCTGAAGCGAATGACCACAAGAATAATGGCATGGCGGCGATCATTGCCGGACATGCAAATCCCAAGATGGTTACTGGTGTTCATTCAAAGATGACCGGCACCGTGGCAGATCTTTACCTAACCGTAGCGGATGAAGTAATGCAGGCAAACATTGAGAAATTCCCCACGGCAACGCAGAGACTGAGTGGTTTGATGGGCTAAGTAGTCAATAGTAAATCCTTTCAAAATTACATATAGTTAACGCATGCGTCTCGCGCTTGCGCTCATCACTTCGCTACTTACAATCTCCGAAATTTGTGCCCAGTCCAGTGGTGGTGGCGGAACTATTCAGGGTGCAGTGCACGATTCCAGCGGTGCAGTGGTGCCTTCGGCCAAATTGACAATTTCAAACCTGGGAACTGGTGTAACAACCTCTTCGGTTACCAACAAAGAAGGCTACTTTTCCACACCCTCACTCATCATCGGTACATACCAAGTGAAAGTGTCTTCCCCTGGAATGAAGACCTGGGAAGCCGAGTTAACTCTTGAGACTGGAAAAATCGCGGAGATCAGTCCGGTGCTTTCGCCCGGGCAGGTGACTGAAACAGTCGTAGTGACAAGCAGCGTCGCGCTTGTAAATACTACGGATCCGACGCAAGGAAGCACTCTTGACGCTTCGCGCATTCAAGAATTGCCAGTGAATGGACGGAGCCTTTTGACGCTAATCGAAGACGTGACGCCGGGAGTTGAAGGTTCACGAGTCAACGGTTTGATGAACTATTCGGTGGATTTTGTGCAGGACGGCGCAGCTGCCAACAATCGGGAAAACGGCGGTGCTTTGGGATTGCAGGGGCTTGATTCCATCGGTGAAGTGCGGGTTGAAACCAGCACTTCTTCGGCCCGTTACAACCGGCCGGCGTCGGTAATTGTGACAACTAAAAGCGGCACTAACAAGTTGCATGGTGCGGTGTATGAAACGGTTCGTAATAATGCGTTTGGGGTGGCTCGGGCACGGCAGGATGTGAACTTGAACGGCGCACCATATTCGACTCCTAAATTGATTCGCAACGAATTTGGCGGGTCCATGGGTGGGCCAGTAGTATTGCCTTCGTTCGGGCTCAATGGCAAGCGTCTATACAATGGAATGAATCGAACGTTCTGGTTCTTTTCCCGTGAAGGAGCAGAACAGCGCCAAGGTTCAACGCGCGACTATGCAGTGCCCACTGCAGCCATGCGCAATGGGAATTTTGGAGGCATCTCCGATAGTCTGGGCCGCGCGCTCACCCTTTACGACCCTTTGACGACGTCAACTCAAACCGCAGATAATGGGCGGGTGTTCGCCAATCGCCTTCCCTTCAATGGGAACGTGATTCCAATTAACAGAATCAGTCCACTTGCCAAGTTCATTTACGAAATCACCCCGTTTCCCCGTGACATAACCAATCCTCTTGTTACTACGAATTTGAAAATACCAGTGCCAAGCTCTAATACCAGCAGTGCCCCCACCACCATTCGGATGGATCACCGGTTAACAAATACAGACAACATTTGGGCAAAGACGAACTTTGGCAGTGGGCGATCAGTCGGCATCGCATCGGGTGCGGGGACTGGTGTTCCAACAAAGAATTACGAGGCCAACGTCACCTTCCAGCCGCAGGAGGTGATTGCCGGATCCATAAGCTGGACTCACATTTTTTCGCCCACCTTGTTCGCCGAAACACTGGTTAGCCGAAATTGGCAGACAATCCGCATCGTCACCGGTGGTGAGGATCTGAATTGGTCTCAGACTTTGGGGCTGCCGAATCCTTTTAATGAAATTGGCTGGCCAAACATTACCAGCAATGGTTTTACTGGTTACATTGAAGGAGACAATCGGCGATTTCTTCGAAGCATTGTGACCAACGCTGAACAAAACTACTCACTGATCAAACGGACGCACAATCTGGGCTTCGGTTGGCGTTGGCATATTGAAAAGCTAACACTACAACCGGATCAGGGAGCGATCTCCGGTTCCGCCGCATTCAATAGTCTGGCAACGTCCTTGATGAGCAGCACCACCGGATCGGCCACTGCTCCTGCTGCAACCCCACTGACAGGCTTTGACGGTGCAAATTTCTTCCTGGGCTATGCATCCACTTATTCTGCGGGATTGAAGCGCGGACTGATGCACATTACCGATCGCAATTCTGCAGTATATATCCAAGACAACTACAAAGTTTCAGACCGATTGACCATCACGCCAGGCCTACGGTGGGACATCAATCCGGCGATGAGCGAGGCAAATGACTTATTGAACTCTTTCGACATCAAGAGTCATTCGATTCTCCTACCGCAGCCGCTTGATCACTACTACAACCTTGGTGTGACCTCTCCAAAGATCATCGGCCTTTATGACAATATCGGAGTCAAGTTTTCCAGTGCGGCCGATCTAAACCGTTCTACGAATTTGTTCCGCTCCAACAATTTCGATTTTGGTCCAAGGGCTGGTTTTGCTTACCGGCTGACAAGCGGTGCCCGGCAAATGGTGATCCGCGGCGGCTACGGCATGTACCTTTCTGCCATTCCTATGCGAACATTGCTGGCTCAGTTTTCCAGCATGGCACCCTTTCGCGCCAATTTTAGTTCAATGTGCCCGGTCTAAACCCCCCGCCTTTCAGGCGGGTCGCTTCGAGCCACAGTGCTGCAAAATAGAGAGATGGATGAGTACCGAAGAAG
>JAYTTF010000154.1:0-20516 GCA_043745195.1 Bryobacterales bacterium | reverse complement strand
GCTCCGCCGACACAGGGCCGGTGGGACTCCCGTGTGGCTCGGCTTTGACACTTTCTCGCGCACCTGAACCGGGCGTTCACTGTGGCGCTCAACAATATATAGTGCCTACCTGAGTCAAGTGCATACCCAGTATCCTAAGAAACGGCAGTTGAGTTGGTAACAGTACAACGAAATGGCTCAAAACAATTGGACTTGCCGTCATAGGATCAGCACAATAGCATCACCCATACGATGAGACTAAAGCGCGTAAAAAAGGTCGCCAAAGGGGACACGGCACCCAGGCCGCAACGCCTAGAGCTCTGATGGAATTTCATTTGGAGATCTGTCGCTTCAGGCCAGGGAACCATGTCCCCGTTTGATTGCCGTTTCTACGCTTAATAGCCTTTCAACTTATCAACAACATTGATCATCGGCTTTCCATCGGCAAAGCGGCCGATATTGGCCTTCACTGTTCCCAGCATGCGTGCACGGTCTTTATCGGACCGGCCAGCGATGTGAGGGGTGATGATGGCATTCTCGAATTTCCATAACGAATTTCCAGCAGGAAGTGGTTCCGGATCAGTGACGTCAACTCCAGCGCCCGCTAGCTTCTGACTATCCAATGCTTTTACCAGACTTGGCAAATCGTAAATGCCTCCGCGGCTAACAGCGATGAAATAAGACCCTTTCTTCATCATTTCAAACTGCTGCGGCCCCATCATTTTATGGCTTTTTTCGGTATGTGGCGCTGAGATGAATACAACATCGGCCTCTGGCAGCACGTCGTTCAATTGGTCAGGCTTGACCACTTTGCTGATGAACGGAGTGAATGGGATATCTTCAGGATCAACACCAATGACCTTCATGCCGTGGGCCCAGGCTCGCACGGAAATCTGTGTGCCTATGCCGCCAACTCCAATCACAACTGCGGTCTTTCCATTCAACTCAATCCCTGGGTAGGGCGTGGGATTCCAAGTTTCCGTCTGGCGGTTGGCAAAGAATTTCGGCAAGCCGCGCGCCAATGCTAACAGCATCGCCATGGCATGATCGGCAATTTCCGGACCTTGCACAATTTGGTTGTTGGTAAGGATAATGTTGCTATCGCGCAAATCATTGCCACCAGATATGTGCAGCACTTTCTCCACACCGGCGCTGAGCAATTGAACCCAGCGCAGCTTCTTTGCAAGTCGAACTTGTTCTGGGGTGATTTCACCAAGGTAGGCGTCGGCGTCAACCAGTTCCTTGTTGACTTCCGACTTTGGAACGTTCACAATGCGAACTTTGGGCGAGGCGGATTGCCAGTCCTCAATCACTTGAGGGGTCTGGCCACTGGTGACGATTTTCAATGTCTGGGCGTTAAGGCTGATTGCGGCAAGTATGCCGAGGGCACGCAGTTGTTTCATAGGATTCTCCTGTCTGAGAGCCTGATTCTATCGCACAGAGCTAGTGGTTGGCCAATGTTCTTCTGATTTTGTCGGACCTCTCTGATACAATTCGCTGATGGCCGATGCTGCCTTGGTCCCCAATTCAACCCCTATCCCACCTGCAACGAATTTCCCCAGGCACGTTGCCGTGGTGCGCTTCACACATTGGACGATCACGTTCTGCATCTTTGCACTGCTCGTCACTGGAATTGAAATACTCATCTCACACCCGCGATTCTATTGGGGCGAAGTTGGCAACGTAGACATGCCATCGTTGTTCGAATTGCCCATTCCGGCATCGCGCGGATCAGTGAAGACCGGCTACGCATTCGTGCTGCCAGATCAAAACGGCTGGAGCCGGTCCCTACACTTTCAGGCCGGCTGGGCTGCCGTATTCACGGGTTTGCTGTACACGGTCTTTGGCCTAGTAACCGGGCATTTTCGTAAAAATCTTCTCCCTGGGTGGGACGATCTTTCCTGGCGGATGCTCTCCGTTCAGATCTCCGATCATTTACGCTTCAAGCGGCCCAGTGAAGCTAGTGCGCAGTCCTATGGCTCTATGCAGCGGCTCGCTTATTCGCTGGTGATCTTTGTTTTGTTCCCACTCATGATTTGGACCGGCCTGGCAATGTCTCCTGCATTCACCGGAGCGTTTCCTTTCACCGCGTCCGTATTCGGTGGACAGCAATCTGCCCGGACTATCCACTTCTTTGTGACCATATCTTTGGTACTTTTCCTGGTGATCCACATCATGATGGTTGTTCTTTCCGGCTTCGCCAGCCGAATGCGTGCAATGATTACCGGGTACCCCAGCCAGCATAAGGAGAAAGCATGAGCAATGTCACACGCCGTAAACTGTTGACTACCGGACTGGCGGCAACTGCGGGTGCTTCGGGCATAGCTGTGGCCGCACGCCTGGCAGATCAATATGGCTTGCTGCCGCCCGATTGCGGCAACATTTACCGCCCCGGAGAGATGTTGACTTTCGCTTCCCAGCGACTAATGGGGAGCCAATCGCCGGCACGGGAATTCGATCCCAGCCAGATCTCGAAACCGCCGCACGCAAACGGCAAGCCGCTTGCGAGCAAGGAGTTCTTAAGTCTCGCGGCCGGAGGGTTTGCTGACTGGCGACTTAACATTGACGGCATGGTGGCCCGCCCCTTATCGTTGTCGCTATCGGAGATTCGGAGTTACCCTTCTCGAAGCCAGATTACCCACTTGGCTTGTGAAGAAGGCTGGTCCTTCATCGCCCAATGGACAGGGGTACAGCTGAAGCACATTCTGGATATGGCAGGAGCATCGGAGAAGGCCAAATATGTTTTCTATTTTTCTATCCAGTCCCGCTGGTGGGACAGCGTCGACATGGCCGATGCTTATCATCCCCAAACGCTGGTCACTTACGGGATGAATGGGGACGATCTTCCCGCTGGCCACGGTGGCCCACTCCGTTTGCGAGTCCCGCGTCAGCTTGGCTATAAGAGCGTGAAGTATATTACGCGCTTGACGGTTACTGATACGCAGAAAGGGTTTGGGAAAGGGATGGGTTCTTCGGCGGCGGAACGTGGTTATTCCTGGTACTCGGGGATTTGAGAGGTCCGGGCTGGACCAGCAAAGTCGCATGTTGTCGACGGAGATGGGGGCACGGGTTAGTAAGTCCGCAGCTTAAGTGCGAGCTTGGCGCACGCACTCGTTTTCGTCAGCCTATTGGCCTCACGACAACCGGTGTCTTTATCGATTGCGGCGGAATGTTCAACCGAGACATCGTCTGCGCCGCTGGCAGTGCTTGCAATGCAACCTGCGGGCTGACAGGATTGTCTGCTTCGTCGAAAAGCTCAATGGCGAAGGCGACTCTCTGTTGCGGGGCCCACCGGATTCTGTCACCCTTCCGAAACGGTTGCTTTGGGTGCGGTTATGAAATCCGGACGATTTCTTCGAGCAGAGCGTCGAGAGCCTGGGAAAAGTTTACTTGCTGAAATGTCGGCAAAGTTTCATTGTTTCTGATCTGGACATGCAGAAAGCCATCAATTATTTTTCTTGCCCCCTCGTCAAGGTGCTTCATCGCTGCTTTGAAGGATTTACTTCCGCCGGCATAATTATTCGCGACATCGCTGAAATTCTTGACTCCGAAGATGGGCGGAACGTGGTCAAGGATGGCTCTCGTCAGCATACCTATAGCAAAGAAGCATTCTTCGCGCGAGGCGATATTGAGCTCTTCGCACAATCGAATGAGCTTAGTGAAGTCGAAAGTTGCAGCAATCGCTCTCAGTTCTTCCAGGCGGCTCGATGCAACCATTTCCCAAGCGGTCGTGATTGCCGGTGTTTTCGGTGGTTTATTTTCCTTTATCCTGACCCACTCCCACGCGAGTTCTTGAGTTTCTGGTGGACCGCCCACGAGCGTATGTCCGCCGTTCAACAGATCGTGCTTCACTCGATCAAGACCGAATTTCTCATAGCTTTCGAACTTCGCATTTCTACTGAGCAGTTTCTCCCCAGCACTTGAGATGAGGTACCAGTCGGTCGTTTGTTGGTCATTGCGTAAAAGTAGTCCTTCCCTTTCAAGCCAGTTCCATCCTTCCATTAAGTGCTTTGTGACGTCCTTTTGTTGCGCGGCATATTCCGCAGGTGGAGGCGTTCCCAGGCCGATGCTTCTGCTTTCCAGCATTGCGCGGAAGTAACCTTTGTTCAGTCCCCCTGTTGGAAGACGGTGTTTGCTCCTTCGTAGCTCTTCAAATGGGCGAGAAGCACGGGGCCGAGCGTCGGCAAATCCTGATGCAGCAGTTCCTCCGCTGTAGGGAAGAATGATTTTAATGGACGGATTGCCATAATGTGTTGTCTTTCATTAGCTTACTACGCGGACGCGTAATTCAAAGCATGCACGTAGCGATACGGCGCAATGAGACGATCCAAAATTTCAATATTTGGGTTCACGGAGACGACAAGCTGGTTCGCGGCAGCGGGTTATTCGTTGGTGAGACGGGCGTTGCGGCAAATCACCACTTCCTGACTCCGCGTGACGGGAATGTGTTTCGCTTCATTGAAGGGCGCTATCGGCTTGAGGTGTTCGCTCATCTCTTGGGTGACGAATCGCCCAACCTCCTCTTTTCGCAAAAACTCGTGATCGTAACTGAATTGGCGGCGCGACTCAATGAGCCCGGTGCCGGCCTCTATTTCGATTGGGGGCCGGATTCGTCCCGATATCTCATGCATGTTGAGACAAAACCTCCTTCACTCGACGCAACGGACTTGCTTCAAATCCTCAATTCGCCCCACTTGCTGACGGAGAAGGATGGCGGAAAGCCGTAGATCGCAAAGGCACAACGGAGTGCGCAGCACCCAGTCTACTAGGCCACTCGTCGGGACGGCGGCTTGATGCGGAAGTCCACCTCCAGGCCGGCGTCGCTGAGCATGTTGACTAAGGTGTCCAGCGAGAACCTGCTGATCTTTCCGCGCGTAAGGTCCGAGATGCGCGGTTGACTGACCTTCAAGCGTTTTGCCGCGTCGGCTTGCGTCAAGCCTTCCTTCTCGATGAACTTTCGCAGGGCCGTCATCATCTGCGACCGGAGCCGCAAATTGCGGGATTCGGCGGGCGAGAAACCGAGGTCGGTGAAAACGTCGCCGCTTCCCATCGTGATCGTCGTGTCGATCATAGCTTTCATGGCTCTATCCTTCATTTCGATTTCCGTGCCTCAATCAAAGCAGCGTAGCGTTTTCTGCCCAAGTCAAGATCGGCTTTCCGGGTCGCCTGGGTCTTCTTGACGAAGCAGTGGAGCACGTAGACGGCTTCCTCGTATCGAGCAGCGTAGAACACTCGGTACTGGTTGTCGCCGTGAACGCGGATCTCCATCACGCCGGAGCCGACATCCGGCATCGGCTTAAAATCGTCAGGCACTTCGCCGCGCTGAACGAGGTCCAGTTGGTAGCCCGCGTCCGAACGAATGTCAGCCGGGGCCGCTTGTAACTGGGCCCGGCTGTCACCCATCCAGGCGATTGGCTTCCGAGTCGACACTTTTCGATTATACAAGATTGGATATATTTGTCGAGGCTGCTCATGATGGCGTGGGCGAGCCTGAACCACTGGAACGCGTTGCTCTGGAGGGTGTTCCACCTCCTACGCTTGGAACATAAAATCGCGGTTTACTGCAACACTGAAAGGATTCGCTTCGCTTCATCTTCGAGTTGGTTCAAGTCTTCTTCCAAGTTATAAAAATGCACCGAAACCCGCAGCCAGCCGTAGCGTGATGAAACATGCACATTGCGTTCGCGCAGTGCTTTGGCCAAGGCTACGGAATCCACGCCCTGCCAGCGCGCGGCTATAATGGGGCTACTGTAATCGCTGCTCCCTTCGGACATCAGTTCAGCCCCCAGCCCTTTCAATACGCCCCGGCACTGGTCCGCTAAATTAAGCACACGTTGTTCCACTACCGCTGGTCCGATTTCAAGAAACAAACGCACACTTTCCGCCATGGCGTACAACGACGGAAAGGGAACCATGCCACCTTCGTATCGTTCCGCTCCTGCCGGGAATTCGGGGGACCCTTCATGCAGCGCATCTACTGAGCGCCAGTCCTTGTGACTGCGCCACCCGATGACATTAGGTTTCAGCCATTGCCGGACAGACTCGCTAAAGTATCCGAAGCCTGCTCCGTTGGGAGAGCACATCCATTTATAGGCGTCACAAGCAACAACATCGGGTTGCGCGGTGCGAACGTTCAATTGCAGAGCTCCGCAACTTTGAGTAGCGTCCAGATAAATCAGGATCCCTTGCCGCCGCAACCTTAAGCAAAGCTCGTCGAGCGGCGGGCGCAATCCGGTTGCCCAATTCACGGTGCTGATTGCCACCAGCCGTGTACGCGGCGTGATCGCAGTCCAGAAATTGTCCCAACTGGTGACGACGAATTCAACTCCTTGTTGGGAAGCAAGCAGCGATGGAAGGTAAACGTTATTGGGGAACTCGCGCTCAAGGGTGACAATACGATCACCAGGCTTCCAATCAATCCCATTCATCAGAAGGCTGAACACCATGGACGCGTTCGGGAAAAAAGCGATGTCGTCGCCGGATGGGGCTTGTATTAACCGGGCAACGTCAGTGCGCAATCTATCGAGGTCATCGAACCAGGAAAGGAAATCGCTGGAGGCGAATTCATCTCGTCGTGCGTAGTGGTCCAGGGTAGCCTTTTGGGATTGTATCGAAAGTTGACCGAAGGTGGCAGTGTTTAGGTACGTGCAATTGCATATGGCGGGGAACTGAGAACGTACTTCAGACCAGAGGGCATCCATAGAATATTGTGACATGTTACCGGAAACAAAACTATTTTACGGCATAAAGCTCAATATTTCTGTATGATAGCGGTGTGATCGTGTTGGTGTTGGTTGCTCTTTTCATGGCCGGAGCGGAAATGGCCGTGGCGCAGGAATCTCTATTGACCGCACTGAATGCAGCGCTGGTTCCCTTGCGAGCCCAACCGCAGGCTAGGCCGGAGGTGCGTGGAGCCGCGCCACAATTCACAACACTGAAACACCAGCTTCGGGATTGGGTGGAATCTAGATTGGTTGATTTCCCGCAACGAGGTTCGGAAATTGCTTTAGCGCAGGAGTTGAATGCGGTTTTGTTGAAAGCAGAATTGACCTGCTCTACAAATCGCGGTGGACCTGCGGAGTATTGTTCAAGTGAAAGCTTTGTTGGATATTTAGGAACTCTGCGTGTCACGCGCCAACAGGACTTTCTGATTGTGGAAACGAGTGTGGGAATTATTTGCGGATACGATGAATCAGCTTATTTATATAGCTGGAATGGAAGCAAGTGGCAGCGGCTGTGGAGTTCCGAGCAAACCACTTATACAGAGAAGCAGTATGTGCCACAGACCATTCACGCCGTGCAAATTTCGCCAGTGCGGACTGGACAAAAGCAGCGGCTTGTTCTAACGCTTGGATCCAATTCGTGGTGCTCGTCAAACTGGCATCCCGTCTATTACCGTTTGTGGCGAATTGGCGGGGAACAAGAGCAGATGACCGTACCTCTGATTGATCGAAAGGAGATGGCGTTTCTGGGGAAACATGCACCACCCATTTCCGCAACTTTGAAAGCCCAGGAACTGACCGTTGAATTTTCTGCTCTTAGTATTGATCCCTCAATTCACAGCCGCAATGCCGTAAGGCGATTTACCATCAACGGAAGTAGGGCGCGAAGGGTGGCACCGATTGCAATCACGCCGCGGAACTTTGTGGAAGAGTGGCTGACACGCCCCTGGATTGAAAGCCGTACGTTGTCCAATCCCTCATCTCTGCAAGCACTTCAAAAATGGCACAAACGATTCTTTACCGGTGGTGGTGAATTCACCGCAGTTTCCAAACGATGCAAGGGGAATGGGGATGAATGGCAAGTGAGCTTACGAGTAATATCGCCAATAGACAAAAACGAGCCTCCGCACTATTTCCTTGTCCGGTGGCGCAGACCGCACGCGTTCACTCTGATTAAGGTAAGTGAACAGGCATGGTCAAACTGCACAGCGGCGGATGCGCAGGTTGATGAATATCGGACGTTGTTAACTCACTAAAGTTAACTCACTAAAGTCAACTCACTAAACTTAGCCACCAAAAAGGGACAGAAAGTCGCAAAGACTTAACCCCAAAGACAACTTGCACTGGGCATGTTGTCTCCCCTTACCATAGATCCAGTTCTAAACGCCTAAAATTTACAAAGACTTAGGCCGTTTGATCCAATTGGCCTGAAACTTGCATACTATTCGGCGTGTTGACAACCATCAAGAACAAACTCTCCCCCATCCTTTGCCTGCCCGTTATGGGACTGCTTCTAACCGGGATGACCATCAACGCCCAGACGACCGAACCACCAATCATCGATGTGATTGTGCGGTTCAAGCCGCAAAGCAATCAACGAAGCCACCAGCGCCTGGTAAGCCGCGGTGCAAAGCACAAGGCTGATTTGAATATAATCGACGCCGCAGTTTATCAAGTGACACCAGAGGAATTGGAAGCCCTGAAAAACGATCCCACTGTGGACATGGTTGAACCGGATCGCGAACTGACCGGTACGTTGTTCAGCGGAACGCCGGATTTTGGTTGGCTCACTGCTTTTCAAATCAGCAAAGCGTCCGATTTTAACACCAAGTACTCAGGTGCGGGGGTGAAAGTTGCGGTGATTGATAGCGGTATTAACGCCACACATCCTGATTTGAATGGCCGCGTGATTTTTGCAAAAAGCTTTGTCCCATTGGATTTGAATATTACGGATTTCTATGGCCACGGAACCCACGTCGCCGGTATTATTGCAGGCAGCGGAGTGTCCTCCGCCGGTAGCGGTTACACCTATCTGGTAAGAGGTATCGCGCCGTCTACCAGTCTGGTCAGTCTGAAAGTATTGGACAAATCGGGTGTTGGGAAAGATAGCTATGTAATCGCCGCTATTGAAGAGGCGATTGCGCAGAATGTGCAAGTAATCAACTTATCATTGGGCCATCCCGTTTATGTTAAAGCTGCCAACGATCCATTGTGCCAGGCGGTTCAAAAGGCCTGGAGCAAAGGCATTGTGGTGGTGGTTGCCGCCGGAAATGACGGCCGCAATAATTCGTTTGGGACCCATGGGTATTCCACAATCTCATCACCTGGCAATAGCCCGTACGTAATCACAGTTGGGGCGGCAAACACTCGGTCCACAGTTTCGCCTTTGGATGATCGTATCGCCAGTTACAGCTCGAAGGGCCCAACCCTGTACGACCACACAGTGAAGCCCGATCTGGTTGCGCCAGGCAACCGCGTGGTATCACTGAACACCCTTTCGACTCTGGCGTTCAGCCATCCGGAGAACGTGGTTCCTTACTCGGCCATTTACAAGACTATATTTGCAACCCCAACCAGTTACTTTCAATTGAGTGGTTCCAGCATGGCGGCTCCAATGGTTGTAGGTGCGGTGGCTTTGATGCTGGAAAAAAATAAGGCATTAACGCCAGACACGATTAAAGCTCGGTTGATGCACTCTGCGCAGAAATTCCCGGCAACCACCTACACCGTTGTTGAGCCTTCCAATGGATTGAGCTATACGGTCCAAAACGACGTCTTCACAACTGGGGCGGGCATGCTGAATATTCCCGGGGCGCTAATTAGCCTTTTGAAAATTTCCAAACCAGCCACTTCACCAACCGCCGGCAAGAATGCCCAAACAGGCACCGTTTCTTTTAACAAAAGCACGATGGCCGTTTGGGGCGAACCCGGTTGGAAGTTTAGCGATGTATGGGGCGGCATGGCAGTTTGGGGTGAAATGGCCGTGTGGGGGGAAGGAGCCGTTTGGGGCGATATGGCCGTTTGGAGTGACATGGCCGTTTGGGGTGAAATGGCGGTCTGGGGTGAAAACTCGTTGTCCGCTTCGACCAATGCCTTGCTTAACGGTGAAAACTAGATAAACAATCCTTACAGAAATGTCCCGACGTTTACGGGACTCAATGGCGGCCGGATGCTTTCCGGTCGCCATCCCTTTATTAATCCAATCGCGGGACCGCAGACTCGTCCTTGGCATGGCCCCATACCGCATCGCGTATGTAGTTTTGCTTCCCGCCAGCCGGCATATTGGTCCAAGTTCCCTTTTGTCACATCCTCGCAGCGGCATATGGTAGTGTCTGCATTAGCCAGTTGAAGTAACTCGGGACACAGGGCAAATCGTTTTTCAAGAACAGCCTGGAAACGGATTGCATCTTCGCGCTTGGCGAACAAATCTTTCGACTGCTTTATGTCACCCGCAGCTGCCAAGCCTGCAATGCTTCCCTCCACAAGTGACTTTTCAACGCCACCAATTCCCGTCAATTCTCCCACAGCGTAAATGTTCTCCACGGATGTTTGCTGTAGTTCATCTGCCTTTACGAAATCTCCATGCAACTGGCATCCTGCCAGAGCGGCCAATTCATTATTAGGAACAAGTCCGAAGCCGCAAGCTAGATAATCGCAATCAATAGTTTTCTGACCGCGCAACACAATACGTTCCAGCTTGCCACTGCCTTCCGCTTGAACAGGAAAATTGGCTCTATAGACTGCAACCGAACGCAGAGCCCAAAGCAGTTTGGCAGCTTGCGCGATCTTTGCGGGTTGCCTTGCAAGTTCCAGGCCAAATTGAAGTGCGCTGGCCATACTGGCCTGTTCCACAATCGCCACAATGTTTGCACCATGCGCTTTCAGCGTCGCTGCCACGGCAATTAACAATGGTCCGCTGCCGGCAACCACTACACGCTTACCTTGAATGGCAAGGCCACCTTTCACTAATGCCTGAAGCCCGCCGGCACCAAATACATTGGGGAGGGTCCAGCCTGGGAATGGGAGAAACAGTTCGCGTGCGCCTGTTGCCAAAATCAACTTGCCATAGCGAAGTTCCAATATCCGGGATCCGGATTGCGCTATTAGGACGCCTGGTTGGGGGGCGTCAACAATGCGAGTGCCAGGAAGCAGTTCAGCACTGCAGGCCGCAAACTCGGTGAGTTTCCCATTGCGCTCGTTGCGCCAAATTTGGCCGCCGGCGGCTGGGTTGTCATCTACGATCCCCACCGCAAGGCCAGTTTTGCTTGCCGCAATTGCTGCTGCCATGCCCGCAGGTCCTGCACCGATAATCAGAACGTCGAAGCTGCGGCTAACATGCTGAATTACCGGGTGTGGTTTGGAGAGGCGAAGCTGAACAGAGGCGCAAGTCTCAACAACCATTCCGGGTTGAAGCGGCAATTGACAACTGCGGATGTGCTGCTGGCCGTTGAGGCTAACCGCACATTCAAAGCAGATCCCCATGCCGCATAGAGGACCTCTGGGGTCGCCCTTTACAGATTGGCGCATTGTATAAGCGCCTGTGTTGGCAATCGCGGCGGCAACTGTGCAGCCTTCCGGAGAAGATACTCTTTTGCCATTCAGACCGAATTCGATCACTGCGCCACACCGCTGGGGGCATAGTAACCAGACCTGCTGCGAACCTTGGTTCCAGGTTGCTTCAGTTTCACCTCCAACTTATGAAACTTACCATCCCGGGTTTGATCCGGAGGAGTGAAGGCCAGCACATACTGGCTGCGAAGTTCTTTTTCTATTTGGGTGAAAATTTCCTCTGGAGTCTGTTTTGTTCCATCAAACAAAACTCCACCTGTCTCAAGAGCCAGCCGTTCCAATCTATTCCTGCTTCGACGAGCGATGCGTTTTCCGTTGGCGGGTTCCTGAATGGGAAACACAATCGTATCGGCCCCCTGGGAAGCTTCAATTGCCGTAACCAAGGAATGGTCGCTGCCGGAGTCTTCTCCGTCTGTAAGTAATATCATTGCCTTGCGGCCTGTCGGCGGTTTCATCTTCAGCCGTGCTGTGTAGAAAACTCCATTCCAAATAACGCTTCCTCCACATGGGATGCGGCGGTTTTGGCTATTCCTTTTCAAGCAAGGATCACCCAATCTGGTGCCAAACTGCCGCTGCAAAAGTAAACGATCCACAAGTTGCTGGAGTTCTTCGTTTGAACTGGTGAAATCCTTAATAAGATTTACTCTTGTATCTACCGTCACTAGCAGTGCCTGGTCGCTAGGACCAAGCACTTGTTTGAGGAATTGCCCCATGCTACGTTTGTGCTTTTGGATCATCGCCATTTGGCTACCGCTGATGTCGACAACCATAGCCACAGTAAGTGGCATATCTGTGTCATGCCAAAACTGGCTGATTGGAACCTGTTTGCCGTTGTCGTATAGAGTGAAATCCTGTTGCTTCAAACCCTGAATAAAATTGCCGTCCGGACCCATAACCGAAAAGGCCACCGTAACAATCTCCACACCACTGCGAAAAGTGGGTTGGGGATTTTGAGCCAGAGCAACGGCCAGTAGTAAAAGTGCGCGCATAGGCGTATTTAATAGTTGTATCGCATCCCACACCTATAGAATAAGAACATGTTTCTTCGAGCCTCTCTGCTCCTGCTTTTTCTCATCCCAGCAGTTGCTCAAATTCGCTTCGAAGAGGTTGCCCAAAAAGCTGGCTTGCAATTTCGCCTACTCAACGCCGCCTCGGGAAAATTCCATCAGATTGAACTTACTGGTGGTGGTGTGGCCGTGCTTGATTACAATAATGACGGTTGCACCGATATCTTTTTCACCAACGGCGCAGCAATTCCCAGCCTACGCAAAACAGGCCCTGAGTTTCACAACCGGCTGTTTCGCAACAATTGCAACATGACCTTTACTGACGTCACCGCCAAAGCGGGTGTGGCTGGTGAGGGCTACTCCATGGGCGCAGCCGTTGCTGATTTCGATAACGATGGCTTCCCCGACTTGTTTGTTGCCGGGGTGAATCGGAACATTCTTTACCGAAATTTGGGCAACGGACAATTTACGGATGTCACGGCGAAGTCGGGGATTACAGGAACTGATTGGGCCGTTTCGGCGGGCTGGTTGGATTACGACAACGATGGCTGGCTGGATCTTTTCGTTTCGAATTACGTGGTTTGGAATGCGGCCACAGAACCTCGGTGTGGCACCCCGGAACGGCAATTCTACTGCCACCCTAGAGCGTACGAAGGCTTGCCAGGGCAGCTTTACCACAACAACCACGATGGAACTTTTACGGATGTATCGAAGGCTTCTGGAATCGCCCGTCACATTGGTAAAGGCATGGGAGTAGTCTTCGCCGATATGGATGGTGATGGGCTCACCGACATTTTCGTCGCCAACGATTCTGTGCGCGGGTTTCTGTTCCACAATCAGGGCAATGGAAAGTTTGAAGAGATAGGCCTTGAAGCCGCCGTCGCGCTACGGGAAGACGGCAACTCAATCGCCGGTATGGGTGCCGATTTTCGAGATTTCGACAACGACGGCAAGCCCGATCTGATTATCTCCGGCATCATCAACGATTCCTTTCTATTGTTCAGAAATCCTAACAAAGGGATAAGCTTTGAAGACTATGCGCAACGCACCGGCCTCCTTATGGCCACTCGTCAACTGACCGGCTGGAGCCTTGGCATGTTCGATTTTGATAACGATGGATGGAAGGATTTGTTCTTCGGGCTTTCGCACCTGGCGGAGCTTGACCGATACCTGGGTCGTGAATCTGCTCTACCAAATCGGATTTTTCGCAATGTGCAAGGCAAGAAATTCGAAGACGTTTCCGCCACCGCAGGGAGCGAGTTCCAGCGTGCCGCCATGCACCGCGGCGTTGCTTTTGCTGATTTCGATAACGACGGAAGGATGGATGCGGTGGTAACTGCGGTGAATGGTCCAGCGAAGCTTTTCCGCAATATTACACAGAGCCCTTCGCACTGGTTGGCGCTGAAGCTACGGGGGAAAGTTGCCAATAGGCAGGGCCTTGGTGCGACTGTGCATGTCCATTTGGCGGATGGACGCGATCTATACAACTCCGCAACAACAGCGGTGGGTTATGCAAGTGCCAGTGAACCACTGGTGCGTTTCGGATTAGGTGCCGGCAAGGTTGCGGAGATGGTTGAAGTGCACTGGCCTGGTGGCAAACTGCAAAAGCTGGTGAATGTTGCGGCAGATCGGTTAGTGGAAGTTGTGGAGGAAGTAAACCCATGAAGTTATTTGCGGGTTTGCTGCTAACCGCAATACTGATGGCAGCGGCCGTTTCCCCGGGCCAGACTTCTTACCAGCAAGCCAATGCATTGTTTGCAGCGGGTAAGTTTACACAGGCAGCTTCGGCAGTGGATGAGGCGCTTCGTCTTGATCCGAAACTAGTTCCCGCGTTGACTTTGAAAGCGAAAATGCAAATGGCCGATAACCACTTTGAGGCTGCTGGCCAGACTTTGGAACGTGCGCTGCAGGTTGATCCGAAGGCGGAATACGCACAATTCCTTTATGGCTTGGCCGCATTTCTGAGCAATGAGATGGCCCAGGCACTGCCGCGATTTCGCAAGGCCCGGCAGTTGAATCCATCGAATCCCCGAACCGCGCGCTATCTGGGGATCACCTGCGAAAGCCTAGGGAACATTGAGGAAGCTTTATCTCTTTATCGGGATGCCGTCCGCTTGGAACGGGCCAAGGGTCCACCCGATGCTGAGACGCTCCTACCGGGGGCTCGCTTGCTGTTCCTGTTGGGGCAACTGGATGAAAGTGAACGCTGGATCCGTGAGGCGATTGCCGTAGCGCCTAAATTTCGGGATGCTCATTTCGAACTGGCCCGCGTCTTGTTGAAAAAGGGCGATACAGCGGCTGCGGCCGATTCAGGTGAAAAGGCACTCGTTTTTACAGGGGCGATCGTCGCCGATGCCCAAATTCATTATCTTTTGATGCACGCCTGGAGCCGCAGTGGTATGCCAGAGCGTGCAGCA
Source organism: Bryobacterales bacterium (assembly GCA_043745195.1). Lineage (GTDB taxonomy): Bacteria > Acidobacteriota > Terriglobia > Bryobacterales > Bryobacteraceae > JANXSF01. The sequence goes on along the minus strand of JAYTTF010000154.1, from coordinate 5,822 downwards.
AGACATACCGAAACTCTGAGGGCGATCGAAACCCCGGTTCAGAGAAAGAATTAACGAGTATAACGGTTCCTCGGGCATCATTCGGTGCTTTGACGCTTGCATTTAGACGCAGCATCGTTATATGCTGATTCAGTGATTTTGGTAAATTTCTGTAAAGTCAGAAGTGTGCCAATTCAATTATCTTCAAGGGGGGTATCCAAGTGGGACACCTAAAACGGCTACTTTTAGCCACGTTAATCTGTAGTTTTCTCAACGCGCAGGAATTCCGGGCGACCATCACAGGCCGCGTTCTTGATCCATCCGGGGCCTCGGTCCCAGGTGTATCGATTAAAGCCGTAAGCGCGGCAACCAATGAAATTTCCACAGCCACCAGCGATACATCTGGTGCGTACACTATTCCGTTCCTCCGGCCCGGTTTGTATAAACTCACGGCGACAGCTCAGGGATTCAAAGTAGTCAATCGCGAGACCGTAACGGTGCAAGTGGGCCAAGTGGCCGGTATTGACATCGTTCTTGAAGTCGGTGCTGTGACGGACGTTGTCAATGTCACTGGTGAGGCCGCCCTGCTCGAAACGCAAACCGCTTCCCGCTCCGGTGTCGTCAACTCCCTAGCTGTTTCCGAACTCCCCTTAAACGCCCGCAATCCCTTCATGCTGGGCACAATGATGTCCGGCGTGGTCTTCCGCGGAGCAGCCATTTGGCAGCGCCCTTTTGACAATGGAGCAATCGCGCAATGGTCGATTAACGGTGGCCGTGAATCGAATAACGAGTTCATGATGGACGGCGCGCCCAACAACGCCCAGGCTGGCGGCAATAACATCGCCTACGTGCCCATCGTCGACGCGGTTCAGGAATTCGTGGTCCAGCAGAACTCCTACGACGCGCAGTACGGCAAAACCGGCGGCGGCGTTTTCAACGTTGTGCTCAAGTCCGGCGGCATCGCCTTTCGCGGCACTGCCTGGGAATTCGGCCGCCGCCCGTGGCTCGATGCGAATACCTTCCAATCCAACGCCCTTCCGCGGCCGGCCGGAATCAAGAATACTCGAGCCGATCATGTCCTTGACCAGTACGGCTTCCAGTTCGATGGCCCCATCTACCTGCCCAAGCTCCTCACCAAGAACTCCCCGGTGAAACTCTTCTACCTCGGCAGCTTTGAAAATTACCGCGAGAAGACCCCCGGTCCGCTCACCAACTCCTACCCGGAGCCGGAAATGCGCACCGGCGACTTCTCCAAGCTCCGCAACGCCACTGGCGCGCCCATCACCATCTATGACCCCATCGGCGGGCAAGTCGTGAATGGCGACCCCGTTCGCAATCCCTTCCCCGGCAACATGATCCCGGCCAACCGCATCAGCCCCGTCGCCGCCGCCGTCACCAAATTCATGCCGCTGCCCAACGCCGCCACCACGGCCAACCTGCAGTACTCCACCGCCAACCACCGGCTGCCCAATTACGTTGCCAATGACAAATTCTACAACCTGATCTTGAAATTTGACTGGAACTTCGGCGACCGGCACCGCGCCTTTTTCCGCCACGCGTCCAATGACCGTACCGAAGATCGCGCCGGCAACGGTATCGACAACAAGCCCGGCACCAACGGTCAGCAACCTTTCCAGCGCATCAATGATGCCTACGTCGCCGATTGGTTATGGACTGCTTCTCCTACTCTAGTGTTTAATGTCCGCGGCTCCTACAATCGGTTTATTGAAAAGGGCTTAGGCCGAGCTAATGAGAACTTTGATCTCACCAGCTTCGGCCTGCCCGCTCGGCTCATCCAGTCCCTTCCGGGCCCCACCTACTTCGGCTCCTGGCAGAACCCCGGCTACTCCGGCCTCGGTCGCGGCCAGGGCTTCAACCTCACCAACAACTACAATCTGGCCGCCAATATCACCAAGATCGCCGGTAGCCACAATTTGAAGATGGGCGTCGACCTCCGACGCATCCACTTTATCCAGCAGAACTCGGGCGACATCCTGCAGTTCGCTGGCCAACGCAACTACACCCAGCGCATCTGGAATCAGGGCGAGTCCACGGCGGGTGATTCCTACGCCAGCTTTCTCCTAGGTGCCGTTACCGGCAATTCAAACTATCCGGTCTATCCGTTCAACCGGCAGTGGTACTTCGCTCCTTACCTTCAGGACGATTGGAAGGTCTCCCGCCGCCTGACCTTGAACCTGGGCTTCCGCTGGGACTACAATGGCGCTCCGGACGAAAAGTGGAATCGCCAGAACCGCGGCTTCGACGCAACGCTCGCCAGCCCGATCGCCGGACAGATCTCCCCGGCCAACCTCGCCCTCTATCCCGAACTACGCAATCTGAAGGGTGGCTTTCAGTTCGCCGGCGTCAACGGAAATCCCCGCCTTGCCGCTAAGAACGACCTGAATAACTTCCAGGGCCGCATCGGCGCAGCGTACTCCGTGAACAACAAAACGGTTGTCCGCGGAGGCTACGGGCTCTACTACCTCAACCCGAATAACAACTTCCTGCAGACTGCCGGCTTCTCCACCAACACTCCGCTCGTGGATTCCGTCGACGGCGGCCGCAATCCGCTCCCGGGCCTACTCAGCAATCCATACCCCAACGGTATTGCTGTCCCCTCCGGCGCTAGCCTCGGCGCGTCGACCTTTGTCGGTCGCAACAACAACTGGTTCCAGCCGGACTTCAACACTCCCAAGGTGCATCAGTTCTCCTTCGGCATCCAGCGGCAGATTAGCGCGTCGGCTTCTCTCGAGGCCTCCTTCGTCGGTAGCCGCTCAGTCGGCCTCAACACGGACAGGGCCTACAACATCCCCTCCCTGGCCTTCCGCAAGACCTGCAACCCGCTCGAAGGCGGTTCGGTTGCCTTCTGCGATACGCAGGTCCCCAATCCCTTCCAGGGCATTGAAGCCTTCCGCGGCACCACTCACTTCACGGCGGCGAACCTCAGCCGCTTTAACCTCAACCGTCCCTTCCCGCAATTCTCCGGTGACCTCCAACAAACGGGCTTGGGTGATTCCAAAATCTGGTACAACTCCGCCCAGATCAATTACAACCAGCGCATCGCCGGCGGCCTGATGATCGTCACCAACTATACTTTCAGCAAAACCGTTGAAAAGTGGGGCTGGAACGATCCTTACGCCAACGTGCAACAACAGGGTCTTTACGTCAACGACCGCCCGCACTTCTTCAAGTTCACGGGCATCTATGACCTGCCCTTTGGCAAGGGCAAGAAGTTCGGCAGCGGTGCCAGTAGTCTCGCCAACAAGTTCATCGGCGGCTGGGAAGTCACCAGCTTCTTCACCACTGCCAGCGGCGAACCCAATGATCTGCCAGGCAACGTCATCCAGTTGAAGGATCCCAGGGTTGCCAATGTCGATTGGAAGGCCAATCAGGTTCGCGGCTGGAGCCCCTGCGTCGCTCGTCAGTTCAACGATGGAACGGTCGCCGTGCAGCCCTATTCCATCACCCTCGGCTGCTCGGCCAATGTCGCTGATGCGTCCTGGCTGCAGCTCCCCAACTACGCCCCGCGCGCCACTCCCTTCCGCTCGGGCCAGATCCGCAAGCACCGCGCGTTCACCCTGGATTCTTCCATCATCAAGAACACCCAGATCACCGAGCGCGTGCGCATTCAGTTCCGCGTAGAAGCATTCAATCTGTTCAATCACAATTACTTTGGCCGCGATAACTTCAACACCGATCCGAACAACCCGAACTTTGGCACGGTATTCCCTGCCTTGGTTTCCAATCAGAATACCTTCCCTCGTCAAGTTCAGTTAGGCATTAAGGCCTACTTCTAAACGCGAGCGGATAGTTCCTAAAGCAAGATGCGGCACCTTCGGGTGCCGCTTTTTGCGTCTATAAGGACTTACTCAACCCCAATCACACCCCATTCCATATGCTTAACCCACTCACCCCAAACCACTTACCCACCGGCCTATCCCAACCAGTTGGACACCGCATGGGACAATCCAAGCAAGGAAAAATCCATGACATCAGCCGCCGCTCCGCTGAAAATGACCGCAAATTCGGATGCTATTCAAAACAAGCGGTCCTGCTCACCGACGAAGACCACTTCCACTTCGATTGCATCCACGGTTTCCGCCATCGCACCGAACGCAGTCTCCTTAAATTACTCAAAGAATTCCAGCGCGTCAGATCCGAAACGCCACCCGCAAAACCTATTTTGCAAAACGAACCCAATTTTCCCTCTCACCCGCCGTTCCTCCCGGCCACCACACCCGCGAAAAGTCGCCACCCTATGTCCGCCTCAACTAGAAACGGCAGTTGACTGTGTCGAAAATCGGGGAATCGCGAGCCAAACGGGGACATGGTTCCCTGGCCTGAAGCAACAGAACTCTAAATGAAATCCTATTGGGCACTAGGCGTAGCGGCCTGGGTACCGTGTCCCCTTTGGCGACCTTTTTTACGCACTTCAATCTCACCCTTAAGTGCTATACCGCGCTGATCTTATGACGGCAAGTCCAGTTGTTTGTTACCAACCTGCAAATCAGGCCGAAAATTCAAGCAGTGCTGTTTGCAAAACGAACCCAATTGTTAAATCCGGGCACTCCGATGAACCTTGAAACGGCAGTTGGATACTATACTGGGGAAATTTCTGACCAGCCCCCCATGATAATGGGGGGATTTTTCGGGCGGATCTCCCGGCCATATCCCCATTGTATGGCGATCCTATCCGACCGCTTCGGTGACAGCCACCGTAACATCCATATCGAGAAATGCATTTGGTGGGCCAGCGTAAGTACCCCACAAGGGCAGCACTTGTTCGGGAGCCCAGGCAAGGGCAACACGGATAAGATTTCTGTTGCCGATGATGCTGTTGGTAGGATCAAAATCGATCCAACCCGCCCCTGGCAGATAGGCTTGGACCCAGGCATGCGTGGCACCGCCACCGGCAAGTCCTGAACTATTGGGAGTGAAAATATAACCGCTCACAAAGCGTGCGGCAACGCCTAAAGAACGGCAAGCTTCCATCATAAGCACAGCGAAATCGCGGCAACTTCCACGCCCCAGACGCAGCGTTTCTTCAGGAGACTGCACACCTTTTTCAGAGCGGCGGGTGTAGTGGAACTCATTGCGAATGCCGCTCGTCATGGCACGAAGCATTTTCATGGTTCCAGTTGTTTCAGATGGATCTAGAAAACGCAAAGCCCATTTGGCTACGCTTTCGGCTTGATAATGCGGCTGAAGAGCGCGCACAAGGTTGGGGAAGTCTTCATCGGAGTAACGAAAGGGATACGAACGGGCATATTCTTCGAGTGGATACTCAGGAAGAGTGTTTTCAAAATGCTCCAGCGTGACGGTGCTTTCAAAGCTGAGTTCAGACGTGCTCCCTTCAAAAGTAGCAACGGCTACGGAGTTATCAAAAGGATCATGGAGCCAGCGCAGGTGAGCGGGTTGCGGGGTGATAGCAAGATTGGTTTTGATCAAACGCAGGTCGTGACTTTCTCGAGGCCGGAACATCATGCGATGCTCCCCAAGCTCAACCGGCTCACGATAGCGGTAGACAGTTTTATGGCTTACGGTTAGAAAAGACATCAATTGGGTGATCCGGCGGTTGTTCCTGCAGCCTCGCCGGTTAGAATTTCGTCCGTCCATACCTTGAAACTTTCCAGCATATTGGGTCCGAAGGTGGTGGCAATTGCCACGTCTGATGCATCGCGGCCGCGAGCCATCAGAACACGGCCAATGCGTGGGACATTGTTGCGTGGATCGAACATGTGCCAGCGGCCACCGATCCAGGCCTCAAACCATGCTGCAAAATCGCCAGTGTGAGGTGGGGGAGTGCCGATATCGCTCAGATAACCGGTGCAATATCGAGCGGG
>JAYTTF010000153.1:0-20536 GCA_043745195.1 Bryobacterales bacterium | reverse complement strand
AGCGCAGCGTATCGTTGGCGGACTCCAGCTAAAGCATCCACCACTCCATGATACCCTAAACATTCCTATATGGAAATGTTATTTCTTAACAGATCCTAACAGGCCATGCTCCCAATGGGCGAAACTTTCTCTGAGGAGTACCCTCTACGGTAAACATTACCTCACCCAACCCAACGTGCTTCTTGGTACAGGCTTTGAACCTGCCTTTATTTCTCACGTCTTCCCAGTCCTTAGTTGCTCTAAGAACCTGCAAAGCTATATCAAATTGCGCTCTAACTCCATCATCTTGATTGATATACCAAGCCTCTATTAAATTATGACTGCGGTCGCTAATGTAATCGAATATTCGCCACGGACCCATCTCAATCCTACTCCAACCGATTACCATATGCAATATTGCATATGTATTAGTTACAGGGTGCATAACCTTAGGCTTGAATTATAAACCGCATCATTTTGATGTCAAGTAATTTATTGCCCAATAAAAATACCGTAGCGCTGCTGAATATATGAAAAATGACCCACGACCGATTATTCAGATTCGCTGAGAATGCAAATATCGGGCAGGCTGCGGTACTTTTCGGCGTAATCCAGGCCATAACCAACCACAAACTCATCGGGAATACTGAAGCCTGCGTAAGCAGCGGTAACAGGGCGCAAACGCCTTTCGGGCTTGTCGAGCAGCGCGGCAATTTTTATGGAGCGGGGCTTGCGTTGATCCAGCAGGTTTAGCAGATAGGTGAGCGTCACGCCGCTATCTACAATGTCCTCCACGATGATTACGTGATGCCCTTCAATGACGGTATCCAAATCCTTAGTGACGCGTACTTCGCCGGAACTTGTCTTCCCTTTTCCGTAGCTGGAAATACCCATGAAGTCGACAATCACCGGGCGTTTGATTGCGCGGGAAAGATCGGCCATGAAAACATAAGCGCCTTTCAAGATGCAAATCAGGAAGACCGATTCGTTGGGGTTGGAATAATCGGCATCAATCTTCGCCGCCAGTTCCTGAATGCGATTCCGAATCTGTTCTGCAGTGATGAGTACGGTTAACTTGTCGAGGGCCATCTATACAGTCTAATCCGCAATCAGCTTCGTGCTTGGGGGGCCAATGTGAATATGTGGGGCAGTGGCTTGTCCGGGCACCCACTTTCGGAATGCGAAGTAAGAAATTTTCACCGATTCCAAATAGTGACGAAGCCATACGCCTTCTTCCTGATCGGGCTTCAAGGCCACATCCACGCGGCCTCGATGATCCATACCAAGGGCCTTGTGCACAGCCGTTTCCCCACGAGCGCTGATGGGCATTGGCTTGGAAAATTTCTTTTCAAATGCCAGCATCACCTTTTTCAATTCGCCTGGGCCAAACATTGCAGCGCCTACGAACTTTTCAAATACAGGCTTGGGACCATTTTGTTCCGGCACCTCATCGGAAACTTCATGCGCGGCTGCTTCCTGCTCTGCGCGTACCAGGGAGACCAACTCTTCCACAAGGGAGGCTCGCGATTTGGCAACAGCTACGGTTCGCTGCGCCCGCGCAAGGCCTTCAGTGAAGGGTTCCAAAGAGTTCTTCGGCCCCATGCCTAATTCAACCATCTTCGCGGCTTCGTCCAAGCGGATTTTTTCGCGTTGTTCAAAGCGGCTGGACACAGTGATCATTTCTGCTGCTTGTGATTCGGTGAGGTCTTCAACTTTGACTTCCCCGTAGAGAAGCTTGTCTAAAATAACTGCCTCTTTGGCTTCCTGCAGGCGTTCTTCTGCTTCTTTCAATTTCTTGGCGGGAACTGCACCGGCGGCCAGTAATTGGCGGACTCGCTCCACTTCTTCAGCGGCTGCGCGCACAGTTGCCGGTTCTTGTGGAAAGGCCAAACAGCTTGCGGCTAGAAGAATGAATATTGGGAAACTACGCATGTTTCTATTAATAGTATGCCTCAACTGTAGTACGATACCGGTTGTAGGAGGATTTGACCCCATAGCCGTAAAGAAAGCAGTCTCAAAGAAAGCGGTGACAAAAACCGCCGCAAAGAAAGCACCCGCCAAAAGGGTGGCAGCGAAGGAATCAGGCGCAGTTAAAGTTCCGAAAAAAGCCGTTGCCGCTGAACCAGAAGAGGCCGAGGCAGAACCTGCCTGGGTAGAAGTGGTGAAGGCCATTCAAGAAAAAAAAGGGATGAACACGCGCGTATTGGATTTGCGCGATGTCACTTCATTTACCGATTACTTCATCATCACGCAAGGGACTAATTTCCGCCAGAACATGGCCATTGTGGACGGAGTGGAAGGGCACTTAAAAAAAGAAGTTGGAGATCGTCCGTCCAGCATTGAAGGCTACACCGGCGGTGATTGGATTCTTATGGATTATGGCGATTACATCGTGCATGTTTTCTCTGCCGAGAAGCGCGCCTATTATGATTTGGAACGGCTGTACCGCAACGCCAAGACAATTGAAATTCCTGACGAACCATTGTCGTCCTGAACTAAATCAGAGTCCCGCCAGCGGCGCGAAATTCGTTAAGAAATGCGTCGCTTTTGGTTAGGTCAAGGTGCTGCACGGCATCACGGACAATTGCCACTGGTTTACCCAGTTGTAACAATCCCTTCACAGCGTTTAAAACACAAATTTCCGTGACCACACCGTAGACTATAAATTTCTCCGCTTGCAAGTCGCGCAAAATTCCAGGTAAATGTGAATTGGTGAAGCAATCGACTGTTTGCTTTTCAAGCAGTAACTGGCTGGCACTGCGCAATTGCAAGGTCGCGGCAGTATTCGGCACAACCACGGCACCGTCTAGCAACGTTGATGCCACTTTGCGCTGCCCCAGGCACCCCTTCACGCAATGATGAGGCCACAACTGGAACTCTGGGTCATCTTCGACATGGGCGTCCATTGTGGAGATCACCAGCGAACCCTCGGCGGCGGCCTGTTGATTCATTCTTGCTATGTTGCTGATGATTCTTTCAGCCCCGGGAACATACAGCGCGCCGCTTGGAAGCATGAAATCCAACTGCGTGTCCACGTCAAAATAAACCGTCTTCACTTCCCTACCCCGGCAATGCGATTGCGCACCTGTTTTTCAACATCCAACAATTGGGCACTATACTTTACTTTCCAGGCGTCTTCGTGCCCATACAAACTGCGGCAAACGCGAGGCAGTTTTTTTAAGGCACTGGTCGCGTAGCTGCGCGTTGCTGCCAGATCCGGCAATGGCTCCACCAATGCGCCATTCAGAATTACGGGGCGCAGCAAGGCTTCCACATCGCCTGTTGGACACTCCCATTCACAGGCTACTTCGTCATGGTCGGTATAGCGGAAAATTTGTTTCGCACCGGGCATGCTGCGCTTTTCTAAACTGAATTTGGCGGTGAATCGCTTCACACCATTTTCGTCCAGCTCTACTAATTTATAGACGGCGCCAAGGCTGGGGCAATCAATGGAAGTTGCCAGGTCGGTGCCCACGCCGTAAAGATCAATAGGCGCGCCTGCGGCCACCATTTCGATGATGCGGTATTCATTCAAATCGCCGGTGGCCATAATCTTCGCTTCGGTGAAACCGGCCTGATCCAGAATCACACGAACCTTGCGCGCCAACTCCAGCAGATTGCCACTATCCAAACGAACTCCCCACATCGGCTTTCCCAATCCGGCGGCCGTGCGCGCACCTTCCAGCGTGTCGTAACTGTCAATCAAGTAGACCGTCGCATCACCCAGCAATTGTTGTAGTTGTTCGAACGCTGTGGTTTCTGATTGGAAGGACATCACCCAACTATGGGCGGCGGTGCCAAACACTGGCACGCCGTAACGAAATCCGGTTTCCACATTGCTGGTTCCCACGCATCCGCCAATGTAGGCTGCGCGACCAGCCAGCACACCAGCGTCAGGCGAATGGGCGCGCCGTGAACCGAACTCCACCACTCCGGCAGTGCCTGCGGCTTCGGAAATCCGCGCGGCTTTTGTAGCGATGGTGGTTTGAAATCCGATCATGGAAAGCAGGTAGGTTTCCAGTAACTGCGCTTCCACCATTGGCGCTCGCACAGTGAGAAAAGGTTCGCCGGCGAAAATTGGAGTACCTTCAGCGACGGCAAAAACGTCGCCAGTGAAACGAAAGTTCGCAAGAGCTTCAAAGAATTCTGCCGGAGCATTCTGGAACTGCCGCAGACTTCGCAGGTAATCAATCTGATCTGCTTCAAAGCGCAAATTCAGGATGTAATCAACCGCCTGTGCTAAGCCTGCTGCAAGAAAGAAATTGCGGTTATACGGCATGCGCCGCACAAACATTTCAAACGTGGCCCGATCCTTAGTCTTGCCCGCCTGATAGTATCCGGCGGCCATCGTCAACTGGTAAAGATCAGTGTGAAGTGCTTTCACGCGCCCCTATTTTTTAGCGTCCGGCTTACCGTCTGTTTTGGCTGCTGCATCTCTAACAGCCGCCGCACCAACCAACAAATCTTCCACTGCTTTTCCGTCCACTTCGTAAACCGCAGATTCGCCGCCACGCATGGCGTAGTAAGTATCACCAGCTTTTGTGATGATAATCTTTTCCGTTACCTTACCATCTTCCAGGCTCACTGTGATTTCAGAATGCGCGGCACCGCCCCCTGCTTTTGGAAACTTAATGGAACTCAGCTCACGCAGTTTGTCCGCGATCGCCTGGACCTGCTCGCCCTGCACTGCTTTACCGTTACTCTTCCAATCGTTCTTCGACTTTTCAAACAGCCAAGCTTTTTCCGGTCCCTTCAACTCTATCCGCGTTGGATCCTGAAACCCGAAATCGAAAAGCTTCTTATTGCGATAATCATCCAGGCCCTTAGCCAAAGCCTCACCCAGTTCGCTGGAAACTTTGTAGGCACTTGCAACCGTGCTGGATTTCGCAAAATAGGTGCCTTCTTTATCCTTGCGAACTTCAATTTCCTGCTTGCCTGCATCACCTGTTGCACTGGCCTTGGCAATTAACGCTCCTCTGGCAAACTTGGCCAAAGTGGCGGCTACGGCGGCGTCTTCTGGAACTTCTTCCATCTTCGCGTCATTCAACTTTCGCAGCAGTTCTTCCACTGCAAAGTTGTCTGCGCGAAACGTGTTGGGCTTAAGAATGGTCCATGTATTGTTGCCGCTTTTTCCGAACTCAACCATTCCTTTGCCTGACGACAATTCCAGCCGCGAGAGCTTTTCCATGTTCAGATGTAACAGCCGTTTATCGCGCAGTTCGCGCCAATCTTTGTCAATATTGCTTTTTGACGCCATTGTGAAAACGCGCGCATCGCTGTCCAACTTGACGTAAGTGGCTTCCCCAATTGCCGCTTGATCGCCCAACAGCACCTTGACAATTTTGCCGTCTTTCTTGACGATGGAGATCACAGCAGACGGTTGAGACAAGCCGAAGCCAACCAGATCCGTCGCCTTTTCATCCACCAGCTTTTCAGAGTTCAGCACGGACAAGGCACTTGCCACACCTCCAACAGCGCTCTGGTCAGCCGCCAGTTGCTTGGGTGCAGTAATCTCCCACTGGTTATCCTTGCCGCGCTTCACCACGGTTGGTTCAAGGCCCTTGCGTTCAAAACGCATTTCCGCAAATTGGTCGAGCCCAAGTTCAAGAATCCGTGGCGGAGCATCTTTGGCGGGCTTGCCCACATTGGCGGCCTCGTCCTTGTTTGACCACCAGACGGCTCCGCCAAGCGCTACCAACAAGCCGGCAGCGGCCAACAGTCCATTCATTTTCATGGCCGATTATCTCCTGCGCAACCACATCATAATGCCGCTCACCACCACAATCAAGGGCAGAGCGAAAATACTAAAAATCCCCATCACATTCATCTGACCCTGATTCATTGTCAGACGGCGATCTTCTGGATCCTTAGGGCGAATTGAGATTAAATCTTCGTCAGCGGAAAGCCAATTGATCATGTTCAGGAACAGATCCTTATTGGCCAACCCACGAATGGAAATCATTTCGTTCATCACCCACGAACTGGAGCCAACAACCACAAAGCGGCCCTGCCCATCCCCAATGCGCTTCTCCGCAGAAGGAGCTTTCAAGGTTCCGGCCACAGCCAAATTCAAAGGTCCCTTTTTATCGCGGCCCTCTTTGAATTCCACTTCCTTGGCATTCATATCTGTGATCGCAAAGCTGTTTTCTGTGGTGGAAAGCAGCTTGCTGGTTTTTGTCTTGCCGCCTTCTTTCGCGTCTATCGTACGGGCATATGGAAACCCAGTGGCCGCCTTCATGTCGTTCACAATGGGATGCTGTTCGTAAGATACGGCCAAGGGTACAGCGGCGCTTAACCCTACAGCGCGGCCAAAGCCACTTGTGTCAAGGGCAAGATCTTTATTCAAGCCCACGCCCCAGCCCTCCAGAAGTTTGGTCAATTCTGCGTTATCGGCAATCTGCATTTTACCCATCTTCAGCGGGGCATCCAGCAGTATCATTGCATCGCCGCCGTTTTCTACAAACTCGCTGATTGCGGTAACAACTGGCGTCACATAATCGTACTTTGGACCAGCGATTAGTAGGATGGAACAATCGGCGGGGATCTTTGCATCCGCTACTAAATTTATAGATTTCGTAACGTAATTGCTTTTTTCCAGTTCAGCCTTTGCAGTCGCTAAACCATCAGGCTTGGTATCGTCAAAAGCTTTTTCGCCAGCACCGGAAACGGAGCATACTGTTTTTTGCCCTTCTTTGATAGCCCTGATAATTGCACCGGTAAGTGCCTCTTCAGTTAAGCTGCGAGCCTCTTCTTTTTTGGTTCCAGCCTGAATAAAGGTTGTTCCCGCAGTCTTCACGCCAGCGGCACGAGTTTCAATCGGCTTCTTTGCGACGTCGATAAAATCAACGCTCACTTTTGGCGAAAGATTCTTATACCGGTCCAGCAAATCGCGGCCGCGTTCCAATCCGCGAACGTCATCGAAATATTGAATCTTCACATCCTGCTTCAGATTCTTCACAATCTTTTCCGTTTGTTCGGAAAGGCTGAAAGTTTTGTTCGCCGTGGAATCGAATGACTTGTTGTAGCGGTTGGCAAGAAAATTAATTGCCCCCAAAACGCCAAGGATCACCAGAATGTAAACCGATACGTAAGCAGTAAACTTCGTCTGCCGTCCTTTGATCCATTCGTTACTCATCGTTAGGACCTCCACCGCAAAGATTCCATCGAGCGCGCTGTAAGGAACAGCCCGAAAAAGATCATTGAAACATAGAAAATTACGTCTTTTGTATCTACCACGCCTTTGGAGAATGGTTCAAAATGAGCCACCACAGACATGTAAGAAATCACCTTGGCCCAAGCAGCCGACTCAAACGAACTCACCCAATCCAGCACCCACAACATCAGGCAGATGGCAAACGTTCCAACGCCTGCCACAATCTGATTCTTGGTAGTGTTGGAAATAAATGTTCCCAGGGCCAACAGTGCGCCTCCCTGCAAAATCAATCCGAAAATGCCCACAGCCAACGGCTTCCAATCCGGCTTGCCAAAGGCGAACAGCACCATTAAATTCAGCACAGGAATAGCAAGAATGGCGCAGTACATCAGCAGCGCGGAAAGCCATTTGCCTAAGATGATTTCTAAATCAGTAATTGGCGAAGTTACCAGCAACTCAATGGTTCCCGATCGTTTTTCCTCAGCAAATAAACGCATGGTGATCATTGGAATAATAAACAGCCCAATCACGCTGATGTTCATCAACACCGGGCGCACCACATATTCGTTCACATTCATTGGACCACCGCCGCCCATCATAGAGGCCTTCATACTGTTTTGGACAAAGTAGGCGGTGGCAACATAGAAGAACCAGCCCGTCACTAATCCGAAGAATCCCATCAATCCATAAGCGATGGGGGAGCGGAAGTAACTATTCATTTCTTTTGAACAAATGGTAAGAATGTTCCTCATTTCGCACCTCCCGATGCTGCCTGATCGGCACTGGTCAACTGCAGGAAAATATCCTCCAGGCTCAAATTCACACCGCGCAGTTCATTCAGATTCCAGCCCGATTCCACAACAGCGCGCGCCAACTCAGCACGCACCGGCCTGCCTTGTAAACTCTCCACTTCAAAGTGGGATCGGCCAGCCTTGGTATCGCGGAACACCACGCGGCTAACGCCGGAAACTTGTTCCAACTTGGCTTGCACAGCATTCGTATCCAGGTCGCCTGTGCGCGGCTCCACTTCCACGGCCACTGTTTCAGCGCCGCGTAATCGACTGGTCAAATTCTCAACCGAATCGCGAGCCACAACATGTCCCTGCGAAATAATAATTACTGATTCGCAAGTCTGTTCCACTTCCGGCAGAATATGAGTGGAAAGGATAATGGTGTGGTCGCCGGCAAGGCTCTTGATCAGATCGCGGGTTTCCAGAATCTGCTTCGGATCCAGGCCCGAAGTAGGCTCGTCCAAAATCAGAACTTCCGGATTGTGGATAATCGCTTGTGCCAATCCGACGCGCTGCTTGTAGCCCTTTGACAACTTGGCGATCAGCTTCTTGCTGACATCCGCCACGTTACATCGCTCAGCAACATCGTTGGCCCGCTTGGTTAAGTCCTGGCCCGAAAGGCCCTTCAGCTTTCCCACAAATAGCAGGTACTCACCCACTTCCATTTCCGGATACAGGGGAGGCATTTCCGGCAGGTAGCCGATCCGCTTCTTCACTTCCATAGGGAAGTCCATAACGTTGTACCCAGCCACTTCAGCCATTCCCGCAGAGGGAGGCATGAAGCAGGTGAGAATGCGCATGGTGGTGGTTTTTCCAGCACCGTTTGGCCCTAGAAAACCGACAATCTTCCCCTTCTCAATTTCAAAGGAGATATTATCGACCGCGACATGTCGCGCGTATCTCTTGGAGAGACCTTCGACTTTAATCATAGTTTCACTCGAATGAGTTTAGACGTAATATTGCGCTCCAGCATTCGCCAGCACAGCAGATGCAACAGACAACAGTAAAGGAAATGCTTGTGCGCGCAAGATTCATGATAATGATGCGGCGAGCAACTGTCAATTGGGCGACTTGCCAATTACGTAAATTATTATCCATAGAGCTGGGTTTTCCGATACAATTCCACTTCATGCCAACGTTCAATCGCCGCCAAATTCTTCGTGGGGCCCTGGCACTTTGGGTCCCTTCCCCAGGCTGGGGAGCCACCAGCCGTATTGAAATGCTTTATGGGACAACCACTGCGCCGAAGTCGCCCGTCGAATTGACGGCTGGCCCCTTAAGCCTACTTTTTGAACCCGACTTGGCCTTCGTCCGTTTCATCCGCTTCAATGGACAGGAAGTGCTTCGCGGCATTTACGCGGCAGTTCGCGATAAATCCTGGGGCACTGTTGCGCCCAGAGTTTCAAATTTGATTATCGAAAAGAAGACGAATCAGTTCACCATAACTTTCGATGTCGACTGCGCTGAAGGCGACATTCAGTTTCAGTGGAAAGGACGCGTAACCGGCGACGATACGGGTTCGCTACGGTTTGAATTCAAGGGTGCGGCCAACTCTACGTTCCTGCGTAATCGCATTGGCTTCGCCGTGCTGCATCCGTTGGAGAGTTGCGCCGGCAAGCAAGCCAAGTTGGAGAAATCGAATGGAGCTTTGGAACAAGGATCGTTTCCAGCGTCTGTATCCCCCAATCAACCTTTCATCGATCTTCGCGCCATCACGCACACTATAGCTCCGGGGCTTGATGCTGAAGTTCGATTCGAAGGAGACTCATTTGAAACGGAAGATCACCGTAACTGGACCGACGGGAACTTCAAAACATATTGCACTCCTCTTGCACTTCCATTTCCTGTGGAAGTGAAGAAGGGCACTGAAATCCGGCAAGCCGTCACTGTGCGTATTCAAGGGGTACCTACCAATTCCGCAGCTACCGAAACACGCAGTGAGATTGCTTTCAACCCCACAGGGAGCGTTTCAAAGCTACCACAGTTGGGCTTGGGATATGTTCCGGAGATGCCGCCGCTTGGAGCATTGAACATCTCCCATGTAAGAGTTGACCTGATTCTTAGCCAGCCCAATCATCGGGAACTATTGCGCCGCGCCATTGCCGAAACCGCCGCCAGCAAGGCTGGTTTAGAATTGGCTGTTTTCGTATCGAGTCAAGCGGATTCAGAATTGAAAGCTTTGGCCAGGGCCGTGGCCGGTGCGCGTGTGGTTCGCTATTTGATCTTTCACATCGATGAACCGTCGACTAGTGAAAAGTGGCTCCGTCTCGCCCGGACACACCTGAAAGGCGCGCCCATCGGCGGTGGAACCAATCAATACTTCGCCGAACTGAATCGCGGAAGACCACCTGTTGAGGTCGTCGACTTTGCCAGCTATTCCATAAACCCACAGGTGCATGCTTTCGACAATCTCAGCTTGGTGGAAAATCTTTCTTCGCAAGGGGACACCGTGCGATCCGCAAAACTGTTCCTGGGCGGCAAAGGAATTGTCGTTTCCCCAGTCACCCTGCGGCCCCGATTCAATCAATTCTCCAAACAACCCACACCAGCCGATCCACGCATGGCCAGCCTGTTTGGTGCGGCCTGGACCTTGGGAAGTGTGAAGTATCTCAGCGAAGCGGGAGTATCCGCAGTAACTTACTATGAAACCCATGGCAAAGCCGGAGCTATGTCCGGGCGCGATACTGTTGTTCCGCTCTATCATGTGCTGGCGGACGTAACTGAATTTGCCGGTGGTGACGTGATGGCAACTGAGTCCAGTGACCGCTTCAAGACCACTGGAATGTTGCTGCGAAGGGGTACCAGGCAACGGGCACTGGTCGCTAATTTCACCCCTGAACTGCAACTGGTGCGGTGGAATAAATCAGGCTTCGGAACGAGAGTTCGAATCAAATCTCTGGACGAACATAGTTACGAAGAAGCAACCAAAACGCCGCAGGCTTGGCGAGCGAAGCCCGGCCTGCTGCTTGAAAATTCGGGCGACTTACAAATTACGCTGCTGCCTTATGCTGTTCTACGAATTGATCCGGCGTAAAACTACTTCCCCGCAAGCGCCTTCAACGAAACTTCAAATGGAGCTGTGGCAACACCATTTTCTGTGATGATCCCAGTTACGTAACGATTCGGCGTCACGTCAAAAGCAGGATTCTCCACCCCCACACCGCGTGGCGCAATCTCCACACCAAACACATGGGTAACCTCAGCCGCGCTGCGCTCTTCAATGGGAATCAAATCCCCGGTTGGCAACGTCAAGTCAAGAGTCGAAATCGGGGCCGCGACATAGAACGGCACACCGTTTTCCTTCGCCAGCACCGCCACTGTGTAAGTGCCAACTTTGTTCGCCACATCACCGTTTGCCGCAATGCGATCCGCCCCCACAACCACGCAACCAATACGCCCGGCCTTCATGAAATGCCCGGCCATGTTGTCGGTAATCAGCGTTGTTTTAATGCCGTCTTCCATCAGTTCCCACGCTGTCAATCTCGCCCCTTGAAGGAACGGACGAGTCTCATCGGCGAACACATCAATCTTCTTACCAGCTTCCACAGCGGCACGAATTACGCCCAACGCAGTGCCATAACCAGCAGTGGCCAAAGCCCCTGCATTGCAGTGTGTCAACACGGTTTTTCCATCAGGAACAAGTGCCGCGCCATGCGCGCCGATCTTTTTACAAATGGCAATATCTTCGCGATACACAACCTGCGCTTCGTCAATCATCGCCGCACGAATCTCAGCTATCGGCTTGCCGTCGAGACTTTTGTAAAGCCGCTTCATTCGGTCAATCGCCCAGAACAAGTTCACTGCTGTAGGGCGCGTCCCGGCAAGCGTATCGCAGATCACCGCGAATTCCGCGTCAAGGTTCTCCTCAGTGGCCTGCTCCACTCCGATCGCCACGCCCATCGCCGCTGCAACGCCAATAGCCGGTGCCCCACGGATCACCATAGATCGGATCGCCTGCGCCACTTCGTTATAGTTTTTGCAAGTGACGAAAACTGTCTCGCGCGGCAGCTTGGTTTGGTCAATCATCACAACGCCCGCAGGCGTCCACTGTATTGTCTCTACCATGTTCCGGTAAGTTCCTTTTCCTGGAAAATATATCCCAACATGAACGTCATGTTGTAAGTGGCGTGCATCAAACTGGCGGAAATTGTGGACCCGCTCCAGGCCCGCATCAGCCCGAACGCCCCACCCGCCAATGTCAGTAAAAACATGTGCTGCCAATGCCATTCGTATTGTGGCCCATGCATCAATGCAAATGGCAAAGAGGTGAGCAAAAGCGCCATCCACAAACCTGCTGTTCGTGCAAATAATGGCAGTAAAAAGCCACGAAATGCTAGCTCTTCACAGACGGGCATTACAGTCGTTGCAGCCACACCCACTACAGCCACTGCTAAATTGCCATCCAACAAATCCTTCATGGGATCGGTCATCTGCGGCGTGCGCAACAGCACCCCCAACCCTGACAAACTAAATGCCAGTGCGATCCCTAGCAAAGCCGCTTTCCAATGCGCCACCGGGGAATTGATGAACCCCAATCCTTCCCAAACAGGCTGCCCGTGCCGAATCCACAAGATCGCATAAAGTCCTGCGAACAACACCAGATACATGACCGATTGCGCGACGATCAACGATACCGCTTTTGGAGCACTCTCTAACAATTTCGCAGCCAGCGCTGTGACTAAAAGCGACGGTAGCACCAGCCCAATAAACAGGGCCAGATCCGAATAATCCCAGAATGGATCTTTTAATCGCATTGTTCGATGAGTGCCGCTGCCAGTAGTGGAATCATGATCTCATGATGGCCTGTAAGCGTAAATCCTTTGCCACCGCTCCCAGCATGCGGCCGATCCACAACGTTTGCCTTCGGCCTGTAGTGCTGTAGAAAATCCATGTTCACCGTAGTGAAGTTTTTAAGCTCATGTCCCAAATTGCGCACTGATGAAACTGCCTTCAGAAACACTTCCGGCATTACAACGGCGGACCCCAAATTCAAATACACGCCACCGCCATTGAGTTCCTTCACCATGGAACAGAATAACCGGAAGTCCTGATAGGTGGACAATCCCATCGCAGCACCTTCAGCGGCTGGATGCGTATGTGGAGTATCCGTTCCCACCGCAACGTGCACCGTCACAGGAATTCCAGCGCGGTATGCACTCAGCAAAATACTCTTATCCGCAAACTCCGGCTTGGCGCAGCTTTCCAGCTTGCGGCCCAACGCTTCGCCCATACCCAAACCAATGCGCGAGCCTTCCACAATTGCCTCATTCATCCAGCGCCCTGTCTCTTCCGCAGACCCAAAGGTGCCATCGGGCAGCACAGCTTCCACATCCTCACTGGTCCAGCCGGCAATGCCGATTTCGAAATCGTGAATGGAACCGGAACCATTGGTAGAAAACCCCTGACCAAATCCGCGGCTTGCTAAGTTCAGCAATACCGGAGCCATGCCGCACTTAATCACATGCCCGCCATAGCCCCATAAAACCGGCTTGCCCAATGAGCGGGCTTGCAGCACTCGCTCCACCACTGCGCGAAAAGTATCTCCCGCCAAAATGTTTGGCAGCGAATCCACCAGCGCTTTCACGCCGCCGCCTTTTTCATACACCCTTGCGAAATCTTCCACACGCACTTTGCCGCCACGTGCGAAAACCGATATAGTCTTCAACCCTTCAAAACTAATCGGCTGCTGCTTGTACTTGCTCATTTGCGGTCCAATACCTTCTTCAGCGCTTGAGCAGTGAAGCTCTCTATTACCTTCACCACATGTTCCGGAGTCCCTGTTGCAATAATATGCCCTCCACGATCGCCACCCTCAGGTCCCAGGTCAATAATCCAATCCGCACATTTGATCACATCCAAATTATGCTCAATCACAATCACCGAATTACCCAAGTCCACCAGCCGCGTCAGCACTTCCAACAGTTTCTTCACATCCTCGAAGTGCAACCCCGTGGTGGGTTCATCCAGAATGTACACTGTCTTTCCGGTTTGCCGTTTACTTAATTCTTTGGCGAGCTTTATGCGCTGTGCTTCGCCGCCTGAAAGCGTGGTTGACGATTGGCCCAGATGAATATATCCCAAACCCACATCCACCAGCGTTCTTAACTTGTTTTCAATGTTCGGAATATTTTCAAGGATGCCAGCCGCTTGTTCAACGGTGGCCTCCAACACATCGGCAATGGAGTTGCCTTTGTATTTGGCCTGCATCGTTTCGTGGCTGTACCGGCGGCCGCGGCATGCGTCGCAGGTAACATAAACGTCAGGCAGAAAATTCATTTCAATGCGCTTCAACCCATCGCCCTGGCAAGCTTCGCACCGCCCACCCTTCACATTGAAACTGAACCGCCCAGGCTTATAGCCGCGCTCGCGCGATTCCGGAAGCATCGCGAACAAATCCCGAATCGGCGAAAAAACACCGGTATAAGTGGCCGGGTTCGAACGCGGAGTTCGACCAATGGGCGACTGATCAATTTCAATCACCTTGTCGATTTCCTTAACCCCGGAAATCTTTACATGCTTGCCCGGATCGGCTCTGGAGCCCCACACTTCTTTGGCCAAAGCACGGTATAGAATATCGTTCACCAGCGTCGATTTCCCGCTACCGCTCACCCCGGTCACAACCGTCAAAGTTCCTAACGGAAATTCAACGTGAACGTTGCGAAGGTTGTTTTCCGTAGCACCTTCCACGATGATCTTTTTTCCATTCCCCTTACGCCGAATTGGGGGAACGGGAATGCTTAAAGCGCCTGATAGATACTGCCCCGTGAGTGACTTCTTATTCTTCCGAATCTGCGCAGGCGTGCCTTCGGCGACCAAGTGGCCGCCCAATCGCCCTGCACCGGGACCCAAATCCACAACGTAATCGGCCCGGTCTATGGTTTCCTCATCATGCTCCACCACCAGCACCGTGTTGCCTAAATCGCGCAGCCGCTTCAGAGTGTCCAGCAGCCTGTCGTTGTCCCTGGGATGCAAGCCGATGGACGGTTCATCAAGAACATACAATACTCCACGCAACTTGGAGCCAATTTGTGTAGCCAGCCGAATGCGTTGGGCTTCTCCGCCAGAAAGAGAAATGGACGAACGATCCAGGCTCAAATAGTCCAGCCCCACGTCTAAAAGAAACGTAAGCCGGTTCTGAATTTCTTCTTTAATGCGGCCGGCAATCTGATCCTCACGCGAATTCAACTGCCATCCCTTGGCCGTTTCCAATGCGCGCAGCAACGATACGCCAGTAAAATCCGCAATGGTGGTGGTCTTTACACGCACAGCCAAACTGGAAGGTTTCAGCCGCTTCCCAAGGCAATCCGTGCAGGCTGTCGGTGACATGTAAGACATCACCCAATCCCCAATGAATTCGCTATCCTGCGATTCGCGGTACAGGCTATCCAGCAATTTCAAAATGCCCATGAACCCTGGCGCGCCATCCATCAAAATGGTCTGGTGATCTTTGCTCAGCGAATCAAAAGGCTTCGTCACCGGGATCTTCATTTTCCGGGCGAAATCATCGGTCCGATTCCAAACTGTCCCAGAGTTTCCACCAGGTCCCAGTCCGCCATCAAACAGCGGCTTCCCAGGATCCACAACAATCTTCGCCACGTCGAACGACCAGCGGCTCCCCAGGCCATTGCAAGTGGCACAAGCCCCGTAAGGACTGTTGAACGAAAAGGAGCGCGGCTCCAACTGCGGCACACCTTCGCCGCAATTCGGGCAAGCCAGGTTGCGCGAAAATAGCTTTTCTTCGCCATCCACCACTGCAACAATCACCAACCCATTGGCCAATTTAGTAGCAGTTTCAAGCGATGCTTCAAGGCGCTTCTCCACGCCAGCCTTCAGCACCAGCCGATCCACTACAACATCAATTGTGTGGTTCTTCCGCTTGTCCAACTGAATGTCTTCATCCAGCGACCGCAATTCCCCATCGATCCGTGCGCGCACAAAACCCTGGCGCAGCAGCTTTTCCATTTCTTTCTTGTATTCGCCCTTACGACCGCGAACGAAGGGAGCCAGAATCATGATCCGTTCATCATGCTTCAAGGCCAGCACTTGCTCCAGAATCTGCTCGCTGGATTGTTGCTTAATTTCTATTTGGCAATGCGGACAATAAGGCGTACCAATCGCCGAATACAACAGCCGCAAATAATCGTAGATCTCTGTTACAGTGCCAACTGTGGAACGCGGACTGCGATTGGTGGTTTTCTGTTCAATGGAAATGGCCGGAGAAAGTCCCTCAATGGAATCCACCTCCGGCCTTTCCATTTGATCCAGAAATTGGCGGGCATAAGGCGATAGCGTTTCCACATAGCGCCGCTGCCCCTCAGCATAAATAGTGTCGAAGGCGAGCGAAGACTTCCCTGACCCGCTTAACCCCGTGACAACAGTAAGGGAATTGCGAGGAATGGAAACGTCTATATTTTTGAGGTTATGCTGCCGCGCCCCATGGACGGTGATCCGTTTGAGCAAGTTCCTATTGTACCTTCAATGTCTGTTTTCGCCCAATGTGGCTGTGGCGTCCGGGTGTGAAGCGTTAAAAAAATGCGTAACCTGAGTGTGAATAGAACCAACCATGTCCTAACCTGCATTTTTCACCGGCTCAAATTAAATCTTTCTTACTGTTGCCCCGTACTTTGCAACGGTTGAATCCGTTGTGAGCAAAATTATCCCTTCAACCATGGACTGTGCAACCAGAATTCGGTCAAATGGATCCTTATGGATCAGCGGCAGACCTTTAACGGCAACAGCATGAGCACCGTTAATGGCAAGTTCCTGATATCCGTTATCCAATAGACCACGTCGAAGCACACTGGCGTCAACCTGGAAATCTTCCCGCCCCAAGTCACTTTTAATGGCAACTTCCCACAAGCTGGCGGCACTGAAAATCAATTCGTTTTGGGAATCTTTAAGTAACTTCCGAGCCAGCAGCGGCAACTTTGCTGTACTTGCCGCTGCCCACAACAATAATTGGGTATCCAACAGTAGCTTCACTTCCCACCGCAGAAGAGTCCCTCGATTTCTGCACTGTGCATCTGGTCGAAGTCTTCCGGCACCTCAAACTGCCCAGCCATGAACCCAAGCCGTCTAATTTGCTTGCCAGTGGGTGCATCCAGGGATGTAACCTTTACCATTGGCTTGCCAGCCTTGGCAATGATAAATGGCTCCCCTTTGGCTGCCTGATCAACCAGTCGAGATAGATGAGTCTTTGCTTCATGAATGTTTACTGTATGCATAGTGCCTTGCTAAACTGACCTTGTTAAACTAAGTCTCTTTAGTTTAGTCCAATTTTCTTGAGGCAACAACCGCGCCCAACCGCTCGTTTTCATAAAATTCCCGGAATCGTTTTCGGATGTCGTCGCGCACTCGGCGGAACACTTCCAGTTTCTCGGCGTCGGTCCCTACCGCTTTTGCCGGATCAGGAAATCCAATGTGAAGCCGCTTTCCAACCTTGCCTCGAAATGTCGGGCAACTTTTGTCCGCATCATCGCAAACAGTTACTAAATAGTCGAATGACTCACCCAAAAATTGCTTAACGTTCTTCGGTGTCCCGGAAGAAATGTCAATCTCCAGTTCCTTCATAACCTGCACAGCAAATGGATTGATCCTTGGCGAAGGTGCTGTGCCTGCCGAGTAGACTTCCAGCGCCGGATTAAAAGACTTAAGAAAGCCTTGCGTCATTTGCGACCGCGCACTGTTGCCTGTGCACAACACTAAAATTCTCGTTGTCCTATTCACGGGAACCACCTGTGAAAAGCCGGCAACCGGAATCAACATCGCCATCCCAATCAAACATGTAGTAAAAAGATTCATTGAAATTTCCTTCAAAGTTAGTCCACCGCAACAACTGATTCCCCAGCAAATTTCCGAAGCGCCGCCTCGCCCACAGGTTCTTCCGCCATCCATTCTACAACCGCCATTCTCTTCGCAAGTTGAGTTCGAACCTCTTCGATATAAACCGCTTCCCGAAAGCCTCGTTCTCTAAGCACTGAATCATTCGACCCAGTCAGCAGGAAGCTTTGGTTCACCACCCAAGCAAACGGCTCAATGCCGGCTCGTCGCAAATCCTCCTGCAAACGGGCAGCTTCATGAACGGGGGTTGCCTCCGGCAGCGCAACCAGAATCACGCGCGTAAACTTTGCATCCCGTAACCGTGGAAGCAGGTTTCGTACCGCTTCCGGTGTGTCACTTTCCGACCGTGCAATTTCGCGATGATAGGATTCAGCCGCGTCGAGCAACAGCAAAGTATGGCCCGTAGGCGCGGTATCCAGAATCACAAATCCGTTCTGTCCCATAGCTACAACTTCGGCGAATGCACGGAACACTGCAATTTCCTCAGTACACGGTGACCGTAAATCTTCTTCCAACAGCGCTTTGCCCTTTTCATCCAGATTCCCAGCGGCTTTCATCATCACTTCATCCGAATACCGCCTGGTCACCTCCGCCGGGTCAATGCGGCTAAGGGTCAGACCTTCCACTTTTCCATCCACCGCGTTGGCAATGTGGGCTGCAGGATCAGTTGTGCTCAAGTGCACCCGGTGGCCCCTATGAGCCAGTTCCACCGCAATCGCGGCAGCTACAGTTGTCTTCCCCACGCCACCTTTGCCCATGGTCAGAACAACACCATGGCCGCTCAATTCAATGGCGTCGATCAGTTCACTCAACAATGCAGTTTGCGGCGCACTAACGGTTCCTTTCGCACTTGGCTGACTTGTGGCGATAGGATTGAATACACGCCTCAGGTTGTTGGCACCGATGAGTGCAAATGGCAAAATCGGCACCTCAAACCGCGGCAGCCTTTTCAACGCCTCTGGAATTTCATCCAAAGAGCGAGTCATCCTTTCTTCCAGCGCTGCCGCCGTTGGGTCGCTCCGATCATTGGCATGAAAAACTCCGTTCAGCGCAAACGCAATGTTGTGGATCCCGGCTCCTGCCAGCTCTAGGCGAGTCCTTTCGGCTTCTTGCAACGCCGAACTTTCAGGGCGCGCCACCAGAATCACAGTGGTCACAGCAGCATCGGTTAAGGCTCGAACACTAGCTTGGTAAAGTGCCTGCTGCGCTTGCAATCCGGCCAGTGGTCCCAAGCAGGATGTGCCCGTCGAATTCGTCCCGATAAATTCCGTCCACGCACCCGGTAGCTTGAGTAGTCGCAGGGTATGGCCAGTGGGCGCCGTATCGAAAATCACATGCTCGAATTCGGCGGAAGCAGTTGGGTCCGCCAGCAGTTTGGTGAATTCATCAAACGCGGCAATCTCCACCGTGCAAGCGCCAGATAGCTGTTCTTTCATGCTGTTTAATGCAGCAGCAGGAAGGATCCCTCGATAAGGACCAATCACCCTGTCGCGATAGGCCGCTGCTGCGGCTTCGGGATCAATATTCAGAGCTTTAACACTTGGCGCACCAACCACTGGCACAGGCAATCTTTGCGTATTCAATGGCGTTTCCAAAACCTCGTCAAGATTAGAAGCTGGATCGGTACTCACCAGCAGGACGCGCTTGCCTTGATCCGCCAGCATTACCGCGAAACTGCAAGCCAGCGACGTCTTCCCTACTCCACCTTTGCCGGTGAACAGCAGGACTCGAGTCAGTTTTTGTAACGGCTGCATCAGGAGCTCCTTGGTACCGCTGAGCCAGTTCCGATAATAGGCAATTCCACGGGCGCTGCCATTGGAATTCCGGCCCATTTAGCCAAGGTGAATCGCACCGGATACTTTCCCTTGCTCATCACATCACCATTCACGATGATCAATGGCAGACAATCCGTACCCATATCCTCCAAAGCAGCCTGGACGTTTGTATTGGCAACGAAGGCCCCCGGTTCTTGCGATAGGTTGTACCGCTGCACAACTGCCCCTTGAGCCGCAAGCCATTCCAAATCCGCAGCAAAGCGCGGCAAAACAGGATTTATGGAAGGGCCGCAAACACCAGTTGAACAACACATTGCTGGATCATAGACTTGCACATGCACTTTTCTATTATTCAAAACCATTCCGTTGCCTTCTGCTTCGTTCATTTGGTTACCTCACTCTGTTTAGAGTTTATATATTTCTATGATACTCGAATAATGGAAATCCAGCAAGCCCCCTCAACCCCGGTTAACGTCCAAATATTGTCACCGGTGCCTCATACATATTGGTCAAAACCTTCGGAATTCTTTTGGAATCAGCAGTGTACGTTGGCCAACTGATTGCACTTACTTAAACCAGGAGAGAATGAAAATGAAACATAAGCTGCTATTCCTGATTTTCGCCACTTGCATACGGCTCCCGGCACAAGTCTCAATTAGCATCAGAATTGGTTCCCACCGCCCATGCGAATAGAACGTAATGACATCTGCAGGCCGGGTGCAGATTATGCTTGGATCGACGGGTACTGGTACCCCGAGCGGAATCGTTACAAGTGGCATAATCCAAGAAACGGCAGTTGTAAGCCGTAACCGGCACCCTGTCTGTCCAATTCGTGCAATCCGCGTGAAATCCGGGACGGGGGTGCAATTCTTTTGCAAGTCTTCCGTAAGCAGAACATTTTCATTGAATTGCAGCCCCGTCCCGGATTTCGCAGCCCTCCGCACCTTAGTTAGCGCAAAGGCCGCTTCGGCGCGGCGAAATGCAGTTGAGAAACAAAG
>JAYTTF010000152.1:0-20587 GCA_043745195.1 Bryobacterales bacterium | reverse complement strand
GGCCGCAGTTCGCCTACTCCAGTTTCACCTTTTTCAGGATCATCTTGTATTGGAATTAACTCCGGTTTCAGGATCATCTTGTATTGGACAATTCTCCGCCCAACCGGCATCAACGCATCGGCGTACAATATTAGATATGCGCACGATTCTTCTTTGGACCCTTGTCTCTGCCACGGTCCTGGCCGATGACGCCGGCAAACCAAGCTACGCAAGCAATGGTGAAATGCAGATTCCCGTCAACTACCGTCAATGGCAGTTCGTCGGCTCAAACTTGGGTATTGGCTATTCAGACCCCAGTGCAAACAGCAAGCCCGGGTCATTCAAGAACATCTATATCCGTCCTGACGCTTACAAAGCGTTCAAAGAAACTGGCAAATTTCCAGACAAAACCGTGCTGGTGATGGAAGTGTTCACCGCCGGTGAAAAAGCCTCTCCCGCTAAAACCGGCCACTTTGAAGAAAAGCTATTGGGCATTGAAGCCGCAGTGAAGGATGAAGCAAAATTTCCTGAAGAAAAATGGGCTTACTATAACTTCATCGGCAAGGAAAAGGCGTTACCAACTGCAAAGGCCTTCCCCAAGAATTCCTGCTGGAATTGCCACAACGAACATGCCAGCGTCGATAACGTATTCGTACAATTCTATCCAGTACTGCGCGATAAATAGCTTAATGGGAATTTGTTCAATCTATACCCGCCTGCTTCATTGTAGACTTCAGCGTCTTTGGCGGCATCGGGGCGTGGGGTGTTTTTTGCGCAGCGAATGCGAATCTTGCGCACGTAAGCGGTCTTTTGTGCTCTTAACTTGGTGCATTGCGTTAGAATCGACTACATGACGACGCCACTAGACGAAGATTATCGCCGTCTTCAGTTGCTGTCCTATGACCAACCAACTGAAGTAACCGAAAGATTTTGTTTTTCAGAAATGTCAACGTTACAAATGACCACTCTTTTGCCAGGCGGACAAAAAATAGTTACCTCGAGGATAGATGCAAACACAGACAGTGATGAGTTCTTGAATGAGAGGTATTTGGACGAGAAGACATCTGCGACATTCAAAACAATCGGCGACTTTAATGATTTTTTCCTCAACAACTCTGATTTTTATATTAACGACTGCACGATTGAATTCGAAAATGGAATGAAGATCGGTAGCCATGATGACGGGGAAGTTTCCATTGAGTTGTTAAGAGATGATACTGGCCAAACGGTTCTAGATAGCATTTTGTCCAAGTTTGACTTGAACAAAATGTTGATTGACAGGCTCAGATCGAAGCCGGGACATTATTTTGCAATTGACAAACAACATAACATCATCAGTGAGTTTGAGGATTTTGACGATTATCTTAAAAATGGACGTCATTTAGAATATTTGAGCTAACAATCTGGTGCAGCAATATCTACTTTTCGACCGATGGTCCCAAAGTCCTGTCAACTCTGCCCGTGAAGAAGTGGTTCAAGGTTGGAGTTGCCGAGAGATCAGCGGGAGCCCAGTTACAAATCCAAGTAAGTAGTAGCGCGCTTTCCAGTTGATCACAATGGTGGCCGGGGAAGTTTTGCTGGAGCCCAGGGAGCCACACCTTTAATCTTCACTGGCCTTCGAAACAATTTGCCGCCTTGAGCAACCATCAACCAATCAAAATCCTTGCCGCCGAACACGACGCTTGAAACGGAGCCCCCAGGTTCTGGAGGGTTCAGTATCATTGCCACGCGCCCATTCGCTTCACACACCTGAACGCCCAGATTCGTAGCGAAATACACCTGACCTATGGAATCTTCCGTTACTCCAACAGTGCCGCTCATCCAGCCAGACTCGGGCATTTCTAAACGATAGAAGGGTTCACCATTCACCGGAGCGCCATCTTTATCAATCTGAAACGACCAACTAAACCGGGACTGCGCATCACCCACAATTAACATTCCATGATCTGGTGAAAGCGCGACGGAGGAAGGCTGCGCCATCTCCTTGTTTGCCGCCATCGAGTGTGCCTTGCCTGCCTGATCTAAATAGCCGATGCTTTTTCTGGCAGCTTCTGTGAAATAGACGGCACCAGTGGAGGCAACCGCCAAGCTTCCAGCGTCAACATTTTGCGCCACCAATTTTTCATCCCCGCCTGTGCCATACGATACGATTCGTTTCCGTGCTGGTTGAGATGCGTAGAGACGTCCGCCTGGACCCACCGCCAATGCAGTAGCACCGCCAGTGTTTTCCTTGAACACGGTTACTTGTCCATTGCCATCAGCCTGATAAATCCGGTTAGCAGCTGGGTCAGCAAAGTAGACATTCCCATTGCTCCCACTTACGGGAGAAGTTACTGATTTGTAAGTTGCTCCCACCTGCTGCCAAGGTTTATCGGCGGAAAATAAAGAATACACTTTGCCCCGTGAATCCCATCCTTCGCGGCTCATGCCTGCGGGCTCCTTCACGGTTATAGGATTTGGATAATCGCGCCACAACCACCGCAAGGCTTCGGGCATAATTGCTGCTCCATGTTTCATATTGTGCCCTTCAGTTCCAAGCACTAACTTGGCATCGTACCCGGCAGATTCAAAGGCTTCCAGCATCACTTGATTGTTAACAGGCCAACTTCCACCGAAGAAGGTTCCGTAAGGTTGCGTTGGCAGAATATGATCGTTCCGCCCGGCTTGCAGAAAAATACGGATGGGCTTAGGCTCGGTTCTGCGAATGAGTGCCGGCAATCCGTCTGCGCCTTTCATAGCGACGAAAGTTCCAATGAAACTGAGCACTCGCCGGAATTGATCGGGACGGTTCCACGCTGCGGCAAAAGCTCCAACGGCACCAGTGCTGACTCCCGCAAGGCCGCGATCATTTGGGTCTTTTGAAAGATTGTATTTCTTCGCAACTTCGGGAATCAGTTCTTCCAACAGAAAACGCGAGTAGCGATCGCTGAGTGAATCATATTCAAAGACTCGTTCGAAGCGGCTTTGAGCATCGCCGGAAGCAGGAAGTATTCCTGGGTCCACAAAAATTCCAATGATAGGGGGCAGTTCGCGCCGTGCAATCAGGTTATCGAATACCACCGGCACTCGCTGTCCATTTCCTAGCGATCCAAGGCCATCGAGAAAGATCATGACGGGCGCTGGTTTACCAGCATCATACTGCGCAGGGACATAGATGGCGTAATTGTGCGGCGTACCGGGATATAACTTGCCTGGTTCCAGCTTGAGCCGCGTTACGGTTCCTTTCGGAACGCCGGCTTGTGGTTGGGAGTCAGGGCCAAGTACATAGTCTTCAGCCAATGTAAGTGTGGCAGAAAGGAAAAGTGCCAGAGTAAGGTTCTTCATGTTCGAACCTCATCTTTTCAGAACTTGGCACGGAGTTCAAGTGGGGGGTACAAATGAGGGTATTTCAAGCAGGTCAGCCTTTGTAAAAAAACTATTAATTCTCGTTTATGACTTACTTTGAGATTGTATCTAGTTGTAAGTCGTGTTAGTATCTGCGCATAGATGTTCTTACAAACGCTGATTTGAAGGGTTAGGAACGATTCCTTTCAGAAAATCAGGGTAACTCAAAGGCTGTTATAACACCCCCCGCCTACGGCAGTTATTCGCGCTGATTCGCGAGAGGAGAACCTCGTCTTAAGGCGAGGCGATAGGAGGACCGAAACATGGCAACGACAACTATTTCTCCGTCCCTAGAGAAAAAATTACAACAATATGAAAACATGGATACGAGTTCGAACGCGGCCGCTGCGCCGATTCCGATTCCCATTCCAATTCCGCTGATCGCAGGATCGAAATTTCTGATCTGGAAGCAGGATCCAACGGTTTTGGATCCCGGCATCCGTCTCAGCTTCATTCCAACGGTTGTACTGGATGGTCCTCGCGATAGCCGGATCACAACGCAACTTACGGCAATTACTCCCGTCCACGCGAATATCAATCGCGATTTCATTTTCACTCCCGGCAGCCCTGAATTCGATTGTGCTCATGCTTTCGCAATTGTTCGCGAAACGCTGACCATGTTCCAACGCACTCGAGGTGGCGCTCCGGTGCCATGGGCTTGGAATGTTGGTGGCAACACTGCCCCTATGAGTGTTTTCCCGCGCGCCGGCGTAACTCCCAACGCTTTTTACAGCCGAGGTGCAAAGTCGGTGAACTTCTTTTTCTTCACGCCTGCCGGCGCATCGGCACCGGTGTTTACCTGTCGTTCGCTTGATATTGTTGCCCATGAAACGGGGCATGCTGTTCTCGATGGCTTGAAGCCCGGTTGGCTGGCCGGCGGTAATCCACCACAAACTGGCGGGCTGCATGAATCCTTTGGAGATTTGACCGCACTGTTTCTAGCTTGTACCCAATTGGATCAGGTAGACGCTGCCATTGCTCAAACGAAGGCTAACCTGCATAACAAAAACTTCCTGGCGTCGTTGGCCGAACAGTTCGGTGCGGCGCTGGGTTTCCCGCAAGGCCTGCGCAATGCTGACAATGACCTGAAATTGAGTCAGGTGAGCAATCAGGTACATGCAATTTCCCAAGTGTTTACGGGTGGCATGTACGACGTGTTGGCTGATATCTTCACTTTTGAAAAGATCCAACAGGGCGCGGTGAAAGATCCGGCGCGAATCCTGCTGGAGGTTGCCGCCAAGCTTTGCAAATTGCTTGTTGACGGCATTGTCGCATCGCCGGCAATTGGAGCAACCTATGCAGATGTGGTTAACCACATGCTGGTTGTGTCCAACGCACAAGGAGATCCGCCCATTTATCGCTCGTTCCTCCGAAGTCGTTTCACGACGCGAGAAGTGGTGGTTTCCCCTACCCCCCTGACGGCGATGCGTGAAGGGCGGATGAATTACGGCGATCCGAAATTCACGGAAGGAAAGGATGTTACCAAGATGGAGGTAATGCGGCACGATTCCGACCATGCAGCACAGAATCGTTCGCATTGCTGCGGAACCATGCAGCATCCTGAGTACACATTGGGTGATCAGAAAAAACTTATGGCCGGAGCAATGGTGGACGAGGATTCGGCGATTGCCGCAGAAGTTGCAGAACTACGGAAGATGTTCAATCGTTAATTGATGACTATTGTTATCAAACGGTCTGGGGGCTTCGCAGGCATTGAGCTCGCGCTCTGCTTTTTGGATTCGAAGTTGTTGACGAAACAAAAGGCTGACCGGGCTCGTGCTTGTGTTGCCCAACTTTCTAAATTAGTGGTTAAGAAAGATTCGGTGGAAGGTGCAGATCACTTTCAGTACGAGGTGACCATGCGCGACGACGACGGGACGAACAAATCGATGACCGTGATTGATACCGGTGATCCGCAGGATCCCGCAGTGGAGATTGTTATGGAACTGATTAGTTTCGCCGGCTGATACCAGTACTTCCCAAGCTACAATGAAAGCTAAAGATGCCCGATTCGATTCTCGACAAGATGCGGCAGGACTGGGATGCCCGTGCCCGCGAAAATGCCCGTTACTACGTCAACACAGCCCAGGAAGATTGGACTGACGAAGAGTTCTTCCAAAGCGGTGAACGTACCGTGGCTGAAGAGATTCTTACTGACATGATCAATATCTGTCAGGGCAAGAACCCCGCCGATATGCGTGTGCTGGAAATTGGCTGTGGAGCCGGACGAGTGACCAGGGCTCTGGCTCGTCAGTTTGGAGAAGTGCACGCGGTGGATGTAAGCGGCGAAATGATTGGGCAAGCCAAGCGGGCACTGGCCAATCAGCCGAATGCGCACGTCTATCAGAACAACGGAATGGACTTGAGCGTGGTCCCACCACTTCAGTTTGACTTCGCTTTTTCTACCATCGTATTTCAACATATTCCAAGCCGTGAAGTGATCCACAATTATGTTCGGGAAGTAGCCCGTTTATTGCGTCCCGGTGCGTTGTTCAAGTTTCAGGTACAAGGGGACAACACACTGCATACAGCAGATGACGACACATGGTTGGGCGTGCCGTTTTCAGATGCTCAGGCTGTGACAATGGCGGAACAATGCGGGTTTGAGCCAAGACATAGACACGGTGCTGGGGAGCAATATTTCTGGCTTTGGTTTTTCCGCAAGTAAACAAGCGGCAATTAGTTCTTTCGCTTCTTCTCCCAATACTTGCGCATTCGTTCGGATACAATCTTACGTTCCGCTTCGGGCATTTCCTTGCGACCACGACGACTGGTTTTCAAGGGTTTCGAAGAAGACCCTCCAAGAGCAATTAATGATTCGAGGCTCCGGATGACTTCGTCCAAACGCGCCCGCTCTTCGTTCAATTGACGAACGATACTGTGCAAATCCATCTTGTTACGCTCCGCAAAAATACCGCTTGGGGGGTGAGCGGACAAGGCATGAATGCCTTTTGTCCTCTCTCTTAAGGACGAACCAACACTATGGTAAACCGAAACACTACCGAATGGTAGTGAGATTTTCAAATCGGTGAAACAAACAAGTTGATAAAATACTATTCGGTAAGGTGCGGAACCCTTCATCAGCAGTTCTGGCAAATTTTCCATGAAACCAGATTCCCGCTAGCGCATCGTACTCCAATGGAGGTCCGCCGTTTTGAAGAAATCCCTTGTTTTAGCAACTCTCGCCATTGGAACCGCCATGGCTCAACAACCCCGCACGCCACTGGATTCCGTTCCGTCACCTTTGGTTGGGGCCTTAATGGATCTTTACAACAACTACCAGTTGAACCGTCCGCAGCTTCCACATACTCCGCAATCTGCCGTGCGGAAAGCGGAGCGCACTCTGGAGCGGAATACCAAGGTAGCGACTGGCGTTGCGATTGGCGCAGCCGTTGGAGCCCTGATTGCAGACCGGAATGATCGCGGTAAAGCTGCTGCCATTGGTGCGGTAGCGGGCGGGGTGGCCAGTCTGCTTTTGGACCAATTGCAGGCGAAGCGGCAGGAGCACCAGCAGGCCCCGTATTTCGACGACTCCTATTTCGACCCAGCCACGAAGTAGGTTCTAGAACATAGCTTTTAAAGCCAGCGGTTGCACCGGGAATGATGCCGCCGCTGGAATCGGTGACTGTACCAGAGATGGAAGATGTTGAGGTTTGGCTGAAACAAGCATGGGGTAAAGAGAATTGAGAAAAAGAAAGACCGAAGCATGTTTTATCCCAAAAACAGTAGTTGAAGCACAGTCCATAAATCAACTCCCGTACCCACCGACAGTTGCGTGGAAACCATCTGTCACCTGAATGGTGAGCGCTCTTTCGATTCTTAATTCAATCGTGGGGCTTGGCTTGGGACTAGGGTGCGGAGGGCTGCGAAATCCCGGATTTCACGAATTGGACAGACAGGGTGCCGGTTACGGCTTGCAACTGCCGTTTCCAGGATCAAATAATTCCTGAGCTTATCAGCGTCAATTGTTGCTGCCGCATTGACTAAGTTCTTGCCAGTGAAGATCCTGCTTTCAGACCGGCACCGCACTACTTGAAAATCTCCCACGATGCCTCAGGCTGGCGAGTCTCCTTTGTAACTCCTAATTAACCTTGAACCTGCCGTTGTCTTAATATTAACGTCCGAAGATTGTGAAGATACCTGTTACGCCGCACCATGAAGTTACTTTTTCCCAATGCAATATAGGTAATCGGCGGTACGCAGGAATAGCTGCTCACCGACGGCTACTGGACTGGCAAGGGTTCTGCTATCCAATTTGCTGACGCCGAGGACTTCGAACTCAGGCCCTGCTTTCACAACAGTGGTGGTGCCTTCTTCATTGGTGCAAAATAACTTGCCATCGGCCAGAAGTGGTGAAGAGCTGTAAGTGCCGTGTTCGATCCGCTTTCCTTCATACATTACTTTGCCGCTTGCCGCTTCAATACAATTGAGTATTCCAATGTCGTTCACAACATAAATGTACTTGCCATCGGTTGTTGGGGTAGGGACGTCGGCTCCCAGATTGTTTGTCCACAATTGATTCCTGCTGGTAACATCGCCTTCTCCACCAGCGCGAAAGCCTATGAAAGGGCGGCCGCGGGTGCTGGGGGTGAACACTTTGTCCCCAATGGTCACCGAAGATGCGATGGTTCGGTTGGCACGATTGTCGGTTGGATTGAAGCCGCTCATACGCCATAGTTCCTTACCAGTATCCATGTCATGCCCGGTTACTATGTCGGCACCGGAAATAACTAACTGCTTCTTCCCACTTACAACAACTAACTGAGGAGTGCTATAACTATCCTTCGATTCCTGCTGCGCAGGCGAGGGCCGATCCTGCTTCCAAACAGTTTTGCCGGTGAGTTTATCGACGGCGAATACATAGGAGGAGTCGCTGGTGGTGAAGCCGTGAATCACTTCGATGTACAGGCGGTTGCCTTCCAGCAATGGTGTTGACGCATAGCCGTGGTTGATGCCGATGCGTCCATATTCGCTGACGAAATCGCGCTCCCAAACAGGTTCGCCCGTGAATTTGAAACAGGCAATTTTGCCGCTTCCTGTTGTGGTCCAGACAAATTTTCCGTCGGTGACTGGCGAAGGGGAAGTGCCATTATGCTTGCGGAACAAGCGATTGCCTTGGGCGATTTGGCGCTTCCAGCGGGTGACGCCATCTTTGCGGTTGAGGGCGAGAAGGAAGATTTTGTCGTGGGCATCGGCGGGAGAATTTCGCGATGCTCTGCCTTCTTCAGTGTGCCCGGAAAATCCTTCTTCGCCGCTGATGATGAAGATGGTGTTTTCCCAAATGATGGGGGTGGCGGCGCTCCAACTTGGCAACTTCACTCGCCAAATGATGTTGTCTGTTTCGGTCCACTGATTGACCAGATTTTTGGCACTTGGAGCGGAGCCGTTTAATTGGGGTCCGCGCCATTGCGGCCAATTAGCGAAAGCTGGTGCAGTAATAGCGATAATGACAGGTAAGAGCGTAAGTCCGAACTTCATGGAAAGATTGTAGTATACAGAGGCATACGGCGAACAGAGGAGATTAACGAACCATGACCACAGCAACCCTTCCGATTACTACCGGTGCTGATTATATGGACAGTTTGCGGGGGCGAAATCTGCGTGTCTATTACATGGGGGAGCGTGTGGCGGAACCAGTGGATCATCCGGTGATTCGGCCGTCGATTAACGCAGTGGCCCGCACTTACGATCTTGCGGTGGAACAGCCTGAACTTGCTTCGGCGTGGTCGCAGATATCGGGCCGCAGGGTGAACCGGTTTTTGCACATCACCGAAAGTGTGGAAGATGTGGTGGCGCAGAACCGCATGCAACGGCGCTTGGGGCAAATGACGGGCACCTGTTTTCAACGGTGCGTTGGGATGGACGCGCTGAATTCGCTGTTTTCCATGACGCATGAAATGGATGCCACGCATGGGACCATCTACCATCAGCGTTTCAAGGATTTTGTGGTGCGGATGCAGGAAGCCAACTTTGTGATTGGCGGGGCAATGACCGATCCGAAAGGGGATAGGAGCAAAGCCCCTGCTGACCAAAGCGATCCGGATATGTTCCTGCGCATTGTGGAACGGCGTAAGGATGGAGTGGTGATTCGTGGTGCGAAGGTGCATCAGACCGGCTGCCTGAATTCGCATTGGCTGGTGGTGATGCCAACGATGCGGTTGCGCCCCGCCGATAAAGACTACGCGGTGGTGGCGGCGATTCCGGTGGATCATCCGGGGCTTACGTTTATTTATGGACGGCAATCGTGCGACACCAGGGCAATGGAGGGTGGCAGCATTGATCAGGGGAATGCGCAATTCGCCGGGCAGGAGGCGATGATCCTGATTGACGATGTGTTTGTTCCGAACGACTTACTTTTCATGGACGGAGAAACTGAGTTTGCGGCCATGCTGGTGGAGCGGTTTACGGCCTATCATCGGCGGTCTTATGTGTGCAAAACGGGGTTGGGCGATGTGATTATTGGCGCGGCGGCACTGGCAGCGGATTACAACGGTGTGGCCCACGTTTCGCATGTGCGGGACAAGTTAGTGGAGATGGCGCATTTGAATGAAACCATTTATGGGGCGGGAATTGCAGCGTCGCACGAATCGCATAAAACGGAGGCGGGTAACTATCAGCCGGACGATTTACTGGCGAATGTTTGCAAGCATAATGTGACGCGGTTCCCTTATGAAATCGCACGGCTGGCGCAGGATCTGGCGGGAGGATTGGTGGCAACATTACCTTCGGAAAAGGATTTTGATAACCCGGAAACAGGGCCGCTTTTGCGGAAGTATTTGAAGGGTCGGGATGGAGTGAGAGTTGAGGATCGTGCGCGGGTGTTGCGCTTGATTGAAAATATGACGCTGGGGCGGAATGCGGTTGGGTATTTGACGGAATCGATGCACGGAGCAGGGAGTCCGCAAGCGCAGCGGATTCAAATTGCAAGGCAGATGAACTTGGAACAGAAGAAGGAAATGGCGAAGAAACTGGCAGGAATTCCGGAGTGATTATCTAACGGCGATGCATGGTTTTGACCCAATCGGCGATTTCCTGCTGATAGACGAGAACATCGTGAGGGGAGCCGGCGATTTCGCCATAGGTTTGTTGGACGCCACGCCAGAAAGCTTCTTCGCCAAGGCGATTTAAGGCAAGTTCAACGGCACGTGCATTGCTTTCTGTTTTGGTCTGCTTGTCTTGAAGAAGTAGGGCGGAGAGCAGGACATCTTCTGGAGTTTGGACGCTTGGTAATTGCAGTTGCTTCTTAATCAGCGCTTCCATTTCCGGTGAGATTGTAACGGTCATTCGTACCACCACATTACTGGCCTGGAGCGAGAGGTGTCAACACAGTCAGGTGTATGCTTTATCAAAGGCAGGAAAATTATGGGAATGTTCGACTATTACGTGCCGCAGCCTGAGTTGCAATGCCCATTGTGCGGAGATGAGCTGGCCGATTTTCAGGGCAAGGACGGGCCTAACTTCCTGTCTAGATTCAAGCAGGGCCAGGAAATTCCTGAGCATGATGATTGGGAGGAGGATTGGGGGATTGAATCGGACCGGGTTGCTGACAGGATCCGCATTTATACGAGTTGCAAGAATGGTCATTGGGTGGAAGCTGAGGGTCGGTTGGAAGGAAGGTGCTGGGTGGAGACGAAAATCGTAGAGGTTAGGGAAACGCCCACTTCGCCGAAGGTCGTGCCCCCGTAAGAAACTACGAGTACTTTTTGCTCAGCGGATACTGAGGGGCTTTTGCTATAATTCAATGGAAGTAACAACCACAGGGGGCCTGTGGCGCAGTTGGGAGCGCGCTTCCATGGCATGGAAGAGGTCGACGGTTCGAACCCGTCCAGGTCCACCAAATTCTTAAATACTTACCATTGTATCCTTTCAACGAATGGTTCCTGCGGAGTTCGGTGCCGCGCTTAGCACCATAAAATCCTCTGCGGCTCCCTCCTGCTAGAAACCCGACATTTCCCGGTAGTCCATATGGAAAAACGAAATCGGGTTTCTTAAACAAAACTTGAAAAACCCGACATTTTGAAGTTGCTCTCCCCTCTTTTGACGACTGAACGTGCACCTAGTGATTAAGGGGGAATGGTAACGCTTGCCGCCAGCGATCTACGTCCATCTGAGAGAGAGTTTGTTCTTGCGATGCAAACGTTAGGGTTTAGCCAATACGAAAATTAGCGGTGGCAGGAAATTGGTACTTGTTCGTGGTGGGATGGTTCAGTTCGTCGAACGATTTCGTTCCATTCAAAAAACGGGGAGCGGTCGCTTGAAGTGCGCCATGGACTGCCATTTGCCATGCAAGCATTTTGAGCCACTTGACACCACATCCAACATTGTTCGCCACTTTGGCCCACAAACTGCTCTATTTAGGTAGGCAAATTGCCAAAGGAGAACTTATTTATGAAATACATGCTTGCTTGGGTTTTGGGTATACCTACCGGTCTTATTGCACTTTGGTTCATTTTTAATCAATTGACTTAAGAATGCATTAGCGACGCGATACAATTCGCGATTGTGAAGACGAGGAGAGTAAATATGAAAATTTTGCATATACTCGGTGTTCCAGCGGTTCTGGTAGCGGCAGCAACTTTTGTAGGTTGTTCTTCGAGCCCCACCAAATCAGTTGACGTGACGGAAAGCGTGCGTAAGTCACTTGATCAGGCGGGTTTGAAGGAAGTTATTGTAAGCCAGGATCGAGAAAAAGGGGTAGTGACACTAGGCGGTCATGTCGCAACGGAAAGCGATAAGTCTCGGGCGGAGATCATTGTTAAACCCATTGCGGCCGGACAGGTTGTGGCTGTGGAAATCGCAGTGATTCCGGTTGGTGTGGAAAAAGAAGCCAAGGCGATTAATAAAGATATAGACAAAGGCATTGAAAAGAATCTGGACGCTGCTTTGATCGCAAGCAAGCTTCATGATCATGTGAAATATGAAGTAAAGAATGCAGTCGTTACTATTACGGGAGAGGTGGAATCGCCAGCCCGCCGCGAATTTGCAGAAAAGGTCGCCATCGGGGTGCCCTACGTGAAGCAAGTAGTAAATACGGTTCAGGTAAAAGATCAAAAAGCCACGTCCACGAAGTACTAAGCGAAGCGAGAAGCGGTCACGAGTTACAGGGCTACTGGTATCCGGTAGCGTAGGCGAGGGAATGGGCGCCCGCCCTTAACCCCAAAAGCGGCTGAATGGTGAGCGCTCTTTCGATTCTAAATCAATCTGGGGCTCGGCTTGGGACTAAGTTGCGGAGGGCTGCGAAATCCGGATGGGGCTGCAATTCAACCTAGAAACGTTGTGAAAAACCAACTAACAAAAAAGCCGCAAAATCATTGACTTTCCGTGCGGGAATTAAGAAATATTGCATCACCCAAGGCGCGAGCGTGAAGTTTTTAAAAATTGCCGCCAGTGGGGACACGGAAGACCGGCAGCTCGCATAGGGCAAAGCAATGGTTTCATGGGAAGTCCCGGCGCACTGCAAGTCATCCATGTCCCCACTGGCTTGCGGTATCCAGATTATGGAGTCGTGCAACTGCGGTTTCTACGTTCAATGAAGATGTTCTGCTTACGGAAGACTTGCAAAAGAATTGCACCCCCCGTCCCGGATTTCACGAATTGTACAAACAGGGTGCCGGTTACGGCTTGTAATTGCCGTTTCTAGGTTAATGGAATGCGTGTAACCAATCTTTGCAGTCAATTCGTTCAACTATCTTTATTGTTTTTGAAAATCTAAGCTATGAACGAGCTCGGCGAGCGGTACGGTGGGGTGCTCTTTTCATCAAGACAAGGAATTGTAAGTCAGCGTGAAGCGTGGATGTCCAAGAAGATTGCAAGCAAAGTTGAGGATCGCCATATTGTTCCAAAATTGCAGAGGGCAGTGAAGAAATTGCATAAATTAACACTGCCACTGAAGGACACTGTAGACAATCCCATGGACTAACCCTGGTTTCAGGCATTCGCGTCGCACTCTCCAGAAGCTGAGTGAGCGTTCAAAAAGATGTTCGTGGGGTAGGGTGCAGGTATACATCATCGACCGCTTTAACTTGCGGCCAGGTTACATTGGCATTGTCTCGTGGGTCGGTTAAGAACGGTAAAAAGACCGGTTAGTTTGGTGATTCAAATGCTGGTAGCTAGATCTGGAGAGATTGCATGAAATACAAAATACTTGGCTTGGTTTTTGTAGTTCTCGGTTTGCTGGGTCTTGCCGGTGGGCTAGCTAATTATTCAACGGGGAGACCCGGAGGTGAAGCAAGAGGTGAATCAAATAGTCAAACGGTAGAAAAGACATTGTCCCCGGTATCGGGCGCGCTTATGATGTTTGTGTTTCCCGTAGTTGGGGTGCTCGCTGTTTTTGCCGGAATCGGATTCCTTGTCGTTCGCAAAAAGACTATTGAAAGCATCTAAAAAGGACCCACCAATGAATATCAAGCTGGTCGGAATTTTACTAATTGTTATTGGGTTGCTGGGCCTTGTCTATGGTGGCTTAACCTATACAACCAGAGAAAGCGTAGTTGATATTGGACCAATTCACGCATCGCGCGAGAAGGCGCACAACCTACCGTTGCCGCCGCTTGCAGGGGGATTGGTTCTGCTTGCCGGTGTGGTGCTGGTAGTAACTAGTAAGAGGTAGAATTTAGAAAATTTAGAAAGGAGAACAATTATGTTAATCGTTTTATTGCTTTTATTATTGATTTTTGGCGGTGGCGGATATTACGGCGGTTACGGCCGCTGGGGACACGGTGGCGGCGCGGGTATAGGCCTCGGCACCATCCTCATAATTCTACTGATTGCTTATTTTCTTGGAGTTATTCATTAAGCTGAGACCAAGGTTGGATGGTTCTTCGGTTTCAGCTTCTCGATAAGGAGCAACTCTACGCGCCTAGTTCATCGATCTTGTCCTGTGAAGAAGGTTCAATATCCACAAAGGCTTTACGGGCCCCTTGCAGTGCGCGGATAAGTTCATCCAATTTGAGATGTCTTCGTGTCACGCCTTTGGGTGTTCTGAATGAGAAAACCATGAGAAAAGTTATGATTGTGTGGTCGGGGTATTAATGACCAACTGCCAGGTATCATAGAGATGAAAGAAGGGACCACTCACGACCCGACCAATATGAGTAGCACGCCTAAAGCAAAAGAGCTGGGTGCCCCACTTTTTCAGCAGGAAGATTGGCAAAGGCGCAAAAACATTTATTGGTTCTGTCTCGCCTTTGATTCGGGGCATGTCTAAACCTATTGCAATCGAGGACCCATTTTGGCGGCCATCAACGTGCTGCAGTAATAGGGATGAGATTCGCTATGACAACTGTTAAAGAAACTGCCATTGCCCTGGGTGAGGCGGTCTTTGCCGCCAAAGGCGCAGTCCAAGGCATACGAAGGTCAGCATCCAACATGCTGGATCAAGAGCGTGCACAGTCGGCTACATGACCGCAAATAGGACCAAATGCAGTCGGGGATAACGGTATGTCGTCAAAAGGCAAATTCACCTACCGTCCACGCCAGCAAGTAAATATTGAATTTTGAAAGGAAAATACAAATGAAAATGAAAATGAGATCGACAATCGCAGCTGTGTTGGTGCTGAGTATGCCAATGCTTGCAAAAGACAAAAAACCCTCAATGCGCTTAGAAGAAGCTGCAATGGTACTCACGGAAGTGATGGGCGCTGCTGACAAGGGCATTCCCCAGGACATGCTGGAAAATGCTCATTGCATAGTGATTGTGCCAAGTCTGAAGACTGCAGCTTTTCTTGTAGGCGGGAAGTACGGTAAGGGGATTCTATCCTGCCGTAACAAGGGTGGAAAAGGATGGTCTGCGCCAGGAACTGTTCGCATTGAAGGTGGAAGTGTCGGCTTCCAAATTGGTGGTTCTACCACTGATCTGATCATGCTGATCATGAACGAGCGTGGAATCGACAAACTGCTTTCCAGTAAGTTTACTTTGGGCGGTGAGGGCTCAGTTGCCGCCGGTCCCGTTGGACGCACTGCAACAGCGCAAACCGATGCTCAGATGCATGCTGAGATACTGTCTTGGTCGCGTTCGCAAGGTCTATTCGCCGGTCTTGCCCTGCAAGGTGCGACGCTACGGCAGGATTTGGATGATAACAACACTCTGTACGGACGGAAGGTTGAGAACAGGGAAATTGTAACCAAGGGAATGACTCCTCCCAAGTCTGCAGCAAAGCTTTTGGCGCTGCTCAACAAGTACTCCTATCGCGAACGCAAGTAAATCGCAAAAAGAGTGAGATGGCTTTGGCCGGAACGATTGCAACAGCGTTCCGGCCAGAGTTTTTTTAGACAATATCTGGGCCCGTTTCAAGGGATTGGGCCAGGATCCGCGGGCCAGTCTGGACATACTCAAGGGCTCTCAGATGCAGCCGACGCTGATTCGGAGAGCGTTGAGGAATTGGTTGAAGAAGGACAGTTCTTTGAATTTGAAGCATCAGTTATCAAGTGAGTGGCGGATGCGCTTGTCACCGATGTGGCTGAAGTCCATACAACGCAAGCTCCAGTGGAGGATTGTGCCACTCGAGTACGACAGAGCGTGTCAAGAGGATTAAATGCCTGAAAGAGACGCGGTAGTTTGAGAGGGGAGGGCAAAGTATGCTAACCAAGACAACGAATTTCAAAGGTTTTGTGATCCGGGCAACGGACGGCGAACTGGGTACCATAGACGAATTCTATTTTGATGATAAGACTTGGGCCATCCGTTACCTGACTATTGAAACCGGTGGCTGGTTGGATGAACGGCGGGTTTTGATTTCACCAATTTCAATAATTCAGACGGACTGGCAAGCCAAGCGACTGGACGTGAATCTGACCAAGGAGCAGGTGAGACATAGTCCCGACATCGACACTCACAAGCCTGTCTCCAGGCAGCACGAAGCTGAATACTCGGGTTATTACGGATATCCTTACTACTGGGATGGCCCAAATTTGTGGGGTCCTGCATTTATTCCGGCGGGATTGACCGTTCCACTCTCTATTTCAGCAGAGGTGGCTGCGGAGAGAATGAGTCGGGAGTCCGTGGATTCTCATCTTCGAAGTTCAGAAGCTGTCGCCGGATATGCCATTGAAGCAACGGATGGGGAAATCGGTCACATCAACTCATTCATCGTGGACGATGAGGCTTGGGCCATTCGATATATTGAGGTTGCAACTCGGAATTGGTGGCCGGGTAAAAAGGTTTTGATTGCCCCTTCGTGGGTGAAACAAGTGAGTTGGGAAGAGTCGAAAGTGTCTGTCTCTCTTACTCGGGCTGCAATCGAGAGCGGCCCTGAGTACGAAGAGTCAATGTTGATTGATCGAGAGTACGAGAATCGCCTCTATTTCCACTACGGATCGGCACCATATTGGGTTGCGCCGACCGAACCAAACGCTTAGCCAATTGTTCTAGTAAGCCTGCTTCTTGCAGGCTACCAGTTAATGCCCTACGCCAGGAATTTTACTAACTCGTGATTTACTTCATCAGCGTGAGTCCAGGTTATGCAATGGGGCCCGTCTTTTACCACAATCAATTTGGAACTCTTGATAAGCTTGGCAGTTCTGGATCCGGATGCGCTCATTGGAACAATGCGATCCGCATCTCCATGGATGACTAAAGTGGGGACGTCGACGCAAGCCAAATCCTTGCGGAAATCCTCAAGCCAAGTAGCAACGCAAGCTAGACTGGCGGTTGAGGAGCATCCGGCGGCAATACCCCAACTGTTTTTCATTACCTCTTCTGAAACACGTTTCCCCAGCATTAGATCAGCGTTGTAGAAATTCTTAAAAAACTCTGCAAAAAACGCGTACCTATCAGTGACAATAGATTTTTCTATCCCTGCAAAGACGGCGCCATCAACTCCTTCCGGGTTATCGGCAGTCTTCAGCAGGAAGGGCGGAACGGACGAGATGAATATGGCCTTTGAAACCTTCGATGATCCGTATTTTGCTAGGTAGCGTGCAACCTCTCCACCTCCCATTGAGAAACCAACCAACGAGAAATCATCCAGTCCTAACTTCGCAACAATTGCGTGAAGGTCCGCAGCGAAGGTGTCGTAATTGTAGCCGGTAGTTGGTTGACTTGATTTGCCGAATCCTCTTCGGTCATAAGTGATCACGCGGTTTCCCGCAGCCAGCAGAGTCGGTAACTGCTTTTCCCAGGATGCTCCGCTCAACGGGTAGCCATGGATAAGCACCACCGGTTTTCCAGAACCATGATCCTCATAATACAGCTCAATGTTGCCGGAGTTTTCTTCTCCTACAGTGATATGTGGCATTTTGACCGTTTCCTTAAATAAAATAGGGCCGGACAGAGAAGCTGCCGGCCCGTTTAGGTGAATTATAATCTTATATGTTTACTTGGCTGTAACGGGTACTCGAATTTCAGTTCCAATTACTTCGCCCGAGATGACTATTTCCACGCGGCGATTTTTCTGTCTACCAGCGGCATTATCATTAGATGCCACAGGATGAGTTTCTCCCATACCCTTCGATGTGACGGAACTCGCAGGCATTCCTTGGCCGGTAAGATATTCACTTACCGCCGCGCTGCGGCGCTCCGAAAGTGCCTGGTTATATTCGTCACTCCCAACACTGTCGGTATGGCCTTCAATATCCAACTTCAGGCCTGGATGTCCGGCCACAATCCCTGCTACTTTGGCAAGCTTCTCGCGAGCCAATGGTCGCAATGTATGCTTGGCTGTGTCAAACAGCACGTCCGACATATTCACAATCAAGCCCCGTGCTGTGTCCTGTGTTTGAAGAATTGCATTGAACTGCTTCAGCAGAACGACACGCAATGCCGCTTGCTCCGCTTCTAATTGTTCTTTCTGTTTGGCAGCGCTTGCAAGTGCTGCTTCATTTCTGGCCCTTTGCGCCTCGTTTTCCTGTTTCAGCCGGTCAGCCTCGCTACCAGCAGCAGCGATCTTCGCATCACTTTCCATCCGCAACCGGTCCGCCTCTAATTTAGCAGCAGCAGCTTGCTTTGTGGCGTTGTCGAGTTCGGCAAGGTTCGCAGCCTTTTGAGATTGGTTCTCGTTCTTAAGGCGATCAGCCTCTAACCTTGCCGCTGCGATCTTCGCTTCGTTTTCCATTCTTAACTGATCGCTATTGCGTTTTTCGTTCGCAGCTTCTGCAAGCGCTGCAGCCGTCTGTTTGGCCGCCACATCCAGTTCGGCTTGGCTCGCTGCTTTCTGCAGTTGATTCTCCATCTTTAGGCGATTCGTCTCGGCGATGCGGGAATCATTCTCAA
Organism: Bryobacterales bacterium; assembly: GCA_043745195.1. Lineage (GTDB taxonomy): Bacteria > Acidobacteriota > Terriglobia > Bryobacterales > Bryobacteraceae > JANXSF01. The sequence goes on along the minus strand of JAYTTF010000152.1, from coordinate 2,016 downwards.
TTCGCAAGCGGTCGGCCTCGTTTTTAGCCGCCATTGCCGCAGCATCGGTTTCCATCTTCATGCGGTCCGCCTTGAGCCGTGCATATTCAGCTTCTCGAGTGACACGCTCCGTTTCAGTTTGTGCCGCTAACCGACCGCTTTCAGCTTGTGCTTCGCGATCCATTGAACGCTGCCTCTCCTGAGCCAAAAGGTCCTCTTCCTGACGCTTTACGGCGATGGCCCGCGCGTCTTCGGCGGTTTGCACCGTTTCCCGAGCTGTCATCGTTACAGGTTTCTTACCCGCATTACGGGCCTGGTATGCTTCAGCCTGAGCCAGAGTTTTCTCCGCCTTCATAAAAGTCTCGGAAGCAAAGCGGTCCGCACCAGTGGCCCGCGCAATTTGCACAGCGTTGCGGGCTTCATAAAGTTCTAGGGGAAGCTTTTTATCGGCTTTTAATGATAAGGGGTTCGAGAGTCGCTGATATTGACCACGCTGTAAGAGTTCGTACTTCGCGTCAATCTCTTCAATCTTGCCAATCGTGTCTTTACGAACCACGTTTTCCATCGCAATCAGATCGCTTGGTCGCGAAACTGCAAAATAGGGTTCGGCCGTTACCACCAATCCGAAAACTTGAAGTTCTGTGGTTACATTCAACTTGCTTTTGGTCCCATTCAGCAGGATTTCACCAAGGTTGGAAGCACGGCCTTCAGGCGTGATGGCCCAAAGGACATAAGTTAGATACTCTGGCCCATTCTTCGTAGCCGGTTGCAAATTGTCGAATTCCACTTCAATTTCAATGTATCCTTGCTTACTCTCCACTTTCGCCTCGCCGCGCGAGTTGGGAAGCAGGTCAGTACCAACGAAGTTAATCTTAGTAGCTCCACTGCGATGGCGATAGTTAATTGCTTTTGCAGTTCTTGCGGTTACGGATGAGCGGAATATAGGCGGTTCGCCGGCTGCCATACGGGCTGCATTCTCGCTTTGGGTTTGCGGTGTTTGAGCCGCTAGAACCCCCCACCCCATCAGCACTGCGGTAATACATGTTTTTTGTGTCATATTCGGTTGACTCCTTACGGCTTGCCTTTAAACATCGTGTTGAGCGGTTTTCCTCTTACATCAACATTTATTGTCAATGCACGCTCGGTACCAAACCGTTGTTGGTGAGCCGATTGAAGAGGCGAGCACTCTTTGCTTGCATAAGTGACCGCAGGCGGTCATGTGACGAATCAAGGTCAATAAAAAGTCCAACTAGTCACACCAACAAAGGGCCCAATTGATTGGTCCTTGTCATGCAAATATTTTCAGCGAAGTGCCGTAAATTCAAGGACAAACTATGACAAACTCAACAACCGTGAAAGACCCCGTTTGTAAAATGGACGTTGATTCGGCGACAGCAGTGGGCAATAGTATGCACGATGGTGTAATTTATTACTTCTGCGGTACCAAATGCAAGAATGACTTCGATTTGAATCCCATGCAATATTTACCTGCGCAAACAAGCAAAATTTGCTTCGAGTAATAGATGTGCTTGCGAAGGAACCCTCATTATCCTAAAAATGGCAGTTGAGTAGGTGACAGTACAACGAAATGGGTTAAAACAATCTTGCCGTCATAGGATCAGCGCAATAGCATCACCCAAATGGTGAGACTGAAGCCCGTGAAAAAGGTCGCCAAAGGGGACACGGTACCCAGGCCGCTACGCCTAGAGCTCTATAGGATTTCATTCGGAGTTCTGTTGCTTCATGTCCCCGTTTGCCTCGCGATACCCTGATCTTCGAGACAGTCAACTGATGACAGTAGAACGAAATGGCTTAAACAATTGCACTTGCCGTCATAGGATCGGCGCAATAGCATCACCCAAATGGTGAGACTGAAGTACGTAAAAAAGGTCGCCAAAGGGGACACGGTACCCAGGCCGCTACGCCTGGATCTCTATAGGATTTCATTCGGAGTTCTGTCGCTTCAGGCCAGGGAACCATGTCCCCGTTTGGCTCGCGATACCCTGATCTTCGAGACAGTCAACTGCCGTTTCCAGG
>JAYTTF010000151.1:0-20602 GCA_043745195.1 Bryobacterales bacterium | reverse complement strand
ATTCCGGTGGCCTATGAAATGTGCTCGCCACTATTGCACGGCGGAGCGATCAATACCCTGGACGATTATGCCAGAAAGTTTATTGCCTACATGAAGGCGCTACCCAGTTAAACGGCAGTTAAAATAACCGTCCATTAAGCGCGCTAGTTAGTTATTTCGTATTTCTCGCACCACCTGCCTGCCGCCGTTCAAAGGCTTGTTTAGCCTTGGAGCAGAAGGTACAATTGCGATATATTCTGAGCGAGCCAGAAAAACGTAATAATCCTTATCTTTTGTGGAATGCTGTCAGCAGCCGCTGTAGTCGACCCTCCGCTACTGGTAACGCAGCCGACGGTAAGCCGCACCCAGATTGCATTTCTACTCATGCGACGTTTGGATTATGCTCCGCAGTGGCGGTGAAGCGAAGCGCCTTACGACAGATCGTGCCGGCAACCGGGCTCCCGTGTTTTCTCCCGACGGCACAATAATAACATTTAGCTCCGCCGCCCTAGTAGTACCCGACAGAATGCAAGTGCAGATATACCCAAAAGAGGAATGGCAGCAGCTTGTTCATAACCTGATCTGGGCAAGACTCCAGATTTGCGGCGGGTGGTCACAAAGTTCGATTGCGCCCAGCCTTCGGCACACCTTGGTTACCGCAGAGATCACGCTTGGATTTCACCCGAATGATCCGCGCGCTGGGGCCCGCAGCTTCGGCGAGCGCTTGGGGATCCATGGAAGCCAGGCGTTACGAGGCAACTGCTTCCAAACTCTTCAGCTTGGCCGCCAAGGTTGTGCGTTTCAACCCAAGGATATCCGCCGCACGCTTCTTATTTCCTTGAGTCCGGCGCAAAGCCTGATCGATGAGTTCCCTTTCAAGGCGATTCACCATTGCTTCAAAATCAATATTGACTCCGTCCAAGCTGATGTTTGCAGCATTGCTCCTGGGGATTGAGTTGCTGGCAGCCCCAATGGCGAAGTCACTTGGTATCAGAATATTTCGATCCCCACTCAGCGTAATTGCCCGGTCGACGGCATTTTCCAATTGCCTTACATTTCCCGGCCAATGGTAATTCTTCAGATGTTCCAGCGCTTCGCGGGTCACACTTTTTACAGGCATTTCTTCCTGTTCGGAGATCTTATTAAGGAAGTGTTCAACCAATAGAGGAATGTCGTCCAGCCGCTCCCGCAATGCAGGTAGTTTAACCGGAACAACATTGAGCCTGTAGAACAAGTCTTCCCTAAATTTTCCTTCCCGACAGCGTAACTCCAAATCGACATTTGTGGCAGCAATTACCCTGACATCCACTTTTTGAACTTCTGAACTGCCGAGCCTTTGAATTTCTTTTTCCTGCAGGACCCGCAATAGTTTTGCCTGGGTCTCCACCGGCATGTCGCCGATCTCATCGAGGAAAATAGTACTCTTGTCGGCTTGTTCAAACCGGCCTGGTCTGGCCTGCGCTGCTCCTGTGAATGCCCCTTTTGTGTGTCCAAATAGTTCCGATTCGAGCAAGGCTTCAGGTAGAGCAGTACAATTCACCGCGACCATCGGAAGTTTTCCTCGTGGACTCGCCAGATGCAATGCTTTGGCGACGATCTCCTTTCCTGTGCCAGTCTCACCGGTGATCAGAACCGTACTGCGACGCATAGCCAACAACCGGACTGTAACCGCCAACTGCTCCATGGGAGCACTGTTCCCGACAAGGTATCGCCGCCACGGTTCTTCAACTATTTGTGTATGAAATTGCTGGATCGGATCTAAACATACTGTATTTGAGGAGAGTTTTTGCGCGGCAGCGCCGATCCAGCGTGCCAACTCATCAGCAGGAACATGCTCTGGATAGGCCATATAGTGAAATATCCCCTGCTTAACCAGTTCCACGGCCTCTTTTACTGATCCGTTGGGATTCCAAAACAGGATAAGAGCAGTGGGTGAAGCCTCACGAATTGCGTCGAGAATAAGAGCTGGTTTTTCGCGAAAGCCTGGAAGTTCAACGAAAACCACATCGATCCCTTCGTGCAAAGCTTCCAGGCTGGTGCCAAGCGTCACGTCGGAACCATTCAGCTTTGCTTTGAGACAATCCACATCCCTGTACCCAGTGCTTTCAGCCACTAGCCAGAATACACGCAGCGAAGTTGTGGTTTGCATCGTCATTAATTCGCCCTTCATTCGCCTCGTAACTACCATCGTCCTTGCACTCTTTGATCATTACGCCAGATTTGTCCGATGCTGATCAGATGGGGAATATAATGCGCTGGGCCACGTTCCGACTATACTAATCTCATGAAGCTTTTCTTACTCCTAACCACCTTTGCACTCGCGTTCACTTTCGGCCAACCAGCAGCCGGACCAAAGAAACTTACGCCTGAAGAGTTGAAGCAGATGATTGATTCGAAGCAAAAGTTTTTCTTCCTTGACGTTCGCGAACCGAACGAACTGGAAGAAAGAGGGACAATTAAAGGTTATGTGAATATCCCCTTAAGCCAGTTGGAATCGCGCGCCAGTGAAATTCCTCGGGATGTGGCCATTGTTAGCGCATGTGCCCGTGGTAAGCGCGCAGCAACTGCTGCTGCGATATTGGACAAACAGGGATACAAGCAAATCTCACTTTGCGCCATGGAAGAGTACAAGGCCAAGGGCTACGATTTGATTTATCCGAAAGTGAAATAACATAGTAGTCTATATTAGGACTTGAATTCTGACCAGAATAGTGTTAGGATCTAGTCATGGCAAGTACCGCTACTAAGACCGCTTTGGTGAACCTGCAAGATGCAAAAACTCAGTTTTCCCGATATATTGACCGGGTGGAGCAGGGTGAAGTGGTCATAGTCTGCCGGCATAACAAGCCAGTGGCTGAGCTGCGCGCTATCGTCAAGAAGCCAGTCTCAACTCCGCGTGAACCGGGTTTGTGGAAAGGCCAGATCAGTTGGAACAAGGATGCATTTGCACCGATGGGCGACGCGGAATTGTCCGATTTTGATGGCCCTCTGTTTCCACGGTAAGCCCATGAAATACCTGCTTGATACTTGTGCGTTTCTTTGGTTCATGGAAGATTCTTCGTTTTTGACCGCAGCTGCAAGGAAAGCAATCATCGACCCAACCAATGAAGTGTATCTAAGCGCTGTTTCGGGCTGGGAAATCGGACGTAAGTACGCGCGGGGAGACCTGCAATTACCTAAGCGGCCGGAGGTTCTACTGCCTGAAATGCGCGAAAGAACAAACATCCTTTCTCTGCCGTTGAGTGAGCTTGAGGCCATCTCGGCAGAGAAACTGCCCTTGATTCACAAAGACCCGTTCGACAGGATGCTGATCTCGCAAGCCATGTTGAATGGGATGACCCTGGTCACCTCTGATGAGGTTTTCGGCGCGTACACTGTGTCGCTGCTTTGGTAGGCCCATAGCGGATCCAGTCTGAAAAGTTACTCACGCCGAAGCCAATCCCGTACACGATGCTCAGCAACAATGCCCCCTGCAAGAAGAACAACAGGATGGCGCGAATGGCCTTTCGCCGATTGCGAAAAAATTGTGCTCATTCCCAGGATCATCGCCAAGCCCAGTGCGATCCCGCCCCTCCGCCCTCCGCGCCTAGCGTATTACGATCAGTGCGTACGAGAGTTGATCTCACGACTCTACGCACAATTCAAGCTTCGGCAAACGAACGGCTACTTTTTGCGCCCGCTATATTTGGCTGCCGCATCCTCGAACTTGAATCCCAGAGTGTTTGGAGTAATGGAAACTTCCGTTGAAAGTTTGAACGGATAAGTGCCACCGCTGGGAAATGTCAATTCCACAAAGGAAGCCGTAAACCCTTTTGTAGGTGCTGCTACTTTCCCCACATAACTTCCGTCCTGCTGCGCAATCAATTGAGTTGGTCGATAGGCTTTGCCGATCACATCGAGACGAAAATCACGAGCGTCGGGATTCGTCGCCTGCCATAAAGTTACGGCGCTGGGCTTGTCCATCGCCTTCACTGTGAGGGTCCCATCATTCGCTTTTGTCCAACTGAAACGGGGTCGTGGCCTGTTCGCCAATACGGCTTCGTAGAAAGCTGTTAGACTTTCCATGGCATCGCTTCCTGCTAAATTGTGCTTTGCATTGGGAACGTAGCGAATGTGTTTTTCTTCCTGCAGACTGCTGTAATAGAACTGCGAATTATCAGGAAGGAAGAACTCGTCGCCGGAAGCATTGATCAAAAACTTCGGCATCTTTAGCGCCGGTCTATTGCGATAGTTGTAAGGATCTTCAATCTGCAGTACCGCTCGATATTCCGGCGTTCCTATTTTATGAGGGAACAGGCCGTGGTTTACATAGTCTTTTAACGACGGTGCAAAGAAGCCATACACTTCAAAATGATGGCGGGTGATGGCTTCGCTATTCAAAGCATCAATCACCATTGGCGCTATTGCCACAACTCGCGGATCGACAGCACCCACAAGCCAGGTGGTCCAGCCGCGCTTGGATCCGCCGGCTACAACGAAGCGCTCCACTTTGTTTCCGCCGCCTGCAGGGCTGGCAGTAAATTCCTGAATGGCATCCATTGCACGCACGCCGCTTTTCACCATCGCCAGACGCACCAACCAAGTATCATCTTTCGTTTCAAAATGCTTCACGCGGCTGTAGGCGATCAGGTCGTCTTCCTTGCGGCCTACTTGCTTGGAATCGTTGAAATGCAAGGGTTGGTTGGGAACCATTCCTAACTCAGCGATAATCGTTCCAGTATCCAGGGCCATGCGTGTAACTCGCGCCGACGCCGACTTGGGTGCGGGGTCAAGATTGCTGCCTGACCCTATGAAGAGGAAGCCAGACCCTCTTACTTTGACTAAGTCAGGCTTGACGATGGTTAGCCAGTGCTTCCAAACCGGCTTGTCTACTTCAGTTGCAGTGCGCCATGTTTGAGAAGTAAGTTCCAGCACGTAGGCTTTGTAACCTTCGCCGGGAAGTGTGCTTAATAATTTCCAGCCATAGACAGAATCTTTCTTGGCAACGTAGCGATCGAGAGCCTGTGTGCCTGGTTGAGCCGCCGCTATGGCTGCAAAAAGACTAACCGTTATTGTGATCGGAATTTTCATTGTCCTACTCTACTCCAAAAAAGAGCTATTGGGATTCGCCCTCTTTCGACTGGTGCTTCCACAATTCCTGAAACTCTTTGGAATCGCGCAGAAGATCCTCAAAAGTTCCCTCGGCTATCACGCGGCCTTGCCGCAACACATACACGTAGTCAAAGTGCCGCAACAGATGCAAACGGTGCAGAGCGGAGATCATTACCTTGTCCTTGAACGCCTCGAACAGATGTTCGTAGATAGCCGCTTCCGTTTTAGGATCCACGCTGCTGGTTGGTTCATCGAGCAATACTACCTGGCTATCGCGAGCCGCTAGAATTCCGCGTGCCAAGGCCAGCCGCTGCTTCTGCCCGCCAGAAAGATTCACGCCTTTTTCCTGGATGTTCGACGCAAGCCCCTTGGGCAACTGCGCGATCACTTCACTGAAGTGCGCCTGTCTGCACACTTCCTGAATTTCTTCCATCGCAATTGGCAAATCAAGAGTAACGTTGTAGGAAATGGTGTTTTCAAAAATCTCTGGCTCCTGGGGGAAGAGGGTCACTGTTTCGTTCAATGCGTCCAAACTATACGGCCTGCCATCAACAGTAAATTCACAGCCGGGCTCAGGATCGTAGAGCCCACGTAGCAGTGCCAAAAGAGTACTCTTGCCACAGCCACTTTCTCCGATGAAGGCAACCCGCTTGCCGCGTTCCAGGTTCAGCCGTAAGTCATGCAAGCTCTGCGGGGCGTGGCGATTGTCATAAGTTTGCCGGTGCGAAAAATTCAAGTTGGAAAGTTTCATTTTTCGCCAACCCGAGGGCAGATCTTCGGTATCGTCAGGCCGATGTTGCGCGTCGTAAGCCTTAGCGATACTGCCCGCCGTTTGCACGTCCGTGTTGTATTGAATGATTTGCGTATATTGCCAGGCGACGTCATGAAATACGCTTGTGAACTGCGTAACGTAAGCCAGCAGAGTTACAAGCCCGCCGACATAGAACACTTGGCCAGGCTGCCAATGCTCATAAACATATCCCACCGTAATCACGCAGTAAGTGATGGTCACCAGAGTGTCGGCAACAAACCATTTCCATTCGTTGATCAAAATATTGCGGCGAAACGGAGGCAGCAGTAGACCGACCTTAGCAAGCAGCCCATTTTCCATGCTTCGTTCCAAGCGGAGAGTAACAACAGTCATGATGTTGGAAAGGCTATCGAACAAGGTTGCTGAAATAACATGTTCGCCATCGTTCACTTCTTCTTGTGATTTGATCAGCGGTTTGTCAAACTTGAAAATCACCCAAACAGTAAGCATTCCCAGTACCGCGCCTACGGCTCCAAATCTCGGGGAAAAATAGATCATGGCGACGAAGGAGATGATAAATTTCGTCAAGGCGTGAATGTACATAAAGCCGCCGTCAAAGAAATGTTTCAAAGCTTCGTAGGCTTTACGGATGCGGTTGATCGTTGCGCCGCTATGGTGATCCTGATGCCATTTCACAGGCAGCCGCAACGCTTGGTGATAGCGTTCCTGAAGAAAATTTCGACTCAAGTCGAACGCCAACTTCCGCTCCATAACACGTGCGGGCCCATGGAACGCCCACTCCACCAGCTTCAACCCAAGAAATGCCGCTGCATACAATAAGGTATTGTTTGGAATCTGTTCGGGAGCTTTTTGAATGCTGTTGATAAACCAACCGTGCAGTACAGGGTTTATCGAAGCTGCCAGATTCGCACCCACAAAAAGCAAATAGACCAGTATGTAGCGCCTGCGATCGTTCCGAGCATAGCGCCATGCGGTCCGCAACAAAGTAATGTATGGGTTGCCTTGTTTCACGTTTTCAATGACTCCGCATTTCAGCCACTGCGTCGCGATAAGTATCCACTAATCGCCGAGTGATTACTGCCATGTCCCAGTTACTGACAACCTCAGTCCGCGCGCGCGTAGCCATTTGAGCCGCAGTTGCGGGATCGTCCAGCAGAGCCAAAGTTTTTGCTGCGAAGTCGGCGGGATCATCGGCTAGCGCACAAATTTCACCGTGCTGTTCGGTTAGTCCTTCGGCTCCAACCACTGTAGATACAACCGGAATCCCAGCCGCAAAAGCTTCGAGTAACTTCACTCTTACACCAGATCCTGACAAGATTGGGCAGATAAACACAGCATAGTCACTTAGCGCCACCCGCACGTCTTCCACAAAACCGACTAACTCAATATTGGCAATATCAGGAAGCGAATGGCGCGGCGGAGCATCACTGCCAATCAGGATCAATCGCACATTTGGACGCTTTTGCAGGATGATTGGAAACACGTGCTGAAGAAACCAGTCGAGAGCTTCCACGTTTGGAATATGCCGAAAACTTCCCAGGAACAGCAACGTATCGGGAATGCGTCCGTCCGGCTTGAATGTATAGCCGGCAGTGTTGATGCCGGCGCGCAATCCAGCCTGCATGATGGGCTCCAATTTCGGAAGAAAGCCTGCAAGATACTTTTTGTTCGCCTCGCTACACATCTGAATTCGATCCACTTTCGGCAGCATCTGCAATTCATACTTCAAGGCACGTAGATATTCAAATCCAGGAGAAGCAAGTTTCAGTGGGTTCCTGATTTTCTGGATCGCACGGCCGACTGATTGAAAGTACACATCATGTTCAAACAGAATACTGGGAATGTTTCGAAAGCCCCGGGCATACTGACCCATGTTGGTATATTCGATTTGGAAAACATCAATTTGATCTACAAAGATTTTGCGATCAATCAACCAATCCAAATCACGATTGGCAAACTCACGCACAGCATACGGTTCAATACTGCCCAATTGCCGGATGCGCCCGGTCATCCGCATAAGATACTCAGTGGAGGCACATAGCCGATCCATTTCTTCATGCGTATGAATCTGCCAATCTTCATCTAGGAGTGCCACCAAATGCAGACGGCAATGCTTCACTAATTCATGAATGGTCTGGTACATGAACACGCCGCCACCATGGATGGGAGGGCAGATTGGATAGGGCGTCAAGAACAGAACATTCAACGGCTCAGGCTTTACGGGCAAGGGGATAAATGTGTCGCGGAAATGGCCTCCCCTGGGACGGCGGAATGCTTCTGTGTCGTTGACAACTGCCAGATTACGAGCGTGTTTCCTGCTGGCCGCTACTTCTGCTAACTGCTTACAGGCGTTCCATAAGTCACGCAGAAACGGGCCGCGGTCCCGATTGCCGGATAGGGCACTAACAATTGCGTTGCCTACTACAAACAAGAAGTGCCCCGCTAACCGGCGCGGCTCATGAATGTTCTTCCACGCCCATAGCAGGGCGTTCTTGCGTACCACTCGGTCAATGTAAGTGCGATCAAAGTTCTTGCCGATGGTCCCGCGATGTTCGTGATAGACGATGCTTGCCGGTTGATACAAACATTTCCAACCACGCTTCCATGCCATGTAACCAATGTCAGTATCTTCGTAATAGAAAGGCCGCAGAATTTCGTCGAACGCGCCAAGCTCTAAAAACTTTCGCCGGTCGAAGGCGCATGACCCGCCGCCGCCATAAAAGCATGGGAACAACTGCTGCACCTTGTCATCAATCCGATGGCCCACCCACAACCGTCCATGGTCCCACCAGCCTTCCGTAAGCCCGGTTTCTTCTCTCACCTTATCCGGATCGCTAAGGAAAATCTGGCAGCTTACGGCGAAGACCTTTTCGTCAGTGAACCCATCCAGCAGGGGTTGCAGAAATCCTTCTTCCACCCGCATGTCACTATTCAGCAACACCACAACATCGTTTTTGGCTTGTCGAAAACCGGCGTTGGAACCTCCACCGAAACCCAGGTTTTGGGGCAAGGCCAACACTTTCACCTGCGGGAACCGCGCAGATAGAAAGGCGGCGCTGCCATCTTCGGAGCCGTTATCAACCACCAGAATTTCATTGTCGGGATTGCCGGCCATTGCCGCAAGCAAAGGTGGAATATACTTTTCCAGTAAGTCGCGCCCATTCCAATTGGGAATAACTACGGTGGCTGCCGATGCATTGGGACGCACCTCTGGTTTCAGCGCTGGCCGAGTGCCCAGCCTATGCAGAAGGTCGGCAATCCATAGCCATACCAATGCAATTGCTGCCAGCATCGGAGCCACTACAATCACCGGAATCGCCATAAGTAGGCGAAGAAGCGTCTTCATGTCTTAATTGAAATGCGGGCCAAATCCGAACTTACGGCCCAACTTGATCCACTTACTCTGCTCTGCCACGTCGAGCCGCTGGCGCAACGAGGCTATTTCCAAATCTAAACCCTGAGCCCACTTTGTTCGTTCGGCCACCAGCGATTCACTTTGATGTAACAGTTCCACCGCGCTACCCAACTCCGCACTCGCCAGTTCCAATTGTTTTTCCAGATCCTCTTTTTGGGAAACACCCCAAGCAATTTTCGCCGCAAGTTCCGCCTCAAGCCGCCGCAGTTCCTCTTCATACCCTTCGGCCATCGCTTGTTGGGCCGCCTTCTGAGCTTCCAATTGTTCCCAGGCGGACTTCAGCTGTTTGTCCAATTCCAAGCCCCAGGCATTGCGCTTCTTCAACTCAGCATCAAGAGCGGTGTGCAACTGGTTTAACTCCTGATGGGCTTGTTTTTCCTTGGTTAGCCATTCATCTTTCCTGGCCAGCTCCCCTTCCAGCTTTTGGATATGCTCCTCACGTTCCCGCAGGACATTGGCCGCAGTGGGCAGGTAGACAAAAGTAGGTGCGCCAAGCAGTGGGCTCATCGCACATACGGCGACAAAGAAGTGCGCCTTGGCGGCATCGGGGGCCGATACTTCCATTCGCAGGTCAGCAGCGGTTGCGGCGGTGGATCCTAAAGCTTGAAACACAATGCCGTCAGAATGATTTTCGAAGAACAGAATGGAGTGAGGGAAATATTCGGCCAGTGCCTGGCGGAATTCTTCGAATTCAAATTCGTGTTCGTGATATGGATTCGGGCCTGAAACTGATCGAGTGGCCTGATAATACAGCTTATTCGGCGTTGATACCACGAACTGCCCACCCGGAGCCATCAGCCGCCGCGCCTCTTCCAAGAGTTTGCGCCAATCGGCAAGATGTTCGATGACTTCAAACGCCACAATCAAATCGAAACTTTGATCAGGCAGCGGGGCCGCAGCGGCTGAGCCTTCTACGAATTCCACATTGGGGCTTGCGAAATGCTCACGCGCATAGTCAACCGCATCGGACGAAACATCCAGTCCCGTAACCTTCAACGCCTGCTTTGCCAACTCCGCCGAACCATAGCCGGCACCACAACCCATATCGAGCACGCGCTTGCCCCTTGCCAGCCGAGCTGAAAACGCGTAGCGCGCAAAATGTTCGTTCCACAGATCGGTATCCACTTGGCCGGGGATGACGCGTTCCCCAGTGAACTCAATTGCCATGGACGGTCTCCACCAGCCGGGCATTCACTTCTACACGACAAGGTAGATGCATGTAGCCATACACGGTGCCCTCGCCGTGGCCCATCTGCAGAGTGATAGCGTTGTCAATCCAATCGCACATCCGGTAATTTTCCAGTGTCCCATCGGCAATGGCTGGGGAAAAGGAAAAGTGCCCTGGATAGTAAGTGGGCAGGTCTATATGAAAGTCCACTGTGCGAATTTCGCCAACCGCCATGGGAGCCAGTAGGTAGCCTTCGCGCGTGGTATTCGATCCGGCAAAATCCAGGCCAAGATGATTGCGAATCATAAATCCGGCATTGGGCAATGCAATGTACTCGGATGCCTGAACGCTGATGCGGACGATGATACGCGAATCGGGCTCAAGCAGCACCAGCGGCTTGCCATGTTCGTTCATGACGGCAATACCAATCACCTTTGCCCTGCCGTCACCATGGCGATGATCCATGTTGGGGATGGTGGTTACAATTTCCGGGGCATTCTCAACACCGAGTGCAAGGGTCGACAGTGGCGCTTCGGGCTTGGACAATTCCAGGTAAGTGGAATCTTTTTCCGTCATCATTGCCAGATACTTTACAACCACTTGTTCCGTCTGGCCCAATTCGCGAACACGTCCTTTATCAAGCCACAGAACGCGATCCCCAACTGCCTTCACATCGCCAATGGCGTGGGAGACAAACAGAATGGTGACGCCCTTCTGGCGCAGTTCGTGAACCTTGCGCATGCAGCGCTGGCGAAAGTAAATATCACCAACGGCCAAGGCTTCGTCCACTAATAGAATTTCCGGGTCAACGTGAATGGCCACGGAAAAAGCCAGGCGCACAGCCATGCCGCTGGAATAGGTTTTCACCGGGTGGCTGATGAAGTCGCCGATCTCAGCAAATTCTTCAATGGCTTTGTAGCGCTGGTCAATTTCCTTATTGGATAGCCCCAGAATAGCGGCGTTCAGATAAACATTATCGCGGCCAGAAAATTCAGGATTGAATCCAGAGCCAAGCTCGAGTAGCGCCGATACTCGGCCCTGTACTTTAATGGTGCCCTTGGTTGGCTGCAGAATACCGGCGATCATCTGTAACAAGGTGCTTTTGCCGGAACCGTTTTCGCCTACGACGCAGAACGTTTCGCCTTTTTTAATTTCGAGCGAAATGTCTTGGAGCGCCCAGAAATCCTTGTGATAACTGGCACGATTAAACGTGAACAGCTCTTTCAGCCGCAACGAGGGCGAATCATAAATGGGGTAGCTTTTCGAAACCCCTTGTAGCTCAATAATGTTCATTCAGAGACGGAAATCCGGTACTCTTCACTGTAAACGATTCTGGAAGGGTACCGGCTGCTATCTCTGGTCTAAACTTTGGTAAATTTCATTAGGGCGCGACGCTTCTGGCCGTCCTGTTCAGCCTTCGCATCGCCTTCAATTCTGTTGTCCTTCAGCTTTTGGGTGTTGCGATTTCAAATGTAACTGAATCACCCTCAATGATTCCTTTTTCCAAGGGGAAGCTCTCTTCCTCGGATGGTCCTGCTTTCCCTGTTATTTTATTGCCGTCCTGTTTCAATGTTAGGAATGCCGGCGTTTCTTCGGAAAACGTTCCGTCTGGGCGTTCTCCGGCAAGGGTGCCGCGCCACTTCATGTGAGACCTCCAAATATTGCTAACGGCGTGCTTCAGCAAATTGTTCCGTCGAATATGGGCGAAGATCAGGGGTGCCGGTTATTGGAACCTGCAAGAACCAGATACGGCGATCCTTGTAGTAGCGCAAAAGTTCGCCGTTTTCAGTGGGATTCATGTAGCGGGCCCAAACAATCGGCGAGCCGTCGATATTCGCCCCGTTATAGACATAATCGTAGAGTGGGCTCTTTTGCGTTTCGTAGCGGACCATCACCAGGTGGTTCCCTCCCAGCCCTTGCAGCTTCTCTACAATTTTCTGTCGATCCGCCGCTTCCATCTGCGCCTGAGACGAATAATTCGCCATGCGGGGACCGGCCAGCACCATTCCCACTTGTGCCAAGTAGGCGGCAAAGGTGGCCACCATCAACATTGAGCTGATTGGCAATCCGACGGCCCAGCGGTCGAGTTGGCGCAAAGACAATGCATAAAACAGAAAGAAAAGGCCAGTGACCGGAGCGGCGTAGTGCGGCAAAATGGCCTTCACGATGGCTAGCCCGGCGATTGCTACCAACGCGAATAGCAACGGCGGGCGGAAGCGCTGACGTCGAAAGGCTGCAAAAACTCCCAGCGGCAAAAGGATTAACAGCAACCCTTCGCCGGCGAAGATCTTCAAAATACCTTGCGCAGATTCCCAATAATACGTCAGTAGATTCGCGCGCTGGGTGCGGTAAAGGCCAAGGTCGTAATCGGCCCAGACTACTTTAATGGCGTTATGGAAATAGTGCGGAACAGGCCGCGGGGCTTCAAAGAACAGAAACGGCGAGGCGACAGCGTACTGTTGTTCATGCACGGCGTATGGAAGTTTAAAGGGGCTGCCGCTGACAGCATTGTTATAAAACAGAATCCAGCTCACGCAGAGGCAGACCACGGCGGCAGCAGGGGCTAGGCGGATCCATCGTAATATAGGTAACTTCCAAAGCAGCCAACTGCCACAGGCCAGCAACAACACAGCGCCTTCAAAAGGCCGAGTATTCAGCAGGACAGTTGCACCCAGCCCCAGGGGAATAGAATTGAACCAGTCCGTGCGTCGCAACAGCCGCGGGAGTGAACCCATAACCAGAGCGCCTCCAATTGCAGGTAGAAAGCCGCCCATGTAACTGTCCATCCAATAGCCGAAAGTTGCAAGTTGCGTTACTGCAAGCAGAGCACCCATCAAGGCGTAGCGGCGTTCCATCCATCCGTAGAGCATCCAGAAAATGGCCCCGCACATCATGCCGCCGGAGGCTAAAACTCCTGCCCAAGGTATTCCGGTTAGCAATTGTCCAGCGGCCAGGAGCAGTCCCTGGAATGGTGGGTATTTTGAAGCATAAACAGGAACATGGATAACGTGCAAGTATTCAAAAAACTTCCAATGTGGATGCACTGGATTTGCAAGATGCCCGGAGGCGAAAGTGTCAGCCGCCAGTAGATAGCTGAACTCATCCGCCACGTTGGGTAAGGGCACGGGATGCTTGGGAATTGCGACCAGCCGGATGACTATCGGCAGGAGCATTACGATTGCCAAGGCGAGGGCTTTGCGGCGGGCGATGTATTTGAAAAAGCGTGGTAGTGCGCGGAGCATTCCTACTCTGTAGTTCGGAAGCTCGGTGTGGAAAGTTTAGTAAGCGGACTTTAGCGGATTAAGTCAATCCGAACGCCTATCGGTGGCAAATCACCCCAATCCCGATCGGCGGTAAATGCAGGCACCCCAAGTTTTTTGGCCGTTGCCAAACATGCCCGATCACCCAACGATAAGCCATGACTCCACGCAAGAGGGCTGAGGTGCGCAGCAACTTCGGCTAGTTCCAGATCCCAAGGGATGACACGCAGATTCAGTCCGGCAAGGTTAGAGATGGCCGACTCCTGGCTTGCACCTAGGCGAATTTGGCGGCTTATCACTTCCGTATAATTGACCGCCGAAATCGCGGCACGCCCAAGTACACTGCTAACCAGTTCATGCCCAGGCTCGGCGAACAGCGCCGCCAACAAAGCAGAGGCATCCAACACAACTTCAGGCTTCAATCGCGGTTAGCCTCCTGCTTGCGTTCCGCTAAGAAGTCGTCCACTACGTTTTCCCCTGGTTTTTTTAGAAGGCTTAAGGCTCGCTGAGCCTGCCGCAATGCCTGCATTGGAGTTGTTAGGAGTAATTCGCCATCTTCAAGTCGCACAATAAGCTCCGCTCCCTCAGACAAGCCAAGGGATTCTCTAAATTTCTGGGGAATCATCACTCTTCCCGCTCGGTCTATCTTCGCTGCTGCTGTGGCGGTTGTCATGTTTTACCAGTATAGTGTAAAAGTGGGTTGGATGCAAGATATTCCCGCAAATTTATCGGGGCAGGTCGGACAAATGCCTTGTCCACGAGTGCCTGAATTTCATAGCATTCCTGCTAGACAAAAGCGCGATGCTGCCTAAGATCTGGAAATTACCTCTGCTTGTCAGTCAGCTTCGTTTCTTGGCCTGGATACTTAAGATTCCAGAAGTCTTAACCCGCCTTCCGTTGAATGGAAAACTAAGGTGCATGCCGATTCCCAAATACCCTTCACGGAAAATTCCGTTCCAATAAGTGGACCCAAGTCCGCTTACTGTAGTCGGTTCTGGACAGTATTCAGGGTGGCCCCAAATTAAAGCTTCTCCCGATTCCTGGGGAACTATCGTATAAATATTGTTCTTAGTGTGGACTTCTAGGATGGTGCCGGGCTTCACTGCCTTTAGCGCTAAACCGCCTTTATCGTCCACAGGCAGAAATATGCCGCTCATGATCCCACCATCTGGAATCTCGTTAACGCGGAAGCTGCCGGAACCGCTCATAGACATTTCCTATTCTAATAGATGATTTCACAAGCCTGCTGGTTTCAGCATCTTCATGGGATGTTACTTAACTGATAAGAACAGTTTCTGGGAAATCAATTCATCCCCCACTGTAACTTCCAACGGTTGATCTCCACTGGCCACCGCTGCTGGAACTGTAACGTTCAACTGGTACAATCCAACCAACCCCGGAGCAAGCCCCGCATATTGAACCTGCGACGTTATTCCGCCAATCTTGAACTCCAGTGAATTGGTTATCGGCGCAAGACCCGTCACAACCCGCCCAGCCAGCGTCGCTGGAGTAACGGATCCAAACCCAGTGCCGTAGAAAGTCAAGGTTTCACCAGGCAATGCAGGGGCGGTACCGACGCCTGAAATATTGCCACTGCTAACGAAGGTGCCGTTGGCATGCTGCGCAACCGCATATTGCTTATCTTCAACCTTAAAAGCCGCAGGCGCGAGCAAACCCGCAGCCACTGCTTTCAGTTGTAAGGTTACCGATCCGCTGGCCTGTCCTTTGTAGGAAATCACCACCGGCACGAAGCCCGAAGTGGGCACGCCTGAAGGTACTTGTACATTCACCTGATTCTTACTAACGAAGTACACATACGCGGGAACCCCATTGACGGTCACGCCGACTTCATCCAGCGTGGTTGGGGCGACACCGTTTCTGAAATCATCTGCCGTCCAAGTTCTGCTGTTATCGCCGGCTAAGTTGGTTCCGTAGATTTCAAGGTACGAGCCGATTGCAGCAACCGCCGCTCCCCCGAAACTGCTGGCAGTAACCACGCCACCGGATGTGATGGCTGGAGGATCACCCAAAATAGAAATCGATTGGATGATCACCAGATTCGCTTCCGTAATGTTCCCGCCGCGATAGTTGATCAACGGCATTTCTGGAAATGCGGCAATAATTCCAGGAATGGGCACCGCCGCAATTCGATCCATGACCGCAAGCCCAGCAGTGTTGGTGATGCGCCCAAATACGGTGAAACCGCCATTGGTGTTGTTCAGGTTACTGGAATTATCCGACAAACTGAAGAACCATTCGCTGGTGGCACTGTTCGGATCATTTCCCAGCTTGGCCATGGCGATGGTGCCACGAATATTGGAAACAGCATATTCATTGCGCACCGCTGGATCCTGAGGAATCTTTGGAAGATTGCCATCTTTGAACTGATACCCGCCACCTTGAATTACAAAGCTTCGAACAGAGCGGTGGATAACAGACGAATTGTACGACCCGCGATTCATGTACTTCAGAAAATTCGCCACAGTTTGTGGGGCATTGGCCGGCAGCATGGCAACATCAATATCGCCAAGATTTGTCTTGAAGCGAACCGTTTGTGCCGTAGCTGTTCCACAAACCAGCAGGAGGGGCAGAAAGAGAAGGGCGCGGTGAAAGCGAGGCATCATAAATTAGAATTTTACCGCATCAGGCGATTTGCAATGATCAAATTCGACATTTGACTCAAAGGAAGTTTGCGCTATCCTTTTCACTTGCAGCCGTATTGCATGAAATCGTAAAGAGGGAACCTACCGATGTCTCAAATGCTCGCTGAAATAAGGCAACAGCCTTCTGCCTTGGACAAAACTCTGTCCGCAGAGTTGCGCGCAACCGAACGGTTGAAAAAATATCTAACCGGCAAACGCCCCAAGTTCATTGTATTGGCGGCCCGCGGAACTTCCGACAATGCAGCTCAGTTTGGCCGCTACCTGTTGGAAATTGCAACGGGGATTCCTGTTTCCCTGGCGGCTCCATCCATTCATACTTTATACGGTGGCTCTGTCGACATGCGCGATGCACTAGTAGTTGCCATTTCACAATCCGGGGAATCCACCGATACGAATCTGGTTCTTGAAAAGGCCAAGGCTCAAGGTGCTTTCACCATTGGCATCACGAATGAAGCAGCCAGTTCCCTTGCCAAACTTGCCGAACACGTCTTCTTAGTTAGAGCAGGCCGCGAAAAGTCCGTCGCCGCTACCAAGACTTACACCGGGCAGCTACTCGCTTTATACATGATCGCCTATGCCCTGGGAGCGCCGGTGAAAATCGACGATCTGCGCCGCCTACCTGATTGGACTTCCAAAGCTCTTCAGTTGGACAGTGCTATTCAAGCACGCGCCGAACGGTATCGGTTCATGGATCATGCTGTGGTGGTTGGGCGCGGACTCAATTATGCCAATGCATTTGAGTTCGCCTTGAAAATGATGGAAACCTGCTACGTGGTTGCCGAACGCTTCTCCTCCGCAGACCTGATGCATGGGCCCATCGCCATGGTGGGGCATTCCTTCCCTGCCTTCCTATTCGCACCTGCGGGAGTAACTTGGCAGTCGACAAAAGAGATGATTGAAAAGCTAAGAGGACTAAGTGCGGAATCGCTGGTGATCACCGATCAAAGCAATCCCGAAGCACAGAAAGCGGCTACGAAAGCGATCGTTATTCCCGCACGGTTGGAATGCAAAAGCGCAGTTCCGGCGGAGTTGTTTACGCCCATTCCCTATATAATTCCCGCCCAATTATTCGCGGCACACTTAGCAGCTATCAAAGGATTGAACCCCGATCAACCGCGGACTCTTTCCAAAGTTACGAAAACGATGTAGACCCTAAAAAGTGAACCGTGCGCTGAGCACTACGATTCTGGGGTCAGCACTGGTTCCTCCAATATTGCCGAACGTCAGAGAATTAATATTCGTATCCGGATTGGAAAAATTAACCTTGTTCGCCACGTTGATGGCGTCGGCGCGGATATTGAATTCATAGCGTTCGCGAAACTTGAAGCGCTTCAAAATATTCAGATCGAACTGAATCAATCCAGGCCCGGTTAGAAAACGAGGTGCCATTCCAAGCTGTCCTGGTTCTGCATTCCGCAGCAACAGATTCCCGGAAGCATCGGTGATGGCAAGCATACTGCTGCGGCTGCGGATCGCGTTGACGTCGGTGATTTGCGCGACGTATGGATCCACCACCTGCTTCAGACCAACGAAATAAACCGCGCCTGTACCCGTCCGCTGCACTTCTCCGAACGATTTATCGAATGCAGCCACCGGCACGGGAGTATTGTTGCCCGCCGTATTAAACGCACCAACCGCTCCTAACGAAATCGGTGCACCACTTTGCAGGGTTAGGATTGATCCAGTCTGCCAGCCACCAATCATGTGACCCAGCCATCCCCGGGAATTATTTCCGAATTTCTTCCCTGGACCAAACGGAAGTTCCCAAATGCCATTCGCCTTCAAGACGTGCGGCCTGTCAAAAGACATCCGCATCTTGTCCAATCCGCGATTGCGCAGCGTACGAAAATTTTGCTCCAACGCAGATCCGTCTCCATCGTAATTACCCAGCGCCTTGCTGAAAGTGTAATTGGCCTGCAGTGTCCAACCGTTGCTGAACCGTCGATTCACTTCCGTTTGCATGGAGTGATAAGTAGAGCTGCCAAAGTTACCGGCCAGCGTTGCCGCTCCGAATTGCGGGTTCGCCACAATGAAATTCTCAGGCAAACCCACTCGCCGCAACAGACCGCCATTCTGCCCGGGTACCAACGGCGTAACGTTCAGCGTATTCGCAAAACCAGCAACATCATTATTAGCCAGAAACCCTTGCAAGCCGGAAGTGTTGGACCGAACGAAATCGGAGCCCGAGACGCGAACCCCATCCACGCCCGGCAAGCCCACAAACAGCCTGTCGAACAGCGGCGCATTGCCTCCGCGTTGGGTAATCCGGTAGGCATCCAGAATTCCATTCTCCACAATATTCACTTCATTCACGTTGGCCTGTTGAATTAGCTTGGTGCCCTTGTTCCCCACATAGCGAACCTCAAACGTGGTGTTGCTGTTGATCACGCGCGCCAAGGAAAAACTGAAATTCTGATAATAGGGCGTCCGTAAATTACTGTCTAATGAATAGACTGGCGATGTTCGATCCGTAAACGGTACTGGTTGCAATGGCTGCGCGGCTGGTCTCAGCGGCAAGGTCAGGTTAGCCAAATTCGTCGGTGTTGAGGGATTCAAATTCGCAAGCGTAGAAAATCCCGGTTGCTGCCCATTGATCGACGAGACCAGGAAAATAGGATTGCGCTCAAAGCCCACCCCGTAGCCCGCACGCACTGTAGTCTTGCCCTTCCCCCACCAAGGCAACTGCCATGCAAAGCCTACAGCAGGCCCGAAATTATTGTGGTCCCCTGCATAATATCGATCATTGGGGTTTGAGGTATTAGGTCCTATGGGCCGAATAGTAGTGGCCTTGCCATTCGTCACTCCAGGGTGAAATAGATCTCCGAAGTTTGTTCCAGAAATTCCGAAAATACCGCCACTGCCGCCTTCCAGCGCAGCCCCGCGCCCAACATTCTCAGTAGGAACTACGTAGAGTTCGTAACGCATACCAATGTTCAAAGTCAGCGTTGGCGTAATCTTAAAATCATCTTTGAAGAAGAAACTATATTCAGGGGCGCGGACATGCTGAAAACGTTGTTGTCCGGGAAGAAACACGGGGCTGGTTCCTGGCGAAGCATTGAAGTTTTGCAACACCAGCGAAACTGATCCAGACAAATCCGTCAACAGATTCTGCGCGCCAAGATTCTGCCCGATGCCCGGAATTGTAATGATATTTAGCACTGGAGTTGCCGTGTTTCCGCCCAGGCTCACACGTGGCGTTGTATAAAACGAGTCGTATCCCGCACTTGACACAAAGCGCACTTCGCCCCCACCCTTGAATGTGTGTTTGCCTTTCACCCAAGTCAGATTATTGCTGAATTGATACACGGGCGAGATACGCGAACTGGGGTCGTCACCAACCGCAGTATTAATAGGACTATTTGCCAACGACAATCCGAGCACATACGGCTGGCCATTCTTGCTGGGCAATACTCCGTCACCAGCAACTGTCCAAGGAGCCTGGTACGTTTGCCGCGGACGGAACACTCCCGCATGAAATTCGCTCAGCAATGTCGGCTTAAAAATGGACGTGATGCTCAGCGATTCGGTGGTGGTCTCATTCGGGCTCTGCCCGCCAGGAACAGTTGGGTAGCGTTGCGCCCCAATGAAATTCCGTGCTTGGGAGCCTTGCTCACTATACGAAAAGTTGCCACGATGCTTGGTATTGAACTGATGATCCACGCGGATATCGAACTGGTTGAAATCGTAAGGGCGGGCGCGGTTCCAAGTGTAGCCGGCAGTGTTCAAGCCATCGCCGGCACGGAAATTATTAGGCAATGGCATCAATTCAATTTGCTTTTGAACAGTGCCGGTGGGGTCGGCTACTAAGCGGTTTGGGTCGCGTCCAAAAACGTTGATGGTTTGCAGATCGCCAGTGGCGGCAGTGGGCTTCACCGGATTGCCATTCAGATCGACGGTAGGCGTTGGCGACAATGCGTTTGCATTGCGTGCGCCAGGATAGAATCGCCACAAGCCCTTCCGTGAATCCGCCGTGTAAACGGTACTGGTAACCGTTTGGCTGAATCGTTCGAAACGGCGTTCGTAGAAGACGTTGAAGAACGTGCGGTTCTTTTTTATGGGGCCGCCAATTCGGCCGCCGAAAAAATTGCGGATTAGTAAGTCGCGCCCCTGGCCACGTTGGTTGTTGAAAAAGCTGTTGGCGTTCAGCGAACGGTCGCGATGCTCCTCGAAAAGGCTGCCGTGAAATCCATTGGTGCCTGACCGAGTAAGTGCCTGAATCTGGCCGGATCCACGGCCTAGTTCAGCATCGGCTGG
>JAYTTF010000150.1:0-20611 GCA_043745195.1 Bryobacterales bacterium | reverse complement strand
GACATTCCAGCCCTCTTCGCCTCCCGCCTTTTCAGGATCATCTTGTATTGGAATCACTTTTCGGTTTCAGGATCATTCTTCAATTGGAAAATGCTGTCATCAACCTTGAACGGCACCTTCTTCGGTAGGCGGTCAGGAAAGTAAGAGCGCGTGCCGTCGGAAAACCGCAGGTATTTACGACCGTTCGCCGGGTCTGTCTCGGCGTAATTCTCCTTGATGAACCCGCGTGTTCGGCGAACCATGTAGAGACGCATCAGTTCCCGCCAGTCGTCCGGGTGCGGGCTGTGCTCAAACGCTGCGAGGGTTCGGACTCCGCACTGATGCTGACGAACAAATTCGATTTCGCCCATCTCTTGAAGCAGCCGCTGCGGCCCTACGCCGAGATCCTGGTCGGCGGGCACGAAAAGCCGAAGCTGGTTCGCGAGGTCTAGATAGTCCTTGTTGTAGGGCGTGGCCGACAACAGGACGCACTTGCTGTCGTTCTTTTGGAGATAATCCGCAATGGCTTTGTAGGTCTTGCCGTCGCGGTTCCGGAGGTTGTGACTCTCGTCGAGGATAACCAACCGATATCTGCGAAGTTCCGGAAGCTGGCTCATCACCTTCGAATAGGAGAGCACTCTATAGGAAGGCAAGCGATACTCATGGCAGTAGTCCTCCCACATTGGCACGATGTTTAAGGGACAAAGGATGAGCGTTTCCAAGAGCAAGTCATCCGCGAGAATCCGGGCGAGCGCAGTAGCCATCAAGGTCTTACCCAAACCGACAACGTCTCCCAGGAGCACACCACCACGTTTGTGCACATGATGGGCAGCGATCTTCACTGCGGCAATTTGGAAGTCGAAGAGCTTGTCCCGAAAATCCTTGGGGATGCGGTGTTGGATGATGCCCTCACGCGCCTCCTGAGAAAGGTGGTACGCCATCTTCACGTAGATGTGGTGAGGTGGGATAGCATCTGGTCGGGCCCAACTCTGGTCGATAATGTCGGCGATTTCCTTCGAAATATCGATGCACCAGCGATCGACCCACCTATCTTCAAACCACTGCGCCAACTTGTCACATGCGTCGTGGTCCGTAACATCGACGTTCAACTCGCCCTGCTTTGACAACCCGGCAAACGTCAGGTTACTGCTGCCGAGGAATGCAATTGATGGACTCACCGGATCGCGCCGGAACAACAGGTACAGCTTCGCGTGCAGAGGGTGGCGAAGGTGCAACTTCACCACGACTTTGCCCGCCTTTATCTGCGCGCCCAGCCGACGCAAACCCGCTTCGTCGGCGTCCGTCGGAGCACCCAAAGTCAACTGGTCTCGAAAGTGGCCAGCCAGAGACTTTCTCAAGCGCACCGCAGTCTGTTGATCTAGTTCGCCATCCTGCTTGATGATGCTATACGCTTCAGCAAGTTCCTGTTGTGGAAGCGTCTGCATGCCGACGAGCAACCGACAACAATCGCCATGTCCTCCGGACCACTGGACTATGTGCTCGTCAAGCTGCCGCCATCCGCGAAGATTGAAATACCCGACGCAGAAATCTCCCCGATGGGAAACGCCCATCGTGGTTTTGAGGGTCGGCAATAGCTGCTGATCAATGTTGTCGAAAATCCGTGGCATTACTGGCGCGTTCCAGGCGTCGATCTCCCAAATGTAGAGGAAGTACGATTGTATCGGAACGGAGCATGGCCATGTTACTTGCGCCTTGTTCACTGCGCGATAGGAAGTCCGAATAGCGGACGGCAGCGCAGAAATACGAATGGGAGTGCATCTCATGTTCCTGCTGCCTAAACGCTGGCCCCTGGCGATCCCAACTTAACCGCGCAAGCCAGTTTTTTGGGTGAGAGCCCACAGGGGGCCTCCTTTCTTCTGCATATCCATGATTGACGACTAAACGAAAAATCCGACTAAATTCAAAGGAATGCCCCCGTGAGAGGTGAATATTACAGCCTGCTTAATTGATTGCCGCTTCGTCATTTATCGACAGTTTATGAAGGTATTGCTAGGCTTGAGGGTATGGCCATGGCTTCTCTAAACATCTCGCTTCCTCAATCTCTGAAGGACTATGTGGAGGATCGTGTGTCGGTTGGCGGATACAGCACTCCAAGCGAATATTTGCGGGAATTATTGCGGCAGGATCAAAAGCAAAGGAGCGAGGATAGATTGGAAACGCTGCTGATCGAAGGGTTGGAATCTGGTGAGCTGATCGAAATAACTCCAGAATATTGGGAGAACAAGCGAAAGCGGTTACTCGAACGGCACGGCAAGAAAACTGGTTCGCGTTGAACCGCCGCTTTGCTGTGTAACCGAAGGCCACACGGCTAACTCAGTTTTACCCGTCCCTACATGAAAGCGGTAGAATACAGGTGCAGAGAGCAACAATGCCTGAACTTGTCACAATTCCGATTTCCTACTTCGAGTTAGTGGTCGAATATGAGCGTCCCGAATGGAAGATGTTGGCTGATCGCGCAAGTCAAATGGAAGCCCTCTTCGATGCTTTGAAACCTTGGAACCCCAACGTTGATGATGTGGAATTTATAAACTCTGGCAAGACGTCGGAGCAAGGCATCACTTTGAAGCTCCCTTTGAAACGCGTCTCTTTTTTCTTTGGTGCGGCGTCGTCCAGATTCACATGGCAGAATGCGGACTGGCAATCATCCATTGAAACTCTTGAGATACTGGACTGTGCCATTGCCTCATTAATTCGGCTTTT
Source organism: Bryobacterales bacterium (assembly GCA_043745195.1). Classification (GTDB taxonomy): domain Bacteria; phylum Acidobacteriota; class Terriglobia; order Bryobacterales; family Bryobacteraceae; genus JANXSF01. The sequence goes on along the minus strand of JAYTTF010000150.1, from coordinate 17,911 downwards.
TGGCATTAAGATTTCCAAGCAGAAAACTGAGATTGGAATGCACATTCAACCCCGCAGTCTCGCTTTTATTGAAATACTTCGTCCTCTCATTACTCCGTCGTTGTCGAAGTTGGAATCGGATCCCCTCGTTACACTTGCCGCTATCGGGAGATGGGACAATCGTAGAGTGACTATTGACGGCTCCGCTGCAATCGCTAACGGAGTGTACCTCAGGCTGGAGCGGGACTTTACTGGAACGTCCAGCTACGCAGAAATCAGTCAGCAACTTGAGGTTGACCAAAGGAACTTGTTCGAAGTTCTTGGAGTGGAAGAAGACAGATCATGAACGCGTTGCAAACATCCCAAGGGCCCCAACCTACTTGGCCCCCTCCAACTCAGCCGCGCTACCCGGTGATGCAGCCTCCACCCAGTTTTGATCTTGGCATAACTATAGAACTCGGGAATCAACGGGGCGTTCCCTACTTGGTTGTTCTAGATGAATTGCGTAAGCACTACGTTCTACCCTCCGATTCGTCGGTGAGTGCATTCTTGTCACAGCACCGCGAAATATCGTCAATTCTGCTCGATGCCATTCCTCAATTGAAAAAGTATTTTGGCACCTCGGCTATCTTTAGCCTTCGTGCCCCCATTGACGAAGCGGGAACGCGCTCCCTTTACGCCGTTGTTATCTGGCCGGGTAAAGTTGGGGACGTCAGGAATGCTCTTGACAGATTTGACGAGGATTGGTGGCTGACTCACTCGCACTTAGCTTCCGAGTATCTCGTTTTTACTTACGAATTGGTGTGAACATGGCTGAGCAATTCCATTGGTCTGGCTACCTTCACTTAGCTGAAGAATTGGGCAAAAGGAGTGACGAGGCCTCCCTCCGAAGCGCTCTGAGTCGTGCATATTATTATGTGTACCATTTGGCGCTTGAACGTGCCGAAGCCAATGACTTCAAGCCCATCTCTGGCGAAGGCACCCATACACAACTCTGGCGGCTTTTCAATGGAAGCCCGGAGCCAGCTTGTAAGAAGTTGGCCAACCTTGCTGCACGGCTGAAGGAAAAGCGGGAGCGAGCAGATTACCACAAAAATTTCAACCGCATTGAAGAAGAAGTCCCTGAAGTTTTGGAGGATGCGCGTAGTTTTGCTGCTCAGTTAGATAAGGTTCCAGCAAGGCATCCCAATCAGGGAAGCTTGCGGAGATAATTTTGGTGATCAAGCGCCTATCGGCGAGCTTGCCGCTGCCCTAATTCCGATTAGTCTCCTCACTGCGAGGGCCAGTCCCAATACTCGTACACTTACAAACACTTCGGAGTTTTCTCCAATGCCTGGAGCAGGCTGGCCAGGGGGCCAGCCGCAGACGAGGGCGTCTGCCCCCCTTTGGCTAGCCCCAGTTACAGATCGTCGCGGTCATTCTTTTGCGCCCTTGAGCATCGAGGTCAAGATGGAAATCTATGCTGGGGAGGATCGCGCTGTGCGACCGGGCACATAGTATTTAAAACAAGCGGCCATCGTGGCGCTCCCCTGCTGTCCCCACTCCGGTTAATCCCCATACTGCGAGGGCGAGCCCAAGGGCCAGATCGTCGCTGCTGCCATTCTTCTTGCGGCCTTGCCCATCGAGGTTCAACAGTTCCTTCCGCAATTCCGGCCAGCGGCTTAATCCCTGGGCCACCTTTACCCTGCCTTCCTGCCATTCCACTGCCAACCTCGTCATTAATTCGCGGCGGGGCACTGAGGTTTGGCTGACTGTTTGTCCGCTGGTTATAGTCACTGGCCTGAGCATGCACTTCAACCCTGGGGGCTTGCGCTGCTGCACCATCTCCTCAACCGCCACCCCTACTCCGGTCCCGTCCATCCACACTTCCGATGCGCCTGAGTCTTCGGCTATTTCCCAGATGCGTCTTGCAACGACGTCGTAACTTGTTCCCAGTGGTACGGCTTCAAGCCAACGCACTACGGAGGTTTGGCCTGGGCCTTGGTTCCAGCGGAGGTGCACGTGGTCCCAAAATGGTTTTGCGACCTTCGTTTGCACAGCAATGATGGTGGCTGGGGTTTGCCGCTTGCCCAGGTCGACACCCATCACGATGCGACGTACGTGGGTTACCATTTCAAACTCAGTGGGCGGGTGTCGGGGCAAAATACGTCGTCAAACCAAGCCTCGTCGAAGAGGCCATCACCGGTGGATACAAATTCGCAGAGGAATTCCTGAGCAAACAGGCGGGCTCCTAGGCTGGACTTTTCTGCTTCGAGTTGCTCGGGTTTGAAGCGGGGGCATCCGGTGGCGGGAACTACTACGCGACGCCAATCCTCGGTGCCTTCGGAAAATTCACGATAGTAGAAGCCTTCCTTTTCGCGGGGTGTGGAGAGGAGCCAGATGGAACCGTTTTTCTGGGTGAGCATGGGACGGGCGGCAACGTAGATATTGTCCTTAACCATGGAGGCTTCGTCGATGACGAGCATGGTGACGCCGGAAAAGCCGCGAATGCCGTCCGGTGAATTTCCGGGGACGGCGACGATGCGGGAGCGGTTGGGAAGTACGAGTGATTGGCGGTTGATGCCGTCGCTTTTGGACTGGATGCCCAGGCGGCCTGCGAGGTCTTTGAGTTTCTTGAGGAGTTCGGCACTTTGGCGGAGTGTGGGTCCGGCGACGATGCTGAGGGATTCGGGGTTGTGTACGGCGTGAAACAGCAATGCCACGGCGGCCATCCAACTTTTCCCCCATTGGCGAGTGCAGTTGAGAATGACGCGGCGGCTGGGGCCGGTGAGGAGTTCGCGCTGTTTGTCTTCCAGCATCCAACCCAAGGCTTTTTCGGCAAAGTCGACGATGCTGGTGGGCTCTGCGTCAGGGAGGCTTATCCTGGTGATGGAGTTTATTGGCAAATTGAGAGGCTGGTGATAAGACGTTCCTTGTGCAAGTTTCATGACTGCACTTTACCAGTGGTGTTGGAGGGGCCCGGCAAGATGGGGGATGGGATTTGGTGGTAACTATTGTATAATGAATTACTTGGAGGATTTGATTTCAGTGTGATTTGAGGTTTTTGGGGGGGCAAGAAACAGTGAACATTGGAGAGCCCCATGCAAAGAGCGAGGCTAAAGCCTCGGGCAGACTAAAGTCCGCCCCACGTGTGTTTTTGCACTACTCAGCTGGTTCGAGGGCTTCCTCTGCCTCCGAGTCGGCAACCATCGCGTCTTCTTGAAGTAGACGGCTGATTCCGTCACCCTTCACCGTGTTGCTGATCGCCGTGAAGCATACCGCTGAGCGGCTATCATAGTTCACTCTAACAATCTCATTCTGATCGGGGCGGACTCCTTATGAACCTGTACCGCCTCAGCTCGGTTACTTCGATTTGACCCAACCGACTGGCTTCCGGTGACATTTTACGTGACCCAATTCGCATTGTTGACACAGTATCTTTGTGTGAAGTAGAATACACCCTAAGTATTTATTTTTCACTAGATTTGCGAGGACTCACGGGAAATTCCATGTCGCAAAACAGGCAAAACAGTTCCGCGCAAATGCGAGGCGACAAAGCGAGTATGACAGCGACCTTCAAATACTCAATTGACGGCCTGTGGGATCGAACTTAATGTGGGACAAATCTGCTAGTGCCCTAACCGCTGCCGACGCAACTTTCAACGCCGGGCCCGAAAAGTTCTTGCTGGCAATGGCGTTTCCCGCCCCTGACTTGAAACAGCAATTCGTAGCGGAGTTGTCGCAGTGGTCCATCTCCCTAACCTCTAACGGCCACTATTTAATGAGGATCGGTATCATTCGTGGAAAAACCGTTGGTTTTCAGCCCGAAATCATGTTAGACAAGTCCGCTATCCAACTCGAAATCGATCCGGATAAACTAACTCAAGGAAACCCGAAGGTCCCAGCATTTCTCTTTTTTCCCAACGAAATCTCTTCTGACTACGTGGTCAATATTAAACTGACTCTGGCAGAGGGCGCTCAGGCAAGCACGGCCGGGCATTTACAGTTGGAATCAGCTATAGGCAATGCTTTCCGCTGTAACTGGCGATTGATGTCCAGGGTATTGCTTGACGCCGGCCTTGGCGAGCGGACATCGGCCGTGCCGCACAGGCTGATGGGCGCGGGCGGCCCCGGTTGGGTCCGATTCGAGGGCGGGTGGGTAAGAGCTGATCAGTTAAAACCAAGGGAGGCAGCAGCGGCACCCCCTGACCCATCGGTCGACCTACTGGGCTGGGATCTAGCCTTCGGCGTCCCAATTGAGCAAGTCAACGCATACCTTGCCACTAACGCCAGTAAGTTTACGGCCTCTTTTAGCGAAATGAATGGAATGTTTGCCGGCAACATTGGCACGTGGCGGGTGCTTCGCGGTGGAACCGGACGTTTGCTGAAAATGGCCATCAGCATTGTCACTGGCGAGTCGCATTCCACGTGGGGAAATATCGATCTATCCGGAGTTGAACTCGAATTCCAAATCGACCTCGCCTTTCAGCCGGCGCCTGAATCGGGAAATAAAAGTCATTTAACTTTTAATCTAACCGGATCAGGGAATTCCAGTCATATTACTCCGCTCAGGGTAACTAAACAAGGCGCACTCGCCGACAAAGTAACCAGCAGCCTTGTGTCTAGATACCTGCCACAGTGTCTGCAAGCGCATGCTGCCAATCTCCACTATATTCTTGCTTGCGCTGCTCTTGGCCGGGATCCGGGCAGTTGGTTGGACGCCAAACACTGGGACTATGTCTATTTCCAGCCGGACGGGAGCACGGAGGCGTTTCTAACCGTGCTTGGCTCTGCATCCACCACCGCCTTTCCCACTGAGGCCAAGGTGGATCCCCTTCTATTCTCGCAGTCCACAGGAAATCAGAATGAACTGTTCCTTGCCGTGGGCAAAGATCAATTCATGAATCACGTTATCATTCCTGGCCTGGCGCTGGCTTACCCGCTCGCTAAGCCGGGCACATTCGTCTTCGATGCCGCCTCCCAGACAATCAAATCAACTTCCGGTTTCAGTATGGGAGGAAAAGCTACGCTGGACACGCTGAGTCTGGAGATTGACAACTCAACGGCTACGGTCAACACGACCGGCAGTGCAAGCGTAGGCCTTAACTCTACGATTAATTGGCAAACCACCAGTAAAAACGCGATTACATTCGATTCCGTTACTCAATTCCTCCTTTTCGCCGCCGATCCGAATGCATCGGTCGTGTCTCAGCTGGATGGCAAGTGGTATGACTACCTTGCGGCGATTTTGGTTCCCGGTATACTGATCCTCGACGGCCTGGATATCGGACATTATGACGCACTTATCTCCAGCCTAACCTCGAAACCGTTGGATGCAGGCGGCCCAGCTGGAGCTGTAAATTGGAGCGGATCGGCCGGGCTGCAAATTCAGGATTGCCACATTGCAGAATCGTTTTACCTCAAAGGCATTTCAAAAGCCAGTTCGCAATAGGATTAGGAGACAACATGGGATACAGCAGTTTGACAAACGATTGGGATACCGTATTCGCCTTGAAAATCAAGGATGTGAACCGGATCATTCTGAAGAATCAACCGAAGCTGGGCCACTTCAATCATATTTCCAAGGCAGCGGCCGGCTCATTTACGATTGATGGTGAATTGGGCGGCTTCCAGATCGTGGCACCTTCCGGAGACGTTGCGTCCGGAGGCACGTCGCTGGCTGTCACCGTGCCCATCCTGTCCGGAACTTTCTCCGCCACGCCGCTTGGCGGTGAGCCAATCAACTTTAAGTTGGACGGCGGAGCGCTGCAAGTTGAGTTGAAGCTGAACGGCGGCAAGGTGATTACGCAGAGCGGGTCGCTAACCCCCAATCCGGAGGATGTGACTTTGCAAGACGTCACCGGCCTGACCTTCACTGATGTCACCGCGATTAGCCAACTGAAAGCATTGTTCGTCGAATATTTCAAGGCCACGCCGCTGCTATTTGCCAATGAGTTTGCGAAAATCCAACTATCCAGCGGTATCCCCGCCCCTACGGATGCCAAGACTGACTTGACTTGGCTGGAACCCACCGCAGTGGCCTACGCCACCTATGTGCCGGACGGCGATTTCGGCAATGCGGTGTTCGGAATCCTGGCAATGACCGAAAAGCAGCCGCCTCCCAGCGGCACGCCGGTGTTGAAAAGCGGATTGATTCCGGCTGGCGCTGATTGCGGATTCGTCATTAGCAAAAAGCGATTCCTTTCTAAATTTATACTGCCCGCCTTGCCCGCGCTGTTCAATGGCGCTACGGTTGGCGATTTTTCCATCAATGACGAAGGCAAGGCGATTTACAACGCCAATGCACTAACCTTTTCTCCCATGAATGTGACTAAGGCCGGAGGGGAGACCACGGCCACGCCAGACATTGACGCGAAAGACTTCACGATCGCGATGGAAGGGGCCGAGTTGGACATGCATGTGGTGGATTTCCATTATGAGTGGTCGCCCGGCGTGGACGTTTATGTCGACTACCAGGAAAGCAGTTCCTTGCAGTTGACGGACGAGCAACTTTCTCTCAACCGCCTGAGTTCCACCACCAAGTCCCGGTCCGAGATATCAACCGCGCTGGAAGGCGGCCTGATCGCCGCTGGTATTGTTGTCCAGATTCTTTGCACAGCCGCAGGAGTTGCCATCGGAATTGCCGTTGAAGAAGCGGGAGAAGCCGTGGTGACTACCGCAGTTGAAGATGGCACCGAATTGGCTTCCATACAGGTAATAACGCTGGGTGCTGAGGGAACGGACGCGGCCGCCCAGGGTGCCGAGCAGGCGGAAGTTACTGTTGCGGCCACTGAAGTTGGTAACACCAGCAGCGGCACTACGTCAGCCGGTTTCCTCGCGCGGAATCGCTTCAAAATTCTGGGCGGCGTATTGGGCGGGTTGTCGGGGATTGTTGTGGGAGGAGTGGTGGGAGCATTGCCCTTCATCCTCGGTAAGGTGGCAGAAGGAGATTCCGGCTCTATCCCGGCCCTTGACGCATTCGCCTTGAAAGCCATGAAATCGGTGACATGGCCGTATGTGAAAAGCATTGCCTTGACGTCGGTGACTTTGAATGACTCCTTGCAGTTGGGTGGAAAAGTAACCTTTAATTTGGAGAGCTAAGATGGGCGATACAAGTACGGAAATCACCCAAGGATGGGATACTCTTTTCGCGATCCGGTACACGGATGTGAATGCCGCGCTGCAGGCGGCTTATGCCGACCCTGAACAGGTGAAAAGCCTGCCAGCGGACTTCCAACAAGTCTCAAAGGGGTTGTTAGGACAATTTTCCGTGATCGGGACATTCCAGCCATGGAAACTGACCCCGGCTGGCGCTGACTGCCGCTTTCTGTGCGGCATCGCTTCCGGTACGTTCCAAATCATTTTGGGTGAGGCGCATTCCACTTATACTCTGGACGGCGACGAAGTTGAAATTCAAGTGGGCTTGGAATTCATCAACGCTCCCAAGTCTACGAAACAGCAACTTAAGGTGGCGGCTTTTGCGGCGATTACCAATTACATCCCCTCCCCAACGGGAGATTTAAGCAAGTTGTCCGATGAGGATTCACAGCAAGTGTTGCCGCAACTCACGAAGCTGATCTCGAGCTGGTGCGACGCCCATATTCCCACCATTGGCCATGTCTTTGCCGAAGTGGACGTCAACGCAGCCGCCAGCGCAAAGGGGTTGCAGTGGCTTCGGCCCATAGATGTTGACTACGCCGTGAATGGCGGCAAAACTGGCGAGGACAGCATTCTTGGCGTCTTTTGCATGACAGAAGCGAATACCCGTCCGGCGGGAACTCCCAATGTCACTTCAGATGCCATCCCGTCCGGTGCGCGCGCCGGCTTCACCATATCCCGCGAACAGTATTTGCGCCACTTCGTCTGGCCCACTCTACCCAGCCTGTTCGATACCGGCATCAAGCCGGGAGATGACTTGGACAAAAAGCTGAAGGCATTTGAGGACAACTTCACGCTTTCCAATGACAATAAGTCGTTGACTAACAAGAATGCGCTTACGCTGGCACCGCAGAAACTGGACGATAACACGATTATTGGGGACATCCAACCGAAAACCTTTACGCTGGAACTGGACGGCTCCATGCTCATTGTCAATTTCGATGAGATCCACATTCCCATAAGCGCCGGAATTGACGCCTACGTGCAAGTTAGTTCGCCCGTTACAGTTTCCTTGGATAGCGCAAGAGTCAAGATGAGTGAGGGTGCGCGCAAGTTCCACGTGAACGTAACCCAGAGTGAAGCCTTGAAGTGGATTAATATCGCAACGGGCATCGTCTTGTCCATTGCTGGCGGAATGCTTGGCGGGGCGATCGGCGGCGCAATAGCGGGAAGGGTTATAGCGGAGGCGGTTACGGTTACCGAAGAGGCGGCTACCGCCGCCGTGACCGCCACTGCGGAAGAAGTGGCCGGCGTTGGCGCTGCCGGAGAGGCGGAGGCGGCACTCAGCGCCGAACAGGCGGCCGCCAAAGAAGCCGGCGAAGAGCTCTACCAGGCGTGGGTGAAGTTGGTTGGGCCTCCCTTCAATTTTGCCAATTGGTTTAGCCGGGCGTGGCCGCGCATGTTGGGCGGGACCATCGGCGCGGCGTCGGGTGAGACGATTGCCGCCATTCCGCAAATCATGGGCGCGCTGGCCCACGGCAAGTTGGAAGGCGAGAAGGCGGCATGGCAAACGTTCACAACCGAGGTGGCGGCCACCGTCTCTTGGCCAAACGGCACGGGCTTCAAGCCCACGTCGGCGCGGTTGTGCGACGCGTTCCAGTTCGGCGGCGATGTCGATTTCAAGTTTGGAGGTAAGCCCTAACGCAATGGCCAATGCCGCGCCAGCATTCGGTTGGGACACGGTTTACGCGATCCGGGTTGGTGAAGCGAACCGGATTCTGCGGCAAGCCACTCCGCCCCCCTTTCCCTTAACCTTTAGTGCGCCGTACACAGACACGATTTCTTTTTGCGGAGACTTCGGAACATGGCAAATCGCACCGGGCGGGAACGATACCGAAATCCATTTCTTTATTCCGTTAAAGAATCTTTCGGTCACCGTATCGGGGACCACTACCAACTTGGGAAACGGTGATGTGACCGTGCAAGTGGAACTTACCTTCGTGCCTCATACCGATGAGCAAGGCAAGCAGGATGGAGCGCGCAAGAAGCTGATTGTTTCCCCCGTCGCTTCCGGCGATTCAAAACCAGTGTTGGTTGTCACCCTGAATCTGGACGACCCAAAGGCCGATCAGACTGTTTTGCCGGTACTTCAATCCGCCGTAGGCGATTGGCTTTCAGCTAACGTTGCTGCCTTCGCCCATATTTTCGCCGTCGTCGATCATGGCGTAATCGCGGCGGAAGGGAAGTTCGCCTGGGCTCTGCCCACCACATCCAGCTACGCGTTCCAGGCGAATGAGAAATCGCCGGATGATTCCGTGCTGGCCATCCTTTCCATGACCGAGAACCGGCAACCCACCGGCCTCACATCGCAAGTTACCGTCTACGCCATTCCGGACGACGCCGAGTGGTCATTCCTTATTTCAAGAAACCGCCTGCTGGAATCATTACTTCTTCCGCAAATCCATGATGCCTTCAAAGGATGCCAGGCCGGTGACTTCGTGATGAGCGATGATGGTAGTTACATTATCCTGAGCAAGGACGAGATTCAACTGCACCAGGTGCCGGACGACAGCGGCAAGAAGTATGATTGCTTCCTGATGAACTTCAATCTGAAAATCGATGGGGAGATCCTGCAAATGGATACACTCACCCGCACTCCCATCTCACCTGGCATTGAAGCCCGTTGCACCAACACTACGTACCAGCGCCTGCAGTTGAAAAATGGCGATGACGGCAAACAGACATTCGAGATCGTGAAAGATCGCGAACCGGTGACTACGAAATACAAATGCACCAGCCTGGGGGTGCAAATTGCGGAAGGGCTGGCTGGAGCCCTAATCATGGTACTGGGAGCGGTAGCCGCCATTTTCACCGATGGAGCGGGCCTCGTGGTCGCCATTATTGCGGTTGGGCTGCTTCAAGGCATTATCCCTAAGATCGCCGACTGGATTGGCGATGCCAATCTTTCAAAAGCACCCGCTATCAGTCTTCTCTTGCTGAACTGCACGGATCCGGTTCAGTGGACCGGCGGCAAAGGTTTGTTGTTGACCTCGGCCGCCATTAACGATTCGATGCAACTTGCGGGCGGCTACGCTGTTTCTCCGCCCAAATGACCAACACAGAAGGATATCTAATGATAAACAAAAACATAATGAAGCTCTTCACGCGGTGCTCTGCCGTGGCTTTGCTGGCTGCGTCTTCTCAGGCAGCTATCGTCTTGAGCGTTACCGGGCCGACAACTACTGCGCCTACTGCAGGAATAAACAAGGCTTTCGCGGTTTCCTTTAACTTAACTTCCCCCCTTACCGGACTCAATCTTTTGGCGGACATCTCCTGCATTAGCTGCTCGGGGACCGTCTATTTAATGAAGACAAATTTGGGGCCAACTTCGAGTGCGGGAGACTTGATCGCCGCCTTCGCTTATTCAGGCAGTACGACGTTGTTTTCCGGCCAAAACCTGTTAGCCGGAACTTATTTCGCAGTGTTAGCTAACACTGCCGGGTCGACTATTTGGAACGCCACTGGCGCGCCGGTCTTATCGCAAAACTCCGGAGTATCGCGCGGATCTGATTTCACCAGCACGTCGTTCGTCACGGCATTCCCCCCACAATCGAATTTTGCGGCCGGGCTCGGTGACGTTTTCAAATACACACTATCGGACACACCCGTGCCGGAGCCGGGCACCCTAATCATGATGGTTGCCGGTCTGGCTGTATGCCTGTTCAGGCGGAAGGGTCGCTAGGGGAGTACAACATCTGACCATGCCGATCAAGCGGTCGGCGTGGCCAGCACTCCAGCCCAAAATGCTTTGATGTAGCCATTGGCTTCGGCATCAATGGCGGTGCTCTGCCCGGTGGCCTTTCCGACTGATCCGGAAACACCTCCGCCGAACTTCACTTCCATGTTCGCGCCATTCATGATTACAGGAGCCTTGTGATCGTGGAAATTGGTAATGCCCGCATCGACAACAATCGTCTTCGGATCGAGTGCGGGAAACTGCTTGAGGATCGAGTTGCCGAACGCCGCGTGAAGGGTAGGATCCTTGTAGACCACAATTACTGTCTCCGCCGCATATTTTGTGAGGCAGGCCAAAACAATCCGGTCAATTAGATCCGCTTTCGTTCCGACAATTCGCGGTAGGAAGTAACCTCCGCCCACGAACGGAACAGCCATCCGATGGAAGCCGTTGGCCTTTATCAAATCAAATCCGTTTTCAATGGAAGCCTGAATGGAATCCAAGGTTGGTTCATCGAAACCGGATTGAAACGGAGTCATGGATCCGGTCGCTGCTTGAAGAATAGCGTTGATACCGCTGTTCTGCAAATCACCCGAGCCGGTAATGCATGCCGACCCTCTGGGGAGCATTGACTTGCCCGAAAGGATTGCGGCCGATTTTGAGTCGTAAGGCCCGGCAATGATCGTTTGTGTAAAGGTCAAACAATTCTCCTTTAATTTGATGCAAAGGTATTGTGGAGTATAACATGGACTAATCCGGTTTTCAATTACGAATTAATCGCGACCAAGGTCGTTTGAACGGGTTTTGTGGAACGGGCCACGTCGTTCGATGCAAGATAGCGCATTAAGCCATCGTCGAGTAAGTTGAAAATGTCTAAGTGCGGGGCGTGGGTTGAGTTGAGTAGTAATGATTGACTGGTTCAATGGATGCGCGGGTGGCGTGGATAATCGCGATGGCAGTTTTAGTCACCGACCAGTTATAGCACGCCCGTTTAGAATTTCGGGTTAGAATTGACAAAGCAATTGCCACCGATCCGAAAACAAAATCTGTTGGACTTGGCTGCGGCCATCGCACTGCTCGGGCTGAACGCGTTCATTGCTGCCCGGCTATTTTCCATAAGCATCTTTGGCGGCCTTTACTCCATTGAAAGCACCTATATCAGCCTGGCTAAAGAGCGATCGGCACAAGGCAATTTCTTTCCGTTGTGGTATTGCGGCATGCCTTGGCCGAATACTTATCCGCCTATGTTGCAGGCAATTGTATCTTTCTTTTCGCGAAAGTGGTTTCACGATATTGGACTTGCTTACCACAACGTCACAGGCGTCTTCTATTGCCTTGTGCCGGTGGCCATCTTCGTGCTGGTGCGTGTTCTAACGAAGCGTTATGTACCGGCAGTGCTGGCCGGGTTGTCGGTTTCCACAATTTCGCCGGCGACGCTATTGTTCCCGGGAGCATATGGGGAACTGCTTTCCTACTTCCGGCCTCGGCGATTGCAAGTGATGATTGAATGGGGCGAGGGTCCACACGTTTCCTCTATTTTCTGGATGATCCTGGCAATGGCTGCTGTTGTTATGGCGTTGCGCGTTCGCAAGCCGTGGGGCTATTCCATTGCTGCGCTGGTTTCGGCATGCGCACTGCTAACAAATTGGTTGGGTGGCGCGGCGCTGGGAATTACTGTTCTGGTGTATTTGTGCGCCATGCGTTGCAACGTGCGGGATTGGCTTGCAGCGGTGGGCATTGGCATTGGGACTTACGGATTTGCGATTGCCTGGATTCCACTTTCGACTGTCCAGACCATTCGGCGCAATTCCGATTTTGTTGGTGGCAGTTATTCGATGGGCTGGAAGCAATACGTTGGATTCCTGGCGATGGCCGCTTCGGTGTGGCTGCTGGATCGATTATTGGAGCGATGGAAAGTGCAGGCGGCCGCGCGGTTTCTACTTTTGACCGGTGCAGTTTTCGGTGTCATTTCAACTTCCGCATTCTGGTTAAAGGGTTTCTACTTTCTGCCACAGCCGGGGCGATATCACTTGGAAATGGAACTGTTCCTGCTGGCCGGTCTGGTGCTGTTGTTTGAAGGGATTCCGATTCGCGATGTGCATCTGATTGCGGGCGGAGCACTGGCCATACTTGCCGTCAGTGGGATTAGTGAGGGCCGGGCTTACTCCAACCAAATTCTGCATGCATCAACGGTTGAAAGGACTACCGAATACAAAGTGGCTCGCTGGTTTGAGGATAACCATCCGGGGATTCGAGTGTTTTGTCCCGGAACCATCGGTTTTTGGATGAACGTATTTACGCAGCAACCGCAACTAGGCGGGGGCTTCGAGCAAGGGGCGACTAACGGACTGCTACCTGGCGTGCAGTACCAGATCATGGTGGGCGAAGGAAAACAGATGGCCGCTGTCTCCAACACCTGGCTGGAAGCCTACGGCACTGGCTATGTGTGCATCACAAATGAGAAAAGCGAAGAATACTACAAGCCATTTCATGACAAGAAGAAGTTCGACGATGTGCTGCCGGTGGTCTACCGTACTGCCGGCGAGGTGATTTACCAAGTGAATCCTGTGCGCTCTGCTCTAGCGGTGCACGCGAGTGCCAAAGCGATTCGCGATATGAAATGGGTGGGCACTGTCTTTCCGCAAACCACGGATGCAATGCTGGCTACTATTCCTGTTGAACGACCTGTGCGAACGGAATGGCAACACGATCGACTGATTTTGAACGCGGACCCGAAACCTGGTGAGGCTATTAGTGTTCGGCTTACCGCTCTTCCTGGTTGGAGTGCGTCAGTGAACGGGGCAACGTTGCCCCTTCAAACGGACGCTTTGGGCCTGATGTATGTGCAGCCTCAGCAAACTGGGCCGCAGCGAATTGAACTAACTTACTCGCGCACCTTGGAATATCGAATTAGTCAAGTGATAACCGCACTTACAGGGTTATGTTCCATAGCCTGGATGTGCTTCTACTCGAGACTTCGTCAATGAATGGTGGCAGCACTTCGATGGGATCCTGTGGCGGACCAAATAGTGAAGGTGCTGTTGCGATATACCGCTTCAGCACCCGCAGGAGGCTGCCAGTTTCGCTGATTGCTGGGGATGTAGTAGATGGGCTGATCGGCACTCGCTAGAAATTCGTTGTTGTTAAAGGCACTCTGGGCTTGGCTCAAACGCTCGCGGTAGTGCGGAGTGTTTAAAGGGTGGCCGTACCAGGCGCGTAACTTGGTGTAAGTGGCGGTAAGGTAGTTTAGACGCTCATCCTCACTTACAACGGATGTTCCAGGTTTACCGTTTGCGGCCATCCAATCGAGCACCGCTTTTTGATCGGGACTGAGCGAAATTGTAAAGCGCTGTACGGAAGTTGTGCCGAAGGTGCGGAACCATAGCAGATTGTCAGAAAACATAACGGCCAGAAACAGTGCCATGGCAAGGCCGCGCATCAGCGGTTGTTGAATGGCGAGCATCTTATTGACTACAGCCAGGAGCGCCGGCAAGGCCAGGAAGAATAGCGCCATCCAATCGTAACCGTGGGCAAAATGGATAGGCTGGATGGGCTTCATCACCAGGTCGTGCTGAGTAAGTGCGAAAATTATGGCGAACCAAACGAGTAACAAGCGGGTTTCTGGATTTTGGAGAATTTCCTTCAGCGTGTTCCAGCGGCTGAGCCGAGTGAAGGCGAAAAAGCCGACAATGGCCAAGGCGCATCCAAAGGTCCAGGGTAAGTAAACCCATTCCAGCAGCCATTGCGATTGCATGTTGCGATGTTCGTCCATGCTGTTTAGAAAAACCAGATAGTAGCCTACGTGAAGGATGCCGATTGTAATGGCGCCCAGAAACAATTTCCAATTAACGGCCTTGCTTTTCAGCAGCAGTTCCAAGGCGCAATAGGCAGCCAGAACGGCAGCCAGGCTGATGCCCGTGAACGGATGGGAGATGGATGCCAGCGCGCTGAGGGCGAGTACTGCTGTGAAGCGTTTTTCAAGCAGCATCCAGATGGCAAGCAGGAAGACACCGTGATAGTAAGCCTCCATAGGGCTGGTGAGGTTGCGGCCAAAGTTAAGCATCCACCAGCCTTCGTTGGGGTCGAGCGATAGGGATGCCATGGCCGAGGGGGCACCGGTGAAATAGCCGACGGCGAGCCCGACCAGGGAGAGCAATCCGCCGCCCCAGAACAGGCACCAGAGGCCGACTTTTTGGGCTGCGGTTTGCCATCCCGCAAGTCTTTCATAAAGACGAACGGCTACGAAGGCGGCGAAGAGTTGGGCTAAAAGGCCAAATAAATGATATGCAATGCCAGGGTTAAGTCCAGTGCGCAGGAACAGGGCCAACACTAAAGTTTGAGGCTGGAAGAAGATGCGAGGCGTTCCGTAGCCGGCGTAAGGATTGCCGTAGGTTAGGTGAAATCCTTCGTCGAAATGCTCCCGGGCGTTGGCGACGTAGGAAGGCATGTCGGTTTGGATGAAGCCTGTAGGGATCTGATTCTGTGGGACATGCAGGCACTCGTAGGCCAGCGGATAGAAGGCGGGCAAAATCAAGAGGAAAGGTAGGTACCAGGGTGCGCGATTCATGCCTATCTCTTCTTTCGGCAGAATGCGGATTTGGGCTTAGCCGATGCTCAGTTTATCGTTGTCTCAGGCCGACCTTGAAGCGCGAAGCCAATCTTCTTGCTTGCTCTTTGCTTATGGATCGCTTTCCACTGAGTACTTCAGAAACCCGTCCACGCGTCCCAAAGAGCGCAATAAAATCTTTCGACTCCAGTCTGCTAGATTCCATCAGATAGGCGCCGGAAGAATCGGCACTTCTGGAGACTCTCGCGAATTTGATTCAAGCTCACGACGACCGACACCATCCGCTTCAGCCGTTGCCACCTAACAAGATGCTGGACAAGTGCTCCTCACCTTTGTCAATCAACCGTTCCACCGCCGCGACCATATTGTTGTATTCGGCCTCAGTCTCAGTCTCAATGGCTTTGACAACGATGCGATTGGCGCGCCTTCCACCTACCATTGCCGGGGTTATCAATCTAACCATTTTGGAAACTATCCGATTTGCGAAAGTTTACTTTTCCGCTTCCGATACGATTATAGACTTGTGCGTCTTCAGTGGCATCTGATCGGATTCATGTCCGGCGACCGTCACCTTACCTGGCTTAGTTGGATGGACGAATTGTCGATGGCTACCTTCCTGGTTCCTTATCGTCCGTCCATCGCTGCGTAGCAATTTCAGAACGTCGCGGATCTTCATATTACTTCGCCAGGCCCGCGGCCCAGTGCTCAACCACCACCATGGGCAGGCTGGGCTGCTCGCCGCCTTCCGGGACCTGCACCAGAAATCGCTTGCCGTCACGAAAGCGTATGCCAGGATTCGAAGTGCGGAACAGCAGTTCCGGGCGGCCTGCCTTGGCTCCCACAGCCTGTAGTTCGATTGGGGCCGCCATCACACTTCTTAAGTCAGTCCCAAGCCAGTACAGCTCTTTTCCATCGGCCCGCCAGTGAGGGGAAAAACCACCTTCAGCCGATAATTGCCATTTACCGCGACGCTCCGGGAAACCCTGGATGTAGACTTCCCGCCTACCGGACTCACCCGATTGATAGGCTACCCACCGGCCATCGGGGGAAAAGACGGCCCCATTTTCATTGAACTTCTTCTGTAGATATGGCACAGGCTTTTTCTCTCCCTCCAACGGGAGTATCAAAATGTCGTCACGCCCATAGAGCAGATGTTTCCCATCCGGGGAAACGCTGGTTACAACATCACCCTTTGCAAGCAACTCTTCCGCACCAGAACCATCTGCCGCTCTTTTGTAGATATTTCCAACATTGGCGTAGTAAATATGCTTGCCATCGGGAGACCACTGCGCATAACTGCCGCCGGTAAAGGTAAGACGGGTGACAATGCCGCTTGCGAAGGACATTACCCATATGTCACCGGAAGTCCGGCCCGCCCTGACCGCAACACGGCTGCCTTCTGGGGAGATGCTGAAGTCGGAAAAAGATGCTTCTACAGCTTGGCCAACCGATTCGATCCGCTTCCCAGTGCGGTCCCACCATTCGAAGCGACGCTTTCCACTCACCGTACCCTGACCATAAAACAGTGTCCCGTTGCCGGAGATAGAGAATTCCGCATAGCCGTTATTGCTGGCACCGCCTACGCCTTGGGCCACTATCAGCGGATCACCAGTAAGCCTGCGCGGATTCAACTCCAACTTGCGCGCCGTCAGCACCCCATCTCCTTGGATGTAGAGCAGACGCCCTGCGGAGGCATCGTAGATCCCGTTATACTCCGATTGCAGGATCTGGACCGGCGGCTTTCCGTCCAGCGAGCCCCAATAGATGCCCCCCTTTGCCGCGTCAGTATGTACCACCAAGTAGAGAAATTCTTTACCCCCTGGCAGAAAGTTGGGGTAGTAATGATTCACTTCACCGCCAGTTTGATTGATCTTGGTTACTGGTGTAGAGGCTCCCGCACCAGAGGCTGCGATCCTCAGTAGTCCTGCATTCCGGTCGGCAAACAGAATCACGCCATCCTCGTTCCAGGTTCCACCTCGCGCGGTGGGCGCGTCGCACAACGTGAGGGGAACGCCGCCGGCCACATCAATGCGTTTCAGCTTGCCGCTGGCGACAAAGCCTAGAGACTTGCTATCGGGCGACCAGAAGGGGCGGCCAGCATCTTCGGTTCCAGGAAGCGCGCGGGCTTGCAAGGAGTCGAGCCGTCGCAGGTGGAGCAGCGTTAACCCTTTGGTATCGGTGGCCACGTAGGCCAGAGTTCGACCATCGGGTGAGATTGCTGAACCGCCGGTAAAGGCCGCTATGAGAAACCGGCCTTCTGGTGGCGGGGTCACATCGAACTTCACAGGCAAGGGCGATTCGCTTGTTTTGCGGAGCGGGAAGATGACTGCGGCGATGGCGAGTACGGCGAAGGCTGCGGTCAAGGCCCAGGGCCAGCGGTTCGGCTTTGCTTTGGCAGCGGGCGCGTCTTGCGGTGGCGAGTCCAGATCGAGCACGATATCGTGCATTGAGAAGTAGCGGCGCTCCGGGTCCTTATTAAGGCAGCGGCGCACGAGGCGTTCGAGCCATGCGGGGGTGAACGGAGCAACGGCCATCGGGGCGGGCTCTGCGGA
>JAYTTF010000149.1:0-20753 GCA_043745195.1 Bryobacterales bacterium | reverse complement strand
CTGGCATAGACGAAAGCGTCCTCGCCCAACGTTCGGGCCAGGATGGCGAATGTGCGACGAAACGCATCCTCTTGCTGCTCGTAGTTGAAGGGAATCGTGCTTTCCGGGTCAGACACTCCCTCCATGTATTCGGTCAGAAAATCAGTGACTTCGTGCTTAAACGCATTTAAGGCGTTGCGGAACGCGAAGAAGCGAAGTATTAGCTCCTCGTCGAATGCCCCCAGAATTCGTTCGTTAGAAAGTGTGCTTGTGCAGGTCTGAAAGTCATCGGTGTCACGAAGCAATTTAATGAAATCGATAAATCTTGGACTGAGGAGACGTATCGAGCAATTGCGCAATTGTTGGTGAGTCAGCCCCACTCCACCGTCGTTCAACCGCTTGAACATGTGGTATTTCAGATGGGCGTCGCTGCCTTTTCTCACCACTTCAACTCGAATGAAGGATCTCTTGAGTTTTATTTGGAGTGCGGTCCCTAGAGCATCGAATGTTTTTCCATTGAGCTCTTTGACGATATCACAGTCGATAAGCTCGAGCTTCTCGCCTTTCTTCACCGGCGGATCCAAATGACTGGCTTCGAGCAATCCTCTGAGGTGCAGGTACGACGAGATACGCTGCAGTCCGTCGATAAGGACATATTTGTTATCGGCTTCTTCAACTACATAAATCGGTGGAACGGGCAGTTCAAGAAGGAGTGACTCGATGAAGCGAGAGCGTGCGCCAGGACTCCATCGGAACAAGCGCTGGTAGTCCGGTGAGATATCGAGCTCTTTCTCCTTGCTCTCATGCATATCCGCCAGTTCGTTAAACGAAAGGTCGAGGGAGTGTGTACTAATCTTCTTTCGTTGCGACTCAATCGCTTCCATCAATTCAACGGAACCTTCGGGCATACCTTGTATCTCCTTTTCTCTATTCTCGCGTAAACATCAAAACGCTTTCGCGAGCGTTAAGATGCGGCCAATACTTGCGAGCGTGAGGATGCATTCTAGCCATCGATCTCGCAGTTTCAAAGTCAACTTGTCGACCGCAATTGAGGTCGTGGGCTTTTGCCATCTCCACAAAGACTTGCGGCAAATCATTATGTACGTCCTTGTAGTGAGAATCCTGAACGACCAAGGTGCAAGTTCCCCCTTTGACCAGTACGCGTGAGATCTCTGCAACAGAACGGAAGACGCCATCGAAGTACTGTAGATGATTCTTCAAGTAATAGCTGACGGAGGCCTTCGACGGATGACTAGCGACCTTGTCAAGGAACCCGTGGCAGGTTTTACCCCATTCCGGTTGTACTTTGGGGGAAGTTTTCGGCACAGTCGCACTTCCAATCATCGACCGACGTAGCTCCTTCATGCCACTATTTGCATTGACGCCGACAATGGCTAGTTCAATCGAAGTCGCAACAGCATAGTCGATTCGCGTGCAGTACGGCGGCGAGGACAGGACTGCCTGAATGGCGCCGCTCTCGATAGGTAGCTTTTCCGAAGACGCAATTGACAATGTGTAGTGCCCACCCGCGCTCCGCTTCCACGCGGGTTGCAACACCTGCTCCATCGACGTAACCACTTGTTGGAATGTCGAAAGAATGTTTTCAAACGCGGGCTTGGCACGATTTGCAAGTGCAGCGGGCTTCTTCACCCACGTTGGGTTCGACGTGTAAAATCGTTGCAAGCACGCACGTGCCGTGCGGAATAGCGCCACGTAGTAGAAAGCGGCAATGTCCGACAGGTTCGTAATCGACTCGCTGGAGTTCAAAAGCGTGTACGAACCATGCGCCACCAAGTAGTGCTGAATTGCCGTTTCGAGGCGACGAAATCCTCGGGCACTTTCGGGCGAAAGCCACACACCAAGCGGATCTTCCTGCGCCATGGTGGGTGGATCGATTGCACGAGCCTTTTCGAGGACCGCGGAACAAATAGGGGCAATACTGCCGCGGCTGGCGTCACTCAGCATGCGCGCCCGCGCGATCACCACCATTACCGGATTGATGTCTAAGCCGTTCCCTTCGAGTCCCGCATGGGCAGCCGCCTCGACCGTGGTACCGCTGCCATTCCACGGATCCATCACGCGGCTGCCTGGATCGAGATGTAACGATCCAAAGAAGTCGCGCGCGAAGGCTGGGGAAAATCCTGCGTAGTATGGGTACCAACTCTCGCGACCGCTCACGTTTTTCGGATCACGTTTCGGATTGGTGATCGAAATTTTACGAAAATCGATCGAGGCAGCTGCGCGGGTGCATATCATTTGAAGGACTTTCGCATCTCACTTACGGTAAAACAAGATGCCTCCCCCTTACAAGTGGATGCGGGGAAGTGTTCTATGGGCAGTGCCCGAAACCAAGCGCCCAACCAGTGAAGTCCCAGGGGTGGGCATAGAAACTTCCAGGGTCCTGCATCGGAGTCTACGACGAGTCACATCCGCGTAACGCTGTTCAGGAAGATAGTCGGTTTCGTCGCGCTTGGGATAACACAGATATGGATTTGAAATAAATTTGGCTCCCCAGCCTGGATTCGAACTAGCTTAATATTGGAAAACCTGCCAGATCGGGCCGATAAGCCGCCACATCTAAAAATATCCTCGAAGCCCTAATCCGACCCCGATTCCACAACTCCGCCAACCCCATCACCATCGAAAAATTAAAATATTTCCCCCGCAATCAACACTATCCGCCAACCCATAGTTCGGAATCGACCCTCCATACTGTACTCTGTAACCAGGAAGAACAACTCGCTGGCCAGCAAGCTTTCTACGGTAAGTCCGCGCGGTATCCAAACAATAAATCGAGGCTCGGTCGTTACATCTTCTAAGCACTTCAAGCCAACCGGTTGGGCACTGGAAAGCTTAGCTGTAATTCAGCCAACTACCGTGGGGGTAGGGAAGTGAGGGAACTTGAAAACGGCCGATCTCGTTTTAAGGCCGACGTGTCATTATTCGGCATAAAGTAAAAGACGTACAAATTTCTGAAGCAGCGCCTTCAACGCCGCGACCTCTTCCGAGGTACCGCCCTTCCACCAACTTTGAAACTCGGTCCCAACCTCTACCAATCCATCAGCGTCAAACCACCATCAACGCCCCCGGCACTTTCACTATCATCAGTGGAGCCGCGCGCCAATGAGGTCAGTTGGCACCTCGTGCCCTGTTGCGAGTGCCGCAGCCGCCGCGCGAGATTCGAGCTCGCAAGTGAGAACTATATGGAGGTCCATCGAACTGCTCCTATTAATTTATTTGGTGATTCCAGCCAACCTCCGGCAGCTAGGGTCGTATCCACAATTGCCATTTTCCCGAGTTGAGGGACTCGAGAAGAATTTCAGATCTACCCGGGTTTAGGTTCCCCGCTAATTCTGGAGCGGACTACGAAGTTCTGCCCATCCGGTAGAAACTGCGGCCAAGTGTCGACAACCCTCAGCGGGCCCAGTTGCTTAAGCATGCAGTCAGGTGCGCTACAATCGGTTCGGCAACAATGCAGCTAACTCCTGGAACCCGATTGGGACCCTACGAAATCCTCGCGGCGATTGGCGCGGGAGGAATGGGTGAGGTTTATCGCGCCCAGGATACCCGGCTCAACCGCACTGTGGCGGTGAAAGTGATGCCAACTCACCTCGCCATCGACCCCTCAGCGCGCCAACGCTTTGAACGCGAGGCACGGGCCGTTTCGAGCTTAAACCATCCCCACATCTGCATCCTGCACGACATCGGCCGGCAGGATGGCCTCGACTACCTGGTGATGGAGTTCATCGAAGGCGAGACCTTGGCCGAGCGCCTGGCGAGAAGCCCGCTTTCGGCAGAGCAAGCTCTGCAGTGCGGCATCGCGGTGGCAAGCGCGCTCGCGGCGGCATATCGCCAGGGCATCACGCATCGGGACCTCAAACCCGGCAACATCATGCTGACCAAGACCGGGACCAAGTTGCTCGACTTTGGCTTGGCCAAATGGTGCGCGCCAGTGGCCAAGGCGTCCGGGTCCGCCGAGATGGAAACGGTGAGGGCCGGGCTCACCGAGGTAGGCGCTGTCATCGGCACACCGCAATACATGGCTCCGGAGCAGGTGGAAGGCAAGGAAGCCGACGCGCGGAGCGACATTTTCTCATTTGGCGCCGTGTTCTACGAAATGCTAACCGCCCGCAAGGCATTTACCGGAAAAAGCCGAGCGAGCCTGGCGTCTGCCATTCTGACAACCGACCCTCCGCCCGTTTCCTCGCTGCAGCCGCTCACCTCAACCGCGCTCGACCGCGTGGTGAGCAAGTGTTTGGCCAAGGATCCGGAAGACCGTTGGCAGCATCCGCATGATCTCGAAAGCGAGTTGCGTTGGATCGCCGGGGGCGGTGCCGCTCCAGCCGGCAGCCCGCAGAAGAGTCGTGAGCGTCTGCCTTGGGCGGTGGCCGCAGCGCTGCTACTGCTGCTGCTGGCGGGCGGAGCCTGGATGGCGACTCGTTCCGGGGTGGTGCCGCCATCCAGGCAAGTGACCCGCTCGTCGTTAATGCCGCCGCCCACATTATCCTTCGTGCCGTATAACTTCGCGGTGTCGCCGGATGGTGCGCGCCTCGCATTCGTGGCCGTGGGGCAGGACGGGAAGAACGGGCTCTGGATCCGCACGCTGACCGGATCGGGCGCGCAACAACTGAATGGAGCCGACGGTGCGGCGCATCCGTTCTGGTCTCCCGACAGCCGGCATGTCGGATTTTTTGCCGAGGGCAAACTGAAGACCATGGACATTGCGGGTGGCGCGGTGAAAATCCTGGGTGAGGCTCCCGTGGGCCTGGGAGGGGCTTGGAACCGGGACGGAGTCATCCTTTTCGCGCCTGGCACCCTCGGGCCGTTGTTGCGGATTTCAGCCACTGGCGGCACTCCCACGCGAGCTACCCCGCTGCCACACGCGAGGAGCGGCCAGGCGCATCGTTGGCCCGCCTTCCTACCCGATGGCAATCACTTCCTCTACTTCGTGGACTGGAGTAGCAAGGCTGACTCCCAGCAGGACGGGACCTATCTGGGCTCGCTCGATTCCGGGGAAACCAAGCGCTTGTCGGACCTTAAAGGAAACGTGGTCTACGCTTCCGGCAACTTACTTTTCGTTCGCGATCGGACCTTGATGGCCCAGCCCTTCGATCCGGCCAAGCTTGAGAATGTCGGGTCAGCCGTGCCGATCGCAGAGCAGGAACTGGAGAAGGATGCCGCGTTTTTGAAGTCCGGCTTTTCGGCCTCCGACAGCGGGCTGCTGGTCTTTCAATCGGCGGCCGACGTCTCCTCGCAGTTCAGCTGGTTTGATTCCACTGGCAAGGAACTCGGACAACTGCCCGAGACCGGCTACAAGGACCCGCGCTTTTCGCCCGATGGCCGTTTTCTGGCCCTGACATCCGATGACGAACGAAACGGCAAACACAACATCCGCGTTTATGATCTCGTGCGCGGCCTCAGCAGCCGCATCACTGAAGGCGGGGACGACGAGTTTCCGTTGTGGACGCGCGATGGCAAGTACATCACTTACCTGCACGGCGCCACCACCTCATCATCTTCCGCCACAGGCATCACCATTCGCCATGTTGCGGCCAACGGCTCGTCGCCGCCGCAGGTGCTGCTGAAAGGAGCCATGATGATTCCCAATGACTGGTCACCGGACGGGCGCTACCTCTTGTTCATGAACATCGGAGTCTTCCCCCCTCACTTCGGGATCTACACTCCCGCAGACCAGCAAGTGAGCGTTTTCGGGAACGGCCCCGCGGCCGAGGGCCAGTTCTCGCCCGACGGCAAATGGGTGGCCTACAAAGCGCTGGGCGGCCCGGTCGGCGGCGACATCTTTGCCCAAGCGTTTCCGGGGCCTGGCCGCCGCATTCAGATTTCGAATGGCGGGGGCAATCAGCCCCGCTGGAGCCGCGATGGCAAGCGGATCATCTACGTTCGTCCTGATAAGAAGCTTATGGAAGCGACGTTTAATTCGCAAACCGGAACGGCTGGGGTGCCCCGCGTGCTATTCCAGACGCGCATCACGTCTGCCACCTTTGTTCTGTTCCAACACGATGTGTCCCAGGACGGCCGCTACCTGATCAATTCGTTTCCCGCGAACAACTCTTCGCCGCTGACGTTGCTCACCGGTTGGACGACTCTCGCGAAGGGGCGCTGAATGGGAACGGTGTGCCATTGCAAAACCTTACCAGCGAAGCCTAAAGCAATTTCGAGCGTTCTCCTTCCAAACCTTTTCCGCCCGCCCAGGGCTTACTTGAAACGTCGCCTGCCAGTTTTGCCATTCGAATAGGGGCTCGCAATTTTGTTTCGTCGAGCAATTCGCCCGAGCACGTATACACTGTCAACGTTTGCTCTAGATGTAGCGGACAGTAACTGCGATTGTTGACGATAACCCAGTCCGGTCTGTAACCGTCAACATGAACTTATATTCGCCTCGGAGCGTCATCTGGACCAGCGGTGCCGCCGAGTCGGCCCGCAGAATCGCCGCTTGCGGATATCCTGGCGCGTTCTCCCACTTAAAGGCGATATCGCCTGAGTTCGGTGAGTTCGAGCCGGTTCCATCCAACCCGATTTGTGGGCTGTTAACTTCAAGAGATGCGGGCCCAGCGATGACTGCCGTTACTGCCGCGCCAGCAGCCGCGTTCGGGACGATCATGAATTCGAACTGGAACAGGTTACGCGCATTCGGACGGACATGGCAAAGCACCCAGTGCACATCGGTTGAACCCGGGACTTCGACATGGGTGAAGTTCAGGACGCGAGTCCCGCGGGCGTCGAGCGCAGCATCGAACGGTTTGCAGTCGCCGGTAGCTGAGGTGCACGCCGGAAATAAATCGGTCAGCGGCTTGTGTATGCGCATGTAGTGACTATCACCGGAAACCAGCACAACTTCTCCCGCAAAGGCCTTAGTTTCATCTCGCAAAACCTTTACGAACTCTTCAAAACCCGAACGCGAGGAACCCGTAGAGGGGTCGAGGAAGGCGTCAAATATGTTCGCCTGGATGCCAATCATGATCCCCAGCGATTTATTCGTTTTTGCTGTTTGGAAAATCGTCTTTAACCAGGCGACATTGGCCACATTGCGGGCCACGAATTCTTTGTCGGCATCATAGAAGGGGTTTGCAACGCCCTGCACCAGCTTGTACTGCAGATTGTTGTTGCTGCCGGGAACGTGGATGGTTCCGAAAACTACCGGTCCGCGCACTAACATGGCGTTCTCAACATACGTCGAATATTTTGGATCGACGCTCTGGCGAATCACCGTCAGCGGTCTGCGGCCAAGCGTCTGGTTCGTTTGGAAGTAGGTCCTGCGGACCAACGCCAGCCGGTCCAACGGATCGAAAGCGCCATTGTTGACGCGCATGCAATCGGTCCATTCGTTATCTCCTGGCGTATACAGCACTGCTGTGTCGAAGCTGTTGAACCAATTCAGGACTTTGGAGTAATGCGCATTATCGCAACGCGTGGAGCCGCTTTTTGTATCGCCGATGAACATCGAGAAATCGACTGTCTGCCGGTTCACGTCGGCAATCACCCGTTCAAAGCGTGGCTCAAGCGCAACGCCATAGGGCATATCGCCCATAAGTGCGACGTCAAAATTCTGTGCGGCGGCGGAAAAGGCCGTGACCGCGAGTGTGAGTAGGATTCGGCTCATAGGAGTTCCTATTGAGTATGGCGTTCATGGGTGACGGAACGATGAACTCTGAGTGACATTCATGTAACGATCCCGACGCACAAACGCCGAGTGCTCCAGGCGGCGAAATGTGGTTAACAAGCGCATCCCTTGCGGGTATCGTCCAGCCTGCGTGCTCAGGCCAAATTGGCTCTGGGAAAATTGATTAGCCACCACCCGGACTGGACGGAGTTTGATGCGGCGTTATGGCGATCGCGGCGAATCCCAATGGCTCACAACGTGCATCCGTGTGTTTCCAGATGGCAAGCGAGGGGCTTCAATCACCAGAAATTTCTGACCATTCGCGGCTACTCCGTATTGGCCCATATTGGCGTTAGAAATCCTGATATCAGAACGGAAGAGCGCTCTGGGTTCGCTAGCTTCCAAGTTGTCACCGGCATTAATGTCCACCGACATCAATTGGCCGTTTTCTGTCATGTAAAACAGTTCTTTCCCGTCCTTTCTCCAAATTGGTGTGTAACCACCATCTTTCGACACTTGGCGGGTACCCGTCATGTCGGGAAAACGGCTCACGTAAACCTCCGCATGGCCAGATTCAGTGGACAAATACGCAAGCCATCGGCCGTCTGGTGAAAACTGGAATCGTCCCCGCGCCTGAGGAGTGTTGAGCAGCACCGACGGTGTGCGATCTCCAGAACGGGGAAGAGTGAACACTGTCGTTTCGTCGCGGCGAAAGACGAGGAATCGCTCGTCCGGTGACCAAGCTTCGGGCTTATTCGCGTGGCCGTCCGCGTAAAATGATCTGGCCGCACGCTCGCCAGTCGTCGCTTCCATCAGGTTTATCTGGTCGCCATGCGCCCCATCATTTGACGCGTACATAATCCTGCTGGAGTCAGGAGACCAAACCGGATCTGCATCCATTCCCCGGCCGAAACTAAAGCGAGACAGCACATTGGAGCCAAGTTGCATCAGCCAAAGGGTCTGGTCCATTACTCCTTCCCGCTCGCGGTTTCGGATGCCCACCGCAGCCCACTGTTCATCAGGAGAAAGGAAGATCTGCGTATATTCGCGCGTCATACCCGCGACTCCCAATCGCTTTCCCTCCCGGTTGAACCAAACAAGCTGGTTGTTTAGCGGTTCCCTGGAATGATAAATCAGCACACCGTTGTTGGCGACGGAGAATCCAGCCGGACCCAATGCACTCATCATCCCAGGGGCTAGCTCAACCTGGACGCCCTCGTTTCCCAAGGCGAGGTTTTCTGCCACCACCAGCGGCTCACCCACAAGTTGAGATCGGCCAAGATTCAGTTTTTGGGCAAAGAGAGAGCCTTTATTGACGAAAAGTAAGTGGCCGGACGATGTGATTGCACCTTGATTCAGGCTGCTTACAAGGAAGTGCCGTTTTTCCGAGTTGAGTGATCCGAGAAGAATTTCAGACCGAACGGGGTTGAAGTTCCCCGCATAAATTCTGGAGCGGACTATGAATTTCTGCCCATCCGGTAGAAACTGCGGCCAAGTATCAACAACCCTTTGGCCGGGTAATGCGGCCGGTTGCCTAAGTTCGACCACCGCTCCACCAGCGGCTGACATCCGAAACAACCTGCCTCCTTGAGAAAACAGAATGATTCCATCTTTATTCCATGTGCCTCCTGCCGCTTGGCTTTGATCGCATAAGGTTTTGCGGAGACCCGCCGAATACTGAAATTCTCTTCAACTTGCCTTCCGCAAAAAAGCCGATGTCGAGAGAATTCGGCGAGAAAAAAGGTGAGAGTGCTCCGTCCGTGTTCTCCAGGCGAAGCTCACTTCAGTTGCTAGCGACCGTACCCAAAGTGACCGGCGGCCGGCGCTATCGATCGCAATGAAAGCAACTTTGCGCCCATCCGGCGAAACGGCAGATGCCGGATGGATTCTGGTCCCATCGGGCGGGGATACTACGAACCGCATAATGGCGGATTCCCTGGAGTCGACCGGTCTCGGTTTGGAAGAATACCAGGCGCCAGCCACAACGGCGAGCGTAACAAGCGCGGCCGCCGGCCAGAATAACCGTTCCCACTTATGCTGGTGCGTCAAGCCGTCAATCGGAACAGTGGTCGAATCGGATGGAAGGCTTGCGGTTTCCAATGCCGGAAGTATTGCTTCCACCGGGGCAATCAATCTATATCCGCGTCGGGCCACCGTCTCCACATACCGTGGCTGTTCAGCTGAATCCAGAAGAACCTGACGCAGCTTTGCCACGGCAGCATTCAAACTGCGCTCGAAGTCGACGTACGTCTCCCCCGGCCACAATCGCTCACGCAGCTCTTCGCGGGTGACTAATTCACCTGGCCTTTCGAGGAGGGCTGCAAGAATCCGTGACGGCTGCTCCTGAATGTGTAACCGAAGCCCGTTTTTGCGCAATTCGCCCGTAGAAAGGTCTACTTCGAACTGGCCGAAACGCCAGCGAACGGTGGAAGCCGAAGGATTGGAACTCATATGGACCTCCCGATTTCAGCATGATAGCAGGTAGCCGGCAACTGGCGTGCCGCCATATTGATTGGTTTTACATGGGTTTAGCGGGTAGCCAAGATTTGTGTCTTAAATAGCTTGGCCTCTAAGACGGCTGTGTACAGGCTGGCGAGATGTTGCACCCTTCAACCCTCGTCTTTCTGTTAGCTTTAGTTGGCGCAGCGCCTTGCAAAGCTTGTACCTGGGAGACCCTGCCAGTGAAATTGTTCAACGACGCCGCCGTGGAAAACGGCTCACTTCGACTGGCGAAAGGCGAGGCAGCGTGGCTTCTCAAGTCCGTGTGCGTCGTTGTGGACTGGGTACCCTGTGCTGCGGTTAGTGTTTCCAATCACGAGCCGTGCCCGGCCCCCACCCGGGCATTTGAGCTGCACCTATTGCCATCCCCCCTGACGAACGGCTCTACTGAAACCGCAATGGGGTTCGCAATCATCCCCAGAGGCAACGCCGCCGTATTTTTGTCGCGTGTGGGGCAACTGGAGGCATCGAACCTTGGAATTATTGATTTTTCTGGATTGTTAGGACATGTGATAGCGCATGAGATCGGGCACCTGCTGCTGAACTCGTCTGCACACTCTTCCGAAGGGCTGATGCGAGCGGATTTTCGCCGGGTTGACCTAAAGAAAGCCGCGCAGCGGCAACTCCGGTTTACAGACGGGCAAGGCGCGGCAATTCGTCGAAATGCGGAGACTGGAAGAATAGCTTTAGGAAGATCTGAGATTAAAAAGTAATCTGGCTCCCCTGCCTGGATTGGAACCAGCTTAATATCCATTTTTTACGCCTCTAGGGCAACCGAGAGCATCCCTTAAAATGTGCAAGTTCTGATAATAGGCACATCAACCAACACTGCTTCGGCCCTGAACTGCCGCGTGGCTGTTTCGAAATCAAACGCCAGGGTGCTCAAAGCTTCGCAGGAGATGTATGCCCTTGGCAGGATCGCCCGACCAGTGGACGGCCTAGACGGTGGTTTGGGCACCATTGCTCCCAACTGACAACCATGCCAAAACCGCCGCGACGCCCCACGAAATCGAATTTACCGACCAAAATCTGTGCCGCATGTCAACGGCCTTTTACTTGGCGCAAGAAGTGGGCGAGGGCCTGGATGAGGTCCGGTATTGCAGTGATCGTTGCCGCACAAACCGGCCGAAGGCGGGTGGCTTGTGAGGCGCACTTTTTCATCACGGCAGGACCTTGCGGATTACCTGCGCGAGGAGTTTCCCGCTGCCGTCGCACTTGACCCCAACATCAGCCCCTGGCGCGGTGGTGCGGCCGAGGCAGCACGACGTCTGGCTGCCATCGAACCTCGTCTCTACGCTGCGACGCGCAACCACCTCAACGGAGCTGTCACTCATCTTTCACCCTTCCTGCGGCACGGCGTTCTCACGCTGGAAGCCGTCCGCCGCCACGCTATATCCACCACCGGCTCGGCCAAGACCATTACCAAATTCATCAGTGAGCTTGCCTGGCGTGATTATTGGCAACGCTTGTACCAGGTATGGGGCGACGGAGTATGGCTCGATCGGGAGGAGTACAAGACAGGTTGGGCAGCGGCGGACTATCTCTCCACAATGCCTGACGATGTCCTCTCCGCATCAACCGGCCTCGCCTGCATTGATTCCTTCAGCGGGGATTTGCAGACTTCAGGCTACCTGCACAATCACGCCCGGATGTGGATGGCGGCTTATCTGGTCCATTGGCGGCGAATCCAATGGCAGGCTGGTGCCCGGTGGTTTCTCACTCACCTGCTTGACGGCGATGTGGCCTCGAACAATCTCTCCTGGCAATGGGTGGCATCCACGTTTTCACACAAGCCATACTTCTTCAATCGCGAGAACGTTGAAAAGTACACCGACGCGATTTACTGCCGCGATTGCGTGGCACGATCCCAGTGTCCGTTTGACGCCACTTACGCCGAACTCTCCCTCCGGTTGTTTCGCATTGAGGGGAACGGAGTATGAGGATCGCATGGATACACCCCGATTGCCTGAGCGATTCATGGCTCACCCCAGAAGACCGCGCCGTGTTTATTTTCGATGATGCTTACCTTGCTGCCAGTGGTTGGGGGCTGAAGCGAATTCTGTGGGTCTACGAGACGCTGCTTGAGTTGCCTGCTGAAATTCACCGCGGGTCCGTCATCCCGACGTTAACCGCATTGATTGCCGACGGGCGGGCAACGGGCGTCGTCACAGTGGACACTCCGGATCCCTGGTTACGCGACCGCATTGGCGAACTGAGACGTGTCACTACAGTGGACATCGTGCCCGCGCCGTGCTTCGTCGAGCTCACCGGCAAGACCGATCTGAAGCGTTTCTCCCGCTATTGGGCGAAGGCCGAAGGGAGGCTGCTATCGTGATGTACGAGGTGGTTTGGTTCAAACGCGACATCCGTCTGCGTGACCATACGCCGCTGTCCCAAGCAGTAGAGCGCGGCTTCGTGATTCCGCTTTACATTATTGAGCCATCGTTGCTTGCCGCGCCTGATTTCGACTC
Source organism: Bryobacterales bacterium (assembly GCA_043745195.1). GTDB lineage: Bacteria > Acidobacteriota > Terriglobia > Bryobacterales > Bryobacteraceae > JANXSF01. The sequence continues at coordinate 8,183 of JAYTTF010000149.1, read as the reverse complement.
GTGCCATTGGACGTTTCTCCATCGGTCCCTTTCGGAATTGCGTGAGCAATTGGCACAACTCGGGCAGCCCCTCGTAGTGCGCCGCGGCGAGGCTGTGGCAATTCTGCAGGAGCTTCACCAAACGCATCGCATGGCGCGCATCTGGTCGCATGAAGAGACCGGTAACGGCCTCACGTATGCTCGTGACCTGGCGGTGGCGCGTTGGGCCCGGGAGCAGGGTATTGAGTGGCGCGAAATTCCTAGCGGCGGCGTGGTGCGGCGTCTGCCCTCGCGTGATGGCTGGTCGCGACGCTGGGAAGCCCGCATGGCCGAGCCTGCATCCGAGCCGGTGACGGCGCTACGCCCGGTGTTGATCGATCCCGGTCAACTCTTTACCGGACCGCAACTCGGGCTTGCGCCGGATCGACGCATTCTTGCTCAGCCAGGCGGCGAATCGGCCGCCCACGCCACGCTGGATACTTTCCTGAGCGAACGCGGCCACCGTTATCATCTTGAGATGTCTTCCCCGGTCAGCGCGTTTGAGAGTTGTTCGCGCCTGAGCCCTCATTTAGCATATGGAACCATTTCGACGCGGCAAATCGTGCAGAGGCTCCGTCGAGTTGCCAACGATTCAGAGGATAAGGAGGTCCGCCGCGCTCTGCGTGCGTTCGACGCCCGGCTCCACTGGCGCGATCACTTCATGCAAAAGCTTGAAGACGAACCAGCCGTTGAGTTTCACAACTTCGTGCGTGGCTTCGACGGGCTGCGCGAGAACGACCATAACGCTGAACACTTCGCGGCCTGGCAGGAAGGGCGAACGGGTTACCCAATGGTGGATGCCTGCATGCGTTGCCTCCGTGAGACGGGCTGGATCAATTTCCGTATGCGTGCGATGCTGATGTCGTTCGCCGCATATCACCTGTGGCTGCATTGGCGCCCGGCGGGCCTGGAGTTGGCAAGGTGCTTTGTTGACTACGAACCCGGCATCCACTGGAGCCAATGCCAAATGCAATCGGGGACCACCGGCATCAACACCATACGAATCTACAATCCGCTGAAGCAGCAGCTAGACCACGATCCAACGGGCATCTTCATCCGTCGCTGGTTGCCCGAATTGCGGGATAACCCGAGTGCTTATCCAGCCCCTGTAGTTGATCACGCGTCCGCAGTGAAAGCGGCACGAGCGCGGCTGACAGAGTTTCGTCGCCGCTCCGGACTGCAATCAGAAATCCAAAAAGTGGCTCGCCGCCATGGGAGCCGGAAGTCCAAAGTCAGTCCAAAGAAAAATTCGGAGCCTGCGCAAATCAGCCTTTTTGGCTGGGAATAGTTAGCCCGGATTTCTCACCAAGGCATGGCGTAAGTAACAGCGAAAGAGATTCCATGGCTGAGTTTATTGTGAATTTCGGAAATTTTGCTTCGACGGTAAAGGTCGGCCGGGGGGCCTCCGGCAGACCAAAGGGTCTACCCCACCACGAACCCAACTGCACAAAAACCGCAGCATTTATGGTCTTTTCAGCACTGATGGCAAAAACCTCGTGAGACATACGGGTTAGATGGCTGCAACCAACAGTTAATCCCAAAAACGGCAGTTGAGAAGGTGGCATGACTACCGAGATAGTTCAAATGAAAGGAACTAGCTGACATGTGAACTGGCAAATAAGAGTCACCCAAGAGGTGAGACTGAAGAGCGTAGAAAGTCCGCCAAAGGGGACACGCGAGCCAGGCCGCTCGCTTAGAGTAACTCTCCGATTTCATGTAGAGTACAGTAGCTTGGGCCAGGCACCCGAATCCCCGTTGGCTTGCAATATCCAGATTGCTGGCTGAAAAGCGTTTGCGCACTCAACTGCTTGAGATGGGTGCACGATAATCCAAAAACGGCAGTTGAGAAAATGAACTGACTAACAAAATGACGCAACAACTTTCTTGCTTGTCTCAGAACTGATACTTCAACGCCAACTGAATCACTCGAGGCTGTCCGGCGCTGGTGATTCGCCCAAAGGCCGCCGCGCTACGGTTCGCGTTTGGGTTGCCAAAGTTCACGCGATTCAAAACATTAAATGTCTCCATTCGGAACTGTACGCGATGGCCTTCCCTTAGGGGGATGTTCTTGAACAAGCCGGCGTCAACGGAAACATCCCCTGGACCACGGAGAATATTGCGGCCAGAGGTGCCGAAGGTGCCCACCGCGTTGAAGGCGAAGGCATCGATATTGAAGTAACGCTCCACAAGTTCCCCATGCGGCCGGCTCGAGTCCAGAAACGGATTGCCAATCAGGTCGGCGCGATCCTGATTCACGCCAGAGAAACTGTTATCACGGCCAGACACAACGGTGAATACGCTGCCACTTTGCAGAGCGGCAATGCAATTGAGGTCCCACCCACCCAGCATCCACTTCAACGCTGGATTTGCGCCCGTTAAGCGAGGCAGCTCATACACCAGTGAACTGACGAAACGATGGGGTATATCCAAATTCGAAAGCCCGCGATTAAAGCGCTGGCTGAAGGGGTTTGGGGAAGCATTGCCATCTCCTGAAGCATCGTCAATCAGCTTCGAGAAAGTGTAGGAAGCCAGCAGTGAAAAGCCGTGCGCGAAGCGCTTGTTCACTGAAAGTTGCAGTGAGTGATAGTTGGAGTTCCCGTTACTCAACTGCAGGGAGACTGGGCCGAAGTCCGGCGCATAGAGCCGACGGGCATTCGTATTCGCAGTGGTGGCACCGGTGCGAAAAACTGCCGGGTTCCCTTCGATTTGGTTGAAAAGGTGGTTGCCCTTGCTGCCGACATAAGCCAAGGTGCCGACCCAGGCACCAAACAGTTCGCGCTGCATATTAAAGTTCCATTGCTGCATATAGCCATTGCTGAAGTCAGCCGCATACGGCTGCATCTGCAAGGGGCGAATAAAACGATAGGTGCGTCGCGCTTCCGCCGTGGTTGGCGCCGTGAAGGGCCATGGGTTGACGGTATTTCCATACGGATTTTCTACACTGGGTGGCGCATCAAACGTGAACTTGGCGGCAAACGGCTGCGAGTTTGAGGGCTGGTTGTTCGCCTGCTGCCGAATTTGCGACCAGAAAATACCATACCCACCCCGCACGCTGAACTTGCCCTTGCCCGTAGGGTCCCATGCGAAACCAAAGCGCGGCGATAGGCGACTATAGTTGGCCCGCATGGCCGCCATCGGCAGTCGGCGTCGCCGGGGAATAGTACGCCTGCCGGCGCTGTGGGAAACACGGTGCTCTGTTGGCCGGGCCGGAACTGCGAGAAGCGATTGTCCTGGTCGGTGAAGGGCAGAAACGGATCGTAACGCAGTCCGAGATTCAAGGTCACGCGGCGGCTCACTTTCCAATCGTCCTGCGCAAATAGACCCCACTCCTTCTGGCGCGGCTGATTCACCAGCAGCGACCCTTGCCGGAAGTTGAAGACGCGGCCAATCATCAGGTCCGCCGCCGAATCGCCCGTAATCTGACCATTGAAAACCAGTGCGGGATCGCCTTCAAAGAACTCTGACAAGTCTAGTTGGGAGAGCCGGACACTGCCGCCCGCTTTCAAAAAGTGCGCGCCTTTGTTCCAGTTCAGCCGGTTGCTGAACTCATAGTTGCGCCGGAAGTGCTGTAACGGATAGCGCGTAAATGCGTTGAAGCGCCCGTTGACGTTGGTGCTGATGGCCACAGGCACATCGGTTTCGGTGAACGGCCGCGTGAACTTAGCGCCAAAGTCATTCCAGCTCTTGTTGCCTGGCACTACGGAAAGCTGCCGGCGGTCAATGTCGTTGAACGTGAACTGAAAGCTGTTCAGCAGCGAAGACGAAAGGATGTGTGTATCGGAAAGGGACAGATTGTAGTTGCTGTATTTGATGTTGGCGAACAGGTTCGGCAGATTGCCCGGCACCTCTTGAAACGCCTCATCGTTTATCAGGAAGCGTCCGCTTAGACGGTTGCCCGAACTCACCTGATGGTCCACTTTGAAGATGGTGTTGTCCTGGTCGTTGGATTGCTGGCTGGCGAAACTATAGAGGCCATCGGCGCGATTGGGCAATGGCACAAAGGCATCCAGAAATTTGACGGACGGCTGCGAGATCCGGCTGGCGGGAATAGTGCGGCCGGGAAAGGGTTGATTGCCATTGGCAGGGTCGGTGATGGCGCGGGCAAGCGCGGAAAAGTCGCCTCTACGCTCCACCGCCGTTGGCACATTGGCCGTCTGTGCTCCGGGTGCCGAACGATCTCGCGTTCCCTGATAGGAAGCGAAGAAGAAAGTCTTGTCACGAATGATGCGGCCGCCAAAGGTGCCGCCGAATTGATTTCGCTTAAAGGGCGGAACGGTGTTGGAGAAATAATTCCGAGTATTCAATTTCTCATTGCGCAGGAATTCGAAGGCGCTGCCATGCCACTGATTGGTGCCGGAACGCGTCACGGCATTCATCAGCGCACCGGCGTTGCGCCCGTACTCGGCCGAGTAGGCGTTGGTGTTAATGGAGAACTCTTCCAACGCATCTGGCGGCGGGAAGACGGATGGCGAATTGAAATAAGGGTCGTGATTGTCGCCGCCATCCAACACGTAGTTGTTCCCGTTTTGACGGCTGCCATTGATGGAGATGGTATCGTTCTGCCCCTGTCCGCGTCCGGCCACCGAACCCGCACCAGGCACCAGCCGCTGCAGGTCCAGCGCATTGCGGCCGTTCAGCGGAAGCTCCACAATGCGCTTGGAATCGATCACTTCCTTAAGTGTGCCGGAGCGCGTTTCCACTTGGACAGACTCGGCCTGCACGGTGACGCTTTCGGCCAGGTCGCCAATCTGCAGGGTAATCGGCACTTGACGATTCTCATCCACTTGCACGCGAATGCCAAGCTGCACAAACCTCTTGAAGCCCTGGCGTTCGGCTGCGACGATGTATGCGCCGATGGGCAACTGGGTGACGATATAATCGCCGCGTTCGTTCGACGTCACACTGCGCACCTGCCCCGTGGTGGTCTGAGTCACCGTGATGGCCGTTCCTGGAATCAAGCTTCCGCTCGGGTCCGTAACCGTGCCATAGATGGTAACCGTCCCTTGCGCCAATAGACCAACTGACGAAAGCAAGCTGAAGACTAATATTCTCATTTGCCAGTAGTTTATCACTCGCCTTGTACTATTGGATGACAGTCTATGGAACTCGTTCAAATCGTTGACGAACAAAATCACGAATCCGATACTGCTCCGCGCAACGTCATGCGCACCCAACGGTTGCTTCATCGCTGCACATACATCTTTGTATTCAATTCCCAAAGAGAAATTTTTGTACAGCAGCGCACCATGACCAAAGACATTTACCCTGGCTTCCTTGACCTTGCCGCAGGAGGAGTGATTGTTGCCGGTGAAAGCTACGATGTTGGCGCTCAACGGGAATTGGCCGAAGAACTGGGTATCAGTGGCGTTCCACTTTCTCATCATGGCGTGATCTATTTTGAAGACAAACTTTCCAGAGTGTTCGGAGCCATTTACTCTTGCATCTGGGATGGTCCCATGGAATTCCAGATTGAGGAAGTGGCTGGTGGAAAGTTCCGGTCAGTCGATGAAGTGCTCCGCATGGCGGCTGAAGGTGCCCGGATCACTCCTGATTCACTGGCTGCTTTGAAGTACCTGCAAAAAGCTACTGAGGCGGACCAACCACAATAGTCGATCGCCCCAAGGTCTTTTCCCGGATAGTGATTCGTTTCCCGGATCGTGCAACCACTGCTGTGCCCGAATATTGATTCGGCACTTTTGCCAGAAACATGGCGTAGCTTCGTGTTTGCGATTCGCCTGCATCCAGATATGCATACAGCGGGCGACCTAAAATAGAGCCTTTCTTAACCAAAACAGGGTAAGGCTGATGCAGCCCTGTGGTACCGAATTCGAGCCCTCGCGCTGCAGGCTTTCCGTTCTCCACATGGCGCCAAACGTTGAACCAGGGGTAATCCTTGGTGCTCCAAAGGTACCCTACCAGCAGTCCCTTGGATGGCGTTGTTGCCGTGGTCCACCCCATTTCTGAATCCACCACGTACGACACTACATTTGGATTGGGATCGTTGGTAAGCTTGCTGACGTCAACAATATTCTTTTCCCCGCGCGCCATTGGCCACCGCTCCGCCATCTCTTCCGGTTCAGGCATAGGAGCCCATTGCGGAAATCCCTCCCCTGCATTGGCGTTCACAATAGTCGATTCGTCAAGGAAGGGCGGGGCAATGGAAGGATGCTGAACCCAATTGAAAATGCGTCCCAGCGTGTTCAAATTCTTCACAGTCTCGGAAACTTCCACCAAAGAGGTACCCGGAATAATCTTCACTACTCGCACGATGCTCAATTTTGCAAGTGGCAACGTGGCGGACATTTCCACTTCCAACTCCGATTGCCGTGTAACTTTCCAAACAACTTTGGAGGCCTCGCCATGGAACGGCATGCCGTTGGCTTTCTCCGCATCGGAAGGCGCACCCCATCGATCAAGACATAGAAAATGACCCCGTGGACGGGATTCGTCCTCCGCACCTTTTTGTTCCCATGTGAATGGATTCAGCGCAAGCCCTTTAAGCTCGAATCCTACAATGCCGCCACCCATTAAATCAATGGTAAGCTTTGCTGCGCCTGAGTCTAGAACCACACTAGGGCGTTCCGCCAAGCATGGCAGCGCGGCTAGACTAATTACTGCCAATGCGCGAAACAATCGCATGGTGGAACTTAGAAGGATGCCCTGATTTCTTCGCCTTGTTTGAGCCCGGCAAGAATGGAGGTGTGCGTATCGTTGCGCATCCCCAGTTGTACTTCGCGATTCTCAAAACCGTTGGCAGTTTTTACAGCAACCAGACCCTTGTTCTTTTCCAATTTGACTGCGCTTAAGGGAATCACAAGCTTTCCCTCTTCCTGCCCTAAAACAACATCGGCTGCAGCGGACATGTCAGGAATCAACTTCGGATCCGATCCTGAAATTGCGATCCGTAAAGGTACGTTGCGGATGAAAAAATTTTGGCGTCCGCCACCAACCGCGATGGGCGTGATGGAGTAAACTGCCCCTGGAAAAGTCTTACCACTGAATGCATCTAAAGTAACAGTGGCTTGCTGGCCAATGCGGAACCGCTCACTCTCTGACTGATTGATTTTCGCTTCAACCGTCATGGTAGCGGTATTCACCACCTTCATGAACGGCTGTCCTGGAGACAACTGATCGCCAAGCTCAATCTGACGCATAGAGCTTCCACTCCAAATACTGGTGTAAACAAGCAGGCCATCGATTGGCGCATGAATAACAAACCTTTGCAGATCGACAACATGTCGGCCATAGTGCCGTTTATGCCGTTCCAGTGTAAGTTTCAATATGGCAAGATTTGCTTCGTGAGAAGTCTTCTTGTTCTCAATATCGCCTAGCAATTGCTTATAGCGAGCCGTATTTTCATCAGAAGCTAAAGTCAATAGCTGCCGCTCCACTTCTGTGCGCACTTCAGCAGCACCAGCCTGGAGCTTTGCTTTATCCATTTCAGCTTTTGCAGAAAGCAGGTTCTGCTGCAAACTTTCCGTGTCTAACCGAAGTTCTGCTTCGCGTTTCCGTACATCGGCTTCTGCTGCTGCAACAAAATCTTTCACGTCTTCCAAATGATCTTCAATGGACTGCCCGTCAATAGACGCGATAATTGTCCCTTTTTTTACCATGCTTCCTGAAGGAGCCATTTTCAAAAGCACCATTGGACGATTGCTCTCTGGTCCTCGAATCATAGGGGCAGTAATGTTAGCGTACTGACGGGTGGCAGTTTGGCCCGAAATTCGCACTACCTGCTTTATCGATCCCGTTTCCGCTTTCACTGTGGGGACTACGACAACTGCTGATTTCTCTTCTGGAGCCGATCGCAGTCCGAACCAGGCAACTGCGGCTAGGAGCGCACCAAGAAGCAATCCGCCCCAAAGCTTGAGTCGACTTCGCCCCACTGGCGGTGCGGTAGGGGGAACCAGGACCGGCGGTTTTTGTGCCGGTGAAGGATTGGTGATTGGATTAATGGATGCAGACATAATCGCGATTCTCGTCAGAGTCCTTATCTTGATGGCGGCAAAAGCCACTTGTAGGTTACTGCCATATTATACGCGAAATCCATAAAGCTGACGGAACAACAGTCTTGTCTCATGCAAGAAGAGCCTGGAGCGGAGGTCGATTCTCACACAAAAGGAGCCTGAAGGGGCAAAGGTGTCGGAAGCTGGGGATTGATCATC